>CANGFT010000039.1 GCA_947453205.1 Beijerinckiaceae bacterium | reverse complement strand
CAGTCGGCAGTCGGCAGTCGGCAGTCGGCAGTCGGCAGTCGGCAGTCGAGATTGCACCCTTGTGCGGTCACGCAACATAAAAATTCAGTCAATGAGACAAAAAAGGCAGTCGGAGAGCGCTCTCCGACTGCCTCGTTCCGACTGCCGACTGCCTAATGCCGACTGCCACCCCTTACTGAATCAACTTCCCGATCTTCTCGATGATCGGCCGCGGCGTCGCGTAGATGTCGCGGATCAGCTGCTCGAGATGGGCCCCGTCCTTGGGCTCCACATCAAGCTTCTGCTTTTTGGCGTCGGCGATGAAATCGGGATCCTTCATGGTCTTGTCGAAGGCGTCGCGCAGCATCTTCAGCTTGTCGGCGGGCAGGTTCGGAGGCGCGATGAAGGGGCGCCCGATGCCCTGGCCCGCATAGAGGAAGCGGATTTCCGCCTTCTGTTCTTCGGTCTTGGCGAGGTCGAGCACGAAGGGCGCCTTCACATGGGGATCAGGCTCGGCGCCGCCATGGAACAAGACGCGCACCTTTCCGCTCGACAGCCAGTCAGGCCTTTTGCCGGTGACGCTGTCGAGGGACTCGCAGATGCCGTCGACCTCCCCGCGCTCCATGGCGAGGAAGACGTCCGACGAGGACGGGAAGCCCGACACGATCTTGAATTTCATCCCCAGCAGCGCATTGAGCGCAAGCGGATAGCTGCGCGTGCCCGTGCCTGGCCCGGTGTCGCCGATGATCAGCTCTTTCGTATAGAGATCCTCCACGGTCTTCACCGTCGCCGTTGCGTTGGCGATGCAGACATTGGTCTCGGTGGTGGGCGTGCCGAGCCAGGACATCTTGGTGGAATCGAACCGCGCGCCATCGGCTCCCGTCAGCGGGCCCATGGTGGCGTCGCGGGCGATGATGCCGAGCACCGTGCCATCCTTGGGGGCGATGTTGTAGATCCAGCTCGCGGCCACATAGCTGCCTGCGCCCGGCATGTTCTGGATCACGAGATTGGGGGCGCCAGGCAGATATTTGCCGATATGGCGGGCCACCGTGCGGCCCCACAGATCATAGCCGCCGCCGGGGCCGAAGCCGATGATCATGGTCGGAACCTTGCCGACGCCCTGCGCCAGCGCGCCGCCCGAAAGAGCGCCTGCCGCGATGGCGGCGACGAGCGGCAGCATGCGAAATCCATTCATCTGAAGTCTCCTTGACATGGGGCGAAAGTCCCCAATTCGGCTTCGCTGTCAACCGTGAGGCATATTGTTATGCCCTTGGGGAGCGATGGCCCCGTTTGACCCAAAGAAAATGTGAATATTGGTGAGGCGACGTGAATAAAAACTTCGCTCCCTTTTATTGCCTAGCTATAGTAAATATCATTTGTGGGATTGAGATAAATTGAAAATATTCAGTTAATAGGGCCTGACAAGCTCCAAATATGGAAAATGAATTCTTAACTTTTCCAGCCAATTCTTGGTCGTGACAGATTCGTCACAAAGGCCGGGGATTCGCCCATGATCAGACTTAACGCCCCCAGCTTGCAGGTGCGCCCGACCCCGGTGTTCCGCGGTCGGGATGCGGCTCTGCAGCAGGGGCTGCGCGCGGGCGCGGTGATGGTGCTTTTTCTGGTCCTGCTGGTCACCATAGGCCGCACCTCCGCGCGGGCGGAGCTTGCGCCAGCCCCTGGTCCCGCCGTTCCCTTCCAGTCCTTCATCGAGGGTCTGTGGCCGCAGGCCCAGCGGCAGGGCGTGTCGGAGGCGCTCTTCGCCGCCTCTTTTCAGGGCATGACGCCCGATGAGGACGTCATCGCCAAGAGCCGCCGCCAGCCTGAATTCACCAGGTCCATTCAGGACTATCTCGCCAGCGCCGTCTCGCCTTCCCGCATCGAGACCGGCAAGGCCCGCGCCGGCGCCCTGAGCGCTCTCCTCGCCAGCATCGAGGCGCGGCACGGGGTTGACCGCCATATCCTTCTGGCGATCTGGGGCATGGAGACCAATTTCGGCGGCTTCACCGGCAATACGCCGGTGCTGCGGGCCCTGGCCACCCTCGCCTACTCCGGCTATCGCGGCGATTATTTCCAGCGCGAATTGATCGGCGCCCTTCAGATCCTGCAGGAGGGCCATGTGTCGCCAGAGGCCTTCAAGGGGTCATGGGCGGGGGCCATGGGCCAGACCCAGTTCATGCCCTCGAGCTTCCGCGCCTATGCGGTGGATTTCGATGGCGATGGACGCAAGGACATCTGGTCGAACGTCGCGGACGCCCTCGGCTCCAGCGCCAATTATCTGGCGCGGCACGGCTGGGACAAGGAGATCGGCTGGGGCATCGAAGTCGCGGCGCCGCCGGGCGCGATGGCCACATTCAAAGCCGATGTCGCGCCCTTCGGGGCTTTTTCTCGTTTTGGGGTCATGCGCGCCAATGGCGCGCCTCTGCCGCAGGTGGGCGAAGGCATGCTGATCGCCCCTGCGGGCGAGCGTGGCCCGGCCTTTCTCGTGACGAAGAATTTCAAGGTGATCCGCACCTATAACAATGCGCTGGCCTATGCGCTCGGCGTCTCCCTTCTGGCGGACCGCATCGCGGGCGTCGCGCCCCTGCGCCGCCCCTGGCCTTCGCCCGAGGCATCCCGCTAAAGCAGGGCCTGACACTTCAGCGGCTCGCGCTATAATTGTTTTATGCTGAGCCATGCAACCAGCTTCGCCGCCGCATTTGCGCTGCTCATCGCGGCCAGCGGGGCCGCTCGCGCCATCGAGGATGAAAGCGCCGCCTCGTTCTTCCGCGCCGACCGCGAACGCTTCCAGCAGGCTCCTCGCGCAGCGCCGATCAAACAGCGCCCCACCCATCTCATCCGCCGCGCAGCCCCCGTCCGGGGCATCACGCTGGAGGATCCCGCAACGCCGCCTGGCGCGGGCGCACATCCCACCCGCGCCCCCACCGCCGTTCCCGCGATTGCGGCGATTCCTGCGCCGGACGACAAGCCCGCCCTCGCCCAGCGCCAGCCCGCATCGCTTTTCACCATCGCGGTGCTGGGCGACAGCCTTGGCGTGCTCCTGGGGCAGGGCCTTGCGGAGACCTATGCGGATCGCTCCGGCGTGGCCGTGCTGCGCAAGGCCCGCGAGAACACCGGCCTCGTGCGCGACGATTATTTCGACTGGGCGAAGGGCGCCCGCGATCTCCTCGCCGCCAATGACAAGGTCGACGCCGCCGTCATCATGCTCGGCAGCAATGATCGCCAGCAGCTGCGCGACGAGAGCGGCCCGCTCGATCCGCGCGCGCCCCGCTGGAGGCAGATCTATGGCGAGCGCGTCGACGCCATCATCGGGGCTTTCAGGGCGCGCGGCGTTCCCCTGATCTGGGTCGGCCTGCCCGTCATGAAGAGCGAGCGCGTCTCAGGGGATATGGTGCGGCTGAACGAGATCATCCGCGAGCGCGTCAGCGCGGCGGGCGGCGCCTACATCGACATCTGGGACGCCTTCCTCGACGACCGCGGCCAGTTCGCGTCCTATGGGCCGGATGTGAACGGCCTGTTCCAGAAGCTGCGCGCCGCCGACGGCGTGCATTTCACGAAGTCCGGCGCCCGCAAGGCCGCCCATTTCGTCGAGATCGAGATCAACCGCCTGATCGCCGCCGCCAATCCCCGTCTGGACCCGGCCGTCGTGACCGTCGATCCAGGGGTGACGGCGGAGCCGCCGCCGCTGGCGCCTGTTCCCGTCAGCGCCCCCGAGCCCGCGCGGGCGACGGATGCGCTCGTCGCCCTGCCCGCCCTTGCGCCGACCCCCGAAGTCGTGATCCCCATCCGGCCTGCGGCAGGCGAGGTGGTTCCGCTCACCGGCCCTGTCAGCGCCAAGGGTGGAGTGCTGGCCACCCACACGCCCCGCACCCGCGAGCCAAGCGAGGCGGAAGCCCTGCTTGACCGCACGCTGGCGCAGGGCCGCCCTCTCGATCCGCGCCCCGGCCGGGCGGATGACTTCAGCTGGCCGCGCCGCTGATTTCCCCCTTGCGCCTTAGTGCGCAGGGCTTAACCGCAGGCCCCCGCTTCCAGCGCAACCTTTCCTCTTAACGCGACGTTTTCCGGGCTCGAACAGCTCAGCCGCGTCTTGCCGAAAGAGTGATCCGCCATGGCCATCAAGCCCTCGCCCATCCGCATCTTTTGCGCCGCCTCCGCCCTTATGGGGGGCGGCCTCGCCAGCCTTCCCGCCGCCGCGCAATATTACGCGGCCTTCCCCGGCGCGACCTATGCGCAGCGCCAGCAGCCCCACCGGGGCCATGAGCCCTGGCTCTTCGAGGATCCGCGCCACGCCGATGAGCGGGAGGCGCGCAGGCAGATGGCGAGCTTCTGGCCGGAGGCGGATCAGGGCCGCTACAGTCATGAGCCGCGCGCCGCGCGTTCCGGCGGCACGCGCCAGCTGGTGTCCGACCCCACCGGCCAGCCGCGCGGCGCCATCACGGTCGACACCCGCTCGCGCCGTCTCTACCTGTCGCTCGGCGGCGGGCAGGCCATCGCCTATGGCATCGGCGTCGGGCGGCGGGGCTTTGAGTGGCGTGGTGTCGCCCATGTGGGCCGCAAGGCGTCCTGGCCGGGCTGGACGCCTCCCCCGGAGATGCTGCGCCGCCGACCGGACCTGCCGCGCCACATGAACGGCGGCATCGACAATCCCCTGGGGGCGCGGGCGCTCTATCTCTACAGGGGCGACAAGGACACGATGTATCGGATCCACGGCACCAACGAGCCCGACACGATCGGGCAGGCGGTGTCGTCGGGCTGCATCCGCATGATGAACGCCGATGTGATCGACCTTTACCAGCGGGTCGGGACGGGAACGCGGGTCGTGGTCAATTAGGCCACGCCCACGCGGTAAAGGTCGTGGAGATGGATGACGCCGACCGGCTTCAGGCCTTGATCGACCACCAGAACCACCGAGCGCTTGGTCTGATTGAGCAGAGCGAGCGCTTCGGCGGCCATCGTGTCGGGGCTGATGGTCATGGGGCGCGGCGTCATGACCTGCTCCACCTTTTCGGCGAGCAGGTCGTGGCTGACCTTCATGCGGCGGCGCAGGTCGCCATCGGTGATGATGCCCACGAGCCGCCCCTCGCCGTCGACGACCCCGACGCAGCCGAAGCGCTTGCCGGTCATTTCAATGAGCGCCTCCTCCATCCGCGCGCCCATGGGCGCGAGCGGAATGGCCGCCTCCTTGTGCATGATGTCGCGCACGAAGGAGAGCTTGGCCCCAAGCTTGCCGCCCGGATGGAACTGACGGAAATCCTGCGCCGTGAAGCCGCGCGCCTCCAGCAGGGCCACTGCAAGGGCGTCGCCCATGGCGAGCTGCATGGTGGTGGAGGTGGTGGGCGCGAGGCCATTGGGGCAGGCCTCCTCGGATTTGGGCAGGCAGAGGCAGACGTCCGCCTCCCGGCCCAGCGCCGAATCGCTGCCCGAGGTGATGGCGATGAGCGCGACGCCATAGCGGCGCGAATAGGTGATGATGTCCGCAAGCTCCGCCGTCTCGCCCGACCAGGACAGGGCGAGGATGGCGTCGCCCGCCTGGATCATGCCGAGATCCCCATGGCTGGCCTCGCCCGGATGGACGAAATAGGCGGGCGTGCCGGTGGAGGCGAGGGTCGCCGCGATCTTGCGGCCGACATGGCCGGACTTGCCCATGCCCGTGACGATCAAGCGGCCTGATGCGCGGGTGACGAGGGCCACGGCGGCGTCGAACTGGGCGGCGAGGCCAGACGTTGAGTCCAGCAAGGCGGCCTCCACCGCCGCGATCCCGGCCCGCTCCAGACCAAGGGTGCGCAGAGCGGAAAGCGTCGATGGGGGCGTCTGGTCCGGGGGCGTGGTCGATGCGGTCATGGTGAAGTCTTACCATTACGGCGAGCGGTCTGTCATTTGCGTCCTCGCAGGAGTAGCCTGCGCGCCATGACGAGCCCCAGCCCTCCAGACGACCCCGAAAGCCCGGATCCGGTTTCAGGGGCGGCCAGATCGCGCTGGCTCGATGTGCTGGGGCCGGGCCTCATCACCGGCGCCTCCGATGACGACCCCAGCGGCATCGCCACCTATTCGCAGGCGGGCGCCCAGTTCGGCTACGGGCTCACCTGGCTCATGCTCTTCTCCTGGCCGCTGATGGCCGCTGCGCAGATGATCAGCGCGCGCATCGGCCGGGTGACGGGGCTGGGCCTTGCGGGGGTGCTGCGCCGCAACTATCCGCCCGCGCTCATGCGCGCCATGATCTGCCTGCTGCTGATCGCCAATGTCATCAATCTGGGGGCGGATCTGGGCGCGATGGCCGACGCCGCCACCCTGATCGCCCCCGCGCCCCGCTGGCTTCTGGTGCTGGGCTTCGGCGCCTTCTGCATCTGGCTGCAGGTCTTCGTGGAATACGCCCGCTATGTGCGGGTGCTGAAATGGCTGACCCTGTCGCTCCTCGCCTATTTCGCCACAGTGATGGTGGTGGATGTGGACTGGCGCAGGCTGGGGCTCGACCTCGTCATGCCCGCGATCAGGCTCGACAAGGACTATCTGACCACCATCGTCGCAGTGCTGGGCACCACCATCAGCCCCTATCTGTTCTTCTGGCAGGCTTCGGAGGAGGCGGAGGACATCCGCCTCTTTCCCTTCCGCACGGATTTGCTGAACGCGCCCGAACAGGGACCGGGCGCGCTGGAGCGCATCGAGCTCGACACGCTCTTTGGCATGGGCTTCTCCAATCTGGTGGCGCTCGCCATCATCGTGACGACGGCGGCGACGCTCCATGCGGCCGGGATCGCCAATGTGGAGACCTCCGCTCAGGCCGCTGAGGCGCTCAGGCCTCTGGCGGGCCCCTTCGCCTTCCTGCTCTTCACGCTGGGCATCATCGGCACGGGCCTGCTGGCGGTGCCGGTGCTCGGCGGCTCGGCCGCCTATGCGCTGGGCGAGGCCTTCGACTGGACCATCGGCCTGTCGCGCAAACCCATGGAGGCGAAGGCCTTCTATGGCGCCCTGGCGGCGGCGACGCTGGTCGGCATGGCCCTCACCTTCGCCCCCATCTCGCCCATGAGCGCCCTCTTCTGGGCGGCGGTGCTGAACGGCGTGATCGCCGTGCCCCTGATGGTGGTCATGATGATCATGGGCGCGGACAGCGCGATCATGGGCGCGTTTGCGGTGCGCGGCCCGCTGCGGGTGGTCGGCTGGATCTCGACCGCCGTGATGGCGGCGGCGTCGGTGGGGATGTTTGTTTTGATGGCGGTTTAAATCGTCCCCACGATCTTCTTCAACTCCGCCCGAAAGGCCGGCGCAATGTCCGGGCGGGCGAGGGCGAAGGCCACGTTGGCGGCGAGGAAACCCACTTTCGAGCCGGTGTCATAGGTCTTGCCGTCGAAGCGCACGCCAAAGAAAGGCCGCGCCGTCGCCAGCGCCTTCATGCCGTCGGTGAGCTGGATCTCGCCCCCTGCGCCTTTCTCGACCTTCTCCAGAATGTCGAAGATCTGGGGCTCCAGCACATAGCGGCCGGAGATGATGAGGTTGGAGGGGGCGGTTCCCTGCGGGGGCTTCTCCACCATGCCGTTGATCTCAAAGGTATGGCCGAAATCCCGCCCCATGGAGACGACGCCATACATATGGGTGTCGGAGGCTGGCACTTCCTCGACCGCGATGACGTTGCCGCCATGGGCCGCATGGGCTTCGATGCACTGGGCGAGGCAGCGGCTGGCGCGGGCGCCCGGCAGGGTGATCATGTCCGGCAGCATGACCGCGAAGGGCTCGTCGCCCACGATGTCCCGCGCGCACCAGACGGCATGGCCAAGGCCCAGCGGCGCCTGCTGGCGGGTGAAGCTCGTGGCGCCGGCGAGGGGCGTGTCGGCTAGCAGGGCCTCAAGCTCCTTCGTCTTGCCGCGCTTGGCGAGCGTGTCCTCAAGCTCATAGGCGAGGTCGAAGTGATCCTCGATCACCGCCTTGTTGCGGCCGGTCACGAAGACGAAATGCTCGATCCCGGCCTCGCGGGCCTCCTCGACGCAATGCTGCAGCACCGGGCGGTCCACCACGGTCAGCATTTCCTTGGGGATCACCTTGGTGGCGGGCAGGACTCGGGTGCCAAGGCCCGCGACGGGAAAGACGGCTTTGCGGATGCGTTTCGTCATCATCAATCCAGATCATGGGAGCCAGAGGGGTCGGAAGCCACAGCTTTGCCGGGAAATTCGTAAAAAAACTGGCCTCATTCGGGCCGGATTGCGATTTTCTCGCCCATCTACCTCTTATTACAGGTTTCCCGGATAGACTGGACCTGACCCATATTGGGACAATGACGCTTGCAGACGCGAGGTTCGCATGACCGTTCTGGTGACTGGCGGGGCCGGCTATATCGGCAGCCACATGGTGCTTGAATTGCTGGACGCGGGCGAGCGGGTCGTCGTGCTCGACGATCTGTCCACCGGCTTCCGCTGGGCAGTTCCCGAAGAGGCGCCCTTGATTGTGGGCGATTTCGGCGACGCCGCCCTTGTGGGCGACGTCATCAGGCGCTTCGAGATCGACGCCATCATCCATTTCGCCGCCAAGATCGTCGTGCCCGAATCCGTGGCCGATCCGCTGCTCTATTATGAAAACAACACCGCCAAGGCCCGCGCCCTGCTGGGGCAGGCGGTCAAGGCTGGCGTGCCGCATTTCATCTTCTCCTCGACCGCCGCCGTCTATGGCGAGCCGCAGGCCTACCCCGTGACGGAGGACGCGCCGACCGCCCCCATCAACCCCTATGGCCGCTCGAAGCTCATGGTGGAATGGATGCTGGCGGACGTCGCCGCCGCCCATGACCTCTCCTATACGGCCCTGCGCTATTTCAACGTTGCGGGCGCCGACCCCAAGGGTCGTTCCGGCCAGAGCACGCCCAACGCCACCCATCTCATCAAGGTCGCCGTGCAGGCGGCTCTGGGCAGGCGTCCGGGCATGGATGTCTTCGGCACGGATTATCCGACGCCTGACGGCTCCTGCCTGCGCGACTACATCCATGTGACCGATCTCGTGCGCGCCCATATGGACGCCCTGCGCCGCCTGCGGGCGGGCGCCGGCCCCATCACCTGCAATGTGGGCTATGGACGGGGCTATTCGGTGCTGGAGGTGATTGACACGGTCAAGCGCGTGTCCGGCGTCGATTTCGAGGTGCGGCTTGCGGGCCGAAGGGCGGGCGATCCCGCCAGCATCGTCGCCTCTAACCAGCGCATCCGCCGGGAGCTTGGCTGGACGCCCCGCCACGATGACCTTGAGGCCATCGTGCGGCAGGCGCTCGACTGGGAGCGGGGGCTGGAGGCGCGGCTGGCGGGGTGATCCCCCCTCCCACGTCGGCCCGCGTTTGCATTTTTTCTGCGCGGCCCTATCAAGATGGGCCGTACATCCGGAGCCGACCATGCCGCAAGAAGCGAATTCATCCCTCGTCGCGCAACTCAAGGCCTGGCGGAACGGCATTGATTTCGAGCTTCGCTGGTGGGATGAATGGATGCAGACCCGCGGCCTCGAATGGCCCGATCTCTTCGCCGAGCGCATGCGCGCGGACCGGCCCTTTTCCCTCGATTACGTCAGGCCGGGAACCCCTCTGGACAGCCTTAAGGTGCTTGACGTCGGGGCGGGACCCATCACGTCGCTCGGCCTCGCCATCGAGGGGCGCCCCATCGACCTGACGGCCTGCGATCCGCTGGCGCCCTTCTATGCAGCGCTCGCCGCCCGCCACAGCATTGAATTTCCCCTCAAGACCGAACAGGCCTTCGCCGAGGACCTCACCTCCTTCTATGCGCTCGAGGCCTATGATCTCGTTTATTGCCGAAACGCGCTCGACCACTCCTTCGATCCCATCAGGGCCATCGGCCAGATGCTCATGGTGGCCAGGCCCGCGGGGCGGGTTTTTCTGGAACATCACGCCAACGAGGCGGAAAACGCCGCCTACGACGGCTTCCACCAGTGGAATTTCGATGTGCGGGACGGGCGCTTCATCGTCTGGAACAAAACCCATGACATCGACGCCTCCGCGCTTTTCGCGCCAGGGGCGCAGGTCACGGCGACAAAGAGCGACAACTGGGTCGTCGTCTGTTTCGACAAGATCGCCGACGCGCCTGCGGATAAGGATCGTCTGTTGCCGCAGGCCAACGATCGCATCAAGGAATTGCTCGCGGCGATGCTGGCCTCAAGCGCCGAAGATCATCTTGAGGCTATTTCAGCGCCCCGCGCATGAACTGCGGGGCCTCGCCTATCAGATCCAGCCCGACAGCTCCCGTTTCACCACCGCCTCGATCACGTCGATCCCCTGCGGGCTGGCGTTGAGGCAGTCGATGCGGGCGAATTGCTCGCCGCCATGTTCGAGGAAAATGTCGCGGTTTTCGACGCCGATCTCCTCGATGGTTTCGAGGCAGTCGGCGGAGAAGCCGGGCGTCACGATGGCGAGGCGCTTCATGCCCTTCTGCGCCAACTCCTTCACCGTCTCGTCCGTGTAGGGCGTCAGCCATTGGGCGGGGCCGAAGCGGGACTGGAATGTGAGCATCAGCCGGTCCTTCGACCAGCCGAGCGCCTCGCGCAGGAGCCGGGCGGTCTTGGCGCATTGGCAATGGTAGGGATCGCCCTTGAGCAGATAGTCCATGGGCACGCCATGGAAGGAGGCGAGGACCGTCTCGGGCTCGAAATCCAGCTTGGCGATGCCTTCGCGGATCGAACTGGCGAGGGCCTCGATATAGGCGGGATCGTCGTGCCAGGGCGGGGCGACGCGCAGGGTCGGCTGCCAGCGCATGGCGGCCAGAGCCTCGAAGGTCTTGTCGCAGACCGTGGCGCTCGTGGCGGCGGAATATTGCGGATAGAGCGGCACGACCAGCACCCGGTCGCAGCCCTGCGCCTGCAGCGCATCAAGGCGCGCGGCGATGGAGGGATTGCCATAGCGCATGGCCCAGTCGACCACGACCTGTCCACCGCCAGCCCCCAGCGCGCCCGCCTCCACACGGGCGGCGAAGCCCTCGGCCTGCGCGCGGGTGATGGTCTTCAGCGGGCCTTCGTTGCGCTCATGGTTCCAGATGGAGGCGTAGTCGCGGCCCTTGCGGCCGGGGCGGGTGGTCAGGATGATGAGGTTCAGAACCGGCCACCAGATGAGCCGGGAGGTCTCGATCACCCGCCGGTCCGAGAGGAATTCCTTGAGATACCGCCGCACCGACCAGTAATCCGTGGCGTCCGGCGTGCCCAGATTGACCAGCAGAACCCCGATCTTGCGGGCGAGCACGGGCGGATGGCCCTCTGGAAGGGGGCCGGTGGCGCGCATCGTGTCAGGCGAGAGGGCGAGCATGTCAGGTCCATAGCGGCGGAAGGCGTGATCTTGTACGGTCGGCTCTGGATACTGGTTTGCGACAGGAAATGCGACTGCTCTTGACGCCGCGACCGACGGGAATTGACAGGATCGACCCATGACCATTCTTGACCGCCGCCGAGCCCTCCTGGGCGGCGGCGCCGCCTTCGCAGCCCCCCTGACGGGCGCGCGCCGCGCCAACGCCCAGGCCCAATCAGCCGTGCGCCTGACCTTCGTGCTCGTCAACGACATCTACAAGATGAACGAGGATGGCGGCCGGGGCGGGCTTCCGCGCCTCGCCGCCGTGGTCAAGGCCGAGCGGGCGAAAAGCCCCAATGTGATCTTCGCCCATGCCGGCGACACCCTGAGCCCGAGCCTGATGTCGGGCTTCGACCAGGGCGCGCATATGATCGCTTTGTTCAACGAATTGCCCCCGGACGTCTTCGCGCCGGGCAATCACGAGTTCGACTTCGGGCCGGACATCTATCTCAAGCGCATGGGCGAGGCGCGCTTTCCCGTGCTGGCGGCCAATCTGCGGGACGCCGGGGGCGCCATGCTGCCCCACCATGCCGATACGCTCATGATCGAGCGCGGCGGCGTCAGGATCGGCCTGATCGGGGCGACGCTGGAGACGACGCCGCTGGTCTCCAACTCCGCGCCGCTCAAATTCGCCCCGACGCTGGAGACCGTGGCCGCAGCGGCCCGCAGGCTCAAGCAGGAGGGCGCGGACATCACCGTCGCCGTGGTCCATGCGGACAAGGAGACCGGGCGCAGGCTCATGACCTCGCGCGCCGCCGACATCATTCTGTCCGGCCATAACCACGACCTCAACATCAATTTCGACGGTCGGACCTCCCTCACAGAATCCGGCGAGGACGCGGATTATGTGGTCGCGGTGGATGTGGATGTGACCGTGAAAGTCGATGATGGCGCGCGCAGGATTTCGTGGTGGCCGAACTACCGCGTCTTCGACACGAAGGACGTGACGCCTGACCCGGCCATGCTCCTGCGGGTGCGCGAATATGAGGCGGAGCTCAGCCGCGAGCTTGATGTGGAGGTCGCCACCCTTGGCGCGCCCCTCGACAGCGCCAACAAGACGGTGCGCGGCGGGGAGGCCGCCATCGGCGGTCTCGTGGCCGACGCCATGCGCGCCCAGACGGGCGCGCAGATCGCCATCATCAACGGCGGCTCCATCCGCGGCAACCGCCAGTATCCCGCAGGCCATCGCCTGACGCGCCGCGACATCCTCACCGAACTGCCCTTCGGTTCGAAAACCGTGTTGACCAGGGTCACAGGCGCGCAGGTCCGTGCAGCCATCGAGAACGGCCTGTCGCAGATCGGCTCCGGACGTTTCCCCCAGGTCTCCGGACTGAAGATCGTGGCCGACGCCAATGCGCCTGCGGGCCAGCGCGTCATCTCCATCGAGGCGGACGGCGCGCCGCTCGATCCGGCCCGGACCTATCAACTCGCGACCTATGACTTCATGGTGCGCGGAGGCGATGGCTATGCATCCCTGCGCGATCCCGCCGCCACGGAAGATTATGGCGACCGTCTCGCCGCCAATGACGTGATGGCCTATGCGCGCAAGCTCGGGCAGGTCTCGGCCCGCGTCGAGGGGCGCATCATTTTCCGCTGAGCGGCCACAGATGGTTCACGGGCCCATGCCCGTGGCCGACATCAAGATGAGCGGCGCTGCGCAGGGCCTGCGTGAGATAGGCCTTGGCGCGCTCCACCGCCTCAGGCAGATCGGCGCCCCTGGCAAGCTCCGCGGCGATGGCCGATGAGAGCGTGCAGCCGGTGCCATGGGTGTTTGTGGTGGCGATGCGCGGCTGGATGAAGGTATGGCGCCCCTGCCCCGTAAAGAGCAGATCGCTGGCCTCATCGCCCTCCATATGGCCGCCCTTGACCAGCACGGCCCGCGCCCCCTGCCCCATCATCTCCTGCGCCATCGCCGCCAGATCGGACAGGCCGCGCGGCTCGGCGGCGCCGGTGAAGCGCATGGCTTCGGGAATGTTGGGCGTGACGACGCTCGCCAGCGGCACGAGGCGCCGCCGCATGGCCTCGACCACATCAGGCGCGCCGAGGCTGTCGCCGCTGGTGGCCACCAGAACCGGGTCAAGCACGATGTTGCGCGCGCCGTGCCTGTGCAGGCGGTCGGCCACCGCCTCGACGATGGCGCCCGTGCCGAGCATGCCGATTTTCACGGCGTCGACGCGGATGTCATCAAAAATGGCGTCGATCTGGCGCGCGACGAAATCCGCCTCCGGCAGATGCACGCCGGTCACGCCGCGCGTGTTCTGGGCGGTGAGCGCGGTGACGACGGCCATGCCGTAGCAGCCAAGCGCGGCGAAGGTCTTCAGGTCAGCCTGAACGCCCGCCCCGCCCGAAGGGTCGGAGCCTGCGATGGAGAGGACATTGGGGATCTGCGCCATGAGCGCGGCCTATCACGCGAGCGCGCGTTCGTCGACGATCAGCTTGCCATCGTCCGGCAGGTCGCCAGGAGCCACGATCTCGACGGCGCCCTCAAGGCCGGTGACATCCCTCAGGGAGGCGCCGAGCGCGTTCGCGAGCGCGGCGTCCTGAGGGGTCGCCTCGGCGCGCAGCACAAGGGCCTCGCGCGCGTTTTCGCTGCGCAAGACAAGCCGCAGCCGCCGCACCGCCGCATGGCGCGCGCCAATGTCGATGACCTGCGAGGGCAGCAAGGTGCGATCAGCGACATAGGCCGCCTGATCGGCGCGGCCAAGCCAGCCCTCGATGCGGATGTTGGTGCGCCCGCAGGGGGAGGGCTCGCGAATGATCCGCGAAAGATCGCCGGTGGAGCAGCGCAGCACGGGACAATCGAGATTGAGCCGCGTGACGACCAATTCGCCGATCTGGCCGGCGGCCACGGGCTCGTCGGCGCCGGGGCGCACGATCTCCAGAATGACGCCTTCGTTGACGACCATGCCCTTGTTGAGGGCGCCGTCAGCGTCGTCGGTCTCATAGGCGATGACGCCCAGCATCGCGGTGGCGAAACCCTGCCGCAGGCGCACGCCGCGCGCCTCGATGCTGGAGCGCAGATGCGGCGAGAGCGGCGCGCCGAAGACGAAGGCCTTCTTGATCGAGGAGACGTCGCGGCGCAGTTCGGCGGCCTTCTGCAAGAGAAGATCGAGGAAGGCGGCCTTGCCGCAAAAGGCGTTGGGACGCAGCGCCTCGATGGCGTCGAGCTGACGCTCGATCGAGGATGAGCCTGCGGGAATGACGGCGCAGCCCAGCGCCTGCGCGCCGCTCTCCACCATATGGCCAGCGGTGGAGAGATGATAGGAAAAGCAGTTCAGGATGATGTCGCCACGCGTGAAGCCGGCCGCATGCATGGCGCGCGCGGCGCCCCACCAGTCCTTCGCATGGCCTTCGAGCATATTGGGGAAGAGGCGGCGCAGCAGGCCGGGGCGCGTCGCGTTGAGGCCGCCGAAGGGGGGCTCCTGATCGCGCAGCAGCGCCATGTCGCGACCGCGCAGCACCGGAAATTTCGCCAGCTCCTCCTTGCCGCGGAAGTCGACGATCTTCGCCATGCGCATGAGACGGCGCAGACCGGGTGCGCGCGGCCTGGCGACAGCGATGATCGTCTTCAAATCGCGGTAGAGCGCGAGCTCTCGGGATTTGACGGCCCGCGTCTCGAGCCGATCCATGAAATCCGGCATCCCAGCTCCCCCCGGAGCAGCTTTCATTTCAGTCAGGAGCTATAAACACGAATACCCGACTCGAAATCAAGCGCTTGTCTGCAACGTCATTTGCGACGTTCGAATGAGATATTTATTGAAGCAAGCAAGAGTCGCCCCAGGCGCCATCTTGCCTGGAGGCTTCGCCCGCCTTTCAATGGGCGTGCGGACGCGGTCCACTTTTCACAATGGGAAAAGGTGTTTTTCTGCTTTGACGCAAGGCGCCTCAGGCAGGGAGATCGAGAAGGCCTGCAACGCCATCTTCCGCGCCGAAGGCGAGTTTTGCGCCATCGTCGCTCCAGGCCAGCGCGCTGATGGCGCCGGCCTTTTCGGCTTCGGGCTTGCGCACCAGCAGTTCCGATCCATCGCTGATGCGGCACAGCATGACCCAACCATCGTCATAGCCGGCCGCGAGCACGAGGGCGCGCGGATGGAAGGCGACGCGCGTGACCTTGGCGGAGCGCACGCCGCATTCGCGTGGGCCCCTGCCCATGGGTCCGTCCTTGCCGTCGAAGGGCCAGATGATGCAGGCTTCGGCGCCTGATGTCGCCAGCCATTTGCCGTCCTGGGACCATGAGAAGGAGCGGGTCTTCGAGGGATAGCCGGTCATCCGCATGTCCTTGCGGTCGGCGATGCGCCAGCCATGCAGGGCGTTCTCCTGCATGGCGGTGACGGCGAACTTGCCGTCGGGCGAAATCGTCACATCAAGATGCGAGCCGCGCCAGACCAGCCCCTCGGGCTCGGCGGCGGTGTTGGGAAACCACAGGGACACGCCGTTGTAATGGGCCAGCGCGAGGCGATAGCCCTTGGGCATGAAGCACAGGCCGCGCACGCCGCTGGGCGCCGTGAAGCTCTTCACCTCGCCCCTGGCGTCGCGCGCGCTCACAATCTTCGCCACGGTCCAGGCGGTGGCGCCATCGTCACGCAGGGCGAGCGCGTCGATCCACTTGCCCTTTTCATCGGCGAGCATCTTCACCGAGCCATCGGGACGCAGCTCCATCACCCGGCCGTCATCGCCTCCGCTGACGAGGCGCCCATGATGACATTGCGCGGTGAGGACGGCGGCGTTTTCGCCATGCAGCCGCACGCGCCGCACGGCGCCGATCTGCGCGATCACGGCCTCGCCATTGGCGAGCGCGAAAACAGGCGTGCGTCCAAAGAAGCCAGCGCAGACGGCTTCGCCGTCAAGGGTGATCGGGGTGACGTTCTGGGTCAGGGAGGTTTGCATCTCAGCCATGCGGATCTGTGTGACGGGACTGCGGACGAGGTCACGCGTCGCCGTCCTCCTCATCGTTCGTGGGAAGGTAGTGGGATACGTTCAGCTCGATCTGCGCATCCGCCAGGACCGACAGGAATTCGAGCGGCCAGGCATAGGAGAAGGACTCACGCTCCCGGTCCGCGAGCACGCCGAATTCAAGGGTGCAGCGCGTCACATGTTCGGGCGCGCTGAAGGGCGTGCGCTCGGGCGCCAGCATGCGCTCCAGCTTCGAGGCGACGCGCAGGCAGGCGTCGGGGACCGACAGGGTCGGATCCTTGGGCGAGAGATCGTAGGTGAATATGCGCAGGCCGTCGCGCCCGTCCTCCATGCGCACGGGCTCGTTCGGCAGGCGCGGCGCAGGGCCGCTCCAGCCGCGCGCCTCGATGCGCAGGAAGATGGCGAGGGTGATGGGCTCCATCAGACCGCGCAGCTCTGCACGCCCTTGCGCAGCTCGTCTTCCTTCAGATTGCGGCCGATGAAGACGACCTTCGACTCGCGCCGCTCGCCGGGCTTCCACTCGCGCTGGGAATCGCCGTCGAGGATCATGTGCACGCCCTGGAAGACGAAGCGCTTGGGGTCGTCCTTGAAGGCGAGGATGCCCTTGGAGCGCAGGATGTTCGGGCCTTCGCGCTGCACGAGATCGTTGATCCAGGGCATGAACTTGTTGGGATCGAGATCGCCGTCAAGGCGGATCGAGACCGACTGCATCTCCTCGTCGTGATAGACCTTGAGGTTGGAGCCGTGGTCATGTCCATGATGGTCGTGGCCGTGGTGATGATGATGGCCATGATCGTGCCCGTGGTGGTCATGCCCGTGATGGGAATGGTCGTGGTGCGGATCGTCGCAATCAGGCCCGCAATCCAGAAAGTCCGGCTCGATTTCGAGGATGCGCTCGAGATCGAAGGCGTTGCGGCCGAGCACCGCATCGAGCGGCACCTGGCAGCGCGTCGTCTTGTGCAGCTTGGCGTAGGGGTTGATGGCGCGGATGCGGCCTTCGACCTCGCGCAGCTCGGCCTCGTTCACAAGGTCGGTCTTGTTGAGGATAATGACGTCGGCGAAGGCGATCTGGTTCTTCGCCTCAGGCGCGTCCTTGAGGCGGTCGCTCAGCCATTTGGCGTCAGCCACGGTCACGACGGCGTCGAGGCGCGAGCGCTCCTGCACGTCCTCGTCGACGAAGAAGGTCTGGGCGACGGGCGCGGGATCGGCGAGGCCCGTGGTCTCCACGATGATGGCGTCGAACTGGCCCTTGCGCTTCATCAGGCCTTCCACGATGCGGATGAGGTCGCCGCGCACGGTGCAGCAGATGCAGCCGTTGTTCATCTCGAACACTTCTTCGTCAGCGCCCACGACAAGATCGTTGTCGATGCCGATCTCGCCGAATTCATTGACGATGACGGCGTAACGCTGGCCGTGCTGCTCGCTGAGGATCCGGTTCAGCAGCGTGGTCTTGCCGGCGCCCAGATAGCCGGTGAGGACCGTGACGGGGATCTTGGTTGAGGCGGCGTCGGACATGCGGTTCCCTTTCACTCGATTCACAGGCCGGACCACAGGGGCGTCGCTTCATGCGCCGCCGCGCCCGCAGTCCGGAATTCCGGGGAGGGCCGCGTCCGCCTCATGGCGAAAGCGCGGCCTGTCGCCCCCTTATATTGCACTGGCCCCTGTCGATGTAAGTCCCTGTCGCTCCGCCGGGCGGCGAAACGGCGCCCTGAAGGCCGCCAGCGGCGGCTTTTAGAGGGATTCCCGCGAGTTTGGCGGGCGATCACATCTTGTCAGGCCTCCAGATGACGGCGGGGCCGCAACAGCCGGATCAAGCCGCCCGCCGGTCCAAGAACCAGAGACAGGAGATAGAAGGCGCCCGCCACAAGGATCACCAGCGGCCCCGAGGGCGCCCCTGAGTGATAGGAGAGCGTCAGCCCCAGATAGGCGGAGGCCAGCCCAAGGCCTGCGGCTATGACGACCATGCGGCTGATGTCGGCGCTCCAGAAGCGGGCGGAGGCGGCGGGCAGCATCATCAGGCCGACCGCCATGAGCGTGCCCAGCGCATGAAAGGCCGCTACGAGATTCATCACCACAAGCCCAAGAAACATGAGCTGCGTCGGCGCCCCCGCACGGCTGACGCTGGCGAGAAAGAGGGGATCGACCGTCTCCATGACCAGCGGACGGTACAGGGCGGCGAGGCCAAGAAGGGTCAGGCTGGCGATGGCGGCGAGCAGCAGCAAGGTCGCGTCGTCAAGCGCCAGCACATTGCCGAAGAGCACATGCATGAGGTCGACGTTGGAGCCCCTCAGAGAGACGATGGTGACGCCCAGCGCCAGCGAGATCAGATAGAAGGCGGCGAGCGAGGCGTCCTCGCGCAAAGCCGTCGCCCGCGCCACCGCGCCCGAGGCGATGGCCACGACGAAGCCCGCGATCATCCCCCCCGCCGTCATGGCGCCCAGCGACAGGCCCGCCAGAAGATAGCCGATGGCCGCGCCCGGCAGGATCGCATGGGCCATGGCGTCGCCGGTGAGGGACATGCGGCGCAGGATGAGAAAGACGCCGACCGGCGCCCCCGCCAGCGCCAGCGCCATGGCGCCCACGAGCGCCCGGCGCATGAATTCGAAATCCGCGAAGGGGGCGAAGAGGAGGTCGTGGAGGCCGCTCATCACATCAGGCCACTTCGCATTCGTGGGCTTCCCGGTCGAAGGCCTCGACCATGCGCCGGGCGCGCAGCAGGTTCTCCGGTCCCAGAACGTCCGCGGTCCTGCCCCAGGCCACGGGCTCGCGCGCCAGCAGCAGGGCCTTGGGGAAGCAGCGGCGGATGATCTCGTCATCATGCAGCACAGCGACCACAGTCCGCTTTTCGCCATGCCAGCGGGCGACGACGTCGAGGAGATCGGCCGTCGTCTTGCTGTCGAGGGCGGTGAAGGGCTCGTCGAGCAGGATCACAGGGGCGTCCTGCAGGAGCAGGCGCGCGAAGAGCATGCGCTGGGTCTGCCCGCCCGAAAGCGTGCCGATGGGCCGGTCTTCCAGGCCCGTCAGGCCGACCGAGGCGATGGCGTCGTAAATGCGGGCTTCACGCTTGCGGCTGAGGCCGCCAAAGAGGCCTGCGCTGCGCCAGAAGCCCATGGAGACGAGGTCGAAGACATTGATCGGGAAGGACCGGTCGATCTCGGCGGCCTGCGGCAGATAGGCGATGTCCTGCGCCGCGCAGGCGAGGCGCTCCACCTGCCCCCCCAGGGGCTGGATCGCCCCGGCTATGGCCTTGAGCAAGGTCGACTTGCCCGCGCCATTGGGGCCGCAGACGGCAAGCAGGTCGCCGGTCTCCACGACGCCGTCGAGGTGATGGACGGCAGGGTGGCGGTCATAGCCAAGGGTCAGGTTGCTGAAGCGCAGGGCGACGGTCATGCGAGCGCCCAGACTACGCCCATCCAGATCGCGGCCACGGCCCCGCCCGCCACAGCCAGCCGCTCGGCCGCCGACATGCGCAGCAGGGAGGCCGGGGCGCGTGCAGGCCTTGCGTGGTGGGCATGCCCGTGGGCGCCCCCATTTCCATGGTCATGTCCATGGGCATGGCCATGGGAATGACCGTGGGCATGGTCGTGCGGATGGTCGTGCGCGGGGATATGGGGGGCGGCGTCCATGAAATGCTCGCATACTCAGGTTATGTTATATTATTACATAACCTACCCCCCGTCCATATCCCTGACATTCCGACGTCGGCCTCTCGTTGCGCTCCCGTCCCCGTTTTGCGCTTTGGGCGGGTGACACGGCACGGCAAATCTGTTTTCTTGACCCCAACAGGGGAGGACGACGAATGAATGCGCCCGTAACTGCCGCCGGTGTTCTGCACGGCGCGCCGATCATCAAGGCTGTGAAGCAAGCGGGGGTGAGCCATGTGCTCTCGGTGCCCGATCTTCACACGGCAGGCGGGCTTCTGACCCCCATCCGCAGCGATCCCGACTTCAAGCTGATCCGCACCTGCAAGGAGGATGAGTGTTTCGGCATCGCGGCGGGCCTGACCTATGGCCACAAGCGCGCGCTGATCCTCATCCAGTACACGGGCTTCCTCTATGCGATGAACGCCATCCGCGCCATCGCCTGCGAGCACAAGATGCCCATGTGCATGATCATCGGCCTGCTCAGCAAGGAAGTGGGCGTCGCCCCGCAGGAATCCAAGAAGTTCGGCCTGCGCATCATTGAGCCGATCCTCGATGTGATGGGCATCGAGCGCCACTATGTCGACACTGACGAGGATGTGGGCTGCATCGCGCCGGCGATCACCCGCGCCTATGAACAGTCCCACCCCGTCGCCATCCTCATCGGCCGCAAGCCCGTTTGAACCGGAGATATTCGCCATGATGAACCGGACCAAATGCCTTGAGGCCCTCGCCAGGCGCCTGACCGACGACGAGATCGTGGTCGCCACCTATTCGACGGCGTCCGAATGGGTCGAGATGAGCGACCGCGCGCTGAACTATTATTCCTTCGGCGCCATGGGCCTCGCCTCCTCCCACGGCCTCGGCCTCGCGCTGGGCCGTCCCGAGCGCCGCGTGCTCGTGCTCGACGGCGACGGCAGCCTGCTCATGAACCTCGGCACGCTCGTCACCATCGGCGCCGCCCAGCCGAAAAATCTGGTGCATTTCGTGTGGTGCAACGGCAGCTACGAGGCCAACGGCGGCCATCCCCTGCCCAATCAGCAGGTCGATTTCTGCGCCATGGCGAAAGCGGGCGGGATCAGGAATGTGCGCCGCATCGAAAAGCTCGAAGATTTCGAGGCGCAGCTCCCCGCCATCCTCACCGAGGAAGGCCCGGTCTTCGTGGAGATGGTCATCGAGCAGGGCCCGCTCGGCCCGCGCCAATACGACGACATGTACAAGCCGGCGCGCCGCCAGCGCATGCGCGAGGCGCTGGGGGCCTAGCCGACTTCTTTGTCATCTGTTATGTTACAGTCATGACGAAGGGCAGGGCTGTGCATGAGGCTTCCATTCCGCCGGGCGCCGGTTGCTATACGGCGCCTGAAGCGGCGCGCCTGCTCAAAATTCCGGTCTTGAACATCCGCCGCTGGCTCGGCGGATATTCCTATCTTCGAGACGGCGAAAGGGTTGCGCGCCCGCCGCTCTGGACGCCGCAGGCGCCCCGTCGCGGCCGACAGATTGATCTTGGCTTTCGCGACCTGGTGGAGCTGCGCTTCATCGACGCTTTTCTGAAAGCCGGCCTCAGCCTCGCCACAATCCGCAAATGCCTCGAACATGCCCGTCATGAGGTCGATGACGACCGCCCCTTTTCGACCCGCCGCTTTCAGACGGATGGGCGAACCATTTTCTTCGAGGGCATTTCGAAAGCAGACGACAGCGCCGTCCTCGATCTCAAGAACAGGCAATTCGTTTTCAAGCAGGTCATTGCGCGCACGTTCAGGGATCTCGACTTTGAAAACGACGCCGTGGCGCGCTGGCGGCCCTGGCGCGGCAAACAATCCATCGTCATTGATCCCTTGCGCAGCTTCGGCCAGCCCATCGCCGCGAAATTCGGCGTCCCCACCGTGACCCTGTTTGAGGCGGCGGCGGCGGAAGGCTCGGTCGAGCGTGTCGCCTCTCTTTACGAAGTCCCCGTCAGCATTGTGCGGGACGCAATCAATTTTGAAACTGAGCTAAGGGCGGCGTGAACGTTTTCTTCGACCATAACCTTTCCCCCGCCATGGCGCGCGCTCTGCGCGAACTGTTCAGGGATCGTCACCACGTGACATGGCTCGGCGAACGGTTCCGGCGCACTGCGACTGATCTCGAATGGATTCAGCAGTTGAGCGCGGAAGACCGATGGATCGTGATTTCCGGCGACCGCCGCATCACCAGAAACCGCGCTGAATATGGCGCCTTTCAAAACTCCCGCCTCGTAGGCTTCTTTCTGTCGAGGGGCCTTCTCAAGGCGACGGTCATCAAGCAGCTCGAACGCATCCTCGCCCATTGGGAAGGCATTGAGACGCTCGCAGGAAACGTCAGTGGCGGAGCGGTGTTTGAACTGCCGATGACGACGACGCGCATCCGGCAGCTCAAACTCTAGCGCGCCTCACACCCCCTGCGCCGCAGGCAGGGCAGGCAAGCCCCTGACGAAGTCCGCGCCGCGTTCGGCGATCATCAGCACGGCGGCGTTGATATGGGCGCCGACGATGCTGGGCATGGCGGAGGCGTCGACCACGCGCAGGCCCTGCGTCCCATGCACCCGCAGCTGCGGATCAAGCACCGTTCCTATGGGGCAGGTGCCGCAGGGGTGGTGGACCGTGATCGCGGTCTTGCGGAACCATTCCTCGATGTCAGCGTCCGTCTTGACCGGGGGCGGGCCGATGGGCCGGCCCTTGAAGGCCGCCATCTGCTGCTGGTTCGAGACCTCCAGCGCCAGCCGCGTGCCCTTGATGATCGTCTTGAGATCATCGGGATGGGTCAGGAAATTATAGTGGATGCGCGGCTTGTCGAAGGGGTCGGCCGAGCGCAGCAGAACCTCGCCGCGGCTCTTCTGGCGCATGAGCGCGGGACGGATGCCGAAGGCGTCCTCGAAGGGCGCCTTGACGCCGGGCATCCACAGATGGGCGTTGGCCGCCGTTCCCCGGAAGATGAACTCCATGTCGGGATATTCGAGCGAGGGGTCCGTCTTGATGAAGGCGAAGAGGCTGCCGGGCAAATCGGTGCCCGGCCCCGTGCCGAAGAACCAGGCCTGCAGCATGGCCAGCGACATGCGGTCGAAGCGCATCAGCTGATGGAAATGGCCGGGACTGTTGCGCGCCCAGGAGAACCAGGCGGCGAGATGGTCCTGCAGATTCGCGCCCACGGGCAGGTCGACCAGCGTCTCGATCCCGTGTTCGCGCAGATGGGCGGCGGGGCCTATGCCTGAGAGCATCAGGAGCTGCGGGGCGTTGAAGGCGCCGGAGGAGATGATGACCTCCTTCTCCGCATAGACCCGATGGGTCATCTCATCCTTGCGATATTCGACGCCCACGGCCCGCGTTCCCTCAAAGAGGATGCGTGTCGCGTGAGCCTTCACTTCAAGGCTGAGGTTGGGGCGCGCGAGCGCGGGATGCAGATGGGCCCGCGCGGCCGAATGGCGCTTGCCGTTCTTGATGGTCTGCTGGATGCGGCCGAAGCCCTCGGTCGTGACGCCGTTGAAATCCTCGTTCTCGCGAAAGCCCACGGCCTTGCCCGCCTGCGTCCAGGCCTCGAACAGCGGATCGGCGCGCCCGCTCCAGCGCACATGCACCTCGCCTGAGCCGCCGCGATAGAGGTTCTCGCCCTCGCACCAGGTCTCGCCGCGCTTGAAATAGGGCAGCACCTCCCGATAGGACCAGCCGGCGGCGCCCTCATCGCGCGCCCATCGGTCGTAATCGCCCCGGTCGCCGCGCGTATAGGCCATGACATTGATGGAATGGGAGCCGCCGAGCACCTTGCCGCGCATCGCCTCGATGGCGCGCCCCTGCAGGGCGGGGTCGGGCTCTGCGTCATAGCCCCAGTCATGCAGGCGGTATTGGTGCATCTTGCCAAGGCCGACGGGGATATGGATCAGCGGATCAAGGTCGCGCCCGCCCGCCTCCAGAATCAGCACCTCGTCCGAGCCCGACGCGCTCAGCCGATTGGCGAGCACGCAGCCTGCCGAGCCAGCGCCGACGATGATGTAGTCATAGCCGCGTTTCGCGGTCATGGTTCTTCCTCCAGAGATACGACACCCAAGGTTCGCACGATCAGGCGGCGAAGGAAAGAACAGGGCCGGGGCGGAAAATTGAAGCCGGGCCAGTTGGACAAATCCCCAAAGACAAGCATATTCGGCCCCTGTCGCGCTGATCCCTCAGATGCGTGACAAAAAGATCAGGGGAGATTCCACCATGCTCACGACCCGCCGCGGCTTCAATGCAGCGTTTCTCACCGGCGCCGCCTGCGCCCTCACGCCGTTCCGCGCCGCTGCGGCGGATGAATTCATCAACGTCCTGACGGGCGGCACCTCGGGCGTCTATTACCCGCTGGGCGTGGCGCTTTCGAAGATCTTCTCGCAGAAGATCGCCAATGTCCGCCCCTCCGTTCAGGCGACCAAGGCCTCGGTGGAGAATCTCGTGCTGTTGCAGCAGGGCAAGGGCGAGATCGCCTTCACGCTGGGCGATTCGCTGGCCTTCGCCTGGGTGGGCGATGAGGAGGCGGGCTTCAAGGGCAAGCTCGACAAGCTGCGCGGCGTCGCCGCCATCTACCCCAACTTCATCCAGGTCGTGGCGTCCAAAGAGAGCGGCATCAAGACCCTCGCAGACCTGAAGGGCAAGCGCCTGTCGGTCGGCGCGCCCAAGTCCGGCACCGAACTCAACGCCCGCGCGATCCTCTCTGGCGCTGGCCTCACCTACAAGGATCTCGGCAAGGTGGAATATCTGCCCTTCGCCGAATCCGTCGACCTCATCAAGAACCGCCAGCTCGACGCCACCCTGCAGTCGGCGGGGCTTGGCGTCGCGGCCATCCGCGATCTCGCCTCCTCGCTCGAGATCACCGTGGTGGAGGTGCCCGGCGCGCTCGTCGACAAGATCGGGGCGCCCTATGTCAAGGCGGTCATCCCCGCCAACACCTATTCGGGCCAGACGCAGGATGTGCAGGCCGCCGCCGTCGTGAACTATCTCGTCACCCGCGCGGGCCTGTCGGATGATCTGGTCTACCAGATGGTCAAGGGCGTCTTTGAATCGCGCGACGAGCTCGTTGCGGCCCATCAGGCGGCGCGCGACATCAAGCTGGAGCTCGCCATGCAGGGCATGCCGATTCCCATGCATCCCGGCGCCGAGAAATATCTGCGCGAAAAGGGCGTCGTGAAGTAGCCCTCTGATCTTGAACGCGGGGCGCCTGGCGTCCCGCCCTCCATCGTTTGAAGGCGCGGCAGGCATGACACAGACCACGCAGGACAGCGCACAGCCCATCGTGGCGCCCAGCGAATTCGACATCGAACATCACCTGCCCGGCGGCTGGGGCGAGGGCCTGTCCGGCCGCCTCCTGTTCTGGATCGCAGTGGCCTTCTCGGCCTTCCAGATCTACACGGCGATCTTCGCGCCCATCGCCACGCAGATCCTGCGGGCGGTGCATGTCGGGTTTCTCGTTCTGGTGGCCTGCGCGCTGGTGGCCAACCACAGCGCGCCCACGGCCCTGCGCAAGGCGTTGATCTGGGCCTTTGGGCTCGCGGGCTTTGGCGTCGGCCTCTATCACTGGATCTTCTATTTCGATCTTGTGAACCGCGCGGGCGACCTCACCCATGCCGATCTCGTCATTGGCGTGGGCTCGCTGGTGATCCTGTTCGCGATTTCGTGGCGCCTGATGGGCGCGTCCTTGCCGCTGATCTGCCTCGCCTTCATCGCCTATGCGGCCTGGGGCCATGTGCTGCCGCGCCCCTTCGACCACCGCCCCTTCGATTTCGACCAGATCGTCGAACAGCTGAGCTTCGGCACCGAGGGCATCTACGCCACGCCGACCGGCATTTCGGCGACCTATATCTATCTCTTCATCCTTTTCGGCGCCTTCCTCGAGCGCGCGGGCATGATCCAGCTCTTCAACGATGTGGCGCTGGGCCTTGTCGGCTCCTCGCGCGGCGGCGCCGCCAAGGTGGCGGTCATCTCCTCGGCGCTCATGGGCACGATCTCGGGCTCGGGCGTCGCCAATGTGGTGACGGTCGGCCAGTTCACGATCCCCCTGATGATGAAGTTCGGCTATCGCGGCGCCTTTGCGGGCGGCGTCGAGGCCACGGCCTCCATGGGCGGGCAGATCATGCCCCCGGTCATGGGCGCGGTCGCCTTCATCATGGCCGAGAACATCAACGTGCCCTATGCCGAGATCGTGAAGGCGGCGATCATTCCGGCCATCCTCTATTTCGCCTCGGCCTTCTGGATGGTGCATCTGGAGGCGGGCAAGCGCGGCCTCATGGGCATCCCCCGCGCCGAGCTGCCAAGCCCCGTCGCCGCCATCAAGCGCCAGTGGCATCTCGCCTTGCCCCTGATGGTGCTGATCTGGCTGCTGATGGACGGCTATACGCCGCTCTTTGCGGGCTCCATGGGCCTCGCGCTCACGGTCATGATGATTCTGGCCGGCGCCTTCGCCCTCAACCTCAGGGGCGCGGCGCTGCGGACCGTTCTGTGGATCGTGCTGGGACTTGTGGCGGCGACCTTTCTGAAGTTCGGCGTGAATGTGCTGCTCTGGCTCATCGGCGTTTTGATCGTGGCCAACGCCTTCACGCGCGGCGGCCGCGAAACCATCCTCATCTGCCGCGACGTGCTGGCGGAGGGCGCGCGTCAGGCCCTGCCGGTGGGCCTCGCCTGCGCCATCGTGGGCACGGTGATCGGCACGCTGACCCTCACGGGCACGGCCACCATCTTCGGCAACTGGATCGTCTCCTTCGGGCAGGAATCCCTCTTCCTGTGCCTGATGCTGGTGATGTTCACCTGCCTTGTGCTGGGCACGGGCCTGCCGACCATCCCCACCTACATCATCACCGCCTCGCTGGCCGCACCCGCCCTGCTGCAGCTGGGCGTGCCGCTCATCAGCAGCCATATGTTCGTGTTCTACTATGGCATCATCGCCGACCTCACCCCGCCTGTGGCTCTGGCGGCTCTGGCGGCGGCGCCCATCGCCAAGGCCAGCCCCGACGCCATCGGCTGGCAGGCGACGCGCATCGCGCTGGCGGGCTTCCTGATCCCCTTCATGGGGGTCTATGAGCCGACCCTGATGATGCAGGCGGGCGGGCAGATCGCGGCGGATTATGGCTATTGGGTCGAGGTGGCCTGGTCCTTCTTCAAGGCAAGCCTGACCATTCTGGTCTGCGGGGTGGCGGCCATCGGCTATTGCTTCACCCATATCAGCCGCCTCCAGCAGGCTTTGGCCGTGCTCTCAGGCGCTCTCTTCATCATTCCCGGGACATGGACCGATCCCGCCGCCATCGCGCTGGCGCTGGGCCTTGTGGTCTGGAGCCACCTGCAAGCCCAACGCGAGGCGGCGTGAGCCTTTGCATCCTTGCGGGCGCCGGGCTCCTGCGGCTGGCGGTCGCGGGCTTCACCCTCACCTGGACCCATTCCATCGAGAAGACCCGGTGGGAGGAGGACTGGCTGGTCAGCAAGGATGGCCTGACCCTCGTCGAGGCCCGCATCGAAAGCCTCGGCGCAGGCATGGAGCCGGGACCGGACGCCCGTTTCGATGGAACGTGGTGGCGCTGGAAGCCGAAGGTTCCAGCGCTGCCCGAAGTGCTGCTGCGCCGCTCGGACGTGATCCCGCAGGGCTGGGGTCTCTGCGCAGCAGGCGAATGCCGCCGCATCGGCGCGGCGGGCGAGACGGCGGATGTGGTGGCGCTGCGGGTCTGCGAGTAGCCGACCATACCCTCCCCCTGTGGGGAGGGTCGGCCGCTTTAGCGGACGGGGTGGGGGTCTGCGGATCTGGGGCGGGAGCGCGGCTGCGAAGGACGCTCACGATCAGCGCCTCACCACCCCCACTCTCTAATCCCTCCCAACAAGGGGAGAGAAGCTGCAAGCGCTGCGCTAGTCCTTGAGGGGAGACTCAGCCCCTGATCGGCTCGACCTTCAGGGCGGCGCGCACGAAATAGTAGAGCAGCACGAAGCCGAAAAGGGCGCCCGCGATCTCGACGGCGGCGCTGACGATGGCCGGAAACTGGAACAAGCCGCCGAGCGCCCAGCCCGCCGCCCAGGTCATGCCGACAACCTCGGTGCCGACGAGAATGGCCACGCTGACGATGGTCAGGGCGTTCTGCCAGTTGATCGGCTTTTGATCGGCCAAGGGTCTTGCTCCTCATGTGCGCCTTGCGGCGCGTCAGCATCCGTTTATAGCATCGGCGCCGTCAGGGCGACAAGCGAGGGACATATGGGTTCGACCGAGGTCTTTTCCACCGCCGCCGTCGCGGCCCCGCACAGGGGCGCTGCGGAAGCGGGGCGCAATGTGCTGGCCATGGGCGGCAATGCGGTGGAGGCCATGGTCGCCATGGCCGCGACCATCGCGGTCGTCTATCCCCATATGAACTCCATCGGCGGCGACGGCTTCTGGCTTGTGCGCGACCCCAGGGGCCGCGTGCGCGCCTTCGAGGCCTGCGGACCCGCAGGGGCCGGGGCGACGCTGGCCCGTTACCGGGCTCGCGAACATGAGGCGATTCCCCCGCGCGGGCCGGACGCCGCCCTCACCGTGCCCGGCGCCGTCGGGGGCTGGGCGCTGGCGCTCGACTACGCCCGCTCCATCGGCGGACGCCTGACCCTGCGCGACCTCCTTGGCGACGCCATCCGCAATGCGCGCGAGGGCGTGCCGGTCTCGCCCTCGCAGGCGCGCACCCAGCCCGATCTTGGCCCGCTGGCGAAGGCGCCGGGCTTCGCAGAGGTCTATCTGCGGGAGGGCAAGATTCCGACGGAAGGGGCCGTGCTGCGCTATGGGGCGCTGGCCGCCACCCTCGATCATCTGGCCCAGCAGGGCCTCGATGATTTCTACCGGGGCGATGTCGGCCGCGAGATCGCGGCGGACCTCGAGCGCATCGACAGCCCCGTCACGCGCGAAGACCTGCGGCGCTTCGAGGCGCGGGTCCGCGAGCCTCTGGCGCTGAAGCTGGCGGGCCGCACCCATTACAACTTTCCCCCGCCGACGCAAGGCCTCGCCTCCCTGCTGATCCTCGGCATTTTCGAGCGGCTGGGGGTGACGAAGCCCGAGAGCTTCGCCCAGACCCACGGGCTCGTGGAGGCGACCAAGCGCGCCTTCGCCATCCGCGACCGCCTCTGCATCGACCCCGCCTTCAGCGAGGCGCGGCCGCAGGAGGCGCTGGATGCCAAGGCCCTCGCCCGTGAGGCCGCCCTCATCGACATGGACCGCGCCGCGCCCTTCCCCCTGCCCCCCGCCAGGGGCGACACGATCTGGATGGGCGCCGTGGACGCGGCGGGCTACGCCGTCTCCTACATCCAGTCCACCTATTGGGAATATGGCTCGGGCTGCCTGCTGCCGCGCACCGGCGTGCTCATGCAGAACCGGGGCATATCCTTCTCGCTCGACCCGCGCGCGACAAATCCCCTCTCGCCCGGCCGCAAGCCCTTCCATACGCTCAATCCCGCGCTGGCGGCTTTCGATGATGGCCGCGTCATGCCCTACGGGACCATGGGCGGCGATGGCCAGCCGCAGGTGCAGGCGCAGCTCTTCACGCGGGTGCATTTCGGCATGGGGCTGGCCGAGGCTTTGGACGCCCCGCGCTTCGTGCTCGGCCGCACCTGGGGCGCCGCCTCGACCCGCCTCGCCATGGAGGAGGCGTTCGACCCCTCCATTGTCCGCGCCCTTGAAAAGGCCGGCCATGACGTCGCCGTCCAACCCCGCTCCGACGCCTTCGGCCATGCGGGCGCCCTGATGCGCGACGTGAAAGGCAGGGTCGACGCCGCCCATGATCCGCGCGCCGATGGCGGGGCGATGGGATTGTGAAAGGGATGGTTCAGCTAAAGGGGCGACGCCGCCACACGGAAGGCGACGCCCGCCTGTTTCTGTAGATAGCTGATGACGCCGAAAAGGTTGCGCGCCTGCGGATTGCCGCGTGGACCGAACATGCGGATCAGGCTCTTGGCCGGGGTCGCGGTGGCTTCGGCCAAGGTCTCGAAGCCAACCGTCGCCTTGATATAGTCACGCAGGATCGCCTTGCCGGTCTCCACATCGCCAGCCAGCAGAGTGTCGACGCCTTCGCGCAGCAGGGCGGCCGCGAAATCGGGGTCGCGCGCCAACCGGCTTTGCACCAGATCCTTGAAGCTCTTCGTCACCACCATTTTGAAAAATTAACATAAGCATAGCCAATAAACAACGACCATTGTCCCCTACCCCGCCAGCGTGAACCCCAGCAGCAGCGCCAGCCCCAGCGCCAGCACGAGGCATGCGGCGGCGAACTCCACCAGGCGGGCGACGATCTCCCCGCGACGGCTCGCCTCGCCGCCCGTCAGGCGCAGGGCCAGGCCTTTCGCCAGCACCGCCATGGCGGCCAGCGCGCCTGTGGTGATCGCCGTGCCCAGCGCCATGGCGAAGGTGGCGGCCACGCCTGCCCAGAAAATCCCCTGCGCCATGGAGAAGACCAGCACGAGGATGGCGCCCGAACAGGGGCGCGCGCCTGCGGTGAGAATGGTCAGGGCGGCGTCGCGCCATTCAAGGCGCGGTTTTCCCAGCGCGCCGGGGTCGGGCATATGGACATGGCCGCAGTCCGGCCCATGCACATGGGTCTCGTCGCCATCGACCGCCTCGCAGACGAAGCGGGAGGAGACGGGCTCAGGCGGGCGCAGCGCCTGCGCCAGCACGCGGCCCTTGCGCAGGGTCAGATAGCCGCCAAAAGCGGCGATGCCTGCGAAGCTCGCGATCTCCACCCATTGCGCGGCCTCGCGCATCTGGCTCGCGGCGGCGCCCAGCAGAAGGGCGAGCAGGCCCACGATAGCCACAGCCACGAAGCCCTGCAGAAGAGCGGCGAGCCCCGCGATGATAAGACCACGTTTCAGCGCCCTCTCATTGGCCACCATATAGGCGGCGACGACCGCCTTGCCGTGCCCCGGCCCCGCCGCATGGAAGACGCCATAGGCGAAGCTCAGGCCCGCGAGAGTCCAGAAGCCCGCGCCCGTGGTGCGGATGGCGCGGACGGCGCCGCTCAGGGCGCGCTCGAACTCCATCTGCCGGGCCATGATCCAGCCGAGCAGCCCGGTGTATTGACCGCCGCCCTCGCTGACGCCGACGCTGAAGGGGTTGCGGACTGGCGGGGCGAGCCCCTGCGCCAGCGCGGCGTCGAAAGCCCATGCGGCGAGCGCGATCATGCCCGTCAGCGCCGCCAGCCTGAGCAGCCCGCCGCGCGCCATCAGGGGCAGGCCACGATGGCGCGGTCAGCCAGTTTGGAGCCGAAATCAGAGCCCGGCGACAGGCCGGAGAAGAAACTCTCGTTCAGCTTCTTGCTGTCTTCGCTGTCGAGGGCCTTGGGCTTTGTCACACTGAGGGAGCATCCGGCGGGCGCATTGGTCAAGGTCACGGCCTGGCCGGGATTGAAGGTGAAGGCGACGAAATAGCTTGGGTCATAAATTTGAAAGACGAAGAGCTTGCTTTGCGCCGGCTCGGCCAGCGGCAGGGTGAAATGCAGCGTGGCGGTTTTCTCCGCGCCGTCGAAGGTCATGGAGTAATCCTTCGGGACGCCGAAAGGCGTCTTCTTTCCGTTCGCCTTGGGCGCCGTGAAATAATCGAACTCCCTGAGGGACTCGACATTGGTCTGCGCCACCGGCTGCAATTCCTCAGGTGTGGGGTCCTGGCCGTCCTTGCCAAGATTGGCGGTGACGAAAGCTGAATACATGTCGTCGAAGGTCCAGTGATGGCGGATGGCGGCCACCTTGCCATCCACGAAGATCACCTCGCTCGTCATGCCCACCATCACATGGGGATGGGCTGCGGCGCCATGGCTCCACAGCAGGAGGGGCAGGAGGAGGGCGTATCTCTTCATGAGCGGGGGCGTTCCGGGACGGTTGAGTCGCTTCGTCGCATGAGACTTTGGCTTGATCGGGGCAGGGAGGCAACTGCCCGCGGCGGCTCACCTTGAAATGCAAGGCGCCATCGCCCTAGATTGCGTCAGGGCCTGCGATGATCGGCCGGGGGCAAGACATGACACATGATGGCCGCGATCTTCCCTCGCCCGGCTCCGCCGGGGATGTGGCGTATGGCGCCGTGACCCTCGCCGACAAATACGACCTCGCCAGACAGCGCGTCTATATCACGGGATCGCAGGCCGTGGTCCGCCTGCTCCTCATGCAGAAGGAGCGCGACCGGCGCGCGGGGCTCAATACGGCGGGCTTCGTTTCGGGCTATCGCGGCTCGCCGGTCGGTGGGCTCGATCAGCAGTTCGTGCAGGCGGCGGGTGAGCTGCGCGCGGCGGAGGTGGTCTTCCAGCCGGGCCTCAATGAGGATCTGGCGGCCACCGCCATCTGGGGCGCCCAGCAGGCCGAGATGCGCGGCGAGGGAAAGTATGATGGCGTCTTCGCGGTCTGGTACGGCAAGGGGCCGGGCGTCGATCGTTCGGGCGACGTCTTCCGCCACGCCAATCTCGCGGGAACCTCGAAACACGGCGGCGTGCTCGTCCTCATGGGCGATGACCATGCGATGGAGTCCTCCACCTCAGGCCATCAGTCAGAGTTCCAGCTCTTCAGCCTGGGCATGCCGATCCTGCAGCCGGCTGGCGTGCAGGAGCTTATGGACTATGGCCTCTACGGCTTCGCCCTGTCGCGCTATGCGGGCGTCTGGGTCGGGGTGAAATGCGTCAAGGACAATATCGAGTCGACCGCCATCGTCGACAGCGACCTCGACCGCATCGCCACGGTGATCCCGAGCGACCATGTCCTGCCCGCTGGCGGCCTCAACATCCGTCCGCGCGATCCCGTGCTGGAGCAGGAGGCGCGGCTGCTGGACCACAAGCGCGAGGCGATTCTGGCCTTTCTGCGCGCCAATGAAATCAACCGGACGATCTTCGGCGGCGGCGCGGAGGCCCGCGTGGGCATCATCACCACCGGCAAATCCTATCTTGATGTGCGCCAGGCGCTCGATGCGCTGGGGATCGACGAAGGGCGGGCGCGGGCTCTGGGGCTGCGGCTCCACAAGCTTGGCTGCGCGTGGCCGCTCGAGCCGCAGGGCCTGCGCGCCTTCGCCGACGGCCTCGACCTCATCATCGTGGTCGAGGAGAAGCGCTCCATCATCGAGGCGCAGCTGCGCGAAGAGCTTTACGGCGCAGAGCGTCAGCCCCTCGTCATCGGCAAGAAGGACGAACGCGGCGCCGCGCTTTTTCCCGCCAAGGCCGCGCTCGACACCAATGACATAGCCATCGCCATCGGGGAGCGCCTGCGTGCGCGCGCGCCCCATGATGAGGAATTGTCGCGCAACCTGTCGCGCGTGCGGCAGGGGCAGGCCATGCTGGCGCAGGCTCGTGAGGTCGCCCAGCGCGCGCCCTATTTTTGCTCGGGCTGTCCGCACAACACCTCAACAAAAGTGCCCGAGGGCATGCGCGCCTATGCGGGCATCGGCTGCCATTACATGGTCCAGTGGATGGATCGGGCCACCGAGGGCTTCACCCACATGGGCGGCGAGGGCGCCAACTGGGTCGGCGAGGCGCCTTTCTCCACGCGCGGCCATGTGTTCCAGAACCTGGGCGATGGCACCTATAATCATTCGGGCGTGCTGGCCATGCGCTTCGCCATCGGGTCTGGCGTGAACATGACCTACAAGATCCTCTACAACGATGCGGTGGCCATGACCGGCGGCCAGGCCCATGACGGCGGCCTCACCGTGGACCGCATGGCCCGGCAGGTGGCGGCCGAGGGCGTGCGCCAGCTTGTGCTGGTGACCGACGATCCCTTCAAATATCCGGCGGATGCGCAATGGCCTGCGGGCCTCACCATCCGCCCGCGCGAGGAGCTCGACGCTGTGCAGCGGGAGCTGGCGCAGATCCCCGGCGTCACCGCCCTCATCTTCGACCAGACATGCGCCGCCGAAAAGCGCCGCCGCCGCAAGCGCGGAACCTATCCTGATCCTGACAGGCGCATCATCATCAACGAGCGCGTCTGCGAGGGCTGCGGCGATTGCGGGGTGCAGTCGAACTGCGTCTCCGTGCAGCCCATCGAGACCGAATTCGGCCGCAAGCGCCGCATCGACCAGGGAACCTGCAACAAGGATTTCTCCTGCTTGAACGGCTTCTGTCCGTCCTTCGTGACGGTGCATGGCGCGCGGCCGAGAAAGGCGGCGCCGCTCGCCTCCCTGACCGGCGGGCCCGGCGATGATCTGCCGACGCCTGAACCGCCGGTCCTCACCGACAAACCCTTCGGCATATTGGTGGCGGGCGTCGGCGGCACCGGCGTCGTCACCATCGGCGCCATTCTTGGCATGGCCGCCCATGTCGAGGGCAAGGGCGCAGGCGCCATCGACATGACGGGCATCGCGCAAAAGGGCGGAGCGGTCTTCAGCCATGTGAAGATCGGCCGGAGCCCTGAAGACATCCACGCGATCCGCATCGCGGCGGGCGAGGCCGATCTGCTGCTGGGCTGCGACCTCATCGTCGCAGGCGCCAGGAAATCCCTCGCCGCCGTGCGCCATGGCCATACCGGCGTGATCGTCAATACGGCGGAGACCTATCCGGGCGATTTCACAGCCAATCCCGATTACACGCTGCCCGGCGCGCGCATCAGGAAAGCCATCGTCGAGGCGGCGGGGGAGACCGCCCATTTCATCGACGCCGGCGCCATGGCGAGCGCGCTGCTGGGCACGCCGCTGGCGGTGAATATGTTCACGCTGGGCTTCGCCTTTCAGAAGGGTTTCGTGCCGCTCTCGCAAGCCGCGATCTTCCGCGCGCTGGAGCTCAATGGCGAAGCGGTGGAGATGAACAGGCAGGCCTTCGTCTGGGGCAGGCGTGCGGCCGTCGACCGGGCTGGCGTCGAGGCCTTGCTGACGCGCGCGCAGCCCCCGTCCGCCGCGCAGCCTCCAGCGCAGGGCTTTGAGGAGATCGTGGCCCGCCGCGTCGCTTTCCTGCGCGACTATCAGAATGAGGCCTATGCGGCGCGTTATCGCGCGCTCGTTCTGCGCGCCCGTGAGGCCGAGCGGGCGAAGACGCCGGGGCATGAGGCTTTCGCGCTCGCCGTCGCGCGCAATCTGTTCAAGCTGATGGCGGTGAAGGACGAATATGAAATCGCGCGGCTTTATGCGGACGGGGCGTTTCAGGAGCAGTTGAAGGCGGCCTTCGAAGGCGATCTGCGCCTTGAATTCCACCTCGCCCCGCCGCTCTTCGCCCGCCGCGATCCCCAATCTGGCCTGCCGATCAAATCGACCTTCGGTCCGCGCATGATGGGGCTGTTCCGGATCCTTGCGCCGTTGAAGGCGCTGCGCGGCACGCCGCTCGACATCTTCGGCTATACGCAGGAACGGCGCGAGGAGCGCAGGCTCCTGCGCGATTACAAGGCCTTGCTTGAGGAACTCATCGCGGCGCTGGACGCCGACACCCACGCCGCCATCGTGGCGCTGGCGGAGATCCCGCAGATGATCCGCGGCTTCGGCCATGTGAAGGCGCGTCATGTGACGGCCGCCAGGGCGCAGGAGGCTGTGCTTCTGGCGCAGTTGCGCGCGGGCCCCGCTGCGGTGAAGGCGGCGGCGGAATAGACTGCGATTTCGTCCGGCCTGGGCCTTCCCCGCCCTCGGCCGCACCCTAAGTCTCGGCATGAGGGCGCGCTTTCGCAGGAGAGACCCATGGCGAGCACCATCCAGATTCATCAGGGCCGGATCGTCCGCGCGGGGCCTTCCTTGCCGGGGCTGCGCCGCATCGCCCCCCGCGACATCGGCTACGCCTTGCGGGCGGGCTATGAGGATTTCAACGCCTGGCCGACCCATGCGGCCTTTCTGGTGGTGATCTATCCGATTGTGGGCCTGCTGCTCGCCTACGCCACGGCGCAGCAAAATGTCATCCCGCTCTTCTATCCCCTGCTGGCGGGCTTCGCGATCCTCGGGCCCTTCGCCGCGCTTGGCCTCTACGAGGTCAGCCGCCGTCGGGAGCTTGGCGAAGAGCCCGGCTGGCGCGACGCCCTCTCGGTGATGCGCTGCACCAATTTCAGCTCGATGCTGATCCTCGGCGCGATCCTGCTGGCCATTTTCGTCTGCTGGCTGGCCAGCGCGCAGGTGATCTACGCCCTGACGCTGAAGACGGCGCCGCAATCCTTCGGGGATCTGATCCACCGCAGCCTCTACACCCGCGAGGGCTGGGCTCTCATCCTCATCGGCAACGCCGTCGGCTTCGTCTTCGCCGCGCTCGCCTTCACCATCAGCGTCATATCGTTCCCGCTGATGCTCGACCGGCATCTGGGGGCGAGCGACGCCATACGCTGTTCTGTGCAGGCGGTGCGGCACAATCCCGGCCCCATGACCCTGTGGGGCCTGATCGTGGCGGCCGCGCTGCTGGTGGGCAGCGCGCCGCTTCTCATCGGGCTGACGGTCGTGCTGCCCATCCTCGGCCATGCGACCTGGCGTCTCTATCGCCGGGTGGTCGTGGAGGAGACAAACTGAAAAGCCGCGCGATCTCCCGCGCGGCTTTCAAACAAGAGACGAACATTCTCAACGCGGCAGGATCGTCTCGCCCATGAGATGCTTGTCGATGGAGGCGGCGCATTGGCGGCCCTCGCGGATCGCCCAGACGACCAGCGACTGGCCGCGGCGCATGTCGCCGCAGGCGAAGACCTTCTCCACGGTGGACTTGTACTGAAGCGTGTCGGCGACGACATTGCCGCGGCCGTCGAGCTTCACGCCGAGGTCATGGATCATGCCCTCATGCACAGGGGAGACGAAGCCCATGGCGAGCAGCACGAGATCGGCCTGCAGGTCGAATTCGGCGCCGGGGATCGGCTGGAGCTTGCCATCGACGCGCACGCAGCGCAGCGCTTTCACAGCGCCGCCCTCGCCCAGGAATTCGACCGAATTCACGGCGAATTCGCGCTCGGCGCCCTCTTCATGGCTGGAGGATGTCCGCATCTTGAGGGGCCACTCGGGCCAGGTCAGCAGCTTGTTCTCCTTCTCGGGGGGCTGCGGCATGATCTCGAGCTGGGTGACGGAGAGCGCGCCCTGGCGCACGGAGGTGCCGATGCAGTCCGAGCCCGTGTCGCCGCCGCCGATCACCACCACATGCTTGCCGCCTGCGAGGATCGGGGCGTTGGCGCCGATCTGCTCCTTGCCCACGCGACGGTTCTGCTGGGGCAGGAAGTCCATGGCGAAATGAACGCCGGAAAGCTCGCGGCCGGGGATCGGCAGATCGCGCGGCTTCTCCGCGCCGCCCGCCAGCGCCACCGCGTCATATTGCGCCACGAGCTCGTCGATCTTCACGTCATGGCCGACGTTCACGTTGCAATGGAAGGTGACGCCCTCGCCCTTCATCTGCTCGACGCGGCGGTCGATCAGCTGCTTCTCCATCTTGAAGTCGGGGATGCCATAGCGCAGCAGGCCGCCGGGCCGCCCGTTCTTCTCGTAGACATGAACCTCATGGCCCACGCGCGCGAGCTGCTGGGCGCAGGCGAGGCCCGCGGGGCCGGAGCCGACGACGGCGATCTTCTTGCCGGTCTTCGCCTTGGCGGGCTCAGGCTTCAGCCAGCCCTCGGACCAGGCGCGGTCGACGATGGCGCATTCGATGGTCTTGATGGTCACCGGCTGATCGCTCAGGTTCAGCGTGCAGGACGCCTCGCAGGGCGCCGGGCAGACGCGGCCGGTGAATTCGGGGAAGTTGTTGGTGGAGTGGAGGTTGCGCGAGGCGTTCTCCCAGTCCTGCCGATAAACGAGATCGTTGAAGTCGGGGATCTGGTTGTTCACCGGACAACCGTTATGACAATAGGGCACGCCGCAGTTCATGCAGCGCGCAGCCTGATCGCGCGTAGCCTCCTCGCTCAGGGGGATGACGAATTCCTTGTAGTGACGGATGCGGTCGGAGGCCGGCGCATAGCGACGGTCGCGGCGATCGATCTCGAGGAAGCCTGTAACCTTACCCATGTCTCACTCCCCCGCAGGCGCGAGTTGCGCATCGCCGTCAAGCGCTTTGAGCTCAGCCAGCGCGCGGCTGTATTCAACCGGCATGATCTTACGGAACTTGCCCTTGTAGGCGTCCCAGTTGTCGAGGATCTCCTTCGCCCGCACGGAGCCCGTGTAGCGCAGATGGTTGGAGATCAGTTGGTGCAGGCGCTCGCTGTCAAAACGCGTCATGTCGCTCATGACATCGACGAGGCCGTGGCCCTGAAGATCGCCGCCCTGATGGTGCAGGCGCTCGTTCATCTCCTCTTCGGCCTGCACCGGCTGCAATTCGACCATGGCGAGGTTGCAGCGCTTGGGGAAGTCGCCTTCCTCATCGAGCACATAGGCGATGCCGCCGGACATGCCCGCCGCGAAATTGCGGCCGGTCTGGCCGATGACCACGACGACGCCGCCGGTCATATATTCGCAGCCGTGATCGCCCGCGCCTTCGACGACCGCGATGGCGCCGGAGTTGCGCACCGCGAAACGCTCGCCGACGACGCCGCTGATATAGGCCTCGCCTGCGATGGCGCCGTAGAGCAGCGTATTGCCGGCGATGATCGACTCATGCGCCACGATCTTGGTCGCCTCGGCCGGGGGGCGGATGGTGATGCGTCCGCCCGACAGGCCCTTGCCCACATAGTCGTTGGCCTGGCCTTCAAGCTCCAGCGTCACGCCGCGCGCGAGCCAGCCGCCGAAGCTCTGGCCAGCCGTGCCCTTCAGCTTCACATGGATCGTGTCGTCGGCCAGTCCCTTGTGGCCCCAGCGCCGCGCCACTTCGCCTGACAGCATCGCGCCGGTGGTGCGGTCCATGCTGGCGATGGTTCCTTCGATGGAGACAGGCTTGCCCGTGTCGATGGCCTCGCGCGCCTTTGCGATGAGCGTGCGGTCGAGGACCGCGTCAAGCCCGTGATTCTGGGTCTCTGTGTGATAGATCGGCGTCGGCGCGCTGGGCTGGGGCTTGTGGAAGAGCTTCGAGAAGTCGAGGCCCTGCGCCTTCAGGTGATCGACCACCCTGGACTTGTCCAGCATCTGCATCTGGCCGATCATTTCATCGAACCGGCGATAGCCCAGCGCAGCCATGATCTCCCGCACTTCCTCGGCGACGAAGAAGAAGAAGTTGATGACATGCTCGGGCTGGCCGACGAAACGCTTGCGCAGCACGGGATCCTGCGTGGCCACGCCCACCGGGCAGGTGTTGAGGTGGCACTTGCGCATCATGATGCAGCCCGCCGCGATGAGCGGGGCCGTGGCGAAGCCGAATTCATCGGCGCCCAGCAGCGCGCCCACGATCACGTCGCGCCCGGTGCGAAGGCCGCCGTCCACCTGCACCGCGATGCGCGAGCGAAGACGGTTCATCACGAGGGTCTGATGGGTCTCGGCGAGGCCGATCTCCCAGGGGCTGCCCGCATGTTTGATGGAGGTCAGCGGCGAGGCGCCCGTGCCGCCCTCGAAGCCCGAGATCGTCACATGGTCCGCGCGGCCCTTGGAGACGCCGGCCGCCACCGTGCCGACGCCGACTTCAGAGACGAGCTTCACCGAGACCTGCGCCTGCGGATTGACGTTCTTGAGGTCGAAGATGAGCTGGGCGAGATCCTCGATCGAATAGATGTCGTGATGGGGCGGGGGCGAGATGAGGCCCACGCCTTGCGTCGAGTGGCGCACCTTGGCGATGACCGCATCCACCTTGTGGCCGGGCAGCTGGCCGCCCTCGCCGGGCTTCGCGCCCTGCGCCATCTTGATCTGGATCATGTCGGAATTGACGAGATATTCCGTCGTCACGCCGAAACGGCCCGAGGCCACCTGCTTGATGGCGGAGCGCATGCTGTCGCCATTGGCCATGGGCTTGAAGCGATCCGCCTCCTCGCCGCCTTCGCCGGTGTTCGACTTGCCGCCGATGCGGTTCATGGCGATGGCGAGAGTCGTGTGGGCTTCGCGCGAAATGGAGCCGAAGGACATGGCGCCGGTGGCGAAACGCTTGACGATGTCCTGCGCGGACTCGACCTCTTCGAGCGGAACGGGCTTGCGGCCATCTTCCTCGGCGCTGCGGATGCGGAACATGCCGCGGATCGTCAGGAAACGCTCGTCCTGCTCGTTGAGCAGCTTGGCGTAGGCGCGATACTTGTCCTGCGCATTGCCGCGCACCGCATGCTGAAGCAGCGAGACGGACTGCGCCGACCAGGCATGGGCCTCGCCGCGCGTGCGCAACGCATATTCGCCGCCAACGTCGAGCGCGTGGCGATAGACCGGCGAATCGCCAAAGGCGTCGCGGTGGCGCGCTGCGGTCTCGCGGGCGATTTCTTCAAGGCCGACGCCCTCGATCGTGGTCGCCGTGCCCGTGAAATATTTCTGCACGAAGGCCTTGCTGAGGCCGATGGCGTCGAAGATCTGCGCGCCGCAATAGGACTGATAGGTCGAGATGCCCATCTTCGACATGACCTTCAGGAGGCCCTTGTCGACCGACTTGATGAAGCGCTTCACGGCCTCATATTCGTCGACCTCCTCGGGGAACTCCTTCGCCATGCCCGCAAGGGTCTCGAAGGCGAGATAGGGGTTGATGGCTTCCGCGCCATAGCCCGCAAGACAGGCGAAGTGGTGCACCTCGCGCGCCTCGCCTGTCTCGACCACGAGGCCGACGGAAGTGCGCAGGCCCTTGCGGATGAGGTGATGGTGCACGGCCGCCGTCGCGAGGATCGCGGGGATCGGCAGGCGGTCAGGGCCGACCATGCGGTCGGACAGGATGATGATGTTGTAGCCGCCGCAGACCGCCTGTTCGGCGCGCTCGCACAGCCGCTCCAGCATGGACTCCATGCCAGCCGCGCCGAGGTCGGCCGAATAGGTCATGTCGAGCGTACGGGTGTCGAAGGAATCTTCAAGATGCCCGATGCAGCGGATCTTTTCGAGATCGGCGTTGGTGAGGATCGGCTGGCGGACCTCAAGACGCTTGCGCTTCGAATTGCCCTCGCGGTCGAAGATGTTCGGGCGGGGCCCGATGAAGGACACCAGGCTCATGACGAGCTGTTCGCGGATCGGGTCGATCGGCGGATTCGTCACCTGCGCGAAGTTTTGCTTGAAATAGGTGTAAAGGAGCTTCGACTTGTCCGAGAGGACGGAGATCGGCGTATCCGTGCCCATGGAGCCGACGGCTTCTTCGCCGGTCGCAGCCATGGGGGCGAGCAGGATGGAGAGATCTTCCTGCGTGTAGCCGAAGGCCTGCTGGCGGTCGAGCAGCGAGACGTCGGTGCGGGCGGCGCGCGCCTCGACGGGCTTGAGGTCTTCGAGCACGATCTGCGTGCGCTCCAGCCAGTCGCTGTAGGGATGGGCGCTCGAGAGGGTCTGCTTCATTTCGTCGTCGGAAATGATGCGATGCTGTTCGAGGTCGACCAGCAGCATCTTGCCGGGCTGAAGGCGCCACTTCTTGACGATGGAGCTTTCGGGAATGGGCAGCACGCCGACTTCCGACGCCATGATGACGAGGCCGTCATCGGTCACGATGTAGCGGGCGGGGCGCAGGCCGTTGCGGTCGAGGGTCGCGCCGATCTGGCGGCCATCGGTGAAGGCCATGGCGGCGGGGCCGTCCCACGGCTCCATGAGGGCGGCGTGATATTCGTAGAAGGCGCGGCGATCCTCATCCATGAGCGGATTGCCCGCCCAGGCCTCGGGGATCAGCATCATCATGGCGTGGCAGAGCGAGTAGCCGCCCTGCACGAGAAATTCCAGGGCATTGTCAAAGCAGGCGGTGTCCGACTGTCCCTCATAGGAAATGGGCCAGAGCTTGGAGATATTGTCGCCGAAGAGCTCGCTGGCCACGGAGGCCTGACGGGCGGCCATCCAGTTGACGTTGCCGCGCAGGGTGTTGATCTCGCCGTTGTGGGCGACCATGCGATAGGGATGGGCGAGCCGCCAGGACGGGAATGTGTTGGTGGCGAAGCGCTGATGGACGAGCGCGAGGGCGCTGATGAAGCGGGGGTCGCTCAGGTCCTTGTAGTAGGAGCCGAGCTGGCTCACCAGAACCATGCCCTTGTAGACGATGGTGCGGCAGGACATGGAGACCGGATAGAATTCCGCCATGTCGCGACGGGCCAGCGCATAGATGGCGTTGGAGATGCACTTGCGGGCGAGATACAGCTGCCGCTCGAAGTGATCCTCGTCCTTCGTCCCGGCGCCATAGGCCACGAAAACCTGACGCATCACGGGCTCGACGGCCTTCACGGCCTCGCCAAGGTCCGAATTGTCGACGGGGGCGTCGCGCCAGCCGATCAGGGTCAGGCCTTCCTGCGCGAGCTGCGCAGCGACAATCTTCTCCGCCTCGGCGCGGGCCGCGTCGTTGCGGGGCATGAAGAACTGGCCGACGCCATAGTGCTGGGCCTCGGGCAGGGCCATGCCCAGCTTGGCGCATTCCTCGACAAAGAAGGTGTGGGGGATCTGAACCAAAATGCCGCAGCCGTCGCCGAGCTTGGGATCCGCGCCCACCGCGCCGCGGTGATCGAGATTGAGGAGGATCTGCAGGCCCTGCTGGACGATCTCGTGGGTCTTGCGATTGTGCATGTCGGCGATGAAGCCGACGCCGCAGGAGTCCTTGCCATGGGCGGGATCAAAGAGGCCCTGGGCCTGCGGCATGGCGGGGTCGATCATGGGGATATGCATGGCGGGCGCTCCAAATACGGGGGGAGTCAAGGCTTTGGCGGCGTCCGTGCGTTTGAGCGCGCTGCTCATCGCCTGCGCGTCCATGCCATCCAGTCCCCTGTTGTCGTGCCCGTCCATTGTCCGCTCCGTT
>CANGFT010000038.1 GCA_947453205.1 Beijerinckiaceae bacterium | reverse complement strand
TTCGCCCCTTCAGCCCCCGCCAGACAAACGAACTCGATCTTCAAATCCATCGCAGACACCCCCTGAAACGGCATCCCGATCTCCTCTTTCTGAGATCGGAAAAGTGTCCACTATGTCTGCGAACGCCTGTCCACTATGTGTCCGGTCTAAACACCCACAAGGGGGAGGGGAGTTGCAGGCGTTGCGCTGACCTTCGAAATTCACAAATCCACGACCTCATGCACGCGCTCGGATGGCCGACACAGGCGCACGCCCTTGTCCGTGGCCACGATGGGGCGCTGCATGAGGATGGGGTGGGCTTCGAGCGCGTCGAGGATCTGATCGTCCGTAAGGGCGGGATCATCGAGCCCCAGCTCATCATAGGGCGTGCCGCTGCGGCGCAGGATGTCGCGCGGCTTCATGCCCATGGCGGCGAGCAATTCCTGCATGCGCGCCCGCGATGGCGGCGTCTTGAGATATTCCACCACCGTAGGCGCCTTTCCGGCCTCCTGCAGCAGGCGCAGGACGTTGCGGGAGGTGGTGCAGTTGGGATTGTGATAGATCGTCAGGCTCATGGGTCTCTCCTGCGAAAGGTTTAGGGGCGCGGCTGGATGCAGGCAAGCGCAAGCGCCATGTTAAGCTTGGTGACAAAACGTGATTGTGGACGGCCCGCCCCGCCTATGGAGCGGCGGCCGCCTCGGTTATAATCCGCCCCGCGCGGGTGATCGCGAGATCAGGATCAGGAGCCGATGGCCAAGAAATTCTTCGGGACGGACGGCATTCGCGGCCGCGCCAACAGCCATATCACGCCGGAGCTGGCGTTGAAGGTGGGGCAGGCGGCGGGCCTTGTCTTCCAGCGGGGCGATCATCGCCATCGCGTCGTCATCGGCAAGGACACGCGCCTCAGCGGCTATATGATCGAGACCGCCATGGTGGCGGGCTTCACCTCTGTGGGCATGGACGTCCTTCTGCTCGGCCCCGTGCCCACCCCTGCGGTCGCCATGCTCACGCGCTCCATGCGCTCGGATCTCGGCGTGATGATCTCGGCCTCGCATAATCTGTTCGAGGACAATGGCATCAAGCTTTTCGGCCCGGATGGCTACAAGCTCTCCGACGAGGTCGAGTCCGAGATCGAGGCTCTGCTCGGCGCCGATCTGGGCGCGCGCCTTTCGGGCTCGCGCGACCTTGGCAGGGCCAAGCGCGTCGAGAGCGTTCAGGCCCGCTACATCGAATTCGCCAAGCGCACCCTGCCGCGCAACCTCTCGCTCGAAGGGCTTCGCATCGTCGTCGATTGCGCCAATGGCGCGGCCTACAAGGTGGCGCCCGAGGCCCTGTGGGAGCTTGGCGCGGAAGTCTTCTCCATCGGCGTCGAGCCCAATGGCTTCAACATCAATCAGGACGTCGGCTCGACCGCCCCCGAGGCGCTCGCCGCCAAGGTGCGGGAGATGCGCGCCGACATCGGCATCGCCCTTGATGGCGACGCCGACCGGGTGCTGCTGGTCGATGAACGCGGCCATCTCGTCGATGGCGATCAGCTCATGGCCGTTGTGGCCCAGAGCTGGAAGGAGGACGGGCGCCTCGCGCGGCCGGGCGTCGTGACCACCGTCATGTCCAATCTCGGCCTCGAGCGCCATCTGGCCTCCATCGGGCTCGAAATGCCGCGCACCGCCGTGGGCGACCGCCATGTGCTCGAACATATGCGCGAGCACGGCTACAACCTCGGTGGCGAACAGTCCGGCCATATCATCCTGTCGGACTATGCGACCACGGGCGACGGCCTTGTGGCGGCGCTGCAGGTGCTGGCTGTGGTGCAGCGGCTGGGCAGGCCGGTGAGCGAGGTCTGCCGCCTGTTCGAGCCGGTGCCGCAGATCCTCAAGAATGTGCGCCATGGCGGCGGCCAGCCCCTGCAGGCGCCCCATGTGAAGGCGGCCATCGCCGATGGCGAGGCGCGGCTTGGCAAGTCCGGGCGCCTGGTGATCCGCCCCTCGGGAACCGAGCCTGTCATCCGCGTCATGGCGGAGGGCGACGATCACGGGCAGGTCGAGGCGGTCGTCGACCAGATCTGCGACGCCCTGCGCTCGGGCGCGCAGGCCGCGTGAGGGGAGGCGGGCATGGCGGATTTCGAGGATGCGGATCCCTTTGGCAAGCCCCGCAAGGCGCCGGCCGTCCATGAGGTCGGACAGTCCCTCGACGCGCTCTCCGTCGACGAGCTGAGCGAGCGGATCCAGCTTCTCGAGGCCGAGATCGCCCGCCTGACGGCTGCGCGCGTCTCGAAGGAGGCCTCGAAAGCCGCCGCCGACGCTTTCTTCAAGCAGGGCTGAGCGCCGCGCCGTTAAGGTTAACCCCAAGTTACCGACACGGCCGTCGGGTTTGGCCGTATGATGGGAGAGTCCGGGGTTCCCGGCGGTTCAGCGCGCGAGCTCCCATGTCCACCATCGCAACAGGCAGTGTCGAGATCGCAGGCGCGGTGTCCTTCGGGCATAAGCTTGCGGGATCGGAGGCCTTCAAGAGCCTGTTCAAGGAAGGCATGTATCTGGTGGAGCTCTCCGCCGCCTATCTTGATGGGCCGGGACGGCTCGAGTCCAAGGCCCTGCCGCGCGCGACAGCCCTCGCCTACGCCTCCGAGAGCATGCGCCTGACGACGCGCCTCATGCAGCTCGCCTCCTGGCTTTTGATGCAGCGGGCGGTGAACGAGGGCGACCTCACCCCGGCGCAGGCGGCGCTGGAGAAAAACAAGGTGAAGCTCGCCCCGCAGGAATTGTCCTGCGACCCCCAGACCTTCGCCCTGCTGCCCGATGTGCTGCAGGACCTCTGCCAGCAATCCCTGCGGCTGCAGGCCCGGATCATCCATCTCGACAGCCTGCTCTACCAGGGCCCGCCCCGGCAGACCTCCCGCGCCCGCCCCATCGCCATCGAATCGCAGCTCAACATGCTGCGCGAGGCGTTTCATCTGCGGGGGTGAGGCGCTCCGCGCCGCAGCAAGCATCCCCAAACGCAAAAAACCCCGGAAAACCGGGGTTTTTCGTTGAGAAAGCGCTGCTTACTTGCGCGCGCCGATGCTGCCGAAGCGCGAGGTGAAGCGCGACAGGCGGCCGCCGCGGTCGAGCAGCTGCTGCGAGCCGCCGGTCCAGGCCGGGTGCGTCTTGGGGTCGATGTCAAGGTTGAGCGTGTCGCCCTCCTTGCCGTAGGTGGAGCGGGTCATGTATTCCGTGCCATCGGTCATCACGACCTTGATGAGATGGTACTGCGGATGGATGTCGGCCTTCATCGTCTGTTCCTTCGACAAAGTTTCGGGCGGGACGCATCGAGGTGGACGATACGGCCTGAAGGGGGTTCCCAAGGCTGGGGTTGGGCCCCTATACCGCAGGTGCGGGCGGCAAACAAGGCGCCAGCCGAGCGACAGACAGACAAACAGGGCCGAGGCCCCGGGATTGTGCGATGACGGACAAGGGTGCAGCGACCAAAGAGGCCAGAAAGCCGCGCGCTTCCCTCAGGGCGCTGGTGCCTTTGCTGCCCTATGCCGGGCGGTATCGGCTCTGGATCGCGGCCGCCTTGACCGCCCTGATCGTGGCCGCAGGCGCGACCCTCTCGGTGCCGATCGCGGTGCGCCGCATGATCGACCATGGCTTCGCCTCGGACAGTCCGGGGGTCATCACCCAGTATTTCCTCGCCATGCTGCTGGTGGTGGGCGTTCTGGCGGTGGCCTCGGGCACGCGCTATTTCCTCGTCATGACCCTCGGCGAGCGCGTGGTCGCTGATCTGCGCGCCGATGTCTTCGCCCATCTCGCAAGGCTGGATCCGGTCTTCTACGACACCGCCCAATCGGGCGAGCTGGTCTCGCGCCTCTCCGCCGACACGACGCAAATGAAATCGGCCTTCGGCTCCTCCGCCTCCACGGCCCTGCGCAATTTCTTCATGTTCGTCGGCGCCATCGGCATGATGATCTACACCAGCCCGAAACTGTCGGGCCTGGTGCTGGTGGCGATTCCCATCATCGTGCTGCCGCTGGTCATGTCCGGCCGCTCCGTGCGCCAGCGCTCGCGCGATGCGCAGGACACTCTGGCGCAGGCGACGGCCTTTGCGGCCGAGAGTCTGGGCGCCATGCGCACCATGCAGGCCTTCGTGGCGGAGGCGGCGACCGTGGGGCGCTTCCGCCGCGCGGTCGAGGCCGCCTATGACGCCGCGCGGCAGGCGACGCTGGCGCGCGCGCTGCTCACCTCAGTGGCGATCTTCCTCGCCTTCGCCAGCGTCGTGGCGGTGCTCTGGCTTGGCGCGCAGGATGTGATCGCGGGCCGGATCACGGGCGGCCTGCTCTCCCAATTCGTCCTCTCGGCTGTGCTGGGCGCGAGCGCGCTGGGGCAATTGTCCGAGGTCTGGAGCGAGCTTTCGGCGGCGGCGGGCGCGGCGGGGCGGATCGCGGAGATTCTCGCGGTCAAGCCGACCATCACCGCCCCCGCCAATCCCATTCCCCTGCCAAAGCCCCCGCGCGGCGCGGTCAGCTTCGACGCCGTGGGCTTCGCCTATCCCACCCGCCCCGCCGATCAGGCCCTGGCGGGGCTCAGCTTTGTTGTGGAGCCCGGCGAGACGCTGGCCATCGTCGGGCCTTCGGGCGCGGGCAAATCCACCATCTTCCAGCTGCTGATGCGCTTCTATGATCCCCAGAGCGGCGCCATCCGGCTCGATGGGGTCGATCTGCGCGCCGCCGATCCCGCCGAGGTGCGCGGCCGCATGGCGCTGGTGCCGCAGGATCCCGTGATCTTCGGGGCGAGCGTGGCCGAGAACATCCGCTACGGCCGCCCGGACGCCAGCGACGCCGAGGTCCGCGCCGCCGCCGAACGCGCCGCCGCCGACGAATTCATCCGCGCCCTGCCGGAGGGCTACGAGACCCTCGTGGGCGAGCGCGGCGTCACGCTGTCAGGCGGCCAGCGCCAGCGCCTCGCCATCGCTCGCGCGGTGCTCTGCGACGCCCCCGTGCTGCTGCTGGACGAGGCGACCTCCGCGCTCGACGCCGAGAATGAGACCCTCGTGCAGAAGGCGCTGGAGAATGTGATGAAGGGCCGCACCACCATCGTCATCGCTCACCGCCTCGCGACGGTGCTGTCGGCGGACCGGATTCTGGTGGTCGATCAGGGCCGGATCGTGGAGGAGGGCGGCCACGCGGATCTCGTCGCGCGCGGCGGCCTCTATGCGCGCCTCGCCCGCCTGCAGTTCGAGACGGGCGCTGCGGCGCTGGGGGCTGCGGCGGCGCCGTGAGCGCCGCAACTATTTTTCTTTCGGCGGCGCCGTGAGCGCCGCAACTATTTTTCTTTCGGCGGCGCCGTCAGCGCCGCCCCGGGCTTCTTCAGCCGCCCATCTTCTTGACGAGGGCGTCGGAGATTTCGAAGTTGGCGTAGACGTTCTGCACGTCGTCGTTGTCCTCGAGATTGCCGATCAGCTTGAGGATCTTTTCGCCCGCCTCGTCATCCACGGTGATGGTGTTCTGCGGCTTCCAGACCAGCTTCGACTTCTTCGGCTCGCCGAATTTGGCTTCAAGCGCCTTGGCGACCTCGGCGAAGGATTCGAGCGAGGTGACGATCTCGTGGCCATCCTCGCCCGAGGCGACGTCGTCGGCGCCAGCCTCGATGGCGGCCTCCATGACCGCGTCTTCGGAGCCGGCGGCGGTCGGATATTCGATCGACCCCACATGGTCGAACATGAAGGAGACCGCGCCGGTCTCCGCCAGCGCCCCGCCCGCCTTGGTGAAGTAGGAGCGCACCTCGCCCGCCGTGCGGTTGCGGTTGTCGGTCAGGGCCTCGATGATGACCGCGACGCCGCCGGGGGCGTAGCCCTCGTAGCGCACCTCGTCATAGTTCTCGCTGTCGCCGCCCGAGGCCTTCTTGATGGCGCGCTCGATATTGTCCTTGGGCATGTTTTCGGCGCGGGCCGCCAGAACGGCGAGGCGCAGGCGCGGGTTCATGGCGGGGTCGGGCATGCCCATCTTGGCGGCGACCGTGATTTCACGGGCGAGCTTGGAGAAGAGCTTGGAGCGGATCGCGTCCTGCTTGCCCTTCTTGTGCATGATGTTCTTGAATTGACTATGCCCAGCCATGACTTCCCCTGCGCGTTCAGGCGACGATTGCGGATTTTGACCGCCTTATAAGGCCGGAAGCGTCGCAAATCAAAAGGGAAGGGTGCGGCGCATGTAACCGTCGAACAGCGGGACGGTGAAGGCGGTGTCGCCATGGGAGGGGCTGAAGATCATGCCTTTGGCTATCAGCTGGTTTCGGACCGGCGCGACGGAACTGACGGGCTTCTGCATTTTTTCGGCGATGTCGCCGGACCTGTGCGGCCCCGGGCCCAGTTCCGCCATGGCGCGAAGATACTGCTTTTCCAGTGGCGTCAAACGGTCAAGCCGCACTCTGAAAAAGCTTTGATCGAGTTCCGCGAGGGCGCTGTCGGTGGCGGCTTTCGAGATCTGTTCGTCAATCGGCGACGTCTCGGCGATGTCCCAGACATGTTTTCCCCATTCCTGCAGGAAATAGGGATAGCCTTGGGTCTGATTGATGATTTCCGCCACAGCCTTCGGCGTGAAGGAAACGCCTTCCCTTTCGGCGGGCTTGCACAGAGCGTCCCTGGCGGCGGAATAGTCGAGTTTGTCCACCGGCACGAATTCGAATAACCGCTCCGCATAGGACTTTGCCCGCCCCATCTGCCCGATGAGCTGCGGCAGCCCCGCAGCCATAAGGGTCACGGGCAGTTGCGACTGGCTGGTGCGATGCAGGGCCGAGATGAGAGCGGCGAGTTGTTCCTCTGGAATATATTGCAGCTCGTCGATGAATATGACGACAGCGGTGTCCGCCTCTTTTGCGGCTTCGCCGACCGCTATCAGCAAATCCGCAAGATCGCCTTCGAGATCGCCGCTGTCGGCCACCCCGGCTTCGTCCGCCATTTCGACCGCAAATTCGACATCGCTGTATTTGACCTTGAAGACCTTGGCGAAACTGCCCAGCGCGCGCAAAGCCGCCGACAACTTCGCTTTTACGGCCTCCTTCCGGCTGAGCCGCAGCAGCGCCGACCGAAGGGCCGGTATGAGAATGCTCGGCAAGGAGCGATCTTCGGGGGCTTCGATATTGACCGGAATGATCCCCCGCTCCATCGCCCCCATTTTGATCTCGGTGAGCAGGACGGTCTTTCCGACCCCACGCAAGCCATGAAGGATCATGCTGCGGGCAGCCCGCCCCTGTCTGATGCGGTCAAGAGAGATCGCCGCTCTCTCGATGATCTGGCTGCGACCCGCCAATTCCGGGGGTTTGGTTCCGGCGCCGGGGGCGTAGGGGTTCTGCCGGGGGTCCATTTATAGGAACCTTATCTAAAGTTATCGAATTTTGATAACCTTACCTAACTTTCATATACTTTCAACACCAAAACCCCGGAACGGCCTCCATCAACCGCCCGCCGAGGCGCACGGGCGCGATTTTCCGGGCGAGGCCGGTCTTGTCGTCGGTCTCCACGGCGACGCCGCAGAGGGTGGCGGGGCCGAGCGCGGGTTCGAACCGGCCCTGGGAGATCTTGCGGGTGAAGCGTTGCAGCGGTTCGCCCTTGTCCATGCCGATGACGGAATCATAGTCGCCGGTCATGCCTGCGTCGGTCAGATAGGCCGTGCCATGGGGCAGGATCTGGGCGTCGGCGGTGGGGGCGTGGGTATGGGTGCCCACCACCAGCGAGGCCCGGCCATCGCAGAAATGGCCCATGGCGTATTTTTCGCTCGTGGTCTCGCAGTGGATGTCGACCACGGCCGCGTCGCAGGCCATGCCCAGCGGGCAGGCGCTCAGCTCCCGCTCGACCCCGGCGAAGGGGTCGTCGAGGGGGTCCATGAAGACCCGGCCCATGACGTTCATCACGAGCACCCGGGCGCCGTTTTGCGCCTCGAGGAGGTTCGCGCCCCGCCCTGGCGTGCCCTGGGGATAGTTGAGGGGGCGGATCAGGCGCGGCTCGCGCGCGATGAAGACCAAAGCCTCCTTCTGGTCCCAGGCGTGGTTGCCAAGGGTCACACAATCGGCGCCCGCGTCGATGAACTCCCGGCAGATCGCCTCGGTGATGCCAAAGCCCCCGGCGGCGTTCTCGCCGTTCACCACGACGAAATCGAGCTTCCAGTCGCGCCGCAGGCCGGGCAGGCGGTCGAGCAGGATGTCGCGGCCCGCGCGGCCCACGATGTCGCCGATGAAGAGAAGCCGCATGGGTCAGTCCGTCCTGCAATCAATCCATTCGGTCTCGGTGAGAACGAAATCGAGCCGCTGGTCGTGCGGCTCCTGTGGAATAGCAGGGACTTCCTGTGCGGAATAGGCCAGCCCCACGGCGAGGATCGGCTTGGCCGCGCGCAGCGCCGCAAGGGTGCGGTCATAATAGCCCGCCCCGAAGCCGATGCGATGGCCGCGCCGGTCGAAGGCGGCGAGGGGGATGAAGAGGATGTCCGGCAGAACCTCGGGCAGGCGGGAGGAGGGCTCCATGACGCCATAGGCGCCTTCAAGCAGGAGGTCGCGCGGCGTCCATTTGCGGAAGAGGAGCGGCAGGCCGCGCCCGATGACCACGGGCAGGGCGGTGGCGAATTCGTGGTAGTTGAGCGCCGCCAGAAGCCCGCGCGTGTCGGGCTCGCCCGGCAGAGGCCAGTAGGCGGCGACGGTGCGCACGATGGTCTGGCGGGCGAGATCGACGCCGATCAGCGCGATGCGGGTGGCGAAGGCCTCCTGCTGGGCAGGCTGCACCGCCTCGCGCCGGGCGAGGGCCTCGCGGCGAAGGGCGGCCTTGTCAGGGATGGGCTGAGGCGCGCGGTCCTGCGTGGTCTGGTCAGTCACGATGAGGCGGTCCGCAGGGCGAAGACATCAGTGCGGGGCCACAGTGGCCGTGGGACATCGATCCCGGGAAACCTACAACGTAGGTGGGCGCCGTATGTCCAAGTCCACGGACAAGGCCAGGGACAGCTCCCGTTAGGATCGATAAGGCCCCGGGGAATGTTAGTCCTGCACGCGCCCCGCAGCTCCGCCAGTCCAATCTAGGGTCTCGGGCGCTGAATCGCCAGCCCCGTTTTCAATCTTCCCTCAGCGCAACGGCGCATAGGCGGTCGCGCCCGTCAGTTTCTCGACGTCGCGGTAGCGTTCGGCGCGCAGGCCCATCATGGTTTCGAACTTGTGGTGGACATCGGCCACGCTGAGCCCCTTCGCCCGGCGATGCGAGGCGCCGAAGAAGATCGATCGATTGGCGCGGGCGGGTTTGGGCAGCAGTTTCGGCGCGGCGTAGTGGGGTTCCGAAACGAGCTTGGCGATGAACTTCTCCGCGTCCGAAGGCCCGAGGAAATGGGCGAGATAGGTCTCGCCGTCGCTGAGGCCGCGGCCGATCCGCGCCGAAATGCGGGCCGCGTCATGTTTGAGCATTCTGGCGGCGAGCAGGGCCGACAGATAGGGGTTGTTGCGCAGGGCGAGGATGCGGCGGCGCTCGGCGGGGTTGGCGATGCTTGGCGGGCCATCGGAGCTCTCGATGGCCGCCGCCTCCTTTTCGAGGCCGAACTCCGCGCCAAAGTCCCGCACCACGCGCAGCCAGGTGGAGTCGATGAACTGGAAGAGGCCAGTGGCGGAGGAGGTGCTGGCCTTCACCGCCGGGGCGAAGGCCGATTCCTTGTCGGCGATGGCCATCAGCAGGGTCGGGTCCGTGTCTGTGTCGCGTGCGGCGCGCACCACCGTCTCCACAAGATCGCGCTTGATCCGCATCGGTCCAAATTGCAGGACGCCGGGCGCTGCGTCGGGCGCGAAGGCGGCGACGCTCGGGCTGAGCGCGGTCTCGGGCAGACGCCGGGCCCAGGTCACGGCCGCCTGCGTGGCGTCGTCGTCATCGTCGAAGGAGGGCGCGCGTGCGGTCGCCCGCCGCAGCAGGGGGGCGGGAGCCGGGAGGCGTTGCGCCAGCGCCCCGCCGATCTGCGGCGCCGATGCGTCGTTGCGAACCATGGGCGCCTGTTGCGACAGGATGACGCCGCCCGCCGCGATGGCCAGCGCAAGCGGCGCCGCCGCCATGCGCAAAAGCGCCGCCCGCAGGGTGCGGTCCCTCTTGATCCGCAGGTGATGGCGCGGCTGCGAGGGTCGCCGCCCGGCCATGACGTCATTGAACGCAAGGAGGCTGGTGGCCATCCTCTACCCTCCATCGCCGCCCAGCCTGGAGAGGCGAGGGCTTAAGGGGGCGCTGTGGCCATAAAGGGGCGGCTTCGCTGCGGCATTGGGGCGGATGGACGGCGCCTGCGGGGCCAGCTAGGCTGCCCACAACAAGCAAACAGATCCGGGGAAACGCTCATGTCCTTTGGCTTACGCATCTGCACGGTCTGCGCTGCGGCTGTCGCCGCCCTGCTGCTGGCCCTCACCTTTCCCCTGCGGGCTGAGACGATGGCGGAGTTCTACCGCGGTAAGACCGTTCGTCTGGTCAATGGCGGCGCCGCCGGCAGCGGCTATGATCTCTATTCCCGCATGCTCGCGCCCTATCTCGAAAAGAAGCTTGGCGCGACGGTCGTGGTGGAGAGCCGCCCGGGCGCGGGCATGCTCATCGCCATGAACCACACCTGGAACTCCCCGCCCGACGGCCTGACCCTGATGCTCGCGCCGGGCGAGGGCGCCATTCTCGCCAAGCTCACGGATGAGCCGGGGGTGCGCTTTGATCTGACGAAATTTCCCATCGTGGCGCGCGTCAACACGGCGCCGCGCGTCCTGATCGTCCACCCCAAGCTGCCCTGGAGGACTTTCGAGGACATGCTGGCGTCAGGCAAGCGGGTGCAGATCGGCGCCAATGGCAAGACGGACGGGGCCTCCGACACCTCCGCCGTGATGTGTCACGCCATGAAGATCGCCTGCAAGATCACCATCGGCTATCCCTCGTCGAAGGATTTCGCCCATGCGGTCGTGACCGGCGAGATGGATGGGACGATCCTCGTCGAGGACAGCTCCGCCCGCTACGCCGAGGGCGAACAGTTGCGCCCCCTCGTGGTGACCTCCCGCGAGAAGTCCCAGCTCATGCCGACCGTGCCGACCATTTTCGAAGCCGTGCCGAACCGCATCGACGCGGAGGCCGCCTGGTGGCTCGATTTCCGCGAGGATGTGCGCAAGATCGGCCGCCTGCTCATCACCCCGCCGGGCACCCCCGCCGACAAGCTGGACCATCTGCGGGACGTGGCCCGCCAGATCCTGACCGATCCCGTGGCGCTGGCGGATTTCGAGAAGAAGCAGCAGCCCGCCCTCTATGGCGAGCCCAGGGAGATGGCCGCCCTGCTGGAGCGCCTCGTCGGCTCCGGCCTCTCGCCCGAGCGCCAGAAAGAGGTGAAGTTCGTGATTACGGAGAAATATTATTGAGGGGTGGGGAAAGGCGATTCAAAGGGCTGGCCGAAAAGGTTCGCGAGTTCCGGTACAATTGCGAAGTTCAAGTGACAAGCCTCCCTGTTTACTGTAGTCTTAGTTATCGTGATTGGAGATCCTGCCTATGAGAGCTCCTAAGAGGAAAGCGATAGATCTTGGTTCTTTGGACTTTAGCCAGCTCCTGGTTCGGTTTATGGAGACCGATCCTAACGAGTTAGCAGCAGCCTTGGCTGCAGACGCCAAGCGATTCCAAGACGAAGCGACTGCTGCAATTGATAGGCAGTTCAATGTCTGTCGGGCCCGGCAGCTAAAAAATTGAGTCCCCTTTATCTTTTCGGCTGACAGATGGCAGAAGCTGATCGATCTTTTCAGGAACCTAGGGCCGCAGACCGGCAGGGTGCCTGGAACCATGAGAGAATTATCGCTTATGCGAATCTCGTCGTGAGCGTGCTTGGGCTTCTCGGGCTTCTAGCCTCGATACATCTTGGGTTGAGCAGCCTTGATGCAGCCGTTCAATCGGCCAACCAAGCTCGAAGACAGGCCGATGAGGCGCAAACTGCGAATTCGATAGCAACGCAAGCGATCGTAGCTGTTCAGCGGGCATTTATTTCGGTGAAAATCCAAATTGAAGAGGATTATATTTTTAATAACGTATATGGAGAAATTAAAAACATTAAAGCATATCGTATAACTCCGGTAATAATTAATACAGGAAACACCCCGACCAAAAATTTATACTATTCGAATTTCGCGCATGCGTGTGGTGTGGGGGAAGGGGATGTAAATCGCTATGTAAATTCTATTAATCTGACTTATTATACGTCTTCTGCTCAATGTTCGCCTTACGAGCCGGGTGACCCTCGAGACGCCGAGCAACGATTTCCGGGGCTACCTGGCGGTAAAGTGCGTGCGCATATCGCTCCGCATGCTGAACATCCAGTCTCAAATTTCTCCATGCCTCCCGAACTTTTTAGAGCCAGAAAAGATTTTAGATGGTATTTTTATGGTATTGTGCACTATAATGATGTTTTTCCTTATCAAAATGAGCACTTATTTAAGTATTGTTATCTTGTGATGGCCGAGCCGAAAAGAGATGGTGAGTTATCCCCGCAAGTTTTCCAATGCCAAAATTGGAATTGTGCGGACGATGAATGCAAAGATGACAGGATAGCCTATGACCAAAGAATTTTAGATCAGACACAAGCCCTCAAGTGATACATAGTAGGGGCTACCTCATTACCCCTCGCTCCGCCCCGGCGCGTTCAGCGTCTGAACGGCCCGCTCGATCCGCGTCGCAGCGTCGTCGATGGCGGCGGCGGCTTCGCTGACCCAGTGGCCGGCGGTTTGCTCGACCCCGGCGCGGGCGGCGCGCAGGGCCTTGGTCTCCGCCTCCAGCGCATTGATCTTGCTGATGAACTCATGGCGGTCGTCGGCCAGGCCCAGGGCGGCCATGACGATCAGCCTCTGGTCGCCGATTTCGCCGAACTGGGCGCGCAGAGCGGCGATCCGGCTCTCAAGCAAAGCGCCGAGCCCCTCCAGATGCGGCTCCTCGCCATCGGCGCAGGCCATGCGGTAGGTGCGTCCGGCGATGGTGATCGGGACCTGGGCCAAGGATCAAGGCTCCTGTTCGTGGGGTTCAGCCTCAAGGCCCGCCTGATCCGCCTCCTCGGCGCCCTCGCCGAGGGCTGCGCGGATCGTGGCGCCGGCGCGCTCGAGCCTGCGTTCGGCTTCCCGATGGGCGAGGTCGAGGCTTTCGATGCGGGCGAGCGCGCCGCCCAGCTCCATCGCCAGGCGCGAGCGGTCGTCCTGCATGATCGTCAGTTCGTCCTCGAGGTCGCCGCGCGCCGAGTCGGCTCTGGCGCGCCTGTCGGCGGCCGCGTCAAGGTGGTCAAGCGCGGCGGACAGTCGTTTCAGCGCGGCCTCGAGGGCCGTGGGAATGCTCATGACTCCAGCCTTCCGTTCAGGAGTCCATTTGCCCGCAAGCCCCGCCGCTCGTCAACGATTCCATGGGCTCCGCCCACAGGACATGGGCGAGGCTCCGGCCGCAGGCAAGTCAGCCTTGTGAGGGGTCGGCCAGCAAATAGCGGTGGAGCCTGAGGGGTCCTTGCGTTGACAGGGGCGGGGCAGGTGCTATCAAACCGCCGACCCCCGCCCATGAGGCAGAGCCCTTTCAAAAACGGAACCGGAGCGATGAGCGTCACCCAGCAGGCCATGGCGAACGCCATTCGCGCTCTTTCGATGGATGCGGTGGAGAAGGCCAAATCCGGCCATCCCGGCCTCCCCATGGGCGCGGCCGACATCGCCACCGTGCTCTTCACCAAGGTCATGAAATACGACATGGCCGATCCCCACTGGCCGGATCGCGACCGTTTCGTCCTCTCGGCGGGCCACGGCTCCATGCTGCTCTACGCACTTCTCCACCTCACGGGCGAGAAGCGCATGACCATCGACGAGATCCGCAATTTCCGCCAGCTGGGCTCGCTGACCCCCGGCCATCCGGAGGTCCATCACACCCCCGGCGTCGAGACCACCACCGGCCCGCTGGGGCAGGGCGTCTCCACCGCCGTGGGCATGGCGCTGGCCGAGCGGATGCTGAACGCCGAATTTGGCGACATCGTGGACCACCGCACCTATGTGCTCGCCTCCGACGGTGACCTGATGGAGGGGATCTCGCAGGAGGCCATCGCCATTGCGGGCCATCTGAAGCTGTCGCGCATGATCGTGCTGCATGACGACAACGACATCTCCATCGACGGCCCCCTCTCGGTCGCCGATTCGGTCGACCAGATGAAGCGTTTCGAGGCCTGCGGCTGGAGCGTCGAGCGCGTCGACGGCCACGATCAGGACGCCATCTACGCCGCGCTCGAGCGCGCAAAGGCCTCGGACAAGCCGAGCTACATCAGCTGCAAGACCACCATCGGTTACGGCGCCCCGACCCGGGCGGGCACGGCCAAGTCCCATGGCGAGCCCCTGGGCGAGTCCGAGATCGCCGGCGCGCGCAAGGCGCTGGGCTGGACCTCTGAGCCCTTCGTGATCCCGCAGGACATCCTCGACGTCTGGCGTGCGGCTGGCGCTCGCGGCGCCGGCGCCCGCGCCAAATGGCGCAAGGCGCTTGAGGGCCATCACCTCAGGGGCGAGTTCGAGCGTCGTCTGGCGGGCGATCTGCCAGCAGCCCTGAACGAAGCCGTGCTCGCGTTCAAGCGCGCCGCCGCCGGGGACGCCAGCGAAGTCGCGACCCGCAAGGCCTCCGAGGCCGTCATCGCGGCCATCGCCCCCGCGCTGCCCGAGCTCGTCACGGGCTCGGCCGACCTCACGGGGTCCAACAACACCAAGGTCGCCGCCACCCCCGCCATTGCGCCGGGGCAGTTTGCGGGCCGCTTCGTCCATTGGGGCATCCGCGAACACGGCATGGCCGCCGCCATCAACGGCATGAGCCTGCATGGCGGGCTGATCCCCTCGGGCGCGACCTTCCTCGTCTTCGCCGACTACATGCGCCCGGCCCTTCGCCTCGCCGCGCTCATGCGCACGCGCCATATCGAAGTGCTGACCCATGACTCCATCGGTCTGGGCGAGGACGGCCCCACCCATCAGCCCGTCGAGACCCTGGCCAGCCTGCGCTGCATTCCCAACCTCCTCGTGTTCCGCCCGGCGGACCGCACGGAGACGGCGGAATGCTGGCAACTGGCCATCGAGGCCAAGGGCGCGCCCAGCGTGCTCGCCCTGACTCGTCAGAACCTGCCGCAGGCCCGCAAGAGCTTCACCGCCGAGAACCTCAGCGCGCGCGGCGCCTATGAGCTCAGCCCCGCCAACGGGGCCGCGAAGGTCTCCATCTTCGCCACCGGCTCGGAAGTGTCGCTGGCGCTTGAGGCCCAGGCGACGCTGGCGGCGCGCGGCGTCGCGGCGCGGGTCGTCTCCGTGCCCTGCATGGATCTGTTCCTCGCGCAGGACGACGCTTATCGCGCCTCCGTGATCGGCGCCGCGCCCGTGCGGATTGCGGTCGAGGCGGGCGTGAGGCAAGGTTGGGATCAGCTCATCGGCTCGGACGGTATCTTCATCGGCATGAAGAGCTTTGGCGAGAGCGGGCCTTACAAGAAGGTCTACGAGCATTTCGGCATCACCGCTGAGGCGGTCGTCGCCGCCGCTGAACATCGTTTGGGTTGAAGCGTTCTTTAGAAACAGCGAATCGAAAGGAAGAGGACATGGTGAAGGTCGCGATCAATGGGTTTGGCCGCATCGGCCGCAATGTGCTGCGCGCCATCGTCGAGTCCGGCCGCACGGACATCCAGGTCGTCGCCATCAACGATCTTGGCCCGGTCGAGACCAACGCCCATCTGCTGCGCTTCGACAGCGTCCATGGCCGCTTCCCCCATGAGGTGAAGGTCGATGGCGACACGATCGACGTCGGCTTCGGCCCCATCAAGGTCACCGCCATCCGCAATCCCGCCGAACTGCCCCACAAGGCGCTGGGCGTCGACATCGCGCTGGAATGCACGGGCATCTTCACCTCCAAGGACAAGGCCAAGGCCCATCTCGACGCCGGCGCCAGGCGCGTGCTCGTCTCCGCGCCCTGCGATGACGCCGACCTGACCGTGGTCTATGGCGTCAACCACCAGAAGCTGACGAAGGATCACCTCGTCGTCTCCAACGCCTCCTGCACCACGAACTGCCTGTCGCCGGTCGCCAAGGTGCTGAACGACGCCATCGGCATTGAACACGGCTTCATGACGACGATCCATTCCTACACCGGCGACCAGCCGACGCTCGACACGATGCACAAGGATCTCTATCGCGCCCGCGCCGCCGCCCTGTCGATGATCCCCACGGGCACCGGCGCCGCCAAGGCCGTCGGCCTCGTGCTGCCCGAATTGAACGGCAAGCTCGACGGCTCGGCGATCCGCGTGCCGACCCCCAATGTGTCGGTCGTCGATCTCAAGTTCACCGCCAGGCGCGCGACCTCGGCCGCTGAAGTCAACGCCGCCATCAAGGCCGCCGCTGACGGCGCGCTGAAGGGCGTGCTGGGCTATACGACGGTCTCGAATGTCTCCATCGACTTCAACCACGACAGCCATTCCTCGGTCTTCCACATGGATCAGACCAAGGTGATCGACGGAACCTTCGTGCGCATCCTGTCTTGGTACGATAACGAATGGGGCTTCTCTAACCGCATGGCCGACACCGCCGTGGCGATGGGGAAGCTTCTGTGAGTTGATGGCGACGCGGCCTTCGGGCCGCGTCTTTGCATTCGGGGACGGCCTCGGCCGCAGAGATCATGACCTTCCGCACCCTCGATGACGCGTCCGTTCAGGGCAAGCGTGTCCTGCTTCGTCTGGACCTCAACGTGCCCATCGAAAATGGCCGCGTCTCCGACGCCACCCGCATCGACCGGGCCCTGCCGACCCTGCGCGATCTCTCCGCAAAAGGCGCGCGCATCGTCGTGCTCTCGCATTTCGGCCGCCCGAAGAACGGGCCGGACAAGGAGAATTCGCTGGAGCCGGTGGCTGCTGTGCTGGCGGCGCATCTGCACGCCCCCGTCGCTTTCGCCGCTGACTGCATCGGCGCTGTCGCGGCGCAGGCTGTGGCCGCGCTCAGGGACGGCGAAGTTCTGCTGCTGGAGAACACCCGCTTCCACAAGGGCGAGGAAAAGAACGATCCGGCCTTTGTGGCGGAGCTTGCGGGGCTCGGCGACCTCTATGTGAACGACGCCTTCTCCGCCGCGCACCGCGCCCATGCCTCGACGGAGGGCCTGGCGCACAAGCTCCCCGCTTACGTCGGGCGGGGCATGCAGGCCGAGCTTGAGGCCCTTTCGGCGGCGCTCGAAAAGCCCCAGCGTCCCGTCGCCGCGGTCGTCGGCGGCGCCAAGGTTTCGAGCAAGCTTGATCTGCTGGGCAATCTCTCGAAGAAGGTCGACTTCCTCATCATCGGCGGCGGCATGGCCAACACCTTCCTCGCCGCCGAAGGCAGGGCGGTCGGCAAGTCGCTCTGCGAAAAGGATCTGCTCGACACAGCCCGCGCCATCGTGGACGAGGCGCGCGCCGCCAAATGCGAGATCGTGCTGCCGGTGGATGTGGTGGTGGCCAAAGAGTTCAAGGCCCATGCGCCGTCTCACGTCGTTTCCATCGACCATGTGGGCGCCGATGAGATGATCCTCGACCTCGGCCCCAAATCCGTCGCGCGGATCGAGGAGTTGCTCGGCGCCGTCAAGACCCTCGTCTGGAACGGCCCCTTCGGCGCCTTCGAGCTGCAGCCCTTCGACGCCGGCACCAATGCGGTGGCGAAGGTGGCCGCCGACCTCACGGACGCGGGCAAGCTGCTGACGGTCGCGGGCGGCGGAGATACGGTCTCGGCGCTCAACCAGGCGGGCGTCGGCGAGCACTTCACCTATATTTCAACAGCGGGCGGCGCCTTTCTCGAATGGCTCGAGGGCAAGCCGCTGCCGGGCGTCGAGGCGCTCAAGTAATCAGGAAGCAGCCGCTTCGGGCGGCGTCAGGACAGGGAGGACATCATGGCCCGCATCACGCTTCGTCAGTTGCTCGATCACGCCGCCGAACATGGCTATGGCGTGCCCGCGTTCAACATCAACAATATGGAGCAGGCCCTCGCGATCGGCGAAGCCTGCAACGCGCTCGACGCCCCCGTCATCATCCAGGCCTCGCGCGGGGCGCGCTCCTACGCCAACGACATCATGCTGCGCCATATGATGGACGCGCTGACCGAAATGTATCCGCATATCCCGATCTGCGTGCATCTCGATCACGGCAATGTCGAATCGACCTGCATGACGGCGATCCAGTCTGGCTTCACCTCCGTGATGATGGATGGCTCGCTTAAGGCCGACGGCGCCACGCCCGCCGACTATGAATACAATGTCCGCGTCACCAAGAACGTCGTGGACATGGCCCATATGGGCGGCGTCTCCGTGGAGGGTGAGTTGGGCGTGCTGGGCTCGCTCGAAACCGGCATGGGCGACAAGGAGGACGGCCACGGCGCCGAGGGCAAGCTGAGCCACGACCAGCTGCTGACCGATCCCGACGAGGCCGTGAAATTCGTCAAGGCCACCAAGGTCGACGCGCTCGCCATCGCCATGGGCACGTCGCACGGCGCCTACAAGTTCTCGCGCAAGCCCGATGGCGCGGTGCTCGCCATGAACGTGATCGAGGAGATCCACAAGAAGCTGCCCAATGTGCATCTGGTGATGCATGGCTCTTCTTCGGTGCCGCAGGATCTGCAGGACATCATCAACAAGTTCGGCGGCAAGATGAAGCCGACCTGGGGCGTGCCGGTGGAGGAGATCCAGCGCGGCATCCGCCATGGCGTGCGCAAGATCAACATCGACACGGACAACCGCATGGCCATCACCGGCCAGATCCGCAAGGTCCTGCAGGAAAACCCCGGCGAATTCGACCCGCGCAAATATCTCAAGCCCGCGCTGGAGGCCATGTCGCAGATCTGCCGCGAGCGCCTTGAGCAGTTCGGCACGGCGGGCCAGGCCTCCAAGATCGGCAAGATCCGCCCGCTCTCGGAAATGGCGAAGCTCTACGCCGCCGGCAAGCTCGACCCGACGTTTTCGTAAGTTGCAGGGCGGCTGGCGAAACGACGTCAGCCGCCTTTTTAAGTCCCTGACTCCATCGTGCGCTTGATGAAATCCGCCATCAATGGAACGGCGAAAAGATATTTGCCGTGCCTGTCCCGGTAGATGAGCCCTGCGCTGATGAGCGATGTCAGCAGTTGGTTGATGTGGCTGCGCCCAAACGGCTTCTTTAGCATCTCCTCTGATTTGGCCAGGATTTCCTGGACAGTGAATTCAGAGTCTCGGTTTGGAAGGCTTGCAATGACCGAAAGCAATTCCTGCTGTCGATCTGTCGCCCTCGACCACCTTCCTGCAAAAAAGTCTGTATCCAGTTTGCGGATGATCCCGGTTATGGGAACGACCGGCGGCTTTCCATCGGCAGCTTGCTGCAGATAGGCGTCATAGGATTCCCTGCAAATGAACTGAATGAAATAGGGGTATCCGCCCGAATATTTATAGATCATAGCCACGGCTGATTTATTGAACGTGACGGGGCAGCCGGTTTCCTGCACTGGCTTTTCAATCGCCTCCCTGGTTTCGGACTCCGATAGCTTTTCGAGGAAGATCACGCGGAACATTCTTTCCGCGTATGTTCTCGCCTCAATGAGCTTTGGGAAAAGTGTAGGTAGTCCCGAAAAAACGAGCAAAAATGGGATTCCCTGTCGCTGGACGGATTGGAACAGGTCGAGCAGCACCGAGAGCGGATATTGCTCTTTTTGTGCATGGTCAGCGAGATTTTGTGCTTCATCATAGGCGAAGACAACGCCTTTGCGGCCCATCGCCGCAACACAGGGCGCTATGACGTTAAAGAGCGCCTTTAATTTATCCACGACGAGGCCGGGCGTCGCGTTATATATTCCGATCAGGACATCATAGGTCAGGTTCACATCGACGGATTGGTCGCGGCCAATGAACCCGATCGCGCTGTTTTTTTCTTCTGCGACCTTGATCGAGGACGTCACGACCGAAAGGTCGGTGATCAAGCGCTGCGCTATATTGGCTTCGCTGATCGTCGCCGATTCCGACATATCCGTTCCGACCCATAGCCAACCCTCGGATAAAGCGGCAGGCTTGAGTTCTTCGAGGAGAACTGTTTTTCCAACGCCCCGAAGGCCGGTGATGACGAAGTTGTCGGTGACCACGGTCTGCGCCAGAAGCCTGGAGAACTCCTGCTTTTCGTGCTGCCTCCCCGCGAGATAAGGAGGTCGATGGCCCGCGCCTGGCCGGAAAGGATTTGAGAAGGCTGCCTGAGCGTTCATTGTCACATCTCGTTATGCGATGGAATAATGTTAGTATTTTGACTAACATTATAATTTCGCATAACTAAAATGCAAGGGCGTTGCTCCACCAAATCCGGCACGCTTGCGCGACGCCCTGCTTTCGCCCCATTAGGCGAAGAGGCATAGTCTTCGAACACGCGACAGGTCCATATGAGCAAGAAACCCAGCGAAACCGCCGCCGATCCCCAGCGGCTCTATCTCATCACCCCCGCTCTGGCGGAGGGCGAGGGATTTGCGCCTGCGCTTGAGGCGGCGCTTGGCGCGGGGGATGTGGCCTGCGTGCTCTTGCGCTTCGCCAGCGCCGACGAAGGCGCGGCCAAGAAGATCGTGCGCGCCTTGCTGCCCATCGCCCAGAAGCATGACGCCGCGCTGCTCATCGAGGGCGACGCGAGGCTCGCCGTGCGCGCGGGGGCCGATGGCGTCCATGTGCGCGGCCATGGCGACCAGCTTGAAGAGCAGCTTGGCGAGGCCATCGAGGCCCTCAAGCCCGATTGCATCGTGGGCGCGGGCGGCGTGAAGACGCGGCACGACTCCATGACCGTCGGCGAGCTGGAGGTGGATTATGTGATGTTCGGCGACCCCTCGCCCGATGGCTGGACGCCCCTGCTGGAGACCGTGATCGAGCGCGTCTCCTGGTGGACGGAGATCTTCACCGTGCCCTGCATCGGCTTCGCCCCGCGCCTTGAGGATGTCGCCACGATTTCGCAGGCGGGCGCGGATTTCGTCGCCCTTGGCGACGCCGTCTGGAATGACTCGCGCGGCCCCGGCGCCGCCGTCGCCGAGGCTCAGGCCGCGCTGGCGCGCGGCGCCCGCCGGTGATGTCTGTGCGCATGGCGGGCTTCGCCCTGCTCGTGGCGGGGGCGGCGCCGGCTTTCGCCCAGGCGCCCCTGCCTGCCGCGCTGACGCCCGCCCGCACGCCTCTGACCACCGCGCTCGCCCCCATTCCCGGCGCAAAGACCGCAGGCGTTCTTGATCCCGATCAGAACTATCTCGCGCCGGGCGTCACGCCCGACGCCGCCTTCGCAGCTTTCCAGCGGGGCTATTACGTCACGGCCCTGCGCGAAGCCATGAAGCGGATCGCCGACGACCCCAATGACGCGCCCGCCATGACCCTGGTGGGTCAGCTCTATCGCGACGGGCTCGGGGTCCGCCGCAGCCCCGAAGAGGCCGTGCGCTGGCACAGGCTCGCCGCTGATCGGGGCGATCCGCCCGGCGCCTTCGCGCTCGCCCTGGCCTATCTGCGCGGCGAGGGGGTTCCCCGGGACGCGCAGGCGGCCATCCCCTATCTGGAGCTGGCGGCCGCCGCAGGCCATGCGGCCGCGACCTATAACCTAGGCATGCTGGCCATCGAGGCGAGCCCGCCCGATCTGGCCAAAGCCGCCGCCCTGTTCCGGCGCGCCGCGGATCTTGGAGATGTCGACGCCGCCTATGCGCTGGGCCTGCAATATCTGCAGGGGCGGGGCGTGACGCGTGACGGGGGCCGGGCGGCGCAGTGGCTGAAGCGCGCCGCCGACGACAATCTTGCGGCCGCCCAGATCGAATACGCCATCCAGCTCTTCAACGGCGATGGCGTGGCGAGGGATGAGGCGACCGCCCTGCGCTATCTGCGCAAGGCCGCCGCCACCAACAATCCCGTCGCGGCCAACCGTCTTGCGCGGGCGCTGGCGGCAGGCCGGGGCGGCCCGAAAGATGTGCTGGAGGCCATGAAATGGCACATTCTGGCCCGCGTCGCAGGCGTGCGGGACGACACGCTGGAGCGCCAGCTCGACGGTCTTTCCCCCGCTGACCGCGCCAGCGTGGAGGAGGCGGTGCGGCGCCATATCGGCGGCCCCGCGCTTCGCGCCCCGTGACTTTGCCGCACGCCTTGGGGTAGAAGCCCTTCAAGGCGTTTTCCGCCATCCTTTTTCTTCGCCCCCGCGCGAGACCAGAGACCCCGCCATGATCCGCTCCGCCCTCATGAATGTGATGACCAGCGCCGCCATCAAGACCGGCCGCGCCCTCAAGCGCGATTTCGGCGAGGTGGAGAATCTCGTGGTCTCCGTGAAGGGCCCCGGCGATTTCGTCAGCGCCGCCGACCGCAAGGCCGAGAAGACCCTGTTCGAGGAGCTCTCCAAGGCCCGCCCCGGCTATGGCTTCCTCATGGAGGAGAGCGGCGCGGTCGAGGGAACGGACCCGTCCCATCGCTGGATCATCGACCCGCTCGACGGCACCACCAATTTCCTCCATGGCCTGCCGATCTTCGCCATTTCCGTGGCGCTGGAGCGCGAGGGCCAGCTTGTCGCGGGCGTCGTGTACAATCCCGCGACCGACGACATGTATGTGGCGGAGAAGGGGCAGGGCGCCTGGCACAACAACCGGCGCCTGCGCGTCTCCCCCCGCCGCAACCTGTCCGACGCGCTGCTCGCCTGCGGCGTGCCGCATCTGGGCAAGGCCAAGGAACATCCGCTGTTCAAGGCCGAGCTCGCCGCCGTCATGGCGCGCGCCTCCAATGTGCGTCGCCTCGGCGCCGCCTCCATCGACCTCGCCCTGACGGCGGCCGGGCGTTTCGACGCCTATTGGGAGCGCGCCCTCCAGCCCTGGGACATCGCGGCGGGCATCGTCCTCATCCGGGAGGCCGGGGGATTCGTGTCCGACCTCGACGGCGGGCAGGACATGCTGGAGAAGGGCTCGCTCTGCGCGGGCTCCGAGATCATCCAGCGCGACCTTCTGGCGCTTTTGCGGGGCGTCTGACGGCCGGATGTGCAAATCCAAAGCTGGCGCTTGATTGTGCGGGCGCTATGCCGTGTGATGCAGGGGCCCGGCGCACTGCTGGCGGCAAGGTGACCCATGGCTGCGGACAAGGATTCCTATCGGCTTTCATCGCCTCACATTTTTCTTGTGAGGATGATCGTCTTTCTGGTGCTGCTCGGCTTCGTCGCCTTCATCCTGCAGCGCCAGATCATGGTGGCCTTCATGGCCAATCCCGGCCTCAACGGACTGATCCTCGGGGTTCTCGCCATCGGCGTCGTGCTCGCCCTGCGGCAGGTCGCGCTGCTCTTCCCCGAGGTCCGCTGGGTCAACGCCCTCAGTGCGGGGGATGGCGCCGCCGTGCGCCAGCCTGCTCTGCTGGCGCCTGTCGCCCTTATCCTCGGGGAGGGTCTGGCGCGGCGGTCCATTTCGGCGCTGACCTTGAAAGCGGTGCTCGACTCCATCGGCACAAGGCTCGACGAGTCCCGCGAGATCGCCCGCTACCTCACGGGCCTGCTGGTCTTTCTTGGCCTGCTCGGCACCTTCTGGGGCCTGCTGGAGACTGTGGGCTCCATCGGCAATGTCATCAAGTCCATGCAGACCGGCGCCGATTCCGCCGTCATGTTCGATGACCTCAAGAACGGCCTGGCCGCGCCCATCGCGGGCATGGCGATCTCCTTCACCTCCTCGCTCTTCGGCCTTGCGGGCTCGCTGGTGCTAGGCTTCCTCGACCTGCAGGCGGGGCAGGCGCAGAACCGTTTCTTCACCGAGCTGGAGGATCGCCTGTCGGTCTACGCCATCGACGCGGCGCATGACGGACGCCCTGTGGACGGGGAGCCCGCCCGCGCCGCCGCCGCCATCGCCAATCTCGCCGAGGGGGTGCAAGGGCTTGTGCATCACATGCGTCAGGAGCAGCAGCAGATCCGCGACTGGGTGGAGGCGCAGGCCGCCACCCAGCGTGAGCTGAAGGCCGCCATCGACAGGCTCTCCGCCCGCATGGAGAAGCGCTGATGGCGCTGGGGCGGGCGAGACGCGGCAATCGCGGCTTTGATTACTGGCCGGCCTTCGTCGACGCCCTGTCGGTCATGCTGCTGACCATGATCTTCCTGCTTTCGGTCTTCATGCTCGCCCAGTTCTTCCTGTCGCGCGACATCAGCGGCAAGGACACGGCGCTCGCCAAGCTCAACCGGCAGATCGACGAGCTGACCTCCCTGCTGGCCCTTGAGCGCGCGGGCAAGAACGAGGCGCAGACGAGCATCGCCACGCTCACCACCGCCCTTGAGGCCGCGACCCGCGAGAAGCTGCGGCTCGAAGGCCTGCTTGCGGGCAACGCCGCCGCCACAGGGGCGGCGGGCGGACAGATGGCTGACATGGCCCGTGCGCTGGAGGCGGAAAAGCAGCTCTCCGCCCGCGCCGCCGCGCAGCTTGATGTGCTGAACCAGCAGATCGCCTCCCTGCGCCGCCAGCTCGCCTCGCTGGAGGATGCGCTGGCCCTTTCCGAACAACGTGACCGGGAATCGCAGGCGCGCATCTCCGATCTTGGCTCCCGGCTCAATCTGGCGCTTGCGCAGAAGGTGCAGGAGCTCTCGCGCTATCGCTCGGACTTCTTCGGGCGCCTGCGGGAGATTCTGGGCTCGCGGCCGGGCTTGCGGATCGTGGGAGACCGCTTCGTCTTCGAGAGCGAGGTTCTCTTCGACACCGGCCGCGCCGAGGTGAGCCCTGCCGGACGCGCGCAGATGGAGCAGGTGGCGGTCGCCCTGCAGGATCTCGAGCGCGAGATTCCCCCGGAGATTCCATGGGTCATGCGCGTCGATGGCCACACCGACAAAAGGCCTGTCTCCGGCCAGTTCCGCTCGAACTGGGAGCTGTCGAGCGCCAGAGCCATCGCCGTGGTGCAATATCTCGTCTCGCGGGGCGTTTCGCCCCAGCATCTCGTGGCGGCGGGCTTTGGCGAATTCCAGCCCATCGACACAAGCGATGCGGAGGAGGCCCTGCGCCGCAACCGCCGGATCGAGCTGAAGCTCACGGAGCGATGATCGAGATCACGCCCTTGCACGCGGCCCTCATGCCCGCGCTCACCGATCTTTGGGTCGCCGCCTGGACGAAGGCCATGCCGCAAATTGATTTCGAGGCGCGCCGCCTCTGGCTTGCGGCTCATCTCGATGCGCTGCATGCCGATGACTATGTGACGCGTTGCGCCTCATCGGCTGATGGCGCGCTTGCAGGCTTCGTGACGCTGCAGCCCCGCAGCGGCGAACTCGACCAGATCGCGGTGGCGCCGGGAGCCTCGCGGCGGGGCGTGGGCGGTTTGTTGATGCAGGAGGCGCGCCTGCTGGCGCCGGGCCGCATCACGCTCAGCGTCAATCAGGACAATGGCGGCGCGCTGCGCTTTTACGAGCAAGAAGGCTTCGTCGTGATCGGCGAGGGCGTCAACGCCCTCTCGGGATTAAGGACGCTGCGGATGGAGTGGAGGGCTGCGTGAGCCGCAGCCGCTCCATGCCGCTCTCTCTCACTTTTTCTTGTAAGGCCCGAGCGTCTTGGCGGCCTCGGCCGCAAAGCTCTCGTCCAGCACCTGCTCCACCGAGACGCTCTTGCTCGTCACGTCGCCGGTCTCCTTGAAGAAGGCGAGATCCTTGCGCATGCTCTCGACATTCAGCGCGCCGTCGGGATTGACGCCGTGCATGGTCATGTTGCGCAGGACTTCGGGGTTCTTGATGACCGTGCGCCTGGCGAGGATTGCGATCAGCTCATCGGCGCCCGGACCCTGCAATTTGCCGCCCACCATGGCGTCGTTGAAGTCGCGGGCGGCGCGCAGATAGGCCTTCATGAAGCGGGTCGCGACCTCCCGGCGCTTCTGGGCGAAATCGCCGGAATACATGATCGTCGCGGTCTGGGCGTTGGGATAGAAGGCGTCGTTGCCGGTCAGGATGACGGCGGCGCCGAGGCGCACGATGTTCGTGGTGGTGGGCTCGGTGGTGATGGAGCCGTCGATGGCGCCGTTCTGGAAGGCGGGGGCATGCTGGGGAAAGCCGAGATAGACTTTCTCCACATCGTCATATTTCAGCCCGGCGCTTTTCATCGCCTCGTTCAGCACGGAGGCGTCGCTGCCGCCAGCGCCGGTGATGGCGACCTTGCGGCCCTTCATGTCGGCGAGGGACTTGACCTTGCCGCTCTCGACAAGCTCCTTGCGCGCCAGAAAGACCTGGAAGGGCGCGCCCTTCACATTGGTCGCCTTGTCCGCTACGAGCTTGATGTTGATCCCGCGCTCGACGGCGTTGTAGAGGCCGGCGGAGGCCGCGCCGCCGCCCACATCAAGCTGGCCCGCGCCCATGGGGGCGACCATCTTGGCGCCGGTGTCGAATTCGACGAATTCGGCCTCGATGCCCTCGGCGCCGAAATAACCCTTGTCCTGCGCGATGAAGAGCGTCCCGTCGCTCACCGCGTTGACCATGCCGATGGTGACCTTGTCGGCGGCGCTCGCCGCCACGCTCATCACCGCCAGAAGGCTCGCGCCAAGCGCGCCGCGCAGACCCTTGATCATAGGACTCGACCCTTTTTGAAAAGAAACGGCGCGAGACCGATCGCCTCGCGCCGCCTGATGCTTACTTGTCGGTCTTGGAGAAGCCCGGGCCCATATTCCAGTCTTCGGCATAGTAGGGACGGTCGGTGAGGCGGCACCAGTTCTCCCAGCCGCGCTCGAAGGTGAAGCCCGCGCGGCCGCCCGCATTGGCCGCCACTTCGCCATCGCTCATGGGCAGGACATCGCCCTCGCCGAGCTGATAGGCCTTGATGAGCATGTCCGCGTTGATCTCCATATAGACGGAGGTGAAGACCACTTCGCGCAGGCTCTTGCCGACGACGACGCTGCCATGGCCGCGCATGAGGGCGACGGTGCGGTGGGCGAGCGAAGCCGCGAGATCACGGCCCATGTCCATGCTGGTCACCAGTAGATTGGTGGTGCCGAACTTGTGGGCGATGTCCCAGGTCGGGATGTCGTTGCCGATGGGCGCGCACATATGCATGATCGGCCGCATCTTCTTCTTCGACTGAACCGTGAAGGGCACCACGTTGGGGCTGTGGTTGTGCACCACGGCCATCACATCGGGGCGCGCCTCATAGACGGCGCCGTGAATGAAGCGTTCGGAATAGGGCTTGCCGGGATTGTGGCCGACAATGTCGCCACCGAAGGTGAATTCGGTGATGTCGTTCACTTCGACGCAGTTGGGGGCGCGGGCGCGCGACAGAAAGAAGTGGTTGGGGTTCTCGGGGTTGCGGACGGAGACATGGCCGAAGGAATCGACGACATGATGATGGGCGAGCACGCGGTTCGCCGTGACAAGGTCTTCCTTGAGCTTCGCTAGATCAGTCATAGGCGTCTTTCTCCCCAAAAGCTTGACCAAAAGGCCGGTGAAGCCTTTTAGAGCATTTTGTCGGCATGTGGGAAGGCTTTCTCCGCTTTCGCAGGGCCTCAATGGCCTGTCGCGATCCGCGCCACATCGGCGGCGTCCGGCGCCGCATCGCCGCGCCAGACCACATGCATGTCGGGCCGCAGCAACAGGACATCATAGCCATAGATGTCGCGCGCGATCTGGTCGGGAATGTCAAGCGTGGTCACCGGCGCCCCATAGGCCGCGATGGCCTGCTGCAAGGGCGCGACGTCGACCGAGGATTCGCCCAGCCGCAGGATCGTATAGCCGAAGGCGGGGATGCGGTCCTGCATGGACAAGCCATCATCGAGCCAGACATGGGGCAGGCGCGCGCCGGGCCAGGTCGTGGGCTCATAGGTGCGGAAGAGATGCTCCGGTCCGCCGGGAATGTCGCAGATGATGGGCGAGTGGACATAGCGATAGCCAAGCTCCGCGCCGATCATCTCATTGGTCTTGCGCTGCTCGACGTCGGCCACATGGGCCAGCGCCTCCCGGGCCTTCTTGCCCTCACGGCTGTCGTCGCGGATTTCCGGGCGCCACATGGAGCGCCATTTGCGGCGCCCGATGGTGGCGTAGCGCGAGGCGCCCACATTGCGGTCGCCGATCTGGCGCCGCTCGAATTCATAGGACGGCAGCATGTTCGGCCCGCCCCAGCCCTTGAGCACGGCGTCGAGCTTCCAGGCGAGGTCGACGGCGTCGCCGACGCCCGAATTCATGCCAAGCCCGCCGGTGGGGATGACCAGATGCACCGCGTCGCCCGCCAGCAGGATGCGGTCCTTTCCATAGCGCTCGGCCAGCATGAGGTTCTGGCGCCAGGGATTGCAGGAGAGCATTTCGAAGGCGACGGGGAAGCCGACCGCCTTCTTGAACAGTTCGATCATCTCCTCGTCCGACTGGGCCTGCGCATGGAGCGTCCAGTGCTTCGTCGAGTCCTGCATGATGAGGAAGGTCGATTTGTCGTCGGCCACATGGTAGTGGCGCCCGTGGCCGGGGCCATTGCCGCGCGGCAGCCGGTCAAAGAGTTCGTCGCAGCGATAAAGCCCCTGGCGCAGGGCCAGCGAATTGGGCTCCCCCTGCAGCTTGACGCCGAGCGCATGGCGCACCGGGCTCGCCCCGCCATCGCAGCCCACCATGTAATCGGAGCGCAGCCTGCGGGTCGCGCCATCGGGGCCGCGCAGGGTGGTCGTCACCCCCTCCGCGTCCTGCGCGCAGTCGACGAAAGCCGTGCTCCAGCACAGCGTCACATTGGGCTGCCTGCCGCACTCGGCCGCCAGCAGGGGCTCCAGCGTATATTGCGATATGAGCTGGTAGGCCTCGAGCGGCGCCGTGCCGTCGGCGGTGGCGCGAATGTCCGCCGTGGCCTCGTCGACGCTGGGATAAGGCAGGCGCAGGAGCGGGGGCCGGGCGAGGTCGAGCACCACGAAGACATCCATGGGAATGTCGCCGCGCAGGCCCGCCGCCCGGATTTTGGGGGCGAGGCCCATGCGGCGGTAGAGCTCCATGGTGCGGGCGTTGACGCGCTCCATCTTGGGCAGGAAAGCGGGCTTCTCCTTCTGCTCCACGATCATGCAGCGGACGCCGCGGCGGCCAAGGTCAAGCGCCAGCGTGAGCCCCACCGGACCCGCGCCAATGATGAGAACCTGCGTGTCCACGGATGCTTCTCCCTGCGAGGCGATTGGGGAATGCGCGGCCTATGCGCTTGGTCCCCTTCAATCACGACGAGAGATAGCAGCCATTGATCTCGATCAAAATCCCGAAATGTGGGATTTTATATATTATCTGGAGCGCCGTCGCCGTGACGCGGATTTCGGCGCCGCAGCGCAATCGTGTATATGTTCACGCCGCGCGCCGGGTCGGGTCGTTGGATCGGCCGCCGCGCCTGGGGACGATCGAGATCGGGGAATGAGGGGAGTCGGGACAGTGCGGGCAGCTATCATCGGCGGGGGCATGGGCGGACTTGCGGCGGCGAACGCCCTGCGGCGGCATGGGCTCGACGTCACGGTGTTCGAGCAGGCGGCCGCGCTCGGCGAGGTCGGCGCCGGGGTCTTCATCTATCCCAACAGCCTGCGCCAGCTGGAGCGCATGGGTTTCGGCGAGGCGCTCGCCAGGGTCGGCGGGCATGTGGGGCCGGGCTCCCATTACAACCGCAAGGACGGCTCCTATGTCGGCGACGTCCTCACCACGGATTCGTCGGGCTGGAACGGCATGTATGGCATGCACCGGGCCGACATTCTCGACGCGCTGGCCGCCGCCCTTCCCAGCGAGGCCGTGCGCACGGGCCACCGCGCCGTCGATTTCTCGCAGGACGCGGACAAGGCGACGGTCCGCTTCGCCAATGGTGAGAGCTTCGAGGCGGAGGTCGTCATCGGCGCCGATGGCATCAATTCCGCCATGCAGCCCTTCGTGGTCGAGCCGAGCCTGCCTGAATATTCGGGCTTCCGCGCCTACCGGGGCCTCATCGCCCGCGACAAGCTCGGCGCCTGGCCCGACCGGACCCATCAGATCTGGATGGGCGACGGCAAGCATTTCATGGTCTTTCCCGTGCGCGGCGGCGCCCTGCTGAACTATGTCGGCTTCGTGCCGACCCCCCACGAGACCCTTGAATCCTGGTCAGCCCTTGGCGACCGCGACGAGCTCGCAGCCTCCTTCGAGGGCTGGGATCCCCGTGTGACGGATCTCCTGTCCAAGGTCGAGAGTTGCTACTGGTGGGGCCTGTTCGACCGCCAGCCGCTGCGGACCTGGGTGAACGGGCGCCTCACCCTGCTGGGCGACGCCGCCCATCCCATGCTGCCGCATCTCGGCCAGGGCGTGAATCAGGCGATTGAAGACGCGGTGGCGCTGGGCGTCCTGCTGGAAGGGCGCGGCGTGGATGAAGTGCCGGCGATGCTGCGCGCCTATGAGGCCCTGCGCCGCCCGCGCACCTCCATGATCCAGGCCGAGGCGCGGCAGAACGGCAAGCGCTATGACTCGGACTATGAGAGCATCGAGCAGCGCGACGAGGAGATCCGCAAGACGGCCATCGCCTTCCGCAAGGGCCTCTATGACTACGACATCGAGGCGGCGGCGCGCGCTGTGCGCATGCAGTAGGCAAACGGGGCGCCTCTCGGCGCCCCTTATTTTTTGACGGTTATTTCATCGCCTTGATCTGGATGAGCTCGCTCACCTGCTTGTCATCGAGCGGCGCGCTGATGAATTTGAACTGCACCGCATCCTGCATGGCCTCGGGAACGCCCTGCACCTCGTCGATCTGCAGGCTCTCCTTCGGAATGAATTCGGCGAGCATGCGGCGCACCGAGGCCTCCGGCAGATTGGTGATGGCGATGTATTTCTGCACCGCATCGTCAGAGGCGTACATCCAGTCCAGCACCTCGCGATAGGCGCGCAGATAGCGCACGAAGAGGTCTTTCTTCTTCTCCAGCGCCTGCGCATTGGCGATCTGCACGCGGATCGTCTGCTTGCGCAGATGTTCAAGATCGCTGAGGCGCCCGATCATGCGGATGTCGCCTCTTGCGAGCACGTCGAGGTTGAAGGGCGCGACGCACCAGCCGATGTCGACCTGGCCCGTCATGGCCTGCGTCGTCGTGCTCACGGCGTCGCCGGTGGCCGTGGGCTTCATGTCCTTGAGGCCATATTCCGCCATGAAGCGCAGCGCGCCGACCTGCGTGGAGGAGCCCGCCGTCGAATAGGCGATGGTCTTGCCATTGGCCTCACGCAACGAGGTGATCGGCGACTTCGCGGGCACATAATAGAAGATCTCGCGCGAGCCCGTGGAGCTGGCGCCGATGATGCGCACCGGCGCGCCCTTGGAGAAGGCGCCGAAGGTGCCCGCAAGGCCTGCGCTGAGGCCGACGTCCACAGCCCCCGCGATGACGACCTGCATGGTCTCGCCGCCGCCCGACGTATAGATGATGTCGAGGTCGAGGCCATGTTTCTGGAAGATGCCCGCCTGCTTGCCAAGCTCGGGGATGGCGCCCTCCCAGCTGCCGCGATTGGGCGAGGCGACGCGGAACGCATCCGCCGCCGCAGCAGCACTCGCAAGGCCGACGATGCTGGCGAGCGCCAGAAGGCTCGCAGCGATTTTGCGCATGGACATTTTCTTTCCTCCCGTTCAGGCGATGGCGCGCAAATGCGGCGTCGCCTTGCCCTGCAAATGCGGCATGACCTCGCTGGCGAAGAGGCGGATGTTCTTCTCCGTGAGATCCGCCGGCAGGGTCGCGATCTGCAGCATGGCCATGAGATGGCCGAAGCCCATCTCCTTCTGGCAATGTTCGATGCGCTGGCGCACGGTCTGCGGGCTGCCGACGAGGATCATGCCATTGTCGATGAGCGTGTCGATGGTGGAGCTGGTGCGGTTCTTGAACTTCATCTCCATCAGGGTCTTCGTCGAGGAGATCGAGGAATAGCCGGGCGGCAGGCGCATTTCGATGGAGGGGAAGCGCAGGAACTTGTTGAAGAAGGTTTCGATATGACCCTTCAACTCGCGCCGCGCGATCTCGTCGGTCTCCGCGACATAGGTCGGCACAGCCCAGCCCATCTGCGAGGGCTGCGCTTCATAGCCGTTCTTCTGCGCTTCCGCGCGATAGGCGTTGAAGGCCTTCACCGCGACGGGATAGGGGCTGAAGGTCTGGAGATAGGTGTATTTACGCTCGGCCGCCGCGCACCAGACGATGGTCTCCATGCTGCCCTGCGAGGGAATTCACACGGGCGGGTGCGGCGTCTGCACGGGGCGCGGCCAGAGGTTCACATAGTCGAACTGGTAATGCTTGCCCTGATAGCTGAAGGGGCCCGGATCGGTCCAGGCCTTCAGGATCAGCTCATGGGCTTCATAGAAGCGCTCATGGGAGAAGGTCGGGTTGACGCTGTTGGAGAAATATTCCGAGCCGATGCCGCGCACGAAGCCCGTGATGATGCGCCCGCCGCTCATGTGGTCGAGCATGGCGAATTCTTCGGCGATCATGACGGGATTGCTCACCAGCGGCAAAGCGCGGCCGAGAATGCAGATCTTCGCCTGTTTCGTGGAGCGCGCCAGCGCGGCGGCGATGAGATTGGGCGCGGGCATCAGGCCATAGGCGGTCTGATGATGCTCATTGACGCAAACGCCGTCGAAGCCCAACTGGTCCGCCAGCTCGAGCTCGCCGATATAGCGGTCATAAAGCTTCATGCCCTTGGATGGATCGAAGCAGGTGTTGGGGATCGTGACCCAGGCGGAGTTGTGCTTGTCGGACTCGGCGATGTCGAGATCGCCATAGGGCATCAGATGGAAGAAGTAGACTTGCATCATTTCGCTCCGTCGATGAAGGCGGTCATGTCGCGCGCAACCTCTGCGCCGCGCTCCCGGGGAATGGCGTGGCCGCAGTGCGGCAGGGCCTTGAACTGTGCGCCCTTGATCTCGCGCATGAAGATCTCATGGTTGGAGAAGGGCAGGATCTTGTCCGCCTCGCCCCAGGCGATGAAGGTCGGAACATCAATGCGATGCAGCCAATATGCGAGGGTGACGCTGGCCATGCGCGGCGTCCAGGCGAGGCGCGCAAGGCCCGCCCTGTTCTGCAAGGTGATGTCGAGCGGCAGCTGCGCCCGCGCGGCGATCTCCTCATCCGCCAGCGCCTGATCGTGGAACAGCGCGCGCACGCCCTCCTCGCCCGACATGAGGAACACATCCACCGCAGGCGCCTGACGCGGCATGACCCCCGCAGGCGCCAGCAAGGACAGGCTTGCGAGGGCGGTGGTGGAGCGGATGGCGGCCTCGGCCGCGATCCAGCCGCCGATGGAATGGCCCGCAAGATGCAGCTTTGAAGCGCCCAGCGCAGTGATGAGGTCCAGCGTGAAGAAGGCGGCGTCGCTGACGCTCATCATCCAGTCCGGGATGAGCGAGCGCGTGAAGCCCGGGATCTCCGGGGCGATGACCGTAAAGCGCTGCGCCAGCGCCTCCAGCAGCGGATCTGCCGAAGGACCGTCGATTCCATGCAAAAACAGGAGCCTTGGCCCCGTCCCCGCCGTGAGCATACGGACATTCGTCCCGCGAACGTCCAGCACCGTTTCCTGCATCCCGCGATTTTCCTTGAGCTGTGTGCGGACACTCTAGTCAGGGGCGGTGGGTTGTTCAACCTTGAGAGGTTCAACTGTGTCGTGAGGGGGCGGTGGGTTGTCGGGACGCTTGTTGGAGGTCAGGATTAATTGTAAAGATTATGTTTGAAATATTCTATTTCCGCAGGCCCCACATGACGACGAACGACCAAAGACGAAGCGAGGGGGCGGTCAAAGCAGATGCGCGATTAAACCTCTTCTTCACGCTTCAAAAAGCATGGAGACGGCGCAGTGCGGAAGGCATGACGGCCAAGGATCTGGCGGCGCTCCTCGACCGCGACAAGGCCTATGTGTCGCGCGTGCTCAACGGACGCACGCCCACGATCACGATCGAGACCCTCGCGCTTTTCCTGGATCGTCTCGGCCACCGTCTCGTGGTGGACTGCGTGGCTGCGGAGGACATTCCCGCGACCAATGTCGATGCGCGCCCCAAACGCACGAAGCCGGCTGCGTCAACCCGCGCAGCCGCCGAATAGCTAGTTCAACGGCGACCACGAGGGGTCCGAGCCGAACGAGGGCGTCGGCACCTGGAACTCGGCCCGGCCGAAGACATCCGCCATGAAGAGGCGGGGTCCGCCCTGCCCGCCGCCTTCGCGGAAGAACATCACATAGAGGCCGTTGGGCGCCCAGGTCGGCCCTTCGTTGTGGAAGCCTTCGGTCAGCATGCGCTCGCCGGACCCGTCGGGCTTCATGACGCCGATGCCGAACTGCCCGCCTTTCTGCCGTGTGAAGGCGATGAAGTCGCCCTTGGGGGACCAGACCGGCGTCGAATAGCGCGCGCCATCGTTGTAGGAGATGCGTTTGGCGCCGCCGCCGCCGCCGCCCATCACATAGATCTGCTGCGTGCCGCCGCGATCCGATTCAAAGACGATCTGCGCGCCGTCGGGCGCATAGGAGGGCGAGGTGTCGATGCCTGCGGTGTCGGTCAGGCGGGTCGTGGCGCGGGTGCGCAGGTCCATGGTGAAGAGATTGGTGGCGGAGCCCTGCGACAGCGACATGATCACGCGCTGGCCATCGGGCGAGAAGCGCGGCGCGAAGGTCATGCCGGGGAAATTGCCGACCGCCTCGCGCTGGCCGTTCTCGATGTTCAGGAGGTAGACGCTGGGGTCGCCCCGCCCGAAGGCCATATAGGTCACGTCCTGCGAGGAGGGCGAGAAACGCGGGGTCACCACAAGCTCGTCGCCGCGCGAGAGATAGCGGATGTTGGCGCCGTCCTGATCGACGATGGCGAGGCGCTTGACCCTGCGCTCCTTGGGCCCGCTCTCATCCACGAAGACGACGCGGCTGTCGCACCAGCCCTTCTCGCCGGTGATGCGCGTGAAGATGGCGTCGGAGACGATATGGGCGACGCGGCGGGCGTTGTTGGGGTCGGTCACATATTGCTGGCCCGCCACCTGCTGGCCGCTTGAGGTGTCCCACAGGCGGAATTCGGTCTTGAGGCGCCCGTCCGGCCCGCGCGTGGCCCGGCCGGTCACGACGAATTGCGCGTTGATCATGCGCCACTGGTCGATGGCGGGCGCTTCGGGATTGGTCGTCTTCTCCACGAAAGTCGCGGGGTCGATCGGCCTGAGGAAGACCGAGCGGCGGAAGTTGTTGGTGATGATCTGCGTCGCCTGTGCGCCGCCATCGCCCTGAAAATTCGTCACGGCGACGGGGATCGGCTGGAAGCCCGAGCCGCGCTTGATGTCGAGCGCGGACTGGGCCACGGCGGGGCCGAGCGGCAGAGCGGGGATCGGCGCGGCGGCGAGAAGGGCGGCCATCTGGCGGCGGGTGAGGAACATGCTCATGGCGGGTCTGTCCTGAAGATCGGGCGCGAAGCGTCATGGGAGGAAGCGGGCGGACGGAGGGGCAAAGACATCATCCCGCCATCTCCTCGGGGTCGAAGCGAAGCGTGCGGTTCTTCCACTCCTGATGAAAGGGCGCGAATTGTGCCGGGATCGGCAGTGGGTTACAGCGGCGAACGGCGCGCAGCGCGCTTTCAGCTAGATTAAAAAGGTTGGGATCGCTCGGCGGATTGTCCAGCACCGGCTCCTTAGCCAAAGCGCCATTGACCGAGTATTCAACGATAATCTTCGGTGTATAACGGGTTGCCGACATGCCCACATAGGTCCAGCACTGCTTATAGCGTTCCACGATGAACTCATCGAGTTGGCTCCGGAGCGAGGGCGACATGCGCGCGGCGTTGGCGGTCGGCGAGCCCAGCGAGGCCTGCTGGCTGGCGGTGGCCGCAGTTGAAGCCTTCTGCGAAGGGGCGTCGCGGGACAGCATCTTCGAGACGGCGTCGGAATCATATTTCGTCCTGGGCGCATTCTCATCGCCAGACTTCGGACGCGCCACGGGCTTCTGCGGCTCGGTGTCCTTCAGCAATTTGGAGATGGCCGTGGGGTCGAGCGGCTTCTCCTCCGCCTTCGGCCGCACGGGCGCCCTGGGGGGCGTCGGCGGCGTCGTCGTCGGGGCGACCTCGGCCTTCTTCGGCTCTTCCTTCGGCCTTTGCGGGGGCTTGGGCGGCTCCACAGGCTCGGCTTCGGGCTTGGGCGGGGGCGTCTCGGCCCTGGGGGGCTCGGGCGGGCGCGTGGGCGGCTTCGGCGGCTCGGGCTTCACGGGCTCCGGCTCGGGCTTTGGCTCAGGCTTGGGCGGCTCGGGCGGCAGTGTCGCCGTGCGCAGGGGCGGCTTTGGCGGCTCGGGCTCCTTGCTCTCGCCGGGATCGGGAATGCGCGGCAGGGGCGGGGGCGGCGCCGCCACCTCGGTCTTCGCCTCCTTGATCGGGGTGGGCTTCTTCTCCTCGACCTCGGCGGCCTTGTCGGCCTTGATGGGCGTCGGCGCGGCCTGTTTGGCGTCCTTCTCGCCCTTCATGATCTCGTTGAGCTGCGAGTCCGTCACGATCTCGACGGGCACGGATTCCTGCGCGTCCTCGAATTTCTTCGTCTCCGTGAAGCTGACGAGCGTCGCCGCCAGCAGCGCAAGATGCGCGGCCGCCGACAGGACGTGGCCAGGGTGGGAGACGGAGACTTTCACGCGCGCCCGCTCACTTCTTTTCCTGCTCGGTCACCAGCGCCACTTTCTTGTAGCCGGCGCTGGTGATGATCGACATGACCTGCGCCACGCGGCCATAGTTCACCGCCTTCGATCCCCGCACATAGATGCGCTCGTCAAAGCCCGCCTTGGCGAGGCTGGCGACGCGGGCGCCGAGATCCTCGATCTGCACGGGCTGATCCATCACGAAGATTGCGCCGGAATCGTCGATGGCGACGCTCAGGGGCTTTTGATCGATGTTGAGCGCGGAGGCCTTGGTCTCCGGCAGGTCAATGGACACGCCCGTGGCGAGCAGGGGCGCGGCCACCATGAAGATGATGAGCAGCACCAGCATCACGTCGATGAAGGGCGTCATGTTGATTTCGGCCATGGCGCCATAGCGCGGCACGCCGCGACGGCGCCGCCCGCCTTTTTTCCCTGCTCCCACAGACATGCCCATGGCGGCGCCCCTTAGCTGCGGTCGCGTTCGCTGGCGACGTGCTGGTCGATCTGCCGCGAGAGAATCGAGGAGAATTCATCGGCGAAGGATTCCATCCGCGCCTGCGAGCGGGCCACCTTGCCTTGCAGGATGTTGTAGAAGACCAGCGCGGGAATGGCGGCGAAAAGGCCGATGGCCGTGGCGAAGAGGGCTTCCGCGATGCCCGGCGCGACGACCGCGAGCGAGGTGTTCTTCGAGGCCGCGATGGAGCGGAACGAGCTCATGATGCCCCAGACCGTGCCGAAGAGGCCCACGAAGGGCCCCGCCGAGGCCACGGAGGCCAGCACCAGCAGCTGCGACTCCAGACGCTCGACCTCGCGCGCGATGGTCACGTCCAGCACCTTCTCGATGCGCGCCTGCAGGCCCATGAAGGCCGAGGCCGCGCTGCTGAAGGAGCGCTTCCACTCGCGCATGGCGGCGACGAAGAGCGCGCCCATGCCGCTGGGCTGCTGCTGGGACAAGAGCTGGTAGAGATCCTCGAGCGAATTGCCGGACCAGAAGGTTTCTTCAAAAAGGTCCATCTGCCGCTGCACGCGCCGCAGCAGCAGAACCTTGTCGATGATGATCGCCCAGCACCAGACGGAGGCGCCGAGCAGGCCCAGCATGACGATCTTGACCACCAGATGCGCCTGCCAGAACATGCCCCAAAGGGATACCTCCCCGGCGGCCGCCACGGCTCCAGATGCGATCTCGGCAGGATTCATCTCGTCGTCCTCAATGATGCAGGGGAAAGGCCAAGCCTCTCCTTCACGCAAATTCCGTCAATTGTTAGGCCTCGCCATGGCCGGGGGCCGGAGGCGGACCTATATGGCGCTCGGAGCCAGTTAAGACCTTCTCAGGGTTAATGGCCGGTTAGCGGATGGGCATTTCGCCTCGCAGATGCAGCAAAAGCGGGGCCATCACAGGAGATCAGGCGATGAAGGCGTCACGGACGGTTGCGATCATCACCCTTCTGGCGGCCACGGCGGCCCCCGCGCTCGCCCAGCGCGCCACCACCCCGGCCATGGCCTGCGGGGCGGCGGCGCGGCTTGTGGCGCAGCATGGCGCCGTGGTTCTGGGCACGGGGCCGGACATCTATGACCGTTATGTGGTCAACGAGAGCTTCTGCCCCACCGGCTACTACGCCCGGCCGGCCTTCCTGCCGACGCGCGACAATCCACAGTGCTTCGTGGGCTATTACTGCAGCGGCATCCCGCCCTTCTCGCGCTGACGCCTCGCCATCGGAGCATGGGACGGCTAAGGTCGTCCCATGACGCTGCTCGCCGACAACCCCATCGATTCCCCCGCCGCCTGGCGACGCCTCATCGTGAGCCTTGCGGTTGGAAGCGTGGGCTGCGTCGGCTTCTGGTCCTATGTGGTGGCCCTGCCCGCCGTTCAGGCGGATTTCGGGGTGACGCGGGCGGAAGCGTCGCTGCCCTATACGCTCATCATGATCGGCTTCGGCTTTGGCGGCCTGTTCATGGGCTGGGTGACCGACCGTTTCGGCGTCTTCAGCGCGCTTGTCGGCGGCGCCGCGATCATGGCCATCGCCTATGGGCTGGCGGGGCTGTCCGTGGGGATCGTGAGCTTCGCGCTGGCGCAATTGCTGCTGGGGGTCGGCTGCTCCGCCTGCTTCTCCCCGCTGATGGCCGACATCTCCCATTGGTTCGAGCGCCGCCGCGGCCTCGCCGTCACCCTTGTCTCCAGCGGCAACTATGTGGCGGGCGCCGTCTGGCCGCCGGTCATCCAATATGTGATCGAGACGCAGGGCTGGCGGGCGGCCCATTTCGGGCTTGGGCTGCTCTGCATCGCCGTGGTGGCGCCGCTGGCCTTTCTGCTGCGCGCCGCCCCGCCCACGGGCGCCAGCGCGAAAACCGCCCCCAAGCCCCTGCAGGGCATCATCGCCATGCCGCCGGGCGCCTTGCTGGCGCTGATCTGCGCGGCGGGCTTCGCCTGTTGCATGGCCATGGCGATGCCGCAGGTCCATCTCGTCGCCTATTGCGCGGATCTGGGCTATGGCCCGGCGCAGGGCGCGCAGATGCTCTCGATCATGCTGGCGCTGGGCATCGCCAGCCGCATCATCTCCGGCTTCGTCTGCGACCGGATCGGCGGGCTCCTGACGCTCCTCATCGGCTCGGCCGCCCAGGGCCTCGCCCTCGTGCTTTACATGTTCTTCGACGGCCTGACCTCGCTCTATCTGATCTCCGCGCTCTTCGGCCTGTTTCAGGGCGGCATCATTCCCATGTACGCGGTCATCGTGCGCGAATATTTCCCGGCGGGCAAAGCGGGCGCCCATATCGGCCTCATCATCATGGCGACCCTCTTCGGCATGGCGCTGGGCGGCTGGTCGTCGGGCATGGTCTTTGACTGGACCGGCTCCTATCGCGCCGCCTTCTTCATGGGCGTGCTGTGGAATCTGGTGAACCTCGCCGTGGTCGCCGCCATCATCTGGCGACGGCGCCCCGCCCCTGCGCTCGCCTGAGGTCGCCTGAAGCCGCCCCGTCCTGTAGCATGGGGCTTCACTGCGAATCGGCGGGCGACATGATCGGCAAGCTCAAGGGCGTCATCGACTCTTATGGCGAGGATTTCGTGATCCTCGACGTGCACGGCGTCGGCTATGTCGTGCAATGCTCCACCCGCACCCTGCAAAAGCTGCCCAAGCCCGGGGAGGCCGCCGCGCTGGCCATCGAGACGCAGGTGCGCGAGGACGCGATCCGTCTCTTCGGCTTCTCCTCGGATGGGGAGCGCGACTGGTTCCGCCTGTTGCAGAGCGTGCAGGGCGTGGGCTCCAAGGTGGCGCTGGCTATTCTGGGCGTGCTCGGCCCCGGCGAACTCGCCAGCGCCATCGCCACGCAGGACAAGGCCATGGTCGCCCGCTCGCCCGGCGTCGGCCCCAAGCTCGCCGCCCGCATCGTGGCCGAACTGAAAGACAAGGCCCCCGCTTTCGGCTCCGTCGATCCCGCCGTGGTGCGCCTGGCTGGCGAAGACGAGGCCCGCAGCGCCCCCAAACCCGTGCAGGACGCCATCTCCGCCCTCGTGAACCTCGGCTACGGCCGCCCGCAGGCCGCCGCGGCGGTGGCGGCGAGCGTGAAGGCGCTGGGCGAGACCGCCGAGACGCAGGCGCTGATCCGGCGCGGGCTGAAGGAATTGGCGCAGTAGGGGGGCGGCAGTCGGCAGTCGGCAATCGGCAGTCGTAAAGAGCCGCGCCCCGACTGCCGACTGCCTAATGCCGACCGCCCCGAATCTGCTACACTCCCCCCATGACCACACCCAACCCCCGCCTGCTCTCGCCGCAAAAGCGCGAGGATGACGCCGAGGCTTCCATTCGGCCGCTGTCGCTTGACGATTTCACGGGGCAGGAGGCCGCGCGGAAGAATCTCCGCGTCTTCATCGAGGCCGCCAAGGCGCGCAATGAGGCGCTGGACCATGTGCTCTTCGTCGGCCCGCCGGGCCTCGGCAAGACCACGCTGGCGCAGATCGTGGCCAAGGAGCTTGGCGTCAATTTCCGCTCGACCTCGGGTCCGGTGATCGCCAAGGCGGGGGATCTGGCCGCCCAGCTCACCAATCTCGAAGAGCGCGACGTGCTCTTCATCGACGAGATTCACCGGCTCAATCCGGCGGTGGAGGAGATTCTCTATCCGGCCATGGAGGATTTCCAGCTCGACCTCATCATCGGCGAGGGCCCTGCGGCGCGCTCGGTGAAGATTGATCTGGCCAAATTCACCCTCGTCGGCGCCACCACCCGCGCAGGCCTCCTGACGACGCCCTTGCGCGACCGTTTCGGCATTCCGATCCGCCTGAATTTTTATACGGTCGAGGAATTGCAGGGCATCGTGGCGCGCGGGGCGCGGGTGCTCAACATTCCCATGACCGAAGACGGCGCCCATGAGATCGCCCGCCGGGCCCGCGGCACGCCGCGCATCGCCGGGCGCCTTTTGCGCCGTGTGCGCGACTTCGCCATCGTGGACAGAGATCCGCAGGTGACGCGCCAGGTCGCCGACCGCGCCCTGCGCCTGCTCGACGTCGACGACATCGGCCTCGACATCATGGACCGGCGCTATCTCGACATGGTCGCCGTGAATTTCGGCGGCGGGCCCGTGGGCATCGAGACCATCGCGGCCGCGCTGTCGGAACCGCGCGACGCCATCGAGGACATCATCGAGCCCTATCTGTTGCAGCAGGGCTTCCTGCAGCGCACCCCGCGCGGGCGGGTGCTGACCGCCAACGCCTTCCGGCACCTTGGCCTCGCCGAGCCCCAGCGCGCGCCCACCCAGTTCGGCCTCTTCGCCGATGGGGAGGAGCCGTGAGCGGTCGCTTCGAGGTTCGGGTCTATTACGAGGACACGGATTTCTCCGGCGTCGTCTATCACGCCTCCTATCTGCGCTTCATGGAGCGCGGCCGCACGGAGCTGCTGCGCGCGCTCGGCCTCTCGCAGGGCGAGATCATGGCGGGCAAGGCGGGCGAGGTCTTCGGCTTCGCCGTGCGCGCGATGAGCGTGGAGTTCCTCAAGCCCGCGCGCATGGACGATCTGCTCACCATCGAGACGCGCGCCGACGCCATCGGGGGCGCCAGCATGGACCTCGATCAGCGGGTGCTGCGCGGGGACGAGGTGCTCATCACCGCGAAGGTCCGCATCGCCTGCGTGGCGAATGGCAAGCCCGCGCGGATTCCAAAGGCTGTGCGCGAGGCCCTGGGGGGAGGGGCGTAAAAAAACCCGGCCTCGCAGCCGGGTTTTCTCGTTGGCTCTGATGGAGCCGCTTACTTCACGCCGAGCAGGCTCTGGGCGTTCTTGTAGCAGATCTTCTCCATGTCTTCCTGCGAGAGCTTGAGATCCTCGAGGATCTGGATGGTCTCGCGGATGTAGCCGGGGCCCTTTTCGGGGTCGAAGGGGCAGTCGGAGGCGAAGAGAACCTTGTCGGCGCCATAGAAGGACAGGCCGCATTCGGTGGCGGCCTTCGAGCCGAACACCGCGCTGTCGGCGTAGAAGTCCTTGAAGTAGTCGAGCGGGCGACGCTTCATGTTCTTCAGGAGGGTCTTGTAGTCCTCGTCCGTGGTGCGGTTGCCCAGCTGATCCCAGCCGGGGCCGACGCGGCCTTCGAAGAAGGGCACCATGGCGCCGAGGTGATGGGCGAGAACCTTGAGGTCCGGGAACTGGTCCATCACGCCGCCGAACACGAGGCGGGCCATGGCGACCGAGGTCTCGTAGGGCCAGCCGAAGGTCCACCAGATCTCATACTTGGACTTGGACTCGGTCTTGTAGTCCGGCAGGTCGAAGGCGCCGCGCGAGGGATGCAGGAAGACCGGCTTGTTGTGCTTCTCGGCGATCTCGAAGATCGGGCGGAATTCCTCGTCATCCAGCGGCTTGCCGTTGATGTTGGAATGAAGCTGCAGGCCATTGGCGCCGATGGAGATGGCGCGTTCCCATTCCTTGGCGGCGTTGGGCGAGTTCATGGGCAGGGAGGCCAGCCAGCCGCAGAAATAGTCGGGATGCTTGGCGCAAAGCTCGGCCTGGCCATCGTTGGCGAGGCGGGCGAACTCCTCGACGATCTCGGGCGTGCCAAGGGCTTCCAGCGGGGGCATGCCCAGCGAGATGACCTGGGAGTAGTTCTTGTTGGTGCGGAACAGGTCCACGACGCGCTTGCGCTCGGTCAGGTCATAGATGGCGGGAATGCCGCGCATGCGCGCGCCAATGTCCGCCGACGCGCCGGGGGTCGACATCATTTTCTGCCAGAGGGCGTCGGGAAAGAAGTGATTGAAGCAGTCGATATAGCGCATCCGGGCGATCCTCCTCATGGGCGCAGGCTGGGGCCCGGCTTGCCGGGTCCGTGGCTCGGCTTGTCTTTACCGGCATCGGACAGCAAAAAGCAATCTCCGCCTGCATCGCGCCCGTCTGGTCCGGGCGGCGGCGTCCCTTGACAGAGCGGGTCGGTGGGCCGAAAAGCAAAGCGAGCCGCGCGGCCCGCCGCGCCAGGGGTCAATGAGGAGCGAAACGATGGATTCAGAGCCCAGAGTCCAGAAAGGCGCCGCCACTGCGCCGATCGGGCATAATTCCGAGAACCAGTCCCGGGAAGAGAAGATCGCCAATCTCTACCATTCCAAGAAGGACCGGGTGTTCGTCCGCTCCATCCAGGGCGCCTATAACGTCAAGGAGGAGCTGAACCGTCTGCGCGCCGTGCCGCGCGTGCGCAAGGCCAAGGAAATCGGCTTCATCGACGGTCCCCAGTGCTTCAGCCGCCATTATGTGGAGCCCAAGGACGGGATCACCCAGACCTTCCATCTCCACCTCGAGGAATATGCGCCCGGCG
>CANGFT010000037.1 GCA_947453205.1 Beijerinckiaceae bacterium | reverse complement strand
GGTTTTGGGCAAGGCCTCGCAGGAGATGCACGACGAATTCGCCTTCGTGCTGCAGGCCCAGCAGTTCACGCTTGAGTTGCTGCAGCCCGACGCCGACCCCGCCGACATCTTCGCGCGTTACAACGCCTTCATGCGCAAGAACGGCCGCCCGGAGGAGACGCGCCTCTACGCGCACGGCCAGGGCTATGACATGGTCGAGCGCCCGCTCATCCGCCATGACGAGACGCTGAAGGTCGGGCGCAACATGCTCTTTGCGGTCCATCCGACCTATGTGACGGCGCGCACCTACAGCTGGGTCTGCGACAACTATCTGGTGGACGAGAACGGCAAGGTCGAGGCCCTGCACAAGTTCCCGCAGAAGATCACCGAACTGTAAACGGCTCGCGCCGGGGGGCGGCTTCCCGCGCCCCGGCCGATGGCCTATAAGCAGGCGAACTCCAGCCACCAAGGACCGGCAATGCCTCACTATCGCTCCAGAACCACCACCCACGGCCGCAACATGGCTGGCGCGCGCGGACTCTGGCGCGCCACCGGCATGAAGGACGGCGACTTCGGCAAGCCGATCATCGCGGTGGCCAATTCCTTCACCCAGTTCGTGCCCGGCCATGTGCATCTGAAGGATCTCGGCCAGCTCGTCGCGCGCGAGATCGAGAAGGCGGGCGGGGTCGCCAAGGAGTTCAACACGATCGCGGTCGATGACGGCATCGCCATGGGCCATGACGGCATGCTCTACAGCCTGCCCTCGCGCGAGATCATCGCCGACGCCGTCGAATATATGTGCAACGCGCATTGCGCCGACGCCATCGTCTGCATCTCCAATTGCGACAAGATCACGCCGGGCATGCTGATGGCCGCCATGCGCCTCAACATCCCCGTGGTCTTCGTGTCCGGCGGCCCGATGGAGGCTGGCAAATATATCCACGAGGGCAAGACCCGCGCGGTCGACCTCATCGACGCCATGGTCGCCGCCGCCGACGACAAGATCAGCGATGAAGAGGTCGAGACCATCGAGCGTTCCGCCTGCCCGACCTGCGGCTCCTGCTCGGGCATGTTCACCGCCAATTCCATGAACTGCCTCACCGAGGCGCTCGGCCTGTCGCTCCCCGGCAATGGCACGGTGCTGGCCACCCATGCGGATCGCAAGGATCTGTTCGTCAGGGCGGGCCATCTCATCGTCGAGTTGGCGCGCCGCTATTATGAGCAGGGCGATGAAAGCGTGCTGCCGCGCAACATTGCGAATTTCAAGGCGTTCGAAAACGCCATGGCGCTCGACATCTCCATGGGCGGCTCGACCAATACGGTGCTGCATTTGCTGGCCGCCGCCTATGAGGGCGAGGTGCCCTTCCATATGGCCGACATCGACCGCCTCTCGCGCAAGGTGCCCGTGCTCTGCAAAGTGGCGCCCGCCGTCGCCGATGTGCATATCGAGGACGTGCATCGCGCGGGCGGCATCATGTCGATTCTCGGCCAGTTGCAGCGCGCCGGTCTGATCCATGAGGATGTGCCCACCGTGCATACACCCACCATGGGGGAGGCCATTGATCGCTATGACATCACCCGCAACGCCAGCGACGAGGTGAAGCGTTTCTTCCGCGCCGCGCCGGGCGGTGTGCCCACGCAGACCGCTTTCAGCCAGGATCGCCGCTGGGATGATCTTGATCTGGATCGTTCCGGCGGCGTCATTCGCGACAATGCGCACGCATTCTCAAAGGATGGCGGCATCGCCGTGCTGACCGGCAACATCGCCCTCGACGGCTGCATCGTGAAGACCGCGGGCGTCGATGAGAGCATCCATGTCTTCGCTGGCCCCGCGCGTGTCTTCGAGAGCCAGGACTCGGCGGTCGACGCCATCCTGCGCGGCAAGATCACGGCGGGGGATGTGGTGGTGATCCGCTACGAGGGGCCGCGCGGCGGTCCGGGCATGCAGGAGATGCTCTATCCCACGAGCTATCTGAAGTCGAAGGGCCTGGGCAAAGCCTGCGCGCTCATCACGGACGGCCGCTTCTCCGGGGGAACCTCGGGCCTCTCCATCGGCCATGCCTCCCCTGAAGCCGCCGAGGGCGGCGCGATCGCGCTCGTGGAGGAGGGCGACCGCATCGAGATCGACATTCCCCGCCGCAGCATCAGGATCGCCATTTCCGATGAGGCGCTCGCCGCCCGCCGCGCCGCCATGGAGGCCAAAGGCGCTGACGCCTGGAAACCTGCGGAAAAGCGCAGCCGCAACGTCACCATGGCCTTGAAGGCCTATGCAGCCCTCACCACCAGCGCCGCCACAGGCGCCGTGCGCGTCGTCAAGTGAGCTACTGGGAGACCAGAAGCACAAGCGCGAAGAGGAAGGGGAGCAAAATGGCTCCCCAAAGGGCCAGCGTCTTGAAGTGGGCGTAGGCGCTGACGTGTTCGGCGAGGTCCGGGTCATCCCGGGGTTGTTCTCGCCAACTCTGGTCTTGGCTGTGGTCCATGGTCGTCATGGGGATCTCCAGGCTCTCAAGCAAGAGAACGCGGGCGGCGCTCCCGCGTTCCTGACTGACTCAGCCCTGACGGAACCATCTTCCTCCCGGCCCATTTCCTTGGGTGGTCCGGAGGATGCGCCCATGTTTGGTGACAAGATCGGCATCGTTTTGTTTCTGTGGATCGTGGGCGCGCCCTTGACGCTTGCTCTCCTCACGCAGGTCGGCATGCGGCGCTAGATCGGCTCTACAATTATCCTCGACCTCCCCCATAGGGGGCGCGACTTTCAGCGCGATCATTGCTAAGAGGCTCTCAGCGGACGACGCGCGTCAAACGCCGCCTCCGCCGTCAGAGCTTGGCAAGGGTTCGAGGACATTCGCATGGAACGCCAGAAGATCATTCTCGTGGGCGCGGGCCTGGGGGGCCTCGCCGCCGCCATCAGCCTGCTCAAGGCCGGGCATGACGTCGAGGTCTATGAGCAGGCCTCACAGCTTGGCGAAGTGGGCGCGGGCATCCAGCTCAGCGCCAACTGCATGCATGTGCTGCGCTCCTTCGGCCTTGGCGACCAACTGGACGCCGTGGGCGTGCGGCCCGGCGCCTATGTGTTCCGCCTGCATGACACCGGCGAGATCCTGCAAAGGTTCGAACTTTCCGAAGACCATCTGCGCAAGCATGGCGCGCCCTATACGCAGCTCCACCGCGCCGACCTGCACGAGATCCTCGCCGCCAAGGCGATGGAGCTGAAGCCCGATCTCATTCACCTCAACCATCGCGGCGCGAAATTCATCGAGCGCGAGGATGGGGTCGAGATGCATTTCACCAATGGCGCGGTGGCGCGGGGCGATCTGCTCGTCGCCTGCGACGGCCTCAAATCGGTGATCCGCGCGCAGATGTTCGGCGATTCGACCTCGATCTATACGGGTGACGCCGCCTGGCGCATCACCGTGCCGGTGGAGCGCCTGCCAGACCCCTTCCTTGAACATGTCATGTCCGTCTTCATGGGGCCGGGCGGCCACGCGGTCTGCTATTATCTGCGCGGCGGCAAGCTGATGAATTTCGTCGGGCTGATCGAGACCGAAGAGGTCTTCGAGGAGTCCTGGACCATGAAATTCTCATGGGACAAGCTGAAGAAGGATTTCGAAGGCTGGCATCCCGCCATCCAGACCATCATCGACGTCGCCGACAAGGATCAGTGCTACCGCTGGTCCCTGCATGGACGCCAGCCTCTGCACAACTGGAGCTCGAAGCGCGTGACCCTTCTGGGCGACGCCGCCCATCCCACGCTTCCCTATCTCGCGCAGGGCGCGGCCATGTCCATTGAAGACGGCGCGGTGCTGGCCCGCGCGCTTGGCATGCGGGACAATATCCCGGACGCCCTGCAGCTCTACCAGCGCAACCGCATCGACCGCACGGCGAAGATCGTCAATCAATCCACCGCCAACCGCGCCCTGTTCCATCTGCCGTCCGTTCAGGCCATGCGCGACGCCTTCGCAAAGCGCAATGAGGGCGAGGACCGCAACGCCTGGCTATATTCCTACAACCCGCTCACCGTCGAGCTGGTTTGAACCGCTTCACAAGGGGGGACATGACGTGACGATACAGCTCTACACCTGGGATACGCCCAACGGCCGCAAGATCAGCGTCGCGCTGGAGGAGATGGGGCTTCCCTATACGGTCCATCCCATCAACATCAGCAAGGGCGAGCAGTTTGATCCGGCTTTCCTCGCCATCAGCCCCAACAATCGCATCCCCGCCATCGTCGATCCCGAAGGGCTGGGCGGCAAGCCTGTGAGCGTCTTTGAGTCCGGCGCCATCCTCCTCTATCTCGCCGAAAAGACCGGCCAGTTTCTGGCGGCGTCCGGACCGGAGCGCGTCGCGGCCTGGGAATGGCTGATGTGGCAGATGGGCGGCTTTGGCCCGATGCTGGGCCAGCGCCATCACTTCGGCGATGTGAAGGACGAAAGCGACCGCCGTTACGGGCTGGAGCGCTATTCGAAGGAGACGCTGCGTCTTTATGGCGTCGCCGACAAGCGCCTCGCGCAGGCGCCCTTCTTCGCGGGCGACCATATTTCAGTGGCTGATTTCGCGATACTGGGCTGGGCCTGGCGCCATCCCCGCCATGACGTCGATCTGGCGGACTTCCCCAACGTGAAGCGCTGGTATGACCGCCTCATGGATCGCCCGGCCGTGCAGCGCGGCTTCACCGTCGATCTCAAGACGAAGCGCTGAAACCCGGAGGCGCTCGCGTCATGGCGGCGCGGACGCCTCAATCCCTGCGTCTGTAGACGATCTGCGACCCATCCCGCGCCTTGAACTGGAGGCCGGCCCAGGTCTGCTGATCGTCGTACCAGGTCTCCAGCGTCAGATTGCCCGCGATTTCAAACCGGCGCACGTTGATCTTGCGGCCCGAGGCGGTCTCAACCGCGCCATTGCCCTTGGCGGTGACCACGCTGCTCATCAATTCGCCCGTCTGGGTGTTGAAGAAGGGCACGTCCAGCATGCGCCTGTTCCAGTGGGTCGAGGGCAGGGCGGCTGATGGCGCCTCATAAACCCCCTGCGCCGAGGATTCGACGCTGACGGCGCTGGCGAGCCGCTTCGCCCTGACCGTCAGCCGCTTGCCATCGTCATTGGTGCGCGCCTCAAGGGATTGGAAACCAGCGCTGCTCCAGCGTTCGGTCGCGCGATGTTCGTAACGGAACATGGGCACCGGGCCGAGCCTGATGGCGAGGTCTATCGCGACCTCTATGGTCCAGCCTTCGCCTGCGCGTTCGAAGGTCAAGGCATGTTCGCCGATGTCGCGACCCTCCCGCAGCACTGCAAATGCGAGGCGTCCGCCCTCGGGGACGCGTATGTTGGCTGAGGCCTGCTGAGGCAGACAAAGGCTCGCGCATGCCCCGCCAAGGAAATGACGACGATCCAGCATGAAATGCTCCCTGCGCATGTCCCGGATGTAACGCGCGGCGCTGGTGAAGGTCAATTCAACAGGTCGTGGGCGGATGGGAAGGGCTCCGCGCACTTGGTGCTCCGATGTTTAGTCCGCTACAGGGTCTCGCCCGTAGACAGGAGATCGTCGCGCCCGGAGCGTCCCATGACATCTCGCAGATTCGTCTTTCGCCATCTCGCCGCCATCGGCGTGGCCCTGTTCGGCGCGAGCGCTCAGGCGCGGGCCGAGGCCTTGGAGCTTGAAAAATTCTTTTCGGGATCGTTGGTGGCGGAGGGCCGCTTCCGCAACAGCTGGACCGGCTCTGAGCGCGGCCTTGTCGTGCAGATGAGGGGAACATTCGACGGCAAGGTTCTGCGCCTGCGCGAGGATTTCGTCTATTCGGACGGTGAGAAGGACCAGAAGACCTGGGTTTTCACCAAGACCGGGCCGGGAAGCTGGTCCGGGCTGCGCGAAGATGTGACGGAGCCCGCCCTGCTGACCACGACTGTCGATGGCGCCATCGAATTTGGCTACACAGCGCGGATCGGGGGCTATGATCTCGTCTTCCGCGACCGGCTTGAGCAGATCGACGCGAGGACCGTGCGCAACACGGCCTCGGTCTATGTCTTCGGCTTCATCAAGATCGGCGAGGTCGAGCTTGTCATGCGCAGAAAGCCGGGGTCCGCCGCGCGTTGAGCCGCTATTTCCAGTAGCCGAAGCCCATGCCGCTGCCTGTGCCCGCCATGGAGCGGTAAAGCGGCTGGTAATCGAGAAGTGTGAAGGGCAGGCCTGCGTGCTGCATGGCGGCGCGCACAGGCACCCAGTTCTTCAATTCGGAATTGCCGGAGTGGAACTGGCTCTCGGGCAGGGCGAAGAGATCGGTGGAATCCTCCTGCTGGAAGGCGGCGAGGAAGCGCTGGTCGAAGGGCTCGTCCACCACGAAATGGGTCATGCCGCCGGACCCCAGAATGGCGACCCGCAGATCCCTGTCCCAGCTCTCGACCGCTTCGGCGATGGCTGTTCCCAGCGCATGGCAGCGGGCGATGCGGGGTTGGTTGGGCGGGTAAAAGGTGTTGATGAAGACCGGCACGGTGGGCGGGTCAGTCGCCATGATCCGCTGGTAGTAATAGCCGAAGGCGTGGGGCAGGCCGGTGAGGCGGGACTCGCGCCGTTCGGGAAGATGGTTTGAGGTGGCGAGGTCAAAGCCCCTGCCCATGAGCTGGTCAATCAGGTGGAGCGCCAGTTCCGGGCAGCCGGGATGGGTGCGTTTGACGTCGGGATGGTGATTGGGCTCGGCCAGCGCCACCCCAGGGCCAAGGCGCTGTTTCTGCTCCTCGCTGAAGGGCACATTGTCCATGGTCTCGCCGAAATAGACCATGAAGGCCGGCTGATTGTCGTCGCCCATGATCTCCATCTGATCGTTGCCGATCATGACGGTCACATCGGGCCGGGCCTGCGCATAGGCGCGGCCCATTTCCGCGATGGCTTTCTGGCAGGCGTCGAAGCGGCGTTCGCGCACCTCGAGCGCGAGCTCCGGCTCCAGATTTTCATGAGCGCGCGCTTCGATCAGCGCATCGAATCCATAGGTCTTGCCCCGATAGAACAGCGCGGGATTGCGCCTGTCCGCCTCGATGCGGCCGGTCCACAATTCGGGCGGCGTAATGAGGAGGGGGCCATGGGAGCTCACCATGCCCAGAACGATCTTCGCCATCTTTCACTCCCGCGCGCGGCTCAGGCGGCGCGCTTCTTTTCCGTCATCACAAGATAGATCGAGGCCGCCACGATAATCGCCATCCCGGCGAAACTCCAGACGCCGGGAATCTCGCCAAACAGCACATAGCCCAGCAGCGCGGCGTAGACGATGCGTGAATAGTCGAGCGGCGCAAGGGCGCTGGCGTCGCCGAGGGTCAGGCCCGTGGTGATCAGCCACTGGCCGAAAATGCCCAGAAAGCCGATCAGGACCAGCATGGCCCATTCATGGCCCTGCGGCCAGACCCAGATGAAGAGGGAGGGAATCAGGGCGAAGACCGCGTTCCAGAAGGCGTAGTAGAACATGATGACGCGGGTCTGCTCGGTCTTGGCCAGCTGCTTGATGCTCACCACGACGAGGCCGCCGCCAAAGGCGCCCAACGCCCCCACGAGGGCGTTGGCGTCAAAGCCGCTGGTGAAGGGCCGCGCATAGAAGAGGATGCCGACGAAACCCACGATCGAGACGAGCGTGCGGCTGAGGGGCACGCGCTCTCCCAGAAAGAAGATCGCCAGCGGGATCATGAAGAGCGGGCGGGAGAATTGCAGCGCCATGGAGTCGGCGAGCATCATATGGGTGATCGTCCAGAAGAAGCAGCCATTGCCCAGCGCCCCCAGCGCGCCGCGCGTCAGATGCATCAGAGGCCGTTTCGTCTGGAAGGGCTCCAGGGGGTTGCGGATGAAAATGGGCAGGACGAACAGGAGGCCGATGCCGGAGCGGAAAAACAGCAGCTCGAAGCTCGGCAGCCGGTCGCCCATGGATTTCACGGCGGCCGCCATGGCGACGAGCAGCAGAGAACCCATCGACACAAAAAAGATCGCCTGCGTGGCGGGACGGAGCCGGGCGTTGATCGCCTGCGTCAGCCGACCGCCGAGCGTCAGGGCCGCGCCTGTCGCCTGTGTCTTGTCCGGCGATGGGCCGGGCGTCGCCTCCGGTGTTGTCATGGAGGCAGGATAGGATGGCTGGCGCTGCGGCGCAAACCGGTGTTATTTTCCCCGCGCCGCCAGCCCCCGCGAGGACCATATGGACGACCTCAATCCAGCTCCCGTGAAGCTCTCCTTCAGCCATGTGGGGCTGCATTGCGTGGATCTGCCGCGCATGGTGGATTTCTACACGCGTGTGCTTGGCTTCACCGAGACGGATCGGGGCGTCGTGCGCGGGTTCGACATCGTCTTCACGACCTGGGATCCCCAGGACCATCATCAGGTCGCGCTGGTGGCGGGGCGACCTGACCTGAGCGGCTTCAACCATGTGAACCAGCTCTCCTTCCGCGTGCCGCGCCTTGGGGATGTGCAGGCGGTCTGGCGGCGGGTGAAGGATGAGCCGGGCGTGCACGACATGCGCGGCGTCAACCATGGCAACGCCTTCGCCTTCTATTTCAGGGATCCCGAGGGCAATCGGGTCGAGGTCTTCTGCGACACCCCCTGGTACATCTCCCAGCCCTGCATAGAGGTTCTCGACCTCGCGCGCCCGGCCGACGAGGTCATGGCGGAGGCGGAGGCCTTCTGCCGCGCGGCGCCCGGCTTCAAGCCCATCGAGGACTATCAGGCGGAGGTCGCTCGCAAGATCGACGCCCACCGCCGCGCGCTGGCGGGCGGCTGAGGCCAGGCAGGTGGGAACGCGGGGCTCTTGCCCCGCACGGCGCCCGGTCGTCGGCGCATCAGGCCAGCCAGTCGCGCCCGCGCGCATAGAGCGCCTCGACCTCGGGACCGCGCAGGCCGGGCATGTCCCGTTTCACGGGAAGGCCGCGTTTTGTCTGGATATAGGCGAGATGGCGATAGCCCACCGGGAAGCTCTGCAGGATCGCCTGATCGAAGGCTGGGAACTGGGCGGGGTCGAGCGCGTCGAGCCGGTCCTTTTCGTAGATCGGCTGGCGCTCGACGATGGCCCAGCGTTCCCCGCGCTTTTCGAAGAAGTCATAGAAACGGCCCGTGCAGACGACGTCGCAGGCGACACCATCGACTTCGTCGCGTGAGGAGATCATCATCTTGGTCTGCGCCACGGCCCGCGCCCCGCGCAGTTCGATGGAGGTTCCGCCCAGAAAATGCACGCTGAAGGTCGCGCCGCCCTTTTCAAAGGACTTGCGGGCGTTGGCGATGAATTGTTCGGATGAACCCTGAAACCACGTCGCGTTCATGACCGCGCCATCGTGCCAGCAGGTCTTGAAATTCTCCCAGTCGCCCGAATCGCGCCAGATGGCCCAGCTCTCGATGCAATCGCGAATCTGCCGACGATCATCCGCCTCAGTCATGCCGTTTGCTCCCTTCAGACCTGTGATCGCCGCTCGCCTTGACCCGACCCCTTATGGTCTTTAGCCTAACACAAAAGGCCATATCAGGGGAGTGCGCGCGCGGTTCGCCATGCGCGCATCAGGAAACGTCATGTCGTCGATGCCCGAGGAGATCCGCCGCGCCCTGAAGGAGATGGGGCCGGGCGCGACGCTCGAAATGAATGTCCGGTCGAAGGCCATGTTCGCGCCGCTGGTCGAGCCTGTGGAGGGCGTCGTCGAGCGTCTCGATCAGGCCTATGGCGACCATCCCCGCCAGCAGTTCGACGTCTACGCCCAGCCCGGAGCCTCCGGCGCGCCCATCGTGATCTACATTCCCGGCGGTGGTTTTTCCGGCGGCGACAAGCGGCAGGATGAGACCTTCTTCCGCAACGTCGGCCGGTTCTTCGCCAGCAGGGGCATGGTCGGCATCACCGCCAATTACCGGCTCTCGCCTGAAGTCTCCTGGCCCGAAGCTTCGCAAGACCTTGCGGCGCTCGTCGCTCATGTGAAGGCCCAGGCTGCGAGCTTTGGCGGGGACGCCCGACGCATCGTCATCTTCGGTCATTCCGCCGGCGCCGCCCATGTGGCCTCCTATGTCTTTGATCCCGATCTCAGGGGCCATGACGAGGTTGCGGGCGTCATTCTGGCGAGCGGCCTCTATGTGCTGCGCCAGGAGGAGCTGCGCCCCAATGTGGCGCTCTATTTCGGTGAGGATGAAGCGACGTTCGCACGCCGCTCGGCCCTTTCGCATGTGCCGGGCACGAAGGTTCCCGTGCTGCTCAGCGTGGCCGAGTTCGATCCGGTCAGCCTCGCCACCCCGACCTTTGAAATGGCGATCGCCCTCACCAGGCGCGACGGCGCCCCGCCGCCCGTGCTGCGGATCGACGATCACAATCATTTTTCCTGCATCTGCGGGATCGGCACGAAGGATGAGCGGTTCTCGGGAGCCCTGCTCGCCTTCATCGCCAGTTGCACGCCCTGACATCGACAAACGGAGGAAACGATGGCCGATAAAACCTATGAGAACATCAAGATCGAGCGCGAAGGCCATGTGACCTTCCTCGTGCTCAACCGCCCTGAAAAGCGCAACGCCATGAGCCCCGGCCTGCACTATGATGTGCAGGACGCCCTGAAATGGCTCGACGATGACGCGCAGACCCGCGTGCTCGTGCTGACGGGGGCGGGCGACGCCTGGTGCGCCGGGCAGGACTTGAAGCTCTATTTCCGTGAAACCGCGAACAATCCTGCGGAGCGGAAGAAGTCCAACACCGCCAGCCACAACTGGCGCTGGGAATTGCTGACGCGCTTCACCAAGCCCACCATCGCGATGGTCAACGGCTTCTGCTTCGGCGGCGCCTTCACCCAGCTCTGCGCCTGCGACTTCGCCATCACGGCTGAAGACGCGACCTTCGGCCTCTCCGAGGTCAACTGGGGCATCCTGCCCGGCGGCATCGTGAGCTGGAACCTCACGGACATGATGCTGCCCCGGCACGCCATGTATTACGCGGCCACGGGCGAGCCTTTCGACGGCAAGCGCGCGGTTGAGATCGGCCTCGCCAATTTCGCCGTGCCGCGCGACCAGCTGCGCGCCAAGACCCTTGAGTTCGCCGCCAAGCTCGAGAAGCTCAATCCTTCCGTGCTGCGCTACACCAAGGAAGCCGTGCGCATGGTGCGGCACATGACCGCCGACGAGGCCCGCGACTATCTCGGTTCGAAGCAGGATTCGCTCGCCAAGGCCGACAAGGAGATCGCGGACAAGGTGGGCATGAAGAAGTTCCTCGACGAGAAGTCCTATCGTCCGGGCCTTGGCCCCTATCAGCGCCCCGAAGAGAAGTGATCGGGACGATCAAAATGGCGGGCGCGCTCTTGTGCGCCCGCGTCTTCCCCTTGCGATGGATGGATAAACATTGAGCCTTTCCGCCAACATCGGGGCGCTCATGGCGCCGCGCAATGTCGTTCTGGTCGGCGCGTCGGACCGCAACTGGGCGCCGCGCATCTGGGACAATCTGAGACGCTTCGGCTTTGAGGGGGCGGTCTATCCGGTGAACCCCAGCCGTGATGAGATCTGGGGCGCCCGCTGCTATCCCACCATAGCCGATCTGCCGGAGGCGCCGGACCATCTCGCGCTTTTCGTTCCCAAGGAGCAGACGCTCGAAATCCTGGAGGCCGCCGGCAAGCTTGGCGCGCGCAGCGCCAGCATTTATGCGGCCGGCTTTGGCGAGGGCGGCGACCCCGAAGGCCGCGCCCGCGCGTTGCGGCTGAAGGAGATCCTGCGCACCTATTCCATCGCCGCGACCGGCCCGAACTGCATGGGCCTCGCGGTCGGCCGTTCGAAATTCTGCACCTTTCCCGATGAGCAGGTCGAGCCGCTGGCGCCGGGCGCCGTGGCGGCGCTGACCCAAAGCGGCATGCTGGCCCAGACCTTCGCCCGCGGCCTCGTCGATGCGGGCCTGACGCTCGCCTATCTCGTCTCCTGCGGCAACCAGACCGGCCTCACCTTCGCCGATTACATCAATCATCTCGCCGACGATCCGGATCTGCGCGTCATCACCTGCTACATCGAATCCGTCACGGATGGTCCCGCCTTCCTCGCCGCCGCCGACAAGGCGCGGCGCAATGGCAAGACCATCGTCGCCGTGAAGGCTGGTGGATCGGAGGAGGCGCGAAAGGCCGCGCTCGCCCATACCGGCTCGCTCGCAGGCTCGACCGAGGTTTTCGACGCCTTCGCGCGCGACGTCGGCATCGTGCGGGTCGACAGCCTTGAAGACATGGTCGAGGCCGCCGCCTATCTCGCGCGCATGCCGCGCCCCAAGGGCCCGCGCGTCGCCATCATGACGAATTCCGGCGCGCTGAAGTCCTTGGCGACAGATGCGGCGCAGACTTATGGCGTGACCTTCGCAGAGCTCGACCCTGCTACCGAAACCCGGATGCGCGAGACTTTGGCCGACGCCACGCTCGCCAATCCCTTCGACAGCAAGCGCACCCTGCGTGTCGAGGAATATATGGCCTGCGTGCGCGCGCTGCATGACGACGAAAACGTCGATCTGCTGCTCATGGCGGAGGAGTTGCCGCGTGCGGCTGGCATCGAGCGCAAGGTCAAGAACCTGACCTCGCTTGACGCTTTCGTGGGCGCTGAAGCGACCAAGCCTGTCGCCGCCTTCGCGCCGGTCACCCTGCAGGAAACGCCGTATATGCAGACCATGCGCGCAGGCATGACGCACCTGCCGTGGCTGCGAGACGTCGGCAAGAGCCTGCGCACCGTGGCGCGCATCGTGCCCTCGATGCTGACGTCGGCGTTGACGCCTCACGCCCCCGATCCCGCCCGCGCGGGGCTCGTCGCAAAGTGGCGCGCGAGAGCCGCCGCGCTCACCGGGCCCACTGCATTGAGCGAAGCGGACTCCAAAGAGCTTCTCGCGGCTTTCGGCATCCGCGGCCCCGCCGAGGCCATTGTCTCCACCCCGGAAGAGGCGGTCAGCGCCGCTGCGAAGATCGGCTATCCCGTGGTGCTGAAGGGCGTCTCCGCCGCCGTGCCGCACAAGAGCGACGCGGGCCTCGTGCTGCTGGGCCTTGGGGATGCGCAGGCCGTGCGCGAGGGCGCGGCGCTCATCGCGACACGGTGCGCGGACCTTGGCGCGCCGCTTGAGGGAATCCTCGTCGCCGAGCAGGTCAGCGGCGCCGTTGAAATGGTGCTGGGACTGAACCGCGATCCCGAGATGGGCCATGCGGTGATGGTCGGCATGGGCGGCGTCTTGCTTGAGCTTTTCAAGGATGTCGCCTTCGCCCCGCCTGGCCTCGGCCTCGAGCGCGCGCGGGAGACCATTGCGCTGACCCGCGCCTCGCAATTGCTTGCGGGCTATCGCGGCTCGCCCGTTTGCGATGTGGATGGACTCGCCGAAGCGATGGTGAGCATCGGTCGTCTCGCCTGTGAACTTGGCGATGTGGTCGAGGCGATTGACGTCAATCCAATCGCGGTGCGCGCGAAGGGCCGGGGCGTCGTCGCGCTCGATGCGCTCGTCGTTCTGCGCCCACCGCAAGCCTGAGGGATGAAGATGCGCCGTCGCACGTTTCTGTCGGGAGCCATTGCGACCGCCGTTTCGCCGCTGTCTGCGCGGGCGGATCAGGTCGCCGACTTTTATCGCGGCAAGACCATCACCTGCTACATCGGCTATGCCTCCGGCGGCGGTTATGACGTCTATGCCCGCACCATCATCCGCTTCATGCAGAAACATTTGCCGGGCAATCCCAACATCATCGCGGTCAACATGCCCGGCGCCTCAAGCATGACGCTGGGCAATCATCTCGCCCGCGTCGCGCCGCGCGATGGCACGGCGTTCGGCGCCGTCAATTCCATGCTGCTCTTCGACCCGCTCTTCAACGGGCCGAAGTCGAAGGCGCAGTTCACCGGGGCGGACATGACCATGATCGGCAACGCCGTGGTTTCGGCCGCCGTGCTGATCGCGCTGAAATCGTCGGGCGTGACGAGCCTTGAGGATCTGCGCACCAAGGAGCTGGTGACGGCGGCTTCAACGCCCTCGGGCGACACCTATATGCTGCCGCTGGCGCTCAAGAATGTGCTCGGCCTCAAGCTGAAGATCATCACGGGCTATCCGGGCACGCGCGAAGTGGCGCTGGCGCTTGAGAATGGCGAAGTGCAGGGGCGCGTGTGGGATATGGAGGGCCTGAAGGCCTCGCGTCCGCAATGGCTGCGCGATGGCACGGTCCGCATTCTCGCCCAGCTCGCGCCCAAGGCCGACCGCGCCGCGCCGCCCGGCGTGCCGCTGGCGCGGGATTTCGCCGCCAATGAGGACGACAAGAAGGTTCTTGACGTCATCTGCCTCAGCACTTTGCTGGCGCGGCCCTACATAGCCCCGCCGGGGCTTCCCCCCGAACGCGCGCAGGCCTTGCGCGACGCCTTCTGGGCGACGATGCGCGATCCAGAGTTCCTGGCGGAGATGGAGCGGCTGCAGCTCGCCGTCGATCCGGTCTCCGGGCCGGATATGGAGAAGTTGCTGAAAGAGGCCTATGCTCTGCCTGAGCCGCTTGTGCAGAGGGTGCGCAAGGTGCTTGCGAACGAAGGTTGAGGAGGCGTCATGACCGAGGGCCGCGACATCGTCATCGTCCATACCTCGGACGTGCATGTCGACAATGATTACACGGCCCGCGCCCATGGCGGCGATGGGGCGACGCCGTTGGTGCGCGTTCTCGACGCGGCGCGCGCGCTCAACGCCGATATGGTGCTGCTCTGTGGCGACACATTCGATTGTCACAAGATTCCGATGTTTCTCGTGGAGCGTGTCGGCCAGCTCGTCCGGGAGGCGGGGATCCCCGTGGTGCTGCTGCCGGGCAACCACGACCCGGCGGTGGATGACTCCCTCTGGCTGACGCCCGCGCTGGCCGGGGTCGAGAATCTGCATGTGCTGGGCGTGCGCTACGAAGAGGCGGTGCATTTCGAGCATTTCGATCTTGAGGTCTGGGGGCGCGCCCATCGCGACTACGGCGACATGACGCCCTTCGAGACGATCCGCCCCCGCCGCGCCCGCTGGCATGTCGCCATGGCCCATGGCCATTATGTGCCCGTGCCCGACCGCGTGACGCGGCCGCGCCCCTCCTGGCTGATCGGCGACGATGAGATCAAGGCGACCAGCGCCGACTATCTTGCGCTCGGCCACTGGAACAGGGCGGTGAAGGTCGGCTGCGGCGCCGTGCCCGCCTATTATTCCGGCTCACCTGACTATGCGCGCACCGTGAATGTGGTGCGCCTGCAGGCGAGCGGCGAAGTTGCGGTGGATCGCCATGACCTCCATTGGCCGGAACCACGCGAACACTGAAAGGGAGAGAGACATGGCAAGCCAACCAACGCCGATCCGCCGCATCATCACCGGCCATGACAGCGCCAACAAGGCGAAGGTGATCATCGACGGACCAGCCCCGAACGTTCGCGGCAATCGCCCCGGCCAGTTCACCACGCTCATGTGGTGCACCGATGAAATGCCCGTCGACATGTCCGTCGGCGAAGATGTGGAGGACATGGGGGCCCGCAAGCTCGGCACCTATCCGCCGGTCAATGGCACGCGTTTCATGATCTCCGAATATCCGCCGAACAACAGCCCGGTGATGCATCGCACGGAGACCGTGGATTACATCATCATCCTCTCCGGCAAGATCGATATGGAGCTTGATGATGGCGAAACCGTCACCATGGGGCCGGGCGACGTGATGGTGCAGCGTGGCACCAACCACGCGTGGATCAATCGCTATGACGAGGTCTGCCGGATGGTCTTCGTGCTGGTTGACGCAAAGCCGCTCGGCTTCACGGAGCACCTGCGCTCGCGTGAGAACGAGCACAAGCAGTTGGCTGAAGGCCATAAGTGATCGTTTTGACGGGGGCGCGCCTGATGGGCTGCGCCCCCTGTCCGTTCATCCGCGCTTGTAGGGGCCGAGATCTTTCAAGGCCGCCTCGACGAAGGACATGTCGACGACATCCTCGACGGTCGCCGCGCCTTCGATCCATCCCCGAGACTTATAGACGTCATAGTCTTCCTTGAGGGTGGGGATGTCGACCTTGCCATCGGGGTCGATGCCATTGGGCACGATCGTGCGATAGACCTGCGGATCCTTGATGGCCGTATATTCGGTGAGGACCTGGATGATCTCCTCCGCATTGTCGCCAGCAAGCTTCCCGTCCTTGAGGGCGCCGTAATAATAACGCACCGCCCGCAGATAGGCGCGCATGAAACGCACGCCAAGATCGCGGTTCGCCGACATCTTTTCAGAAAAAAGGATCTGCGCGATGGCGTGATAGGGGCGGGTCTTGTCATCAGAGGTCGCCTCCACCGCATAGCCTTTCATGATCGCCAGCGTGCCCGAAGGCTCGGTTGTGAAAGAGGCGTCGATGGAATTGTTCTGATAGGCCAGCACATGGTCGGGATAGGACATGTCGACGGTTTCGATATCCGAATAGGTCAGGCCCGCCATCTTCAGGGCGCCCCACAGGCTGCCCCAGTTGCTGTTGCCCGGCCCGTTCATGGCGATCTTCATGCCCTTGAGGTCTTTGAGCTCCTTGAAGCGGCCGCTTTCGACATGGCGCTTGGCGATCAGGCATTTGTTGACGCCATAGCCCGGCTGCGAGGAGGCCTTGTCGGCGACGATGCGCAGCTTGATGCCGCGCGACACGGCGTTGTAGAGGCCGGCCGAGACCGAGCCGCCGCCCACATCGAGCTGCCCGGCGCCCATTGGCGCCACCATGTTTGCGGCGGAGTTGAAGGAGGACACCTTGATGGCGATCCGCTCCTCCTTGAACCAGCCCTTCTTGTCCGCGAGGAAAATCGTCACGTCGCTGGCGGAATTGGCCGAACCGATTTGCAGTTCGGCGAGCGATTGGGCGATGGCGGGCATGGGGAAGGCGGGCGCTGCGAGCGCGGCGCCGCCCGCCAGAATACCGCGACGGCTGATGATGGTTGGCTTGCCGGTCATGCTTCCCTCCTGAACGACCTCTATGGATCTGAGGCCGCAGTTTAGCGAGCCGTTGCGCGCTTGCAAAGACAAACGCCGGGCTTGTGTGGGGCCCGGCGTTTCACGATTGCTTGCAATGAAAGGCTTTATTGCCGCTCTTCGCGGTAGATGCCGAGCTTCTCCTGCGCGCTGCGGTCGGAGAAGGTGAAATAGACCGCGTCTTTCGATGCGCGCAGCTTCTTCCACACCCAGGCGGGAACGCCCACCACATCGCTTTCGCCAGCGGTGAAGGTCTTGCCGTCGAGTTCGAGGGTCAGTTCGCCTTCCAGCACGACGATGGTCTGGCCGTCGGTGGAGCGCATGGATTTGGTCTCAAGGCCCTTGGGCAGATGCGACAGCCATGCTGCGATGGTGGGCATGGCCCAGTCGCCGTTGAGCGGGTTGAGATAGCGCAGCGCATAGCCCAGATGCGCGTCAGGCTGCGTGTTGGCCGCCACCTGCATCAGCGAGGGGCGGCTGCGCGCATAGGAATAGTTGAAGATCGGAGTCGTCAGGCCGAAGGGGGAGTGGGGCGCCATGGGGCCAAGGCCCGAGCCATATTCGGAAACCGACTGGCCTTCGGTCCGCGTGAGGATCTGGCTCTTGTCGTTCATGTGGTCCATGAACGCAGCCTCATAGAAATTGACCATATGCAGGTCGAGCCCATCGACCCAGATCACAGGCGAATGGTTTTCCTGCCCGTGGTCATGCCAGCCCATGCTGGGGGTGATGATGAAATCGCCGCGCTCCATCGTGGTTTTTTCGCCAGCCACAGCGGTGAAGCCGCCGTTGCCTTCCAGCACCATGCGCAGGGCCGAGGCGGTGTGGCGATGGGCGGGGGCGATCTCGCCGGGCATGATGAGCTGCAGGCCGGCGTACATGGTCGCGGTGATGCGCGAGCCGCCGGGCATGGCGGGATTTTCGAGCACCAGCACGCGGCGCTCCGCCTCCTCTGCTGTCAGCAAATCGCCAGCCGCCATCAGCAGCGGCTTGGCCTTGGCGAATTGCCAGACATGGGGAACGAATTTGCTCTTGGGCTCGGTCGGAACGAGGCCCTTCAGCACTTCCCAGAGCGGGGCGAGCGAGTGGGGCGTCAGGGTGTCGTAATAGGATTGGCGTGCCGGTGAGACGCCTGCTGCGGCGGTTTGCATGGGAGGCTCCGTCCCTGATGGTTCGTTCGACGCAAAGTCTATCACCGGCGCCGCGACCCCGCAAAGGAAACAGCCTCCCTTTTTACGGGGAGGCTGCGTCGTGGCGTTGCGGTATGGCCCTGGCGTCAGGCCGACTGGCTCTGCGGCTTCTCGATGAAGAAGACGAACATGTTCGCCAGAACGATGGTGAAGGCCATGAAGTAGAAGGTGGTGATCAGGCCGAAAGTGTCCGCGATCTGGCCGCAGATCACGAGGCCGAGGGAATTGCCCACGGACTGGAAGCCGAACAGCAGGCCGATGGCCGAGCCCCCCATGCCCTTCGGCGTGGCGTCGAGGGTCCAGGCCTGCAACACCGCGCGGATGGCGAAGAGGAAGAAGCCGAGCACGGCCACGAAGAAGACGAAGAGCGGCGTGCCGCCGGTGAAGATCATCATCAGGATGACCACCGCCGTCATGGCCATGCTGGTCATCATGATGCTGCGCGGGCCGACCTTGTCCGACAGGGCGCCGGCGACGGGCGCCGCCACGAAGCCGGCGAGCTGCAGGGTCATCATGGCCGCGCCGATGGCCCAGGGCGAATAGCCCATGGAATTGGCGAGATAGAGCGGCACGAAGACCATCAGGGAGCCCTGCGTCATCGAGCGGAAGGAGGAGCTCGTGGCCAGCAGCATCATGGTGCGGTTCTTCAACAGGCCGCCAAATCCCTGGATCACGCCCTTGAAGCCGATGCCCTTGTCGGCGTTTTTCTTGCCGTCCATCTGGAGTTTGCCAAGCCACCAGAAGATCGCCACCGCCATGACGATGCCGGGGATGACGTTGAAGATCATCACCTGCCGCCAGGTGAAATTGAAATCAAAGGCGACGCCGCCTATGATCACGCTGCTCAGCAGGACGCCCGCAAGCAGAGGGGCCACCGCATCGCCGACATTGCCTCCCATGCCGTGAATCGAGACCACGAGGCCCTTGCGCTCGGGGAAACGATTGGCCAGCGTCGGGATCGCGGTCGGGTGCCAGATCGTGTTGCCGATCCCGATCAGAACCGCGCAGGCCAGCAGCATCCAATAGGCGTGGGTGACGGCCATGATCATGTAGGGAATGCCGATCCAGGCCAGCGAGAGGGCCATGAGCAGACCCTTGCGGCCCATAGAGTCGACCACCATGCCGCCGGGAATGTTCGACAGGGCGCCCGCGAAGGCCTGCGCTGCCGTGATCGAGGCGATCTGCGTGTAGGAAAGGCCGAGTTCGAGGCCGATGACCGGCGCCAGCACATAAAAGGTGGCGGGATACCAATGGGTCAGCGCATGGCCGATGGTGATCAGCCAGACTTCGTTGAAAGAGCGTTTCGCCTCGGCGTCCGGCGCCATCGCCACTGCGGTCATGCGGGAAACTCCTTTTCTCAATGAAAAACGCCGCTCGAATCGAGCCGCGGTCCCTCTCGGTCTATTCTTAGTTCTCTACACATTAATGTGAAGTGAGCGGGTCGGCAACGCTTTCGTGTCGACCGGCCCTTTCTCTCACAGTTCCTTGCCGAGCAGCCGGTCCAGCGACCAAGGTCCGCCGCCGCGCAGGGCTATGGCGAGGCACATGAAGCCCCAGAGGAGCACGAATTCGTAGCCCTTGTTCAGCCAGCTGAAGCCCGCGCCCCAATAGATCACGAAGGTCAGAAAGGCCATTTCGATGGCGTTGGCCGCGGCCCAGAAGCGGGTGAAGAGGCCAAGGATGATGCAGAGGCCGCCGATTCCCTCGACCACGAGGAGAAGGTGGGACAGGAAGAAATTGTACTCCGCCGCCCAGGGCATGGTCTTGTCCAGCGCAGCGGTCTGCGCCTCCATGCCGCGCACCCATTTGCCATAGCCATGCACGGCGAGGTTCCAGCCGACGCCGAACCGCACCACCACCCACGACAGGGGAATGGCGTAATCGTAAAAGCGGCGCAGCTTGGGAATAAAAAGAGCAGGCTCCTGGCCCGGCGGCGTCATCATGAAGTTTTCCCCCTTTCGCCGAGCCGGGAGGCGGCTCGGCATAAGGAGCGTTTCTGCTTTACTTTTTAATGGGTTGCAACTGAACGAGCGTAGAAAGCTGTTCTTTCGTGAGCGGCGCGGGAATGAACTTAAGCTTAACTGCGTCGTCGTTCATATCTACGATTCCGTCCATCTTGTCGGGATCGGCGCGGTCCTTCTGGACGAATTCATCGCGGGTGCGCAGGGCGATCTGATCTGAGACTTCAGCCCATTTCGCATAGGCCTTGATCGCGTCCGGGCTCGACCAGAGCCATTCGATGGTCTCGCGATAGGCTGCCATGTAGCGGGCCATGGCGTCGCGGTTCTTTTCGAGCGATCCGGCGTTGGCCAGGATGACGCGCACGGGCTGGTTGCGGAATTCGGGAACTTCATCCCCCTTCGCCAGCACGCGGATGCGGCCGGTCTCCAGCGCGTCGAGCACGAGCGGGGGCGCGGTCCAGCCGATGTCGACCTGACCACTCATGACCTGCGTGAAGGTGGTGGGCGGGCTGCCGGTGGCGGTCGGCTTGGTGTTCACGCCCGCCATCTTCGACAGCGCCATGACCATGACCTGCGTCGAGGAGCCCGTGGTCGAATAGGCCATGGTCTTGCCCTCGGCGTCCTTCATGGTCTTGAGGGGCGAAGCGGCTGGCACATACCAGAATTCGTAATAGCCGCGCATGGTCGCCCCGAGGATGCGCACCGGCGCGCCCTTGGCGAAGGCGCCCATGACGCCATAGGTGCCCACGCCTATGCCCAGATCCACGCTGCCGGAGATCACGGCCTGCTGGGTCTCGCCGCCGCCTTGGGTATAGAGCACCTCAAGCTGCAGCCCGTGCTTCCTGAAGATGCCGGCGTCCTGACCGAGTTCGGAGACCGAGTTCTCCCACACGCCGCGCTGGCCCACCGCGACTTTCAATTTGTCCTGGGCGAGGGCGGGCAGGGCGGCGAGCGTAGCGAAGGCGCAGGAGAGCGCGAGCCGGGCGAAAGTCTTCATGGTCTGTCCTTTCACAATGAGCGAGGCAGGTGTCGATCACTCGCCGATGGGCGGGGGATCATAGAGCCAGGCCATGGATTCCATCGCCTCTTTTTGCGTGCGCGCGCCCAGCACGGCGTTGCGCAGGTCGCGGGTGGCGTTGGAGGCGTGATAGGCCTCGCCATAGAGCTTGGCCATCAACTGCACGCGCGCTGTGCGCAGGTAGCGTTCCTGCTGGTAGGCGAGGAAGGCGTTCGGGTTGTCGCCCTTCGCAAGCTCCAGCTTGTGCGCGAGGCAGACTGCGTCCTCGATGGCCATATTCGCGCCCTGCGCGAGATATTGCAGCATGGGATGGGCGGCGTCGCCGAGCAGGGTGATGTTGCCCTGGCTCCAGTCGCGGATCGGCGGACGGTCGCAGAGCACCCACATGCGCCAGCTCTCGATCTTGCCGAGCAATGTGCGCACGGGCTCGCAAGTCCTGGCGAAACGCTCATGCAATTCCGCAGGGTCGCCAAAGGCGTCCCAGCCCTCGGCGAATTTGTTCGAATGAAAGACCGCCACGAGATTGTAAAGCTCGCCGCCGCGCATGGGATATTGCACGAGGTGGGTCTTCTCGCCCGCCCAGAGGATCATGGCCCAGGCCCGCAGTTCTTCGGGCATTTCGCTGGTCGGCAGCACCGCCCGATAGGTGACATGGCCCGAGACCACCGGCTTGCCGTCGCCCACGATCTTCTGGCGCACGATGGACCATAATCCATCCGCGCCGACGAGCGCCTGGCCGTCATAGGTCTCGCCGGTCTCGGTGCGCACCGAGACATGGCTGCCCTTGTCATCGATGTCCGAGACCTTTTGCGAGGTCTTCATGGTGATGAATTCAGAATATTCCCCGCAGGCCTCCAGCAAGGCGCTGTGCAGATCGGCGCGATGGATGACGGCGTAGGGATGCTTGAACCGCGCCAGAAAGGTCTCGTCGAGATTGATCCGGGTCACGATCTCGGTTGTGATGGTGTCGCGCATCATCAGATATTCGGGGAAGACGGCGAGCTTGCGCACCCGCTCCGTGACGCCCAGCTTTTCGAACATGCGGAACACATTCGGTCCAAGCTGGATGCCCGCGCCGATCTCGCCGAATTCGGCGGCCTGTTCGAGCAGCAGGCTGCGCAATCCCTTGCGGGCCAGCGCCAGGGCGCAGGCGAGCCCCCCGATGCCGCCGCCGATGATGATGTAGGGAAGATCCTGCTTGGCCACGGTCTTGCTCCGTACTTCAGTTGCTCGTCAGCCGGCGCGCACTTGCACTTTCATGCTGCCGATCTTTTCGATGCTCGCGTTGATCGTGTCGCCGGGCACGACGCGGTTCACGCCTTCGGGCGTGCCGGTCATCAGGATGTCGCCGGGCTGCAATGTATAGAAGGTCGAGGCCCAGGAGATGAGGTCGCGCACCGTCAGGATGAGGTCGCGGGTGTTGGCGTTCTGGCGGGGCTCGTCATTCACGGTCAGCACCATCTGCTGGCTGTTGGGCTCGCCGACCTCATCGGCCGTCACCATCCAGGGCCCAAGCACGGTGAATGTGTCGAGCGACTTGCGCAGGCTGCGCTCTTCCTGACCACGAATGGTCATGTCGAGGCCGATGCAGTAGCCCGCGACATAGTTCAGCGCGTCTTCCTTCGACACATTGCGCGCGGGCTTGCCGATGATGGCGACGAGTTCGATCTCATGATCGTTGCGGCGCTCGGGCATGCTCACGGCGACGCCTTCGGAGGCGCCGACGATCGAGGAGGTGGCCTTGAGGAACAGGCCGATGGTCTGGATCTCGATCACCTGTCGGTTGAAGTTGATCTCGACGTCGCCGCGGGACTCCTCAAGATGCGCCTTGTAGTTGACCGGCGCCGCCACGACCTTGCCGGGATTGGCGACGGGCGGCAGCAGCTTCACCTGCGCCAGCGGAACCGCCTTCGCGCCCTTGGCGGCTTCGAGAATGTGCGGCTTCAGCATCTCGAGGTTTTCGATGAGCTGGTCGGTGCGCGGCAGCGGGTAGCGATAGGCGGGCAGGGCCTCCAGCGCGGCGGTGACGTCAAGCACCTGATCGCCCTGCACGAGGCCGAGGCGGTTGTCATCGAAGCGGCAGATTTTCATTCACGTTTCTCCAATAGGTCCGCTGCGCGGGCATGATTTTCAGAGCTTGCCTTCGGCGCGCATGCGCCAGAAATCCCAGGCCCGGTTGATCTGGGTGGCGATGGTGCGGGTCGTGGTGACCAGTTCTTTCTCGTTGAGATAGGTCACCTCGCCCATCCGCATGGCCTCGGACTGAAGCTTGGCGTTCACTTCGGTATAGACCGCGCGATAGACGACCTCGCGAAGGTTCGAGGCGACGACGGTCGAGCCATGGCCGCGCATGAGAACGCATGTGCCCTCGCCCAGCACTCTTGCGAGCGCCGCGCCCAGCGCGTGGGAGGTGATGAGAAGGTCATTGTCCTCGCCCGCCGCATCGCGAATCTCGAAGATCGGCGTGCACACCGGCAGGAAGCTCGACATATGGCAGACCGAGCGGAACTTGGCGGTCTTGACGATGCCGAAGGGCACGACCGCCGGCGAATGGCTATGGACCACGGCCACGACATCCGGGCGGGCCTTGTAGATTTCGCCATGGATGAAGCGCTCCAGATAGACGGCGCGGCCATTGGCGTTGAGGGGATTGCTGTCGGCGTCGAATTCGACGATGTCGTCAGGCGTCACCAGCGCGGGGGCCATGTTGCGCGCCAGCAGATAGCGGTGCGGGTCGGCGTCGCTGCGCACGCTTACATGGCCGAAGGCGTCGACGACGCCTTCACGGAAGAGGATGCGGTTGGCGATGGCCAGCTCCTCGATCAGCGTCTGGCTCGGGCCTGTCCCGCCGCCGCCGGGACGATCCGCCATGGTCTGGGCGATTCCATGCATGTCGCTATATGTCGGGGTGCACGCCATGGGCCTCTCCTGTCGCCCCCCGCTCTGGCCTGCGGCGAGGTTGCTATGTCGGAACAAAGACCCCGTCCAATTGACAGGTAGGCGTGGGTCAGTCAACTGTCCCGCCATGCTGGATGAGCCGTGCGAGCGGAGCCCGGCGAAGGTCAATCCGGGGAGGGTTTCATGAGCGGCTCAAAAGCGTCAGGTTCGGCCAATTCCGGCGGGTTCAGCCCGCTTGCGCCCGGCCTTGAGGCGCCCAACGGCGCGTCACAATCGGGCGCAGTCTTCGGCAGCGACATCATCGCGGAGACGCTTCAGGCGCTCGACATCCCCTATATCGCTCTCAATCCGGGCGCGAGCTACCGGGGCCTTCACGACAGCATCGTGAACTACCTTGGCAATGAGAACCCGCGGATGCTGCTGTGCCTGCACGAAGAGCACGCCATCGCCATCGCCCAGGGCTACGCCAAGGTCACCGGCAAGCCCATGGCCGCCGCCATCCATTCCAATGTGGGCCTCATGCACGCGACCATGGCGATCTTCAACGCCTGGTGCGACCGCGTGCCCATGGTGATCCTGGGCGCCACGGGCACCGTCGACGCGGTCAAGCGCCGCCCGTGGATCGAATGGATCCACACCTCCCGTGATCAGGCCTCCATGGTCCGCCACTACGTGAAGTGGGACGATCAGCCGGCCTCAGTGGGCGCCGCGCGCGAGTCGATCCTGCGCGCCGCATGGCTCGCCGAAACCGCCCCCAAGGGCCCGACCTATGTGGTTCTGGACGTCGAGATTCAGGAGCAGAGCGTTCCTGAGCCCCTGCCGCCCATCGAGCCCGCCCGCTACATGCCGAAGGTTACGCAGACCGCAGATCCCGTGCAGGCGCGCGCTGCCGTCGAGATGCTGCTCGGCGCCCAGCGTCCGCTCATCATGGCGGGCCGCGTCTCGCGTGATGAGAAGGCCTGGGCCGAGCGCGTCACGCTCGCCGAGAAGCTCGGCGCCCGCGTCATCACCGACACCAAGGTGGGCGCAGCCTTCCCGACCGACCATCCGCTGCATGCAGGCGCCACGGGCTCCGGCCCCTCGCCCGAGCCGCTCGCCGCCATCCGCGACGCCGATGTGATCCTGAGCCTTGACTGGGTCGATCTTGCGGGCACCTTCAAGACCGCGCTTGGCGATGATGAGACCAAGGCGAAGGTCATTCAGGTCTCCCTCGACCATGTGCTCCACAATGGTTGGAGCATGGATCACATGGGCCTGCCGACGGTGGACCTGTTCATCCCCTCCGAGACCGATCCGGCCGTCGCCGAGATGGTGCGCGCTCTCGAAGGCAAGCCTGTGAAGCCGGTCAGCGGACATGGGTCTGCGCTGCTCTCGCCCGCGCTCAACAAGGGCCCGATCTCCGTCGCCCAGATGTCCTGCGCCCTGCGGCAGGTCGTCGAGGGCCGCGAGGTCTCGCTGCTTCAGGTTCCCCTGTCATGGAGCGCGGGAAGCTGGCATTTCCGTCACCCGCTCGACTATATCGGCAGCGATGGCGGCGGCGGCATCGGCAGCGGGCCGGGCCTGTCCATCGGCGCGGCCCTCGCCCTTCGCGACAGCGGACGTCTGCCCATCTCCATCTTCGGTGACGGCAATTTCATGATGGGTTGCCAGGCGGTCTGGACGGCGGTGCATTACCGCATTCCTCTGATGATCGTCGTCGCCAACAACCAGTCCTTCTACAATGACGAGCTGCATCAGGAGCGCGTCGCGCGCATGCGCAACCGTCCGGTGGAGAACAAGTGGATCGGCCAGCGCATGGACGATCCGGAGCTCGACCTCGCCACCATCGCGCGCGGCCAGGGCGCCGTGGGGCTTGGCCCGGTGAAGGACGCTTCGGAGCTCAAGGCGGTCTTCGAGGAGGCTCTGCGCGAACTCGAGGCTGGCAAGGTCGTCGTGGTCGATGTGCGCGTTCTGCCTGGCTACGGCTGAGATCTGCGCAAAAGAAAACCCCGCTCCTTCATCGAAAGAGCGGGGTCCGCGATGTGAAAGCTTTTACTTCACATAGTATTTCAGGAATTCATCCAGCTGCTCTTTGGTGAGCGGGGCATTGATGAATTTCATCGCCACCGCATCAGCCATGGCGTTGTCGAGGCCGGAGATGCGGCGCGGGACAAGGTTGTTCTTGGGGAAGTAGGTGTCGCGGATATGTTTCGCCTGATCCTCGGTGATCTGCGCGAATTCCGCATAGGTCTTGAGGGCCGCAGGATCCCCATACATCCAGTCGATGGTCTCCTCATAGGCCGCGATGAAGCGCTTGAGCTGGTCGGCCTTGGCGGTGATCGTCGTCATATTGGCGAAGTTCATGCGCACGGTCTGGTTGCGGAAGGCTTCGAGATCGCTCTCTCTGGCGATCACGCGCACCTTTCCGGTCCGCGCCTCATCGACCACATAGGGCGGCGCCGACCAGCCGATGTCGATCTGGCCTGACATGACCTGCGTGTAGGTTGCGGGCGCCGCCCCCGTGGCGACGGCCTTGATCTCTGTGCCGGACTGGCGGATGAGGGCCAGCGCGCCCAGGTTCGAGGACGAACCGTTGGAGGAATAGGCCATGGTCTTGCCGGCCGCGTCCTTCAGGCTCTTGATGGGCGAGTTCTCCGGCACATACCAGAAGATGTCGTCCGCGCCCGTCATCGAATTGGAGAAGGGCCGCACCGGGGCGCCCTTGGCGAAGGCGGCCAGGATGCCGCTTGTGCCGGTCGCGAGGCCGATGTCCACGCTGCCGGAGATCACCGCCTGCGTCGTTTCGCCCGCGCCCGCCGTATAGAGGATTTCAAGTTTCAGGCCATGTTTGGCGAAGATGCCTGCCTTCTGCCCGACATCGGGCATGCCCGTATCCCAGTTGCCGCGCTGGGGAACCGCCAGTTTCAGCAAATCCTGCGCGAGGGCCGCTGGCGCTGACAATGCAGCCGCGCAAACGGCGATGAAGGCCCAACCCTTTGATTTCATCATGATCCTCCCTGATCAGGCGCTGCGGCGTCCCGATTTCCGCGTCGAGCATAGCATTGATTTTGCCTTATGGCTCAATTCCATGTTTCTCACATTCCGGGAATAGGTTACTTTGCGCATTGAAATTTTCGTGACGGTGAACGCGTGGCCGGGCTTGATCGATATATCGCGGTGTTGCGCTTGTTCTCGCAGGGGCGGAGCGAGTGGACTGTGGTCGAGATGGCTGAACGCCTCGGCGTGCCCCAAAGCACCGTCTATCGAACTGTGCGCGACCTTCTGGGCGAGAACTTTCTGGAGATGGCGAGCGAGGCCCGCTACCGACTTGGTTCGGTCTTCATCGAGTTTGACCGTCTTCTGCGGCTGACCGATCCCTTGCTCACGGCAGGATCTCAGGTTCTGGAGGAGGTGGTCGCCGGGGCGGGCGTTCCATGCGTCGGTCTGCTCTGCCGCATCTATAATGACACCGTCATGTGCATTGCTGACGCCACGGCCCCCGGCGCTGATTTCGCCTCCAGCTACGAGCGCGGACGACCCATGCCGCTGACAATGGGCGCCACGTCCAAAGCGATCCTCGCCCATCTTCCCGCGCGCCGTTTCAATCGCGTGGTCGATCAATGGCCCGAAGCGCGTTCAAAGGCTTTCCGCGCGGAGCTCGCCTCAGTGCGCCGCGCGGGCGTCTGCGTCAGCAGCGGCGAGATCGACGCCAATGTCGTGGGCGTCGCCGCGCCCATTCTGAGCAAGGCGCCGGGCATGCTGGCGAGCCTCAGTCTGGTGCTGCCGCAAAACATCGCTGATCCGGCCATGGTGGCGCGCGTTTCGGCGGCGACCATGGCTGGTGCGCGGCGGATCGAGGAGCGGCTCGCCGGGTCAGGCCGGGTTTGACGGTTTTGCGGTTCCAAACAGGATCGCGCGCGTCTCGTCGTTGACGCCGGGATTGCGGATCTTTTCGCCCCATTCATAGGCGCGGACGACGGCGGGCCTCGCCTTGATGGCCTCGAACCAGCGCTTGAGATTTGGGAAATCCTCAAGCTTCTGGCCCTGGCGCTCATGGGGCACGATCCAGGGGTAGCAGGCCATGTCCGCGATCGAGTAGTCGCCCGCCACGAAGGGGTGCTGGGCGAGCTGACGGTCGAGGACGCCATAGAGCCGGGCGGTCTCCCGGACATAGCGGTCGATGGCGTAGGGGATCTTTTCCAGCGCATAGGCCGAGAAATGATGGTTCTGTCCGGCCATGGGGCCAAGCCCGCCCATCTGCCAGAACAGCCATTCGAAGGTCCGGGCGCGGCCGCGCGGGTCGGCGGGGAGGAACTTGCCGGTCTTGTCCGCCAGATAGGTCAGGATCGCGCCCGATTCGAAGAGCGGAAGCGGCGCCCCGCCATCGGCGGGCGCATGGTCGACGATGGCGGGAATCCGGTTGTTCGGCGCGACCTTCAGGAAGGCGGGGTCGAACTGTTCGCCCTTGCCGATGTTGATCGGCTTGATCGTATAGGGGAGGCCGACCTCCTCAAGAAAAATGGTGACCTTGTGGCCGTTTGGCGTTGCCCAGTAGTAGAGGTCGATCATGTGCTGTCCCCGGATCAGATGCTTTGATAGGGGTGCAATATCGACGTGACCCGCGCAAATGGGAAGCCCTGCTCCCGGATTGCGTCAATTTGACAAATCCCACGCGGCGGTTGAAGAGGACCCTATGACGTCACGGCGTCAGCCTCGGCCGGGAAGATGATGTTCGCTCGACTAGTCACCGCATTGTCCAGAGCCTTGGGGCGCGAGCAGCCAAAGCATGACGCCAGCCATGTTCTCGACGAATATGTCGATGCGCCGCCCAGTCATCAAAACGCGATCGATCTGGTTCCTGGCTGGAACCACGCCTTGCCGCCTGAACACGGAGTCACGGCTGGGCCGCACGCTTTCTATCATGACGCCCGCATTCATTGGGGGATTGAACAATTCGGGTCGCTGGAGGGCAAGCAGGTGCTCGAGCTTGGCCCGCTGGAGGCCGCGCATACGTTCATGCTGCATCAGGCGGGCGCCGCGCGGATCCTTGCGATCGAAGCCAACAAGCTCGCCTTCATGCGTTGCCTCATCGTCAAGGAGATTCTGCGTCTGAAAAACGCCGAGTTTCTGCTGGGCGATTGCCAGAAATGGCTGGCGACGATGGATGAGCGCTATGATCTGATCGTGGCTTGCGGCGTGCTCTACCATATGAGCGAGCCTGTGCAGTTGATCGAGAACATCTGCGCGCATGCTGATTCACTCATCATCTGGACGCATTATTTCGACGAGGTCGAGCTTCCGCCTGACGACCCACGACGCACACCCTTTTCAGGACGCGTCGAGATGCGGTCCGCACATGGCATGGCGTTCCGCCTGCACGAACGTAGTTATTGGAAGGCGTGGCGCGACAAGAAATTCTGCGGCGGCTTGAACGACACCCATTACTGGATGGAGAAGCAGCAGATTCTCGATCTTCTGCGCGCCAAGGGCTTCGATGACCTCCGCTTCACGCTGGAGGAGCCGGATCATCCCTATGGTCCCGCCTTCACAGTTTTTGCGCGGCGGAGCGGCGCCGTCGGCTAAAGCGGCGGGTCGGTGACGACCGGACTGTAGACCCCGTTTCGATGCAGCCTGCTCAGATTGCCTGAAAGGTCATGGTAGGTGACGGCGCGTTCTGCGAAATAGTGGCAGACCAGCGCCTTGCGGGAATGACTCAGATCCCTGCGGCGGTCCCCACCATGCACCAGGTTCGCGTGCCAGAACAGAACATCGCCTTTTTGCGGCAGGAAGGTTTCGGGCTTCAGTCCGTAGGCGTCGATATAAGTTTTGAGGGTCGCCTCATAGATGGGATAGACGGGCTCGCCTTTCTTGAAGGCCTTTCGAGGGATTCCAAGGTCGCCGCTCAGCAGGTAAGGCAGGACGCGGTGGCTCTTGGGGTAGTAGAAGAGCGGCCCGCTATCGGGATGGATGTCTTCCAGGGCTATCCAGTTGGCGATCAGGAACCCGAGCGGATAGGTCGTCATGTGGATGGCGTCGGAATGAGCTGGCTGCGCGCTGCCCTTGTGTCCGATGATCGTCTGGAAAGGCAGGGTCTTTCGCCCGAACAAAAGATCCGTGATCCGAAGAATGGAGGGATGCCATTGAAGATCCCTTATGCGCGCCACCTCAAGATGGGGATCGAGGCGCCGTCCGGGGTAGGGGTCTCCCTCGCCATGACTTTCCTGCTGAACGCTGATGACGCCTGAGCGGATCGCCTCTTCATAGGCGCTCCAGACGGAGTCAATGAGAGCGCCGTCGATAAGTCCTTTGGCGATATAGTAGCCCTCTACGACGAATTGGCGGCACATATGCGCGTCTTCGCCCGAAAGCTCCCCGCGCGTCTCGCGGCCTGCGATCTCCTGCAGGGCATTGGGTTGATCGAGCCAGCACCCCGAAGCGCAGTTCGGGAAGGCGTCGCCGCGGAATTCACCGATGCGGTCAAGGTCGACCGGAATCTCCGCTGTGTAGTAGCGGGAGAATTGGGCCGGGTATGAGCGGCGTTTGAAGATCCCGAACAAGCCTGCATCTCCTCGGGCGCAGCATGGCGCCCCTGCGACCTTCAAGATGCAGCTTCTCCGATGACCTTGTCCAGTCGAAGGCGAAGGGCTCAGGTCAAGGACGCAGCGCGCCTTCCCAGATCCTCTCCATCTTGTTGAAAAGGGCCTCTATGTCCCGCTGGATCGGCGCGAAGGCGCGCTCGAAGCTGACGCCCCGGGCGATGCGGCCGGCGACATCGTTGACCATGGGCGCTGAGGCCGACAGGGGCATGGCTACGAGATCGGGGCCGATTTCGATGGGCGCGCCGAGATGGAACACGGCGTCTCCGGGCTGATCGCCAAGCGTCGCGAGCGCGTCTCTCAGGCCCTGGGCCTGCGCCAGCGTGGCGCCGCCGAGGATCAGTGGCGCGACGCCCCCCTTGCCCTGCTCGATGCGGTCGATCCAGTCGTAGCGGGCGATTTGGCCGAGGACTTTGCTGGCGAAGAGATCAAGGATCGCCGAGCGCAGCGGCTCGGGGGTGTTCAGGTAGCGGTCGAGTTCAGCCAGGGCCGCGCTCCAGCGCAGGCCAAGGCCGATGTTGAAACGCGCGGCGTCAGGCGCGCAGAACGTGTCGCGCCATTCGGGCGGCAGGTCATGGGCGCTGGTCTCCGCGAGGAGGGCGGTCGGCGGGACATGCCTCAGCCGCTCCGCCAGACATGCTGGCACCAGCAGGGCGGCGGAGGCGGCGTGGCCGCCGAGGAAGGTCGAGCCGCTGATGAGCACCATGCGGCCGACTTCCAGATCCCAACGCAGGCAATCGGGCGCGGTGCGCATGGCTGTGGCGTCGATCAGGGTCAGGGCGGAACGCTCGGTGGCGATGGCGTCCGCGCCCGCCCGCGTCAGTCCCGCAAGGCCTGTGCGGCTATGATCGAGCACATGAAGCAGCAGGGGTGAGCCGAGTTGGCGGGCGGCCTGCAGGGCCTCGTGATTGATTTCACGGGCCTCGCGGGGGCGTCCGTCGTCAAGGCGCAGGGCGATGTCGCGGGTCTGTCCGATGTCATGGCTTTCGCTGGCGCCTGCGGAGATTTCCCGCGCTGGCTCCCCCTGGATGGCGAAGGCCACGGCGCGCGCGAGGTCGCGGGCGCTGGAGATGGAGGGCGCCAGGAGGACGCAGGTTCCGGGCGCGCCGAATGTGGCTGCGATCCGCGCGCGCAGACCGTCAAACCAGCCGGACAGGGTGAGGTTCGAGCCGTCGCTCAGGGCCATGAGCCGGGCGAGCGTGGCGAGCCCCGCCGCATGGGCGTGCAGGCTCGGCGCGGCGGCGTCCGTGCTTGAGAACCAGATTTCATGAGGCGCCGGGCGGAGCAGCGCGCTGGGGGCGGCGTTGGCGCGGAGGGCTTCGCCCCCGCCGGCAGCGGCCAGCAAATCGAATTGAACGTGGAGATCATTGGGGACGACAGAGTCCCCGCCATTCACAATCCCGGCGGAACGCGCCAGCAACAACTCACTCATCTACGCCTCGCACGCAACACTACGAGACGAAGATTGGCTGGTCTTGGTAAAGATTGGATTAGCTGCGGTCCGACGCCTCCTGCCCCGCAGTGGGACGCCACCTTCGCAGCAGCAGGGCGTTGGCGACCACGCTGACCGAAGACAGTGCCATGGCCGCGCCGGCGAAGACCGGGCTCAACAGGCCCATGGCCGCCAGCGGAATGCCCACGATATTGTAGATGAAGGCCCAGAACAGGCCCCGGCGGATCGTCGCGTAGGTGGCGCGGCTGATCGAGATGGCGTCAGCGATGAGAAGGGGGTCGCCGCGCATCAGGGTGATGGCGGCGGTGTTCATGGCGACGTCAGCGCCCGTGCCCATGGCCATTCCGACATCTGCGGCGGCGAGCGCGGGCGCGTCATTGACGCCATCGCCCACCATGGCGACGCGTCGCCCTTGCGCGCGGAGGGCCTCGATCTCGGCGGCCTTGCCTGCGGGCAGCACGCCCGCCATCACCCGGGTCACGCCGACCTCGCGGGCGACCACGGCGGCGGTGCGTTCATTGTCGCCAGTCAGCAGAACGGTCTCCACGCCAAGCGCAGCGAGATCGGCCACGGCTTTGGCGGCGCCGGGCTTGAGCGGATCCCGCACGGCTATTGCGCCGAGCAGGCGCGGGGGCGCGGCCTCCGCCACCCACATCACCGTGCGGCCCTGCGCTTCGAGGGCTTCGGCCTCGGCCGCCCTTTCGGAAATGTCGACGCCCGCTTCGGTCATGAGCGCGCGGTTGCCTATGACGATCCTGCGGCCCGCGAGGGTCGCCTCAAGCCCCATTCCCGTGCGGTTGCGGAAGGCGTCGAGAGGGTCGGTCTCCATGCCCTTAGCGCGGGTCTGGATCGCATGGGCGAGGGGATGTTCGCTGCCGTGCTGGGCGCCCGCCGCCACCCGCAGCAACGCCTGCTCCGTGACACCGCTGGCGGGCAGCATTTCGGTCACGGAGGGGCGGCCTTGCGTGATCGTGCCGGTCTTGTCGAGCACCACAGTGTTCAGGGCGTGGGCGCGCTCCAGCGCCTCCTGATCGCGGATGAGGATGCCCGCGCGCGCGGCGGCGCCTGTCCCCACCATGAAAGCCGTGGGGGTGGCGAGGCCGAGCGCGCAGGGGCAGGCGATGACCATCACCGAAACGGCCGCCAGCAGGCCGCCACCGGCGTCGCCAAGGATCAGCCACCAGCCGAGGAAGGTGAGCGCAGCGATGGCGATCACGACGGGCACGAAGACGGCGGAGACCCTGTCCACGAGCTTCTGCACCGGCGCCTTGTTGGCCTGCGCATGCTCCACAAGGGCGATGATGCGCGCCAGGGTCGACCGCTCGCCGACCGCCGTGGTCTCCACCCGCAGCAGGCCCTCGCCATTGATGGCCCCGCCGGTGACCTTGTCGCCGGGCGACTTTTCAACCGGCAGGCTTTCCCCCGTCAGCAGGCTCTCGTCCACCGAGCTTGCGCCCGCGATCACCCGCCCATCGACCGGCAGGCGCTCGCCGGGGCGCACCACGACGACATCGCCTTGCGCCACCGCCGAAACGGGCACCACCACCTCGCCGCCGCCCCGCTCCACACGCGCGGTCTCGGGCCGCAGGGCCATGAGCGAGCGTATGGCGATTGTGGTCGACCTTTTAGCCCTGCTCTCGAGCCATTTGCCGAGCAGCACAAGGGCGATGACGATGGACGCCGCCTCGAAATAGAGATGATGGGCATGGGGCTGCGTCATGAGCCAGAGGCTGTAGCCATAGGCGGTGGAGGTGCCCAGCGCCACCAGCAGATCCATATTGCCGGCGCCCGCCCGCAGGGCTTTGTATCCAGCGACATAGAACCGCCAGCCCAGTATGAACTGCACCGGCGTCGCCAGGGTGAATTGCAGCCAGAAGGGGAGCATGACCCCGAACATGGGCAGCGTCAGCGGCAGGGCGAGCGCGAGTGCGGCGATGACGCGCCAGCGTTCCTGGCGCATGCGCTGGTCATCGGCGGCGGCCATCTGGGCGTCGCGGGCGCTGTCGCCGGTGAGGATCTCGGCCTCATAACCCGCATCCTCGACGGCGGCCACGAGATCGGCGGGACGCAATATGCCGCGCTGCGCCTCGATGCTGGCCTTTTCGGTGGCGAGGTTGACGGTCGCGGCGATGACGCCCGGCGCGGAGGCCAGCGCCTTCTCCACCCGCGCCACGCAGCTCGCGCAGGTCATGCCGCCGATCTTGAGTTCGATGGTTTCGCGCGGGACGTCGTAGCCTGCGTTTTCGATGGCCGTCGCCAGCGCTTGGGGCGTCGTGCGGGCGGGGTCGAAACGCACCTCGGCCCGTTCGGCCGCCAGGTTCACCTGAGCGGAGACGCCGGGCAGGGCGCAAAGGGCGGCCTCAATGCGGCCCGCGCAGGTGGCGCAGGTCATGCCCTCGACTGGGATCGAAAGGTCCAGGGCGTTCGCCCCGGCGGCTTGCGGCTGCGTCGGGGCGGGCTGGTCCGGCAGGGTGACGCTCATGAGGCCTCCTGCTTTCATCTAGGCGCTGCGCCCACCCATCGCCAGTGTGGCGCGTGGGCGCAGGCCAAGGCCGGATCAACGCCCGAACAGGGCCTTGGCTCGGGTGATCACCGCAGCCGAGGTCGCGAGGGTCTGGCGGGTGTTGGCCGCCAGTTCATCGGGCCCCACGGGATCGACATCGAGCGTGGCCTTCTCCATCTCGGCCAGGAACTCCGGATCCTTCACCATGTCCATGAAGCCGGTCTGCAGCGCCTTCACGGCGGCAGGGTTCGTGCCGGGCGGCAGGATGAAGGCGCGACCCACGGCGCCGCCGCTGGCGTAGAGGCCGAGCAGGGCCTTGTCGTCGGCGTTGTCGCCGAGTTCGCCAAGAGCGGGCACGTCCGGCAGTTCGGGGCTGCGGGTCGGCACGTCCTGCAGGATGATCTTGATCTTCTTTTCCGCCAGCCAGGCCTTCTTGCCGGTCTTGACGGCCGCCCATGACGAGGCCGCGCCCTCGACCTCTCCGCGCTCCATGGCCAGCATGGATTCGGCGGATGCGGGGTAGCCGGAGATGACCTTGAATTTCGTGCCGATCACCTTGTTGAGCAGGTTCGGCACGACTTCGGAAATGTTGCCTGCGCCGGCGGCGGCGACCGGCGTCTCCATCTTCTTCGCCTCTTCGATGGATTGCACCTTGGCGGTGTGCCACTGGAAATGGATGTTGTTGGAGGAGGCGACGCGGCCCATCCAGATGAACTTCGTCGCGTCGAACTGCACGGCGGGGTTGGCGACCGCCTGCTCGAGCGCCAGCGTCTCCGTGACGATGCCGATGGCGGTGCCGTCCTTGGGGGCGACGTCATAGATGAAATTCGCCGCCTTCAGGGTGCCCGCGCCCGGCATGTTCGAGGCGACGACCGTCGGCTGGCCCGGCAGATGCTTGCCAAGGAAGCGCGCGACCATGCGGCCATAGAGGTCATAGCTGCCGCCAGCGGTGTTGCCGATGTAGATCGTGACCGTCTTCTTGGCGAAGAGCTGGTCGCCGCTCTGGGCCATTGCGGGCGCGCAGGGCAGGGCGAGGGTGAGCAGGAGGGTGGCCTTCAGGGAGAGGCTGCGAAGGGACATGGGGGCTCCTCATGGAATTCTGCCGCTCTATTACCGCAACCTGTGGCGCAGAGTCACGCCGCCTGCCTTCCAGCGTTTTTCAGGAGCAACCCTTTGGCGGTGGCGCTGCTACCCGCATTGGTCTACTGAAGATTAGATATCTCATGAATCGGCGCGGGTCTTGGGCCGGGCCGGGCAAGAAAGTGCAATGCCGCAAGCGCCCACCCGCATGTTCGCCCTGTCTCTGGCCTCCATCGCCCTGATGGGGCCTTTGGCTGTCCATGCGTTCATGCCAGTGATTCCGGCCGTGAAGGTCGGGCTGCAGATCTCGGATTCTCTGGCGCAACTGACATTCAGCGTCGCGCTGTTCGGCATGGCGGCGGCGACGCTGGTCTATGGCGCGCTGGCCGACCGCTATGGTCGGCGGCCCGTTCTGCTGTCCGGCCTCGCTTTCTTTCTCATCGGCAGCCTCGCGTCGCTCTTCGCGGTGTCCGTGACCACGCTGGTGATCGGGCGCCTTTTGCAGGCGGTTGGGGCAGGGTGCGGCCTCACGCTGGTGCGGACCATCGCGCGGGACGCCTATGGGCCGGACAAGCTGGTCAAGGTGCTCGCCTATCTCACCATGTTCTACACGATAGGGCCGATGATCGCGCCGGTGGCCTCGGGCCTGCTCGTCGATCATTTCGGCTGGCGCGGCGTCTTCGCCCTCGCCCTTGCGGGCGGCGCGGTGATCGCGACGGGAGCCTTCCTGACGATCTATGAGACGCGGCCTGCCCCGGGTTCAGGCGCCATCGGCGCGAGGCCGAGCATGCTCGGGGGCTTTGGCGTTCTCTTCTCCCACCTTCGGTTCGTCGCCTTCGTCTGCCAGACCGGCTTCAGCACCGGCGCCTTCATGGTGACGGCTTCCGCCGCCTCCTTCATCATGAAGGAGACGCTGCACAGGCCCGCAGCCGAATATGGCTACTGGTTCCTGACTTTTCCGGCTGGCTATCTGATGGGCAATTTCGTTTCGAGCCGGGTCGGCGCCCGGGCGCGCATCGAGACGATGGTGCTGATCGGCTCCATCCTGTCGCTTGCTTCCGCCATCGTTCTCTGCGTGCTGCTGGCGGCGGATGTCGTGACGCCCCTGTCGGTTTTCGGCCCCGGCTTTCTCATCACCTTCGCGCAGGGCATCGCTTTGCCCTATGGACAGGCTGGCGCCATGGCGATTGAGCCGCGCCTCGCGGGCACGGCGTCGGGGGTTGGCGTCTGCCTGCAGAATCTTTTCGGGGCCATGACGACGCAGACCTATGGTTTGCTGGCGGATGGCACGGTCTGGCCGCTCATCATCACCTGCGGCGCCTCATCTGCGCTTATGATGGTTTTCGGCGTCATTCCGTGGCTGCTGCGCGACAAAGACAAGACCTGACGCAAGGGAGAGGGACATGGATTTTCTGGGCACGCCGGATATGGGTCCGATGATGTTCTTCGGGCTGTCCGTCGCCTCCTTTGCGACAGCTTTCATCGGGGTCTTCACGGGAACGGCGGGCGGCGTGATCCTGCTGGCGCTGATGGCGGCGGTGATGCCGCCTGCGGTGCTCGTTCCCGTGCATACGGTGGTGCAGCTGGGCTCTGGCGTCAGCCGCACGGTCATCATGTGGCGCTATGTGCTGAAATCCACGATCCCGCCCTTCGTCATCGGCGCGGTCTTTGGCGCTGCGGTGGGCGCCAAGACCTTCGTCGCCTTGCCGACCCATGTTCTCCTGGGGATGATCGGAACGTTCATCCTCATCGTGACCTGGCTGCCCAAGCTCAGCAAGATGGGCGCGGAGCGGGGACGCTTTGCGGCTCTTGGCTTCGCCGCGACTTTCCTTGGCATGTTCGTGAGCGCCACCGGAACGCTCATCACTCCCTTCGTCGCCAGCGCCTCGCCCGACCGGCGCAACCATGCGGCGACGCAGGGCGCCCTGATGATCTTCGTCCATGTCTTCAAGCTGGTCGCCTTCGGCTTTCTGGGCTTCGCCATCAGCGCCTATCTGCCCCTGATGATCGCCATGATCGCCACCGGCGCGGTGGGCAACTGGCTCGGCGAAGAGGCTTTGGCGCGCACCAGCGAGCAGCGTTTCCGCCTGCTCCTCAAAATTTTCGTGACCATTCTGGCGGTTGACCTGATCTGGCGGGCCCTTCGCGAGGGGGGCCTGTTCTGAGCCCGGTTGCGCAGGCCCGCGCTTGCGCTAAAATCTGACGAAGATACGGAGGAAATGTCATGACGGCCGCCACCAGCACTCTCGAAGTCATTCCGCTGACCGCTCATATCGGCGCGGAGATGCGGGGCCTTGATATGTCGCAGCCGCTCAGCGATGCGGACATCGCGGCCATCAATCAGGCCTTTCTCGACCATTCGGTCATCGTCTTCCGCGGACAGAAGCTGTCGCAGGAAGATCTGCTGCGCGTGACCAGCTATTTCGGGCCCATCGGCCACATGCGCCGCCCGCCCAAATATTTTCCGCCGGGCTTCGACAAGATTCTGCCCAACATCATGCTCATCTCGAACATCCGCGAGAATGGCGAGCCCATCGGCGCGCTTCCCGATGGTGAGATGATGTTCCATCACGACATGATCCATTCCGCCAATCCGGACGCTGCGACCATGCTCTACTCGGTCGAGATTCCCTCCCATGGCGGCGATACGCTGTTCGCCAGCGGCTATGCGGCCTGGGACACGCTCGACCCGGCCCTGCGCGCCAAGGTCGATGGCAAGCGCGCCAAGCATTTCTACAACTATGGCTCCGTGCAGAAGGGCGACGGCAAGGGCACCGAGGCCTTTGGCGAGTCCTCCCATCCCTTCGTGCGCACCCACGACCAGAGCGGCCGCAAGGCGCTCTATGTGAACCGCCTGATGACGGTCGGCATTGAGGGCATGCCCGACGAGGAGGCGGCCCCCATCCTTGAGGCCATTTTCGACCATATGGAGAAGCCCGAGTTCGTCTATGCCCATAAATGGCAGGTCGGCGACGTGCTTCTGTGGGATAACCGCTGCTCTTCCCACGCCCGAACTGACTTTCCCTCGACCGAGCGGCGCCTGATGCTGCGCACGACGGTAGAGTGCGACAAGCCCCCGTTCTGAGGGCAGAGGTTGCGATGGGGGGGCTTTTCGCCCCCCTTGATTTTTTATTGTGATTTCATTGGAGATCGTGGCTATGACCAAGATGGTTTTCGAAGCTGGTTCCGGCAATGTCTTCGCCGACATTGGACTGCCCAATGCGCAAGAGCATCTGGTCAAGGCCAAATTGGTCGTGAAGATCGACCGCCTGATGAAGCAGCGCGGCCTCAAGCAGGCGCCCGCCGCCGCTCTTTTCGGGATCAGGCTGCCCGATGTCTCGAAAATGCTGCGGGGTGATTTCCGCCAGTTTTCCGTTGAGCGATTGATGCGGTTTCTTTTGGCTCTTGGCCAGGATGTGGAGATTGTGGTCAAGCCGCATACGGATGCCGCGACCGAGGCTTCCCTTCTCGTGCCATGACCTCGCCGGGCCGGCTTCCCAAAGGGAAACCAATCGGCCGCACCTGAATTGACCTCCGGGGCTGAACGGCGCCGGAGGTCTCCCATGCAACATCTGTTGAAAGTCATGTCAGCGACGCTCCTGTTGACGGGGGTCAGCGCAGCAGGCGCGGGCGCTTCGCCTGCGAGTGGGGCGCCGGGCGCCGCCCCGTCGCTTATCCAGCAAACCCAGTTCTTCTGGGACGGCCGCGAATACTGTTTTTACCCGGACGGCTGGCATGGGCCGGGGTGGTACTGGTGCGGCTACGCATGGCGGCGCGGGCTTGGCTGGGGCGGCGGCGGCGGTTGGTACGAGCGGCGTCATCACGACTATGACCGCCGTGGACATCGCGAGGGCCCGCGCGACTATCGCGACCGCGACCACCGCGATATGGAACGCCGCCGCGACTCCGGCCATCCCGACATGCGCGGGCGCGAAGGTGGCGGACGCTGACGAAGAGGGCGACGAGTTTGCGACTCTTCGCCCTTTCGCCCTCAGCCCCCAAGGGCTTCGTTGTAATAGCTCAGATCGATATATTTGTGCGGGTCGGTCAGCGAGGCGCCGGGCTTGCCGTAGCGGGTGCGCAGATCAAGCACGGTGCGGATGCCCTCGATGGTGACTTCCGCCTTGGGCGTGAGCCCTGAGCGGGGCGAGAGCAGGCTGTTCATCACGGAGCCCACGACGCCGGGCTTGATGTCCGGCATGTTGCGCAGGAGGATCTGCGAAGCCTCTTCGCGATTGGCGGGGTCGAGCGTCCAGGCGAGGCCGTCAAGATAGGCCTTGATGAAGCCCTTGACCGCTGCGGGATGCTGCGCCGCCCAGGAGCGGCGGGCCGCGAAGACGCCGCCCTGATAATCGCTGATCGTGTCCGTGCTCTTGGCCAGCACCTTGAAGCCCTGCGCCGCCGCGATGGAGGTGAAGGGCTCGATGGTCATGGTCGCCGCGTGCTGGCCGGCCTTCACCGATTCCCAGCGCTGGGGCGTCGCGCCCACGGCCACGCGCTCATAGGAGCCGGGCGCCACGCCGCCCTTTTCGAGCATGTGGTAGAAGACGAAGGCGAAGCCCGTGCCCGGCGCATCGAGCGCCAGCGACTTGCCCGCAAGATCGGCGACGGCCTCGTTGTCGGGCTGGGCGATGATGGCGAGCTCGATCTGGGTCGCGCCGATGAAGGCGAAGAAGTCGGGCGTCTCGGGCAGGGCCACCGCGCCCTGGCCCTCGGTATAGGCCACGACATTGTCGAAGGCCGTGCCCGCGATGTCGAATTCGCCCTTGGCCAGCGCCTCCGCTTGATAGGCGGAGGAGGGCGTCATGGTGATGGCGAGCTCGACGTCATGCTTGGCGAACCAGCCCTTCTCCTGCGCCACGAAGATCGGCAGGTTGGGCGCGCCGGGGAAGGCGATGAGTTTGACGGTCTGCGTCATGGTCAGGCTCCTGTCCTGGAATGAATGGCGCGCCAGATGGCGAGCGGCGTGACGGGCATGTCGATATGTTCGACCCCATAGGGCGCGAGCGCATCGACGACGGCGTTGACGAGGGTGGCGAGCGCGGGCGTCGTGCCGCCTTCGCCGCCCGCCTTGATGCCCAGCGGATTGGTGGGCGACAGGATCTCGGCGATCTCCGCGTCGAAGGAGGGCATGTCGCTGGCGCGGGGCATGCCATAGTCCATGAAGGAGCCGCAGAGCGGCTGGCCGGTGCCGGGCTCGAGATAGCATTGCTCGAAGATCGCCTGCCCGAGCCCCTGCACGATGCCGCCATGGGTCTGGCCATGGACGATCATCGGATTGATGCAGCGGCCGACGTCGTCGATCGTGGCGTAGCGCGTGACCAGCATCTCGCAGGTCTGCGGATCAATCTCGACCTCGCAGATCGCGGTCCCGTTGGGGAAGACCGGATCGTGCATTTCATTGTCGCGGGCGACCGCGAGCCCGCCCTTGAGGTCGTCGGGCAGATCCATCTGCGCCGCCGCCCGGGCGAGTTCGAAGACGCCGATGGCGAAGTTGCTGTCCTTCACCTTGAACTGGCCATTGTCGAAGGCGATCTTGTCGGGCGCCACCTTGAAATGCGCGGCGGCGATGGCGACGCCCTTGTCGATGAGGTCTTCGGAGGCCATCGCGATGACCGTGCCCGCATGGCGCATGGAGCGGCCGGAATGCGAGCCGCCGCCGACCGACACGATGTCGGTGTCGCCGATGATGATCTTCACCTGCTCGACCGGCACGCCCATCATGTCGGCGGCGACCTGGGCGAAGCTCGTTTCATGGCCCTGGCCGCTCGGCTGGGTGCCGATGACGACCTCCATGACGCCTTCCGGCTTCACGATGATCTCCGCGCGCTCCTTGGGGGAGCCGATGGAGGACTCGACATAGTTGGCGAGGCCGACGCCCAGCAGCTTGCCGCGCTTCTTCGCGTCCGCGCGCCGGGCGTCGATGTCCGCCCAGTCCGCGAGGATCATGGAGCGGTCCATGTTGGCTTCGTAGGTTCCGCTGTCATAGACCGCGCCGACGCCGTTCTTGTAGGGCATGGCCGTGGGAGCCACGAGGTTCTTGCGGCGCAGTTCGATCTTGTCGAAGCCAAGACGCCGGGCCGCGATTTCGATCAGGCGCTCGATGGCGAAGTTCACCTCGGGGCGGCCGGAGCTGCGATAGGCCTGCGTCGGCATGGTGTTGGAGAACACCGCCCGCGCCCGCAGGGTCGCTGCGGGAATGTCGTAAGAGCCGGTGATGAGCCCCGAGCCCTTGCCGAGCGGCGAGAAGGAGACCGCGCGCGCGCCGACATTGCTGAGATTGTCGGCGCGGAACCCCAGAAAGCGCCCGGTCTCGTCCATGGCGAGCGCCACTTTCGAGACGAGGTCGCGGCCCTGATAATCGCTGAGGAAGGCCTCGGAACGGGTGGCGGTGTAGCGCACGGGGCGGCCGAGCTTGCGGCTGGCCCAGAGCACAAGGCCAAACTCGACGAAGACGCGGTTGCGCGTGCCGAAATTGCCGCCGACATCATAGGAGAGCACGCGCATGTCCGCGGGCTTCACGCCCAGAACATGGGAAAGCTCGGCCTTCTGACGCACGGCGCCGCCGCTGCCTGCATAGAGCGTGAAGCGGCCGGTCTCCTTGTCGAAATTAGCGACGGCCGCGCGCGGCTCCAGCGGCACGCCGGTGACGCGGCCGATGTGGAATTCGTATTCGACGACGTGCCTCGCCTGCGCGAAGGCTTTCGCCGTGGCGTCCTCGTCGCCGAAGAAGGTCTCGACGCAGATATTGTCGGGCAGCTCATCCCAGACCGAGGGTGCGCCCGCGCTTGCCGCTTCGCGCGTGTCGGTGACGAAGGGCAGGGGCTCGTAGTCGACCTGCAGAGCTTCGGCGGCGTCCTGCGCCTGATGCTGCGTCTGCGCCACGACCATGGCGACCGCCTCGCCCACATGGCGGGCGCGGTCGGCTGGCAGCAGCATATGCGGGCCGATGAAGACGTCGCGTCCGCCGCCGGGCGCGGTCAGCTTCATGTCGAATTTGGTCTTGGGAAGGGGATCGTGGGGGATGGGCTTCAGCCCGTCGTCGAGCGCATCCTGCCCGGTGAAGACGCCGAGAACGCCGGGCATGGCGAGCACGGCCTCCTTGTGGACGGCGAGGATGCGCGCGTGGGGATGGGGAGAGCGGACCATGGCCGCGAAGGTCTGGCCCTCGAAGGCGAAATCATCGGTGAAACGGCCCTTGCCCGTGATCAGACGCTCGTCCTCCTTGCGGCGGACGGGCTTGCCGATGGCCTTGAGCAATACCTCTTCGATGGGTCTCATGTCTGCGTCTCTGCTGTCTGTTTCCTCGCGCCATCGACCGTTGGCGCGGACTTGTCTCGTTCTGCCTAGGGGAAGTGCGGACGCCATGCAACATGGGTCTTGCTGCGGCGCTGGTGACAAGCGGCGGCGGGCCTATTATGCCTTCCCTCACCACAACAAGCCCGGGAACGCCATGACCGCCGAGACCTCCTCCTTCACCACCCGCGACGGAACCCGCATCGCCTACCGGCTGCATGGCGATCCCGCCGCCAAGGCCCGCGTCGCCATGATCCACTCGCTCGCCATGAACGGCGACTACTGGCGCCTCGTGGCCCAGCGCCTCGTGTCCCAGGGCGTCTGCGCGGTGGCCATCGACTGCCGCGGCCATGGCGCCTCCGACAAGCCCGCCGGCCCCTATGCGGTCGAGCTCTTCGCGGGCGATCTGGCGGAGCTTTTGGACCACCTCGGCTGGGACAAGGCCGTGATCGCGGGCTCCTCCATGGGCGGCTCGGTGGCGCTCGCCTTCGCCGTCAACCATCCCGCCCGCACGGCGGGCCTCGCCCTCATCGACACCACGAGCTGCTATGGCGACGACGCCCCCAAGGCCTGGGAGCAGCGGGCCTCGGCGGCGCTCGAAAAGGGCCTGTCCTCGCTCATCGACTTCCAGCTCACCCGCTGGTTCGGCGACGAGTTCCGCGCCAAAAATCCGGACATCGCGCAGGGCTGCGTCGACGTCTTCCTGAAGAACGACATCCCCGCCTATGCCGCGACCTGCCGCATGCTCGGCGGCTTCGACCTGCGCGCGCGCCTTGGCGAGATCAAGGTTCCCACCCGCATCTTCGTCGGTGAGGAAGATTACGCGACGCCCCCCGCCATGGCGCAGGTCATGCATGCGGGCATCGCGGGCTCCACCCTGCGCATCCTCGCCAAGGCCCGCCACCTGACGCCCCTTGAGGCGCCCGATGATGTGACCGCCGAGATCATGGGCGTGGTGAAGGCGCTGGGGTAGGCGGTGGTAGGCAGTAGGCAGTAGGCAGTAGGCAGTAGGCAGTAGGCAGTAGGGGTTCACGCGGAATGCTGGCCGCTCCCCTCCCCCCTGTGGGGAGGGGTTCGGGGTGGGGGTCGTGAGGCCTGTCGTCACGAGCATCCTTTGCAAACGTGCTCCCGATCAGCATGCGCAGACCCCCACCCCGTCTGCTCCGCAGCCGACCCTTGTAACTTGACCACGCGCGCATCTGGTATAGTCGCCGGCGCGGTGGCGGATGGGAGGCCGAGAGACCCTTGGGCGTTGGAGCCCGGTGGGGAGCGAGGGTCCCCATCCGCCCTTCCATCGAACCCGAACAGTCGCCGGG
>CANGFT010000036.1 GCA_947453205.1 Beijerinckiaceae bacterium | reverse complement strand
GAGGCTGTGGACGGCGTGGACAGCTTTGGGCAAGAGGGCCCAAACCTGCCCACCCCGCCCACAGCGGGGCAAATGCAGAAGCAGGCAGCCCGAAAGCGGACATTTGAAGAGCTACCTAAACCGGACATCTATAGAAGCTATCGACAGATGACGCCTGCCCTGTTGCGCAGCCAAGGCGCCTGTCGCATACTCCCGCCAGAAAATGTCCGGCAAAGGTGACATCATGAAGGGTTATGGAAAACGCTTGGGCCGCAGGACCGTCGGCCTCTCCGCGATCATGGGCGCTACGCTGGCGGCTTTGTCCACAAGCGCGACGGCGGCTGATTTTTACGCGGGCAAACAGGTCAACATGCTCGTCGGCAGCGGCACGGGCGGGGGCTATGACAATTATGCCCGGCTCTTCCAGCGCCACCTCGCCAAGCACATTCCCGGCGCCCCCAGCATCGTCGTGCAGAACGTGCCGGCGGCCGGCTCTCTCGTGGCGATGAACACGCTCGCCAATTCGTCGCCCCGCGATGGCCTGACCATCGGCGCCGTGCAGACCCATATCGGCGTCGAGCCGCTCATGGGGGTCACCGGGCCCGCCTCCAACGCGAAATATGACGCGCGCCAGATGAACTGGCTGTTCAGCGCCTCGAAGGAAGTGCCCGTGGTGGTCGCCTGGCATACGGCGCCGATCAAGACCTTCAAGGATCTCACCGAGCGCGAAATGCTCGTGGGCTCCAGCGGCGTCGCGACCTCCGACGGCGTCTATCCCCGCGTGATGAACGCCCTGCTCGACACCAAATTCAGGATCATCGACGGCTACAAGGACAATCCGCAGCTTCTGATGGCGACCGAGGCGGGCGAGATCATGGGGCGCGGCGGCTGGTTCGTGTCGAGCCTCATGTCCACGCAGGCCAATGAGGTCGCGCAGGGCAAGCAGAAGGTCATCGTGCAGGTGGCGCTGGAGAAACATCCGAAATTCCCGGATGTGCCCCTGGTCGGCGATTTCGTGAAGGATCCCGCGCGGCGTGAACAGCTTAGCTTCGCCTTGAGCTGGCTTCCCATGGGCCGTCCCTATGTGGCGCCCCCCGGTGTGCCAACTGACCGTGTGAAGATCCTGCGCGACGCTTTCGCGGCGGCGGCCAAGGATCCAGAACTGCTCGCCGAAGCCGACAAGATGAATCTCGAAATCAGCCAGCTCACGGGCGAAGAGGTGCAGAGCCTCATCGCCAAGCTTTATGAAACGCCGCCCGCCGTCGTCGAGAAGGTGCGCGACATCATGGTGGTGAAGTGAGCTTCAGCGCTGGGGTGAAAGGCGCCGTCCTGGTGACCGGCGCCGCCAGCGGCATCGGCTTTCACACCACGCAGATGCTGCTTGGCGAAGGCTATCGCGTGGTCGCCTGCGACCTCGCGCCTGGACGGCTCGCCGAGATCGACAATCCCGCCCTGCATTTCGACGCGCTCGACGTGCGTGACAGGGCCGCGCTCAAGGCGAGCGTTGCGGGCGCGGAGGCGCGCGGCCACGCCATTGAAGGCCTTGTGGCTTGCGCAGGGATCATCACGCGCACCCCCTTTCTCGAACTTGACGAAGAGACTTTCGACCGTCACCTCGACATCAATCTGAAAGGCGCCTTCCTCGCCTGTCAGGCGGTGTTGTCTCCCATGCGGCGGCAGGGCAGGGGCAGCATCGTGCTGTTCTCCTCCACCATCGCGCGGTCCGGCTCCATCAAGGGCGGCCATTATGCGGCCAGCAAGGGCGGCGTGCTCGGCCTTGCGCGTTCGCTTGCGCTTGAGACGGCCCGCGAGGGCGTGCGCGTCAATGTCGTGTCGCCCGGCGTCACCGACACGCCCATGCCACGCGGCCACGCCAGCGATGAAGAGGTCTACGCCAAAGCGGCGAAGGTTCCGCTCGGCCGCATCGGTCAGCCGGAGGATATGGCGCAGGCCGTGCTTTTTCTTTTGAGCGACGACAGCTCCTATGTCACCGGGCAGGATCTGCGCGTCAGCGGCGGCGCCGGTTTGTTTTGAACTTATGGAGACGCGCGTGAAGACCGTGCTCATCACCGGCGGCGCCAGCGGCATCGGCCTTGCCACAGCGAGGCGCCTGGCGCGGACCATGCGGGTCGTCATCGTCGACCGCGACGGCGCGCGCGCCAATGAGGCCGCGCGGGCGCTCAACGCAGAAGGCGCGAGCGCCTTCGCCTATGCCGCAGATGTGACGAAATCCGACGAGGTCGCCGCCATGATGGCGCAGGCCGCGCGGGACGCCGGGCCCATCCACGCGATCTTCTGCAACGCCGGCGTCAGCATCAAGCAACCCGTCCACAAGATGTCCGAGGCCGACTGGGACATCATGATCAAGACCCATGTGAAGGGCGTCTTTCTCTGCGCGAAGGCTGTGCTGCCCCAGATGTGCGAGCGCAGGGACGGCGTGATCGTGAGCACGGGTTCGGATTATTCGGTCTGCGGCAAGGCTGATGGCGCAGCCTATGCTGCGGCGAAGACGGCGATCTATTCGCTCACGAAGTCGCTCGCGCTGGAATTCGCGCCTTATGGAATCCGCTGCAATTCGGTTGGCCCCGGTCCGATCGAAACGCCCATGCTGCTCGCGGGCCGCACCGAAGAAGAATGGGCGCCCCTGCGCGCCGCCAGAGCCGAGCGCGTGCCCATGGGGCGCCTTGGCCGCCCCGAGGAGGTCGCCGCCGTCGTGGATTTCCTCATCAGCGACAGGTCATCCTACATCACCGGCCAGATCATCCATCCCAATGGCGCGCAAATCAGTTGGTGAGCGGACATCTGATCGCTGATCGCTGACGCCCATTGATGCGCGCCTTGCGGAACCAAAGAGCCCCTGGTCCGTTCCCGCAGCAGCGCTCACAAGGTGTCGCCGCGTGTCTGAAGGCCGTTTTCGTCTCGCCATCCCCTATGTCCTGACGACCATGGCTGCGGCCTTGCCGTGGGCCGATCACGCGCAGGCGCAGTTCTTTCAAGGCTTCAGCGCCCCCCAGCAAATCAACACGGCGCGCGGCGCGATCCAGCTTGCGCCCGGCTGGCGTCTCGCCACGACGCCAGTGCGCGCAGGGCAGGGCTATCGCGTGGCCGTGCGCAGCGATTATGGCGAGCAGCGCAACATGTTGATCGGCGCCAATGGTTCGCTTTCGGTCGAAAGCGCGCCGCGTCCGGGGGTGATGCGCTCGCCCGCTCGCCCGCTGAAGACCGAACAGGCGCCCGGAAGAGGCGAAGCGCAAAAGCCAAAGGTGAAGGTCGCGGTCATCAAGGCGCCGACGAAATCGCAGGCGGCGTCTCCGACGCCGGGGCGCGATGCGGCCCCGGTTTCGATTTCAGCGCCCGCCGCGAATTCAAAGGCGCCTACGCCGCAAACAAATGATGCGCCTGCAGAGTGGAAGGGGCTTGATCCGATGGCGCCGCAAGCGCCCGGTTTCGCCCATGGCGTACCTATAAATGCGCTCGATTGAGTCCGTCTGAAGATCAGTTTTGGGGGTTGTGGCGTGGTGTCCGAAGCCTAGATGCAAGCGTGGATCTGATGCACAGGCAGGAGGATTTTTTGCAGGAGATTGTTTTGGCGCTCAAACAGACGCAAGCCTGCGATGGCCTGGACGAACCGCACCTCGTCGATGGCGCCGCGCAGAGGCTTGCGCAAGCGACCTCTGCAACCGGGGGCGCCCACAGCGCAAAGCCCATCATCAGGAATGGCGAGGCTGGAGCATCGAGCGTCATCCTGCTTCTCGACGATCTGCGTCTGACGCGCGATTGCCTGAGGGAAGCGATCCAGGATCTCAGCGCTGACATGATCGTATTGAGTTCGCCGACAGCCGATTATGCTCCAGAGGCGATCACGGCGCCCGTCGCGATCATCGTCTTCAATCTGCATGGCCTGGCCGTAAGCGAGGCGGCGCGTCTGTTGCGCCTTGATGCGAGACGATCCGCCGCGTCTCCGGTTCTCTTCATCAGCAGCCGCGATCAGCGCGGTGAGACGATGGAGGCGGTGGAATGCGGGGCCATGGGCCTCGTGCCTGCCGACGCCCGCATCGAGCTTCTCATCGCCGCGATCCGTCTCGTCATCGCAGGCGGCAGCTATTTCCCGGCCGAGACCATCACCTCGCTGATGACCCAATCGCCAAATTCAAAAAGCCTTCCCTGACAGCACAGCACAGGAGCCCGCCGTGACCGCCATTGAGACCTGTTCCACACGCCGCGTCGTGATTTATCGCCAGCCCTCCCTCGCCATCGAAGCCTTGCGCAAGGCCATCGAGAAGCGGGCGCCGGATTTCATCTTCACGCCTGCGCCCGATGGCGGCGCTTTTGACGGTCCGGCGGATCTTATCCTTGTGCCGATCCCGGTCGATGAGGCGCCGGATCTCGACGTGCTGCTGAAGCCTTTCGAGGCCGTCTTATCGCAGCGGCCCGACACGCCCATCGTCGCGGTGCTGCAGAATGGCGATGCGCGCATCGCGACACGACTGATCGCGCGCAAGGTGAGCGGCCTCATCACCGCAGACAGTTCGATCGAAGCGACGATGGCCGCCCTGCATTATGCGCTGGCGGGCGGACGTTTCGCGCCTTCAAGCCTGTGGCGCCCCATGGACGCTGAAGCCGCGCCTGCTGCGCAGCCTCTCACCCTGCGCGCTGAAACGCTGGAGCTCGCAAGCCATCAGGAGACCTCCTTCACGCCCCGCGAGATCGAAGTGCTGCATCGCCTGCGTCAGGGCTTGCAGAACAAGATCATCGCCTATGAGCTTGGCATTTCCGAAAGCACGGTGAAGGTGCATCTGCGCAATGTCATGAAGAAGCTCAACGCGTCGAACCGCACGCAGGTGGCCTTCATGCTGCGCCGTCTGCCGCATCTGAACGCCAACGGCCGAACGGGCCGCGAATATCCGGCGCAATAGGCCTCACACGCCCGGCATGGTCCAGGGGCGCAGGCTCATGGCGGGGTCGAGAATGGGCGCGGCGCCGCTCATCAGGCTGTGCGCCTTGAGGGGCGCTGGCGCCGGGGCGGGATCGGGCTGGGTCGGCGCAGGCGCCATGGCCATGACGGCGGGCCGGGCGGTCGGCGCCGCGCGCGCCGGGGTCACGATCACATCGCGTCCCGCATAGGCCAGCGCCTCGGGGCGGCTGACCTCGCCAAGGTTCGCGCCCGCCTTCATCATGGCCATGAAGATCGCGTGTTGTCCGCCATCGGCATAGGTGGTGCGGATCGTCGCGCCGCCCTCGCGCGCAAGCGCTGCGGTGTGCGCCGCCTCCTGCGCATGATGGGCCCGCGCGGCCTGCTCCAGTTCGGGCGTGCGCAGGTTGAAGGCGTAGCGCGCGTCGACCACCTTGACGCGCGGCTCCTCGCCTGTGGCCTCAAAAAGGTCGAAGCCTTCCTTCAACTGGCGCCAGAAATCGATGTTCGGATCGCCCCGATATTTCGCCATGTTCTCCGCGCTCATGCGGAAGGGATAGGCCTGCATCTGGAAGGCGCCCTGACCTGCGCGCAGGGCGTCGCGGGCCAGAGCATAGATCTCGCTGATCTGCTGGTTGGTCATGGCGTAGCAGCCTGCGGAGGAGCAGATCCCATGCACCATGAGCGCCGAGCCTGTCGCGCCATGGGCGCGGTCATAGGCGTTGGGAAAGCCCGTGTCGAAGGACAGATGATAGGCCGAGTTCGGATTCATCTGCCGGGGCGTGACTGAATAGAAACCTTCCGGCGTCTGCCGGTCGCCCTGACGACGTTTCGGCCCCAGTTGGCCGGACCAGCGACAGATGGGAAAGCTCTTGAGGAGGGCGTAGGGCCCCTCGCGCGTCTGTTTCCAGACTTCGAGCACCGATTCCTTCTTGAAGCTGCGGATGAGGATGGGGGCGCCCGGCGCCATGTTCTTCTGCGCCATCAGCGCGAGCGTCGCGGAGGGCACGGGCGCCTCGGCCTTGTCGCCAGCTTGGGCGGGGGCGCCCAAGAGGCCCGAGAAGAGGCCGGAGAAAAGGCAGGCGAAGAGGCAGGCGGCCAAGGCGGCGCGCGTCCATCCTGCGCGAAAGCTGGCTGCGCCCTTTGACCGCACGGTGTTCATACCCTCAACAGCAAGGCGACGAGGCGATATGCCCTAGGCGCAACCTGTGGCGACATTTCGCCGGAAGCTGGGCCAAAGCCCGGCGTCCCAATCTGGCCCATCATGGTTAATCGAACCTTACCGAGATGGTGTCGTATCCCTGCCCGTGAGCGGCTCCGTGTGGAATTCTTGCGACGTTTCGCCGGTCATATGGACAAGCAGGCGCGCGTTGCGGCATGGTTGAAGCTGTTTAAAATCGCAGAATGAATCCACCTTGGCCGCAACCGGCAAGAAAGGCGCCTGCTGATATGTCTCGCCTCGCCCTCACAAACGCCCTTCTGGCCAGCCTGTGGCTTGCGGGGGCACCGGCTCTTGCGGCGGACGAGCGTCCGGAGTGGCTGCCCGAGGGCGCGCTGGGCGTGGGGCTTCCCATGCTCGCCGATCCCGGCGGGTTGCGCAGCGCGCTCTGGGAGCGGGGCGTCAAGTTTCAGGTGAACTATGTCGGGGATCTCCTGAACAATGCCCGCGGCGGCTTGCGCAGAGGTTCAGCCTACAGCGGCCGCCTCGAGCTCGTGGTCGATGCCGATCTTGAAAAGACTGCGGGCTGGAGCGGCGCCGCCGCCCACGCCAACGCCTACCAGATCCATGGCTCCGGCCTCACCCGGTCTTTCCTGGGCAATCTCATGCCCGTGAGCAATGTCGAAGCCCTGCCGGCGACAAGGCTCTACGAGGCCTGGCTCGAGCAGAAAGTCTCGGATGGCAAGGTCGCCCTGCGCGCCGGCCAACTCGGCGCAGACACCGAATTTCTGACCAGCAGCTACGCTGGCCTCTTCATCAACGGGACTTTCGGCTGGCCCACCATCACAGCAGCCGACCTGCCGGGCGGCGGTCCCGCCTATCCGCTGGCGACGCCCGGCGTCAGGCTTGGCCTCTACCCCACCGACAAGATCACCATGCTGGTCGGCCTCTTCAACGGCGACCCCGCCAATCCGCGCGCCGCCGACCCGCAGGTCGCCAATCGGCACGGCCTCAGCTTCCGCGTCAGCGATCCGGCCCTCGCCATGGCCGAGGCGCAGGTCAAATATGGCGACGAGAAGAGTCCCAATGGCCTCTCCGGCGTCGCCAAGCTCGGCGTCTGGACCCATTTCGGACGCTTCGAGGATCAACGCTACGATAGGGCGGGCCTGTCGCTCGCCAACCCCTCTGGCTCCGGCGATCCGCGCAGCCTGCGCGGAAATCGCGGCGTCTATGGCGTGGTCGAGCAGCAGATCCATCGCCTCGCGGACGATCCGGCCAAGGGCGTCGGCGTCTTCGCGCGCATCGCGGGCGCGCCGGGCGACCGCAATCTCGTCGACTTCTATGCGGACGCCGGGATCAACGTCAGCGGCATGATCGCAAGCCGCCCCGACGACTCCTTCGGCGTGGCTTTCGCCTATGCGCGGATCGGCGGCGGCCCGCGTGGGCTTGATCGGGACTACGCCCATTACAATGGTCCCGCGATGGTCCGTTCATCCGAGGCGCTGATCGAGGCGACCTATGCGGCGCAGATCGTCCCCGGCTGGACCCTGCAGCCGAATGTCCAGTATGTGATCCGCCCGAACGGCGGCGTGGACCCCAATGACGTCACCCGAACCCTGCGCAACGCCACCGTCTTCGGCATTCGGTCCAGTCTGAAATTCTAGGGCGCGCAAGAAGCTTTCACCCCCCGAAGGCTTGCGGTCCGCCAGCGCTCGTCGCCCGTCCGGGATTGCGCCTTCGAAGCAAAGCATTAACCAAGTCAAAGCATTTTTATTTCTGTCTTCAACGCCGTTTATCCCGGAAAACCGGTCTTTCTATTGATTGAAAAGACTTGTTAATCATCGAATTTAACTAAACTTTAAGCATTCGAAACGCAACGTCCAGCGACAAGCGCCTCTCTTATCCGCAGGGCGGCGCCCCTCGACAGGCGTATGTCCCATGATGATCTCTTCCATCAGCCCCTCGATGGTCTATCAGGCGAACCCCCTGGTCTCGAACCTCAGGGCCAACGGTCTGACGGCTGAAAAGGCCATCATGGCCGCCGCGGACGTCAAGGGCGCCATTCAAGAAATCGGCATGGTCCAGCGCGGACCCGCCAACAAGGCCGCGATCACCGCCGCGCTGCGCGAGCGGGTCTCCGCCGACATCGCGGCTGGCAAGCTCTCGTCGGAAGACGCCGCAGCGGTGTTCAAGACTTTCGAACAGATGGATCCGGCTAAGCAGAAGGGCGGCGTCGAGGCGAGGAAGCCTCCGCGTGAGGGCGGCGCTGCGCCCAGTCTGACGAAAGAGCAGATCGACGCCCAGATCGCGCAGATGGGCGCTGCTGACAGTCAGCGCCTCGCGATGTTCACCAAGATCTCCCAGAATTTCGGGGACGCGGACGCCGACAGCGACGGCAAGGTGAGCCGCGAAGAGGCTGACGCCTATCTGCAGCAAACCGGCGACGGCTCAGGCCGGCCCCCACGGGGCGAGGGCCCCGATGGTCCGCCCCCGGCTGATGGCGCGGGTGGGCCTCCCCCGAAGGATGGCGCTGGCGGTCCCCCGCCCAAGGGCGCCGGCGGTCCCCCGCCAAAGGGCGCCGGCGGTCCTCCCGGCGGCGGCGGCGGTCAAAGCTCGTCTGAAAAGGTGGTCCTGAGCGAGACGTCCACGGTCGTCGGCAGCTTGCAGACGACGACCATCCTTTACACAGACGGAACCTCGGAGACGACGACCCAGCCCGTCAGCGCGGACGCTCTGAGCAGCACTTACAGCAAGGCCTCTGTGATGGATGTCCTGAAGGCCAATGCGACCGCGAACAACGGCGACGTGAAGGTCCAGAACTACCTGTCCTCGTTCCAGCCGGGCTCGCTGTTCGACTTCCTGGTGCAATAAGGCCGGTCGAGGGGATCAGCCAGCGGCCAGCATGGCGCGGGCTTTCTCCTTGTCGCGGTTCATTTCCGCGACGAGGGCGTCGAGGCCCTCGAACTTCTCCTCGCCCCTGATCCACCCCACGAAGGTCACCTCCACGGTCTTGCCGTAGAGGTCGCCCTCAAAATCAAAGACATAGGTCTCAAGCAGGGGCGCGCCCGCGTCGGTCACCGTGGGGCGGCGGCCGAAAGAGGCGACCCCCCCATGGGTGACGCCGTCGATGGCGATGCGCACCGCATAGATGCCATGGCGAAGGCGGCAGGATGGATCGAGCCGCACATTGGCGGTCGGGAATCCCAGCGTGCGCCCCAGCTTCTCGCCATGGATCACCTCGCCCACCGCAAACCAGGCATGGCCCAGCAGGCTGGCGGCGCGGGCCACATCGCCCTCCTCCAGCGCCTTTCGGGCTGCGTTGGAATGAACGGCTTCCGGCTCGCCATCGGCGTCCGCGACGACCTGCGGCACAATCTCGACGGCGAAGCCGTGTCTCGCCCCGGCCTGCGCCAGAAAGGCGGGCGAGCCGCCCCTGTCCTTGCCGAAGTGGAAGTCATAGCCCACGACCGCGCCTGACACGCCAAGGCGGCGGATCAGGATCTGCGTCACGAAATCCTCCGCCGAGAGGCTTGCGAGGCCGGAATCGAAGGTCAGCACCACCGTTCCCTCGAGGCCGAGCCTCGCCAGGCAGCGCGCGCGCTCCGCCTCGGGCGTCAGGCGGAAGACGGAGCCGGGCCCGGCGAAAAAATCGACGGGATGGGGTTCAAAGGTGAGGACGGCGGCGGGCTTGCCCAGCCTGCGCGCGAGATCCCTCGCTCGGGCGATCACCGTCGCATGGCCCCGATGCACGCCATCAAAATTGCCGATGGCGACCACCGCGCCTTCAAGACCCTGAGGCGGCGTAAGCGGATCGTGGACGAGGATCATCTTGCGCCTACCATCGCAGGGCCGTCATCGCCGCTTTGGGCTTGCTCTCGACGCTGGCCGCAAGACGCCTGAAGGCTTCTTCATCGAGCGCGGCGCCGGGATGCAGCTCGTCGCGATGGATGCCGGAGGTCACGAAGAGCGCGTCCACCCCAAAGTCGCAGGCGCCCTTCACATCGGTGCGGATGGCGTCGCCGATGGCCAGAACGCGATCCTTGCCCACCGAACGGCCCAGCAAGTCCTGCGCGAGGGTGAGGGCGCGGTCATAGATCGGCGCATAGGGCTTGCCCGCCTGGATCACCCGCCCGCCAAGGCCCGCATATTTCTCCGCGATGGCCCCCGAGCAATAGAGCATCTTCTCGCCCACATGGACGATGAGGTCGGGATTGGCGGAGATGAACTCAAGATCGCGCGCGCGCATCAACGCCAGCGCCTCCTCATAATCGTCGGGCGTGTCCTCATCGTCATAAAGGCCGGTCGCAATGACATAGCCAGCGTCCTTGAGCGGCACGAGCCGGGGCATGTGGCCCGTCTGGCTCTTGAGGATCTCGAACAGCGTCAGGTCGCGCTGCGGGCCGATATGGTGGACGGGCTCGTCTCCATGGGCGGCGATGAAGGCGAGTGTCACATCGCCTGAGGTCACGATGTCGTCAAAGGCCTCGTGCGGCACGGCCAGCGCGTCGAGCTGCTGGCGCACGGGCGGATTGGGCCGGGGCGCATTGGTCACGAGCACCACGCGCCCGCCGCCGGATCGAAAGCGGATCAGCGCCTCGCAGGCGGCGGCGTAATGCGCCTTGCCGTTGTGAATCACGCCCCAGACGTCGCAAAGCACGACGTCATAGGCTGAAAGCAGGTCGCGGGCGCCGGTGAGGATCGGGATGTTTGTCATCCCGCCCCGCTAAAGGCAGGGGCGGGCACTGTCAACTGGGGGTTTCGCCGCAGGGACCGGGCCTTATTGCGCCAGCGTCTCCTTGAAGAGGTCCTGCATGGCGACCCAGGAGCGGGCGGCGGCCTTGGCGTTGAAGTAAGCGCCGGCCTGGGTGAAGCCATGGGGCGCGCCGCTGTAGCTGATGAACTGGAGGTCAGCCTTGACCTCCTTCATCTCCGCCTGAAAGGTCTCGACCTCCTTGGGCGAGACGACCGCATCGTCAGCCCCGTGCAGGACCAGCACAGGCGACTTGAAATTCTTCGCGTCCGCAGGCGTCGGGTTGGAGAGCACCCCATGCAGGGTCACGATGGCGGCGGCGGGCACACCGTCGCGCCCGGCCTCCAGCGCCGCCGTGCCGCCGAAGCAATAGCCGATGATGGCGATCTTGGAGGCGTTGACGTCGGCCCGCTGGGAGAAGGTCTCGAAGCCCGCCTTGACGCGGCTGCGCAGCAGGGGGCGGTTGCTCATATATTTGCCCATCTCCACGCCGGAATCCTTCGGCGGGGCGGGGCGCACGCCCTTGCCATAGACATCGGCCACCATGGCGACATAGCCGAGCTTGGCGAAATTGCGGGCCGCATCGCGCTCATGGTCGGAAAGACCGGTCCATTGCGGGAAGATCAGCACGCCCGGGCGCTTGCCGGTCTGGGCGTCGTCATAGGCGATGAAGCCTTCCAGCGTGGTGTCGCCCTGCTTGTAGTCGAAGCTTTCGGTCTTGACCTCGGCGAGCGCGACGCTCGTGAGAAGCAGGGTGGAGCTGGCGATCGTGGTGATGTAACGGGTGATGCCCATGGCGGCCTCCTCAAGAGTTCATTTTCCCAAAGGATGGACGCCAATGCGGTCAAGGTCAATCGGGGGAATTGATCTCCGCCTCTGCTTCCGCCTCGGCCTCCGCCGCCTTGCCCTCGGCGGACGCCTCGAAATTGCGGATCACGTCCTGCAGTTCGGGCTCGCCGACGAGGCCGGCCGCCTCATGCAGGGGAAACCAGCGGGTGACGCGCTGATGCATTTCGGGCCATGCCTTGAGCTGGCGCGAGACCCGCATGGGGAAGACCGTCACATGGCAGGCCTGCTGCGAGCCATTCTTCATGCGCTTCACATAGTGGTAGACGCCGACCGGCTCCTTGCTGATCTTGCCCTTGACGCCCGCCTCCTCCATCGCCTCCTGCGCGGCGGCGGCATGGGGCTTGCGGCCTTTCATTGGCCAGCCCTTGGGCAGCACCCAGCGCCCGCTCTCGCGCGAGGAGATGAGCAGAACCTCCACCTCGTCGGCGATGCGATAGGGCAGGGCCGCATATTGGCGGCGCAGCGCGTCGGGGGTCCAGAACTTGGGCTTGTGGAGCTTCATGCCCTCAAGGCCCCACGAGGCCAACGAGCCAATAGGCGAGCGCCGCGATGGATCCGGCGGCCGGCATGGTGATGATCCAGGCGGTCACGATGTCCCTGGCCACATTCCAGCGCACGGCTGACACGCGCTTGGCGGACCCCACGCCCACGATGGCGCCGGTGATCGTATGGGTGGTCGAGACGGGAACGCCGAAATGGGTGGCGAGGAAGAGCGTGATCGCGCCGCCCGTCTCCGCGCAGAAGCCCTGCATGGGCGTGAGGCGGGTGATCTTCGAACCCATCGTATGCACGATCCGCCATCCTCCGAACAGGGTGCCAAGGCCCATGGCCGACTGACAGGTGATCACGACCCAGAACGGGACGTAGAATCCTCCCTCCAATTGGCCCTGAGAATAGAGCAGAACCGCGATGATGCCCATGGTCTTCTGCGCATCATTGCCGCCGTGGCCGAGCGAATAGAGCGAGGCGGAGACGAACTGCATGGTGCGAAAGAAATTATCGACGGAATGGGGCATGGCCCGCACGAAGATCCAGGACACCGCGAGCATCAGCATCAGCGCCAGCGCGAAGCCGAGCGCGGGTGAGAAGAAGATCGCGCCCGAGGTCTTCAGCAAGCCGCTCCAGACGATGACGTCGAGCCCGCCCTTGGCGGTGCCCGCGCCCACGAGGCCGCCGATCAGCGCATGAGAGCTTGAGGAGGGAATCCCGGCGACCCAGGTGATGACATTCCATGTGATGGCCCCGGTCAGCGCGCCGAAGATCACCCGTGGATCAATGGCGTCAGGCGAGACGATGCCCTTGCCCACCGTCTGCGCCACGCTGAGGCCAAAGACGAGGAAGGCGATGAAATTGAAGAAGGCGGCCCAGAAGACCGCATATTGCGGCCGCAAAACCCGCGTCGAGACAATCGTCGCGATGGAGTTCGCCGCATCGTGCAACCCGTTCAGGAAGTCGAACAGAAGGGCGACGAAGATGAGCGCGTAGAGAAGTTCCAGGCTTATGGTCAAGGCGGTCTCGCTCTACAGATGTTCGATGACGATGCCGTTGACCCGGTTCGCCACATCCTCGAAACGGTCCGCGACCTTTTCAAGGTGGCTATAGATCTCCGTGCCGACGATGAAGGCCATGGGATCGGAATGGCGATGGATCTGGAACAGGCGCTTCAGGCCCTCGTCGTGCAGTTGGTCGGTCTGCTCCTCAAGGCGCACCATTTCCTGGGTGAGCTGGGTGAGCTTCGCCGCGTCGCGGCGCATATGCTGCAGGGCTGCGACGATCTCGACGGTCAGATGCGCCGCACGCACGATGAGATCGCCCATTTCGCGCATCTGCGGATCAAACTCCGTCACCTCGTAGAGGGTGATGACCTTGGCGGTCTGCTGCATCTGGTCGATGGCGTCGTCCATGGAGCCGATGAGGTCCTGAATGTCGCTGCGGTCGAAGGGCGTGATGAAGGTGCGGCGCACCGCGAGCATCACCTCATGCGTGATCCCGTCCGCCTCATGCTCGCGCTGGAAAATCTCCTCGCAGCGGGCGGCGATGGCGGGGCCGCCGTCGAGCAGGCGCCGCAACGCTTCGGCCCCCGCCACCAGCGTGGCGGAGTGGCGGTTGAAATAGTCGAAGAACTTTTCCTCGCGCGGCATCAGCGCCTGGAACCAACCGAGCATCATCGTCTCCGGATCATCTTGCGCGCCGGGTTTACCGATCAGCCCGCTGGCGCGCAAACTATCCCCTTCGGCGGCTGATGAGAAACAACGGCGCCAGCTTGCCTGTGGACATCCTCCGCCGCTTCCCCACAATAGGCCGGATCAATGGACAAGGAGGCGCCGGTGCCCACATTTCTCAATCCCCCGACCCTCGCCACCCCCGGCTCGCGCTTTTCGCAGGGCGTTCTGGCGCGGGCGGATGCGCGAAGGCTCATCCTGTCGGGGCAGGTGGCCATGCGCCCGGACGGGTCGCTGGCGCAGGGCCTCGAGGCGCAGACCCATCTCGTCTTCGACAATATCGAGGCGCTGCTGGCGGCGGCCGGCATGGACCTGTCCCATCTGGTGAAGCTCGTGATCTACTGCGCTCAGCCCGGCGGGGCCGATGTGGTGCGGACGATTCGCAACCAGCGCCTCGGCGCCCATGCGCCCGCCAGCACCTTCGTCTATGTGGCGGGATTGGCCAATTCGGCTTATCTGGTCGAGATCGAAGGCGAGGCTCTCAAGGAGGCGTGACCATGAGCGAAGCGAAACCTGTCGTGCTGAATGTGACCGGCATGACCTGCCAGGGCTGCGTCAATTCGGTCACCCGCATCGTCAAGCGCCTCGATCCTGCGGCCGAGGTCGCCATCGACCTGCCGACCGGACGTCTGGAGGCCCGGACAGGCGCCTCCTCCCAGGCCCTCGCTGAGGCCATCGCCGCTGCGGGCTACGGGGCGCAGGCGGCCTGAAATCCGGGTTGGCTGAGGGCGGGCGGACGCGTTATCATGGGGTCCGTCCCGATAAGGTGAGCCATGAACCGTTTTGAACGACGTCCCGGCGCGACCGGCGAAGCCGAGGTGGAGTTTCTCGATGGCGACTTCCGCATCGTGAAGCCCGGCGCCTTTGTGCGCTGCGCCGTCACCAGAGAGCCGATCCCGATCGACGAGCTGCGCTATTGGAGCGTCGACGCGCAGGAGGCCTATGCCTCCCCACAGGCGAAGCTCGAGCGCCTGCAGATCAAGGTCACGCTTTGAAGGTCACGCTTTGAACGTTAGGCCCTGAGGTCCGCGAGCAGGGCCGACAATCCCGATTCATCGGCAAGCGCGAGGCGCACCGGCAGCGTCAGGAGCTGGTCGGCGGCTGCGCCAAGACGCGCAGCATCCTTCTGCGTGGTGATGAGGGCCGCGCCGCGTCGTTTGGCGCGGGCGTGCAGCCCGGCGATCTCCCGGGGCGTGAAGGCGTGATGGTCGGGGAAGGCCTCCGTCTCGACCACCTCGGCGCCGAGCGCACGCAATGTGTCGAAGAATTTCTCGGGCCGTCCGATGCCTGCGAAGGCCAGGACATCGCGTCCCCTGAGGCCCATGGCCATCCCCGGATCGGGCGCAAGGACGCCCTGCAGCACAGGCTTGCCCAGGCCTTCAGCCGCGCGCGCCATCGCCTGTCCGGGCCCGCCCTCGCCAATGACGACCAGCGCGTCCACATGCGGCCACTGGGCGGGCAGGGGGGCGCGCAGCGGGCCGGCGGGCACGCAAAGCCCGTTGCCGACGCCCACCATCCCATCCACCACCGCGATGCGCAGCGCCTTGGCGAGCGCCGGGTTCTGAAGCCCATCGTCCGTGACGATCACATCCGCGCCCGCCGTGACGCAGGCCCGCGCGCCCTCGCCCTTGTCGGCTGCGACCACGCAGGGCGCCAGGGCGGCGAGCAGCAGCGGTTCGTCGCCGACGTCGGCGGCCTTGTCGCGGGACTTGTCCACGAGGCGGGGGCTGGCGGCGGTGGATCCATAGCCGCGCGAGAGAAAGACAGGCCGCCGTCCCAGAGCCAGCAGCTCTTGCGCCACCGCGATGGCGGTCGGGGTCTTGCCGGCGCCGCCAGCGACGAAATTGCCGATGCAGATCACGGGGGGACCGGGGTCTTCGCCCGCGCGGCCCATGCGCCGGGCCGTGAGCGCGCCATAGACGGCCCCAAGGGGCGAGAGGAGGCGCGCGGCGAGGGTCGGCTCTTGTCTCCACCAGAAGCCGGGGGCGCGCATCAGGGCCTCGCGGCTTGCAGATCGGCGAGGCAGGGCTCCAGCGCCTGCATGATCCGGCCGGTCGCGCCGCCGAACCGCTCCACCGCCTCCTTGGTCGCGCGGCCGTCGCGGCGCACCAGGGCGGGATCGGAGAAATAGAGGCGCAGGGCCGCCTCCAGCGCCGCGGCGTCCGCGACCTCAAGCGCGCCATGGGCGCCTGCGAGGTCGTCGTAGACCTGCGAGAAATTGCCCACATTCGGCCCATGCAGCACGATGGCGCCGAGTTTGGCGGGCTCGATCGGGTTCTGTCCGCCCCGCGCCTCGCCCAGCGACTTGCCCATCAGGACGATGCTCGTCAGGCGGTAGAAGAGCCCCATCTCGCCCATGGTGTCGGCGACATAAAGCTGCGTCTCCTGCAGGACCGCATCGCCTTGCGAGCGCAGCGCGGCAGGCAGGCCGAAGCGGGCGGCGATCTGGGCGATCTGCGGCCCACGCCTGGCGTGGCGGGGCGCGATGACGGTGAGAAGATCGGGGAAGCTCCGCCGCAGGCGTTCGTGGACGCCAAGGATGATCTCTTCTTCCCCCGGATGGGTGGAGGCGGCGAACCAGACGGGACGCGCGCCCACAGCCGCCGTCATCTGCGCGAGCGCGGCTTGCGAGAAGGGCGGGGCGGGCACGTCATATTTGAGGTTGCCGCAGACCTCGAGGAAGGGCGCGCCCAGCTGCTGCAGGCGCAGCGCATCATCGCCGGTCTGGGCGAGGCACAGATCGATTCGGCCCAGGAGCGAGCCGATGACGCCCGGCGCCTTGCTCCAGCGCGCGAAGGAGCGCGGCGACAGGCGGGCGTTGACCAGCGCCAGCGGAACGCCGCGCGCATGGACCATGCGCAACATGTTGGGCCAGATCTCCGACTCCGCGATGAGCGCGAGGCCGGGGCGCCAGTGATCGAGGAAGCGCGTGAGGAAAGCAGGTATGTCGAGGGGCAGATATTGATGCATCGCCCCGGCGGGCAGGCGCTCGGCGAGAATGGCCGCCGAGGTCACGGTGCCGCTCGTCACCAGCACATGAAAGCCGCGCGCGACAAGCTGCTCCACCAGCGGCAGAAGCGCGACGCCTTCGCCCACGCTCGCCCCATGCAGCCAGACCAGCGGCCCCGCAGGACGCGCGAGCGAGGCATGGCCCATGCGCTCGGCCATGCGGCGCCCATCCTCCTTCCCCCGTCGCCGGCGCCAGCCAAGCAGCGCGGGCGCGAGGGGGCCGAAGGCGGAGGTCGCCAGCCGGTAGAAGGCGAGGGCGGGTTCGAAGCTCATGCGGGCGCGTCCCGCTTCGCGCCGGGGTCGCGGCTTCCCACAAGGCCATAGGCGCGGGCGTGGACCTCGTTGAGCCCATCCTCGACGGCGCAGCGGGCGGCCTCCAGCGTCTCGGGGCCCGCGTCCCGCGCCACCCTGATCGGCGCCCCCAGTGCCATGGCGCCGCGGCTGAAGGGCAGGGCGACGGAGGCATGGTCCCAGGAGTCCACGTCGATGCGCCGCGCGCTCACCACCGCCACGGGATAGATGGGCCGCCCCGAGAGCTGGGCGAGGGTCACGATCCCCAGCCCTGCGATGCGCGAGACCTTGGGCACATCGGCGGTCAGGGCGATGCTGGAGCCCTGTTCGAGGCGGCGCAGCATCTCGCGCAGGGCCGCCATGCCGCCGCGCTTGCGGCTCTTGCTCGGCGATCCGCCCGAGCCCCTGATGGGGCTGACGCCGAGCCGCTCCAGAATTTTTGCGTTGATCTCGCCATCGCCCGATTTCGAAATGAGCGCGCTGACGGGCATGCCCGGCGGGCAGGCGCAGTGGATCATCAGGTGCTGGCCATGCCACATGGCGATGATGATCGGCTGGTCCGGCAGGACGCCTGCGCCAAAGTTCGGGGGATCTTCGGTGAAACGCGTGGTGGCGCGGACGAGGCGCAGATAGCCGACGGCGAGGAGCCCCAGAAGGCTCTGCACCGTTGCGCTTCGTCCGAGTTGCTTAAGCATTGCGTTTTCCGCCGGTCGAGCCGGTGACGCGTGGCGCAGGACTCAGCTGGGGTCCATGAAGCGGTGCATATGGACGATGAAATAGCGCATCTGCGCATTGTCCACGGTCATCTGCGCCTTGGCCTTCCAGGCGGAATAAGCGGTGGCGTAGTTGGGGAAAATGCCGACGACGTCGATCTGCGCGGTGTCCTTGAACTCGGTTCCGTCCAGGGACTTCAGCTCCCCGCCGAAAACGAGGTGAAGCAATTGTTTGGATTCGCGCGTGTTTTCGCTGTCGCTCATTTTCTGTTCCGGTAATGATGGTTTGGGGCAGGCGCCCGTTTGGATGTCAGCCCTGCTTGCCGCCAAGCGACCGCCGGAGAATGGCCGTCACCTCGTCCTTCAAATGGCCGGGGGCGGCGCCCAGAAGTCCGTGGCGCGTGGCTGGCCGATTGTAGAGCGGCGAGGCGCCGTGAGGATCGGTCAATCCGCCGCCAGCCTCCTGCAGGATGATGTCAGCCGCAGCTATATCCCAATCGCAGGCGTTGGTCGAGGCCATGCCGGCGTCAAGGCTGCCCTCGGCCACCCTTGCGAACCGAAGGGCGAGGGAGGGGATTCGCGGCTCCGCGCGAAAGTCCATGCCCGCGCCCGCAAGATCCCGCAGCATCTGGGCAGGGCCTGCGATGAGGCCCCCGGACAGGCTCGGGCGGGTCGAGGCGGCGATCGGCCGGTCGTTCAGAAAGGCGCCGCCCCCGAGATGGGCGATGAAGGTCTGCTCCAGCGCAGGCAGATGGATGATCCCGGCCACAGGCTTTCCCTGCGCCACCAGTGCCACGCAAACCGCCCAGCGTGCGTCGCCCGACATGAAGGCGCGCGTGCCGTCGATGGGGTCGACGATGAAGACGAGGTCGCGCGTGAGCCGCTCGGGGTCGTCGATGGTCTCCTCCGAGAGCCATCCGGCCTCAGGCAGGGCGCTGCGCAGCTCCTTCGTCAGGAAGGCGTCGACCGCATGGTCCGCTTCTGTGACCGGGGAGCCGCCCTCCTTGCTGTCGATGCGGGCGCTGGTCCGCTCGCCCGGCCGGAAATAGTCGAGCGCGATGGCGCCGCCGCGCCGCGCCGCCTGCGTCATGGTCTCGAGCAAACCGTCTTCCAGCGTCGCCTTCAAATCATCCGGCCCCTTCACATCGTCGTCCATCTAGGCGCATTGCGGGGCTGGCGCAAAGGCTTCAGCGAATGGTCCCGCCGCCAAAGCCGCCGTTGACGCGAAGGCGGTCGCGCAGGGGCGCGTCCTGCGCCGAAACGAAGCCGCCCGCTGATTCGTCGAGGCGCGTATGGCGGGCGGCGGGGGCGACCCGCAGCCGTTCCTCGACCTTCACGCAATGGCCGGGCGTGGGGCCGGCGACGAAGCCCTGCCCATAGCTGGCGCAGATCCGGTTCGCCTTGTCGCGGGGGGCTTGCAGCTCCTGCGCCTGCGCCACGCCCAAGAAGCTCAAGCCCAAGCCCGCACCCATGCAGGCGGCGGCCAGCGCGAGCAGGCTATGGCGACAGAACCGTGGCATGCCTGGCATCAAAACGCTCGCGAAAGGATCAGGCCGACGGCGAAAGGCGCCGCCAGCGCTTTCTTTTGCCCCGACCTTGATGGCGAGATCATGGCCCAATCGGTCCTGCGCCCGGGGTTATCCCCCGAAAGCTGCATGGACGACGGCCAAAGCCGCCACCGCCGCCGTGTCCGCACGCAGGATGCGCGGTCCCAGCGAAATCGCGAGGGTCTGCCCCATTCCCATGAGCATGGCCCGTTCCGAAGGGTCGAAACCGCCTTCGGGGCCAATGAGGACCGCGAGCGGGGCGCCCGGCTGCGCCCGCGCCCGCAAGGCCGCGACGGCGTCGGCCATTGGCGCGTCCTCGTCGCAGAAGATGAGCAGCCGGTCCTGCGGCCACTCCGCCAGCGCCTTTTCAAGGGGACGCGGCTCCTCGATCTGCGGCAGGGTGAGGATGCCGCATTGCTCGGCCGCCTCGATGACATTGGCGCGCATGCGCTCGGTGTTCACGCGCTGGGCCTGGGTGCGGCGCGTCAGCACCGGACGGAGCCGCGCTGCGCCCATCTCCACCGCCTTTTGAACCATATAATCGAGGCGGGCGTGTTTCAGCGGGGCGAAGAGATAGTCGAGGTCGGGCCCCGCCTCCTGCGCGCGCAGGGCCTCTTCGATGTCAAGCGAGGCGGATTTGCGTCCGGTGTCGGCGAGCGCGGCCCGCCATTCGCCGTCCCGCCCGTTGAAGACGATGACGCTGTCCCCCGCGCCCAGCCGCAGGACGTTCAGGAGATAGTTGGCCTGTTCGCGCGAGAGCGCGATCCGCGCGCCCCGTCCAAGCGGCGCATCGACGTAAAGACGCTGGGCGGCGAAGTCGTAGCGGGACAAGGCGGGCTCCTTGGGAATGGCAGGGTTCTATAGCGCGGGCCGGTCGTCGACGGAACCTGCGCCATTAAGCCGCCGCTTTCTCGGCCCATCGAGAGGGGCCGGGTTGTGAGGGGGCGGGCCGCTTGCTATCAAGGCGTTCCCGTAGGGGCTCCCGAACGCCGGGATCAAACGAGGATGCGGCTTCGATGTTTCTGTCTGGACGTTCTTTTGCTTCGTTGATCGGCTTCGCCGGCCTCCTGTGCCTCACGGCCTCCGCCTCTGCGCAGTCCATGCTGGGCGCGCCGGGCCTTTCTCCGGTCGCACCTGACGTCGGCGCCGCCGCTCCGGCTCCGCCCGCCGCCCTCATGGCGCCCCAGACCGCCGCCCCCGCCTCGATCTGCGAGACGGACATGGCCGGGTTTCAGGAGCGTCGCCAGACCCAGATCGATGCGTTGAACAAGATCGTCGCCGCCGGGAAGGGCAAGGTCGACCCCATCGCCTCCTGTCCCAAGCTGCGCTCGCTGGTCTCGGTCGAGGGCGAAATGCGCGCCTGGATGATCAAGCAGAAGTCCTGGTGCAACATACCTGACGATGTGATCGAGGGCATGAAGGCGGGGACCGCCAAGACCGCCCAGATCGCCGAGCGCGCCTGCGAGGCCGCCAATCAGGCGAAGCGCCAGCAGCAGCAGCCCGCCATGGGCGCCGCTCCGGCCATGAAGCTGCCGTCCGGTCCCCTGTGACCGAGCCGGTCCGGCTTCCCGACTCCATCAACAGCCGCCTGCTGGGCCTTGCTCCCGCGCATTGGCGGCCCTTCATCCAGCTCGCCCGCATCGACCGGCCCATCGGCTGGCAGTTGCTGCTCCTGCCCTGCTGGTGGTCGGCGGCTTTGGCCGGGGTCGCGCAGAACCATGGGCCGAACCTCTGGCATCTCGTCCTTTTCCTCATCGGCGCGGTCGCCATGCGCGGGGCGGGCTCGACCTATAACGATCTCGTGGACCGCGAGATCGACGCGAAGGTGGAGCGCACCCGCAACCGGCCTCTGCCGTCTGGCCGCGTGACGCCCTTCGCGGCGAAGGTCTTCATGGTCGCGCAGTCCCTTGTCGGCGCCATGGTGCTCTTTTCGCTCAACTGGTTTTCGGTGGGGCTGGGGCTCGCGTCCCTGCTGATCGTCGCGGCCTATCCCTTCATGAAGCGCGTCACCTCCTGGCCGCAGGCGGTCCTGGGCCTCGCCTTCGCCTATGGGGGGCTGATGGGCTGGGCGGCGGCCATGGGCGCGCTCGCAGCCCCCGCCTTCCTGATCTATGGCGCGGCCATCGCCTGGACCGTGGCCTATGACACGATCTATGCGCTGCAGGACGCGCGCGATGACGCCATCATCGGCGTGCGCTCGACGGCGCGGCTCTTTGGCGGGCGCGTCCGGCTGGGCGTGGCGGGCTTTTACGCAGCGGCCGTGGCCATGGCCCTGACGGCCGTCGCGCTGGTCGGGGGCGGCGTCTTCGCTTTCGCAGGCGTCGCAGGCTTTGCGCTGCATCTTGGCTGGCAGGTCATCATGATCGACCCCGCCTCCACGGAGCGCTCGCTGCGCCTCTTCCGCTCCAACCGCGATGCGGGGCTCATCCTCTTTGCGGGGCTTGGCCTGCAGGGTTGGCTTGGCCTGTAGGGTTGGCTTGGCCTGTAGGGCTGGCTTGGCTGATCAGGCACGCCGCCATTGGGTCGGCGGCTCCCGGCGCGCAAGGATCGCGGGCCGTCTGTTGGCGAGCGTCGCGCCCCGTCGCCGCCACGACGGAAGGCCCGCCAGAGCCTGCGCAAGCCGCACTTCCGCGCCTTCGATGAGGCCCGGCGCCCGTTCGATGAATTTGGGCAGGCCGAATTGCTCTGCCCGCGCCGTCCATTCACTGATGGCTGCGCGGCCGTCGAAGGTCTCGAGCAGGCACACCAGCGCAGCCTCGCCCCGCCAGAGCTTCACGCGATAGGCCGCGCGGCCGCTGGCGGTCTCGTCGAGCGCCAGAACCACGCCGCGCCAGCCGCGCGCGTCGTCATCGAAGGGGAACCGGATGGTCATGGTCATTCCGCAGTCACTGCGCAGACAATGACGGCCCTTTGCGCGCGATCCGCTAATTTTCCCGGTTAAAAAATCATGAAAACGCTGGGCGCGCGCCTGTTTCGGCCGATTTGCCGAACAAGACGACAACAGCATCGTTCAAAATTGAAGGCGCAAGTTAACGGATCAGAAAGCAGCGTCCACGAAGACCGGATCGACGCTGCCGCCCCATGGGCCGTTGAAGCGCTCCAGCCATTCCTGCGCGGCGACCCGGCCGGAGGCGAGGCGGGCGTCCAGGATGTCGAGATGCACGGTCTCGTCGTGGCCCTTGCCGTCGAGGCGCCTGCGCCGCGCGAGGCCATGACGGGAGATGGCGAGCGCCTCGCGGGCGATGTCGCGCAGGCTCGTTCCCGCGATGGCGGCGCCGAGCCCAAGCGCAGGGGCGTCGTCGCGCAATTGCTGGCGCTGCCGGGCGTCCCAGCCCTTCACCAGATCCCAGGCGGCGTCGAGCGCGGCGTCGTCATAGATCAGGCCCACGAAGAAAGCCGAGAAGGCGACGATATGGTCGCGCCCGCCCACATCTCCGCCGCGCATCTCCAGGAACCGCTTCAGGCGAACCTCGGGAAAGATGGTGGAGAGGTGGTTGGCCCAGTCCGACATGGTGGCCTGCTCGCCCGGAAGCTGCGGCAGGCGCCCTTCGAGCAGGGCGCGGAAATCGGCGCCGGCGACGTCGTGATAGGTCTCGCCGCGCTTGACGAAATACATGGGCACTTGCAGGGCGTAATCGACATAGCGTTCATAGCCCATGCCGTCTTCGAAGGCGAAGGGCAGCATGCCCGCGCGGTTGTTGTCGGTGTCGCGCCAGATTTCCGAACGCTCCGAAAGGCGCCCGTTGGGGCGGCCTTCCGTAAAGGGCGAATTGGCGAAAAGGGCGGTGGCGAGCGGCTGCAGGGCGAGGCAGACGCGCAGCTTCTTCACCATGTCGGCTTCGGAGCCGAAATCGAGGTTCACCTGAACCGTACATGTCCGGTACATCATGTCGAGGCCGCGCGTGCCGACCTGCGGCATGTAGCGGGTCATGATCTTGTAGCGGCTTTTGGGCATGACCGGGGTCTGCGCGAGGCTCCATCTGGGGCTCATGCCAAGGCCGAGGAAGCCGATGTCATGGGGCGCGGCGACCTCCTTGACCTGCTCGAGATGCAGGTCAAGCTCGGCAGCCGTCTGATGGACAGTTTCGAGCGGCGCCCCGGAAAGCTCGAACTGCCCGCCCGGCTCCAGCGAAATCGCCCCGCCGCCAGCGGGGTCGAAAAGGCCGATCAGCGCGCCCGCGTCCTCGATGGGCGCCCAGCCGGTTTTTGCCTGCATGCCCTCCAGCAGGGCGCGGATGCCGCCCTGGCCCTTCTCGGGCCGCCCCTCATAGGGGACAGGAGCGAGATCGGCGCGGTAGAAGGGGAATTTCTCGTGTTCTGTGCCCAGGCGGAAGTCAGCCTTCGGCTTTTCGCCGACCGCGATCCAGCCCACGAGCGCATCGCGCGACTCTATGGGGGTCTGGTCGGAGACGTCACGGGCCATGGATGAGCTTTCGGGCGGAACAGGACAGGGTCAGCGCAGCTGACGGGCTTCACTTCATAGGCTCGGGCTCGCGCCGTTGCAACATGGCGGCGCCGGTCACGCCTTGGCGCGCGCGATCCGGCCGACCACGGCATAGGCGGTGACCATGGCGGCGCAGCCAAAGACCGCCCCCCCGGCGATGACGCCAAGGATCACCCCTTCCGAACCCAGATAGTGGGCCCCGAGCGCCACGAAAGGCACCGTGCCCAGGGTGGCGCGGCCCCAGTTGAAGAAGGTGGAGAGGAACGCGAAATCAAGGTTGTTGAAGGCGGCGTTGGCGGAGAAGAGGCATCCCAGAAACACCCAGGCCAGCGCTCCGTAGTCGCAGAAATAGATCACCAGCCGCGCCGTCTCCCCCTGCGCCCCGAAGAGCCAGACGATGCCCTCCGCGCCAACGACCAGCGCCAGCCAGACCGTGAGCGAATAGGTGGCGGCGATGATGAAGCAGGCGGTCAGGGTGTCGCGCACCCGCGGATAGAGCTTTGCGCCGTGATTCTGGGCGACGATCGGCCCCACCACGCCGGACATGGCGAAAAGCACGACGAAGGCCACCGGCGCCACCCGGTCGATGATGGCGCTCGCCGCGACGGCCGCCTCGCCAAAGCTCGCCATGGCGCGCATGCCATAGCCATTGGCGATGGGGGCCGCGAGATTGGTGAGAATCGCCGGCAAGGCGATCTTCATGACGATGGGCAGGTCCAGCATCACTGATTTGCGGTCCGGGCGCCCGACAATCCCATGCACCCGCACCGAGCCCCAGAGGCCGACGCTGATCCACACGAGACGCGCGATCACCGCAGCGATGGCTGCACCCTCCACGCCCATCTTGAGGCCGAGGATGAGAAAAGGGTCGATCACCGCGGTGACGATGGAGCCGAAGAGCGTCACATACATGGACCTGCGGGCGTCGCCCACAGCGCGCAAGACGCCCGAGAGCACCATGCCCATGGCCATGAGGCCGTTGGTGGGCAGGGTCCAGGTCAGGTAGACATCCGCCGCCTCGAGGGCCGCGCCTTCCGCGCCCAGAAGGTGCAGCGCCGGGCGGCGCAGGGCGAACATCACGAGGCCCGTCGCGCCCGCGATCAGGAAGGAATGGGTCAGGCCGGAGCTGGCGAGCCGCTGGGCGCGCGAGCGTTCCTGCGCCCCGATCGCCCGCGCCACCACCGCCGAGACGGCGATGCTCAGGCCGATGTTGACGGAGATGATGAAGAACAGCACCTGCGAGGCGAAGCCGACGCCCGCCGTCAGGGCGGGATCGCCGAGCCAGGAGACATAGATCAGGGAGAGCAGATCCACCACGAAGACGGCCATGAGGCCGATCGAGCCCGTGGAGGTCATGACGAGGACATGGCGGACCAGCGAGCCTTGCGTGAACACGGCGGGGGGACGCGGTCGCGGCGCCGCTGTTTCGGTCATGGCTGGCTTTCTTCAGGGCGGTGCAGGTGACGCCGCTGTCTCCCATAGACCCCGCCAGCCCCGCTCGCAAGGGTCGTCCGCTTCAGGGTCGTCCGCCGCTTGGGGAGCTTGCGCTTCGGGCCCGCTTCACGCAATTATTTGGCGGAGGTTTTTCATGTCCCAGCCGCCGCTTCACATTCTGCTCGCCGCCCCCCGTGGATTCTGCGCGGGGGTCGTGCGCGCCATCGACGTGGTGGAGCGGGCGCTCGAGATCTATGGCGCTCCGGTCTATGTGCGCCATGAGATCGTGCATAATCGCTATGTCGTCGACGCCTTGCGGGCGCGCGGCGCCATCTTCATCGATGAGCTTGACCAGGCGCCGCAAGGCGCTGCGCCGGTGATCTTCTCCGCCCATGGCGTCCCGAAGTCGGTTGTGGAGGACGCGGCGAACCGCAATCTTGTGGCCATTGACGCCACCTGTCCGCTCGTCACCAAGGTGCATCGCGAGGCGGCGATCCATCACAAGCGCGGGCGTCAGGTCGTGCTGATCGGCCACGCCGGCCATCCGGAAGTCGAGGGCACGCTGGGGCAACTGCCCGATGGCGCGGTCTTGCTGGTGGAGACCGTGGAGGATGTGGCGCGGCTTCAGCCTGCCGACCCCGCCATGCTCGCCTGGGCCTCCCAGACGACGCTCTCGGTCGACGACACCCGCGAGATCGTTGCGGCGCTGAACGCGCGCTTTCCCGCCATCGCCGGTCCCCACAAGGACGACATCTGCTACGCCACCACCAACCGGCAGGATGCGGTCAAGGCCATCGCGCCGCGCGTCGAGGCCCTGCTGGTGGTGGGCTCGCCCAATTCCTCCAATTCGGTCCGCCTGACCGAAGTCGCCGAACGCGCGGGCTGCCGCGTGTCGCGGCTCGTGCTGCGCGCGCAGGACATCGACTGGAGCCTGTTCTCGGACATCCAGACCCTCGGCATCACCGCAGGCGCATCGGCCCCCGAAGTGCTGGTGGAGGAGATCATCGAGGCCTTCGCCAGGCGGCGCGAGGTGAAGGTCGAAGTGGTGACCACGGCGGTGGAGGATATGTATTTCCCGCTGCCGCGGGAGTTGCGCGAACCGGCCTAGCAAAAGCAATTTAGATTACAGAGTCATTCCGAATATGATTAAACCAGCGAGGGCGACGATCACAAGTTTAAGTAAGAAAATCATTGTCCGGTGGACGGCGTAGTCAAATCTCTGGACCGCTGCCAGTGGTAATGTCCAGCCGAGAATTATCCTAAACGCTCCGTAGAGGATGCCGATTATAACTCCTAGCGCAATTATGATCACCAGCATTCTATAGCCCTAGGACGTAACGAATTTCGGTTGCCGATAAACGCGTCTTTTGACTTAGGCTTCTAGCTCGCTCGAATATACTCCTGTTTAGTTTCCCACCGGGGGACTCGGCCGCAATCTTCAGACACCTGAGCGAGACATCCCTCGCGATGAGGAAGTGCGCGAACTCCATTGCTTCCGAGGATTGAAACGGAGGGCATAGAACCATGTCTTCGGTTAGGCCATCTTTGTCCGAGCATTCATTGAAAGAATCCTGAAGAAGCCTGTAAATAGCAAGAGTTTTTATAACCTCCGTTCCGAGATTTTCAGGTAATGGACGCCGTAGTCTTACTATGAGGTCATCATAAAGTGCCTCATATCCTCGTTCAAGGATTTCAATTTTATCTTTACAATCGTCCTTGGCTATCGGGTCCAGTTTCGAAATTATTTTAAGCTGATTGATCAGCTGTAGACGTTCGCATTCCGAGAGCTTCATGACTAAAATCCGAATCGAATATCGACGTAGGGAGAGCATGTGAATATTTGAAATTTAAAGCAAGGATTATGTTGAGGGGCGGAGGCTGTGTAGTTGCCATCGTGCTCCTCTCACCCATTCAACAGCAGCACGACGCCAGCCACGATCAACGCCATGCCCGCAAGCTCGGCCCGACTCATGCTCTGTTTCAGGATCTTGCCGGACACGAGCTGCGCGAAGGGCACCTCCACGAGGGCGAGGGTGCGCACGCGCGTGGGGTTGGTGATCGCGAAGGCGAGGAACCAGAACTGGGTGGCCAGCGCGCCCATGAAGCCCGCCAGAAGCGAGGGGCGCCACGCCCGCGCGATGGCCAGCAGCAGCGCCCGGTCGCGCAGGGCGAGCCAGGCCAGAATGGCCGCGCATTGGATGGTGAGGCCCATCAGCATGGTCACGCTGGCGGTGAGGATGAAGGAGCTTGATTCGAGCCCGACCATCGACACCCGGTAGCCCGTGGCCGAAAAGCCGAAACAGGCGCCCGAGGCGAGGCCGATCAGCGCCGCGCGCAGGCCCGGCCGCTCGGCGCCTTCCCGGCGCGGCGGCAGCGACATCAGCAGAACGCCCGCCGTCGCCACGAGAATGGCCAGGGTCGTCGTGAGGCTGGGGATCTCCCCGAGGATCACGATGCTCAAAAGCGCGATGATGATCGGCTCGGTCTTGGTGAAGGCGATGGTGACGACGAAGGAGCGGTCGCGCATGGAGAGCAGCATGAGCCCTGTGGCGAGGGTCTGCATCAGCGCCCCCACGGCGGCCCAGCCGATCTCGCGCAGGCCCGGCATGGGCAGGGGCGCGTCGATCAGGGCGAGCTGCGCGCCCGCGAAGATCAGGGCGAAGGGCAGGCCGAAGAGAAAGCGCACATAGGTCGCGCCCTGCGTTCCCACGCTCGCCACGAGATCCCGCTGCATGACGTTGCGGGCGGTCTGGGCGCCGGCGGCGATGACCGTGAAGACCGCCCAGAGCCAGGGGGGAAGCAGCGCGACGAGCATGATGCGGGAACACGGGGAAAGGCTGCGGGGACCGGCCCTCGCTGGTTTGACGCGCGGCCACCTGCTCGCTAACACGATCCCGCAAGGCCCGCAAAGCGGCGCTTCTTCAGGATGATCCCCATGGCCGTCTACACCGAAGTCACCGACGAGGAGCTCGCGGCCTTCGTCGCGGCCTATGACATCGGCGGCGTCCTCTCGCTGAAGGGCATCGCGGAGGGCGTCGAGAACTCCAATTACCTGCTGCATACGGATGCGGGCTACTTCATCCTCACCCTCTATGAGAAGCGGGTGGAGGAGGCGGACCTGCCCTTCTTCCTCGGCCTCATGGAGCATCTGAGCGCGCGGGGCATCACCTGCCCGCTGCCGGTGAAGAACCGCGCGGGCGCGGCGCTGGGGCGCCTTGCGGGCCGTCCCGCGGTCATCGTCACATTTCTTGAGGGCATGTGGGTGCGCCGTCCCGACGCGCGCCAGTGCGGCATGGTGGGCGAGGCGCTGGGGCGGCTGCATGTGGCGGGCTCGGATTTCGCCGGACGGCGCGCCAACGCCCTCTCCGTGCAGGGCTGGCCGCCGCTGCTCCACGCCGTCGAAGGACGCGCCGACGAGATCACCGCCGGGCTTGGCGAACTTGTCGCGCAGGAACTTGCGCATCTCGAGCGCGTCTGGCCCAGGGGCCTGCCCGAAGGCGTGATCCATGCGGATCTCTTCCCCGACAACGTCTTCTTCCTATCGGGCCAGCTCTCGGGCCTGATCGACTTCTACTTCGCCTGCACTGACGCCTTCGCCTATGACCTCGCCATCTGCCTCAACGCCTGGTGTTTCGAGGCCGACGCCTCCTTCAACATCACCAAGGGCATGGCGCTGCTGGATGGCTATGAGCGCGTGCGCGTCCTGCGTGACGAGGAGGTCGCAGCGCTTCCCACGCTGGCGCGCGGCGCCGCCCTGCGCTTCCTGCTCACCCGCACCGTGGACTGGCTGAACCGGGCGCCGGGCGCGCTCGTGAAGCCGAAAGACCCCATGGAATATGTGAAGAAGCTGCGCTTCCACCAGCGCGTGGAGCAGGCGCGCGACTATGGGCTGAACCGATGAGCAAGCGCGTCGTCGCCTATACGGACGGCGCCTGTTCGGGCAATCCGGGTCCGGGCGGCTGGGGCTGCATCCTCTCGTGGGACGAGCATGTGCGGGAGATGTCCGGCGGCGAGCCGCTGACGACCAACAACCGCATGGAGCTGATGGCGGCCATCGTGGCGCTGGAGACCCTGAAGCGCCCCTGCGATGTCGATGTCTTCACGGACTCCACCTATGTGCGCGACGGCGTCATGGGCTGGATCCACGGCTGGAAGCGCAATGGCTGGATGACCTCGGCGAAAAAGCCGGTCAAGAATGTGGAATTATGGAAGCGCCTCGACGAGGCCGCCGGGCGGCACAATGTCGAATGGCATTGGGTGAAAGGCCACGCGGGCCACGATCTGAACGAGCGCGCCGATGAATTGGCGCGGGCTGGGATGGAGCCTTTCAAGAGGCGGTAGGCAGTCGGCAGTAGGAGATTCCCCCGACTGCCGACTGCCTAATTCCTCAAACCTGAGTCAGCATCTTGTCGACGCCGGACTCTTCGGTGCCCGTGGCTTCCTCGAGGTTGAAGGTCTTCACCACGCCGTCTTCGACCAGCATGGAGAAGCGGCGCATGCGGATTCCAAGGCCGCGCTCGGTCAGGTCGAGGGTGAGGCCCGCAGCCTTGGTGAAGGCGGCGCCGCCGTCGGCCAGAAATTCGATCTTGTCGCCGCAGTTGGTGGCGTCGCGCCAGGCGCCCATCACGAAGGCGTCATTGACGGCGGTGACGGCGATGGTGTCGACGCCCTTGGCCTTCAGCTCGGCATATTTGTCGCGATAGCCCGGCAGATGGTTGCGGTGGCATGTGGGGGTGAAGGCGCCGGGAAGGCCGAACAGCACCACCTTCTTGCCCTTGAAGATTTCGGCGGAGGCCTTGGGCTTGGGACCGTCGCTCGTCATCACCGTGAAAGTCACGTCCGGAAAGTGGTCGCCAACCTTGATCATGAATATCTCCCTCTGGCTCGATGCTGCATCGATGCACCGGGTTCCTTTTAAGGCCTCGCCCGCCCGACGTCGAGGGTGGTTCGCATCTCGAAGGCGCGATCCGCATAAACCACCGTCAGCGTCGCCTCGACCGGCCCTGGGGCGGCCTCCGCAGGCTTTTGCGCGAGCAGGAGGTCGAAGCCTTCGCCTGCCCGTTTCGTGTCGAAATACCAGTCCTGCGGGCCTTCGGCGAAGACATCCACGGGGGGCTCGCCGGAGAAGCGCAGGGTCCAGGCCTCCGGGCCTTGCCGCATCACCACGGGCTTTGGCGCGGCCGGGTCGTCGCGGCGCGGGGTTCGGGCCAGCCAGGCGCGCAGCAGGCCGGCCTCGGCGCTCGGCCCGCCGCGTGGCGCGAGGTCGAGGCGCAGGTTCGCCTGCGCGGGGATGCAGAGCTGTTCGCAGGTCGCATAATCGAACTTGAGGACAAGGTTGACGGGCCGGGCCGGGTCGACAGGCGTGACGATCAGCGGGAAGACCACTTCGTCCATATAGCCGAAGGCCTCGCCGCCAGCCTCGGGAAAGCGGCGGGGCGTGGGGTAGAGCGGCGTCGCGCTGGCGAGGTTGCGCGAGCCTTCGAAGGAAAACACCGGCGGGACGCCCGCATCTCCGGGCAGCTTCCAGTAGGTGAGGCTTCTGGGGGCGAGGCGAATCTCCACCCCCGCAAGATGGCGTCCCCCCTCGGGGGCGCCGGCGCCGATCAGCCGCGTCCTTGATTTTTCGCCCTGCGCCCAGGGGGACGCCTGCGCCAGCGCGCGCTCAGGCGGCCCGGGGATCAGGGCCAGGACGCTGACAAGGCTCGCCATGGCGAGGCTGCGGGCGGCGGTCGCTTTGGACATGGAACGCTTGTACTCCCTCGCCTGTTGAGGCGCCATAAAGATCGTGAAGACGGCGCCCGCCGCTCCTTGGCGCCGCGGCTATGAAGGCATACGATGACCGCCATGAGTCTCGACAAGATCAGGTCCAGCCGGAAACGGCGCGGTTATCTCGAAGGTCAGATCCTCGTCGCCATGCCCGGCATGACGGATCAGCGCTTCGCCAGATCCGTGATCTATCTGTGCGCCCATTCGAAGGAAGGGGCCATGGGGCTCGTCATCAACCAGAAGGCGAAGCGGGTCACCTTTCCCGATCTTCTGGTCCAGCTCGACGTCATCAACGAGCAGGACGCCATCCGCTTGCCAAAGCGCATCGGCGGGGTGCAGGTGCTCAAGGGCGGCCCGGTCGAGACGCAGCGGGGCTTCGTGCTTCATTCCGCCGATTATCATGTCGCGGAGACCACCATGGTCATCGACAAGACCGTCTCCCTCACCGCGACCGTGGACATTCTGCGCGCCATCGCCCAGGGCGCGGGGCCCTATCAGGCGCTGCTGGCGCTGGGCTACGCGGGCTGGTCGCCCGGGCAGCTCGAACGGGAGATCCAGCAGAACGGCTGGCTGAGCTGCGAGGCCGACGCCGACCTCATTTTCGGCGCTGATCTTGAATCGAAATATGGCCGCGCCATGCGCAAGATCGGCATTGATCCCGCGATGCTCGCAAGCGAGGCCGGGCACGCCTGAAACCAGTTTCGTCTGGGAGCCCTATGCGGCCACGTCCGTCGAGGCGCCCATGAGCTTGCGGGCCTCCACTTGCGACACGTTCTGGCCGAAGACGCTGCCCTGGCCGAAGGCGCAGCCGATCTGGAAGAGTTCGATCACATCGCTCTCGCTCTCGGCGCCTTCCGCGATCACATCCATGTCATTGTCGAGGGCCATGGCCACCATGGAGCGCAGCATGCGCGAGCGCGAGCCGCGCGCCGACATCTGCACGAAGGAGCGGTCGATCTTGATCGTGTCGAAGACGAACCGCTGGAGATAGGCGAGCGAGGAATAGCCCGTGCCGAAGCCGCCGAGCACGAGGCCCGCGCCAAGCTCCTTCAGCCGCACCAGAAGCTGCGCGGCATGTTCGGGATTCTCCATCATGAGCTGCTCGGGAATTTCGAGCTTGAGGGAGCCGCGGCTCACGCCTGAACGCATCAGCACCGATTTCACATCCGCGATCAGATCATGGCGCATGAGGTGGCGCGAGGGAATGCGCACCGTCGCATAAATGGGCGGATCGACATTGAGCGCGGTCTGCCAGGCCCCAAGCTCGCGCGCGGCCCGCTCCAGCGCGTAGACGCCGAGGTCGCCGATGAGGCCGGTCTCTTCGGCCAGGGGCACGAAGTCGGCGGCGCTGAGGCGGCCGAGGCGGGGGTGGTTCCAGCGCAGCTGGCTTTCAAAGCCCGCGATGGTGCGGTCCTGCAGGCGCACGATGGGCTGGAATAAAATGCTGATTTCGTTGCGCTCCAGCGCACGGCGCAGGTCGGCTTCGAGCGCGACGCTGTCCGAGCGTGTCGCCGCCATGCTCGGCTTGAAGGTCTCGACGCGGTTGCCGCCATTGCGCTTGGCGAAGGCCATGGCGATCTCGGCGTCCTTCAGCATGTCCTCCGGCTTGGGGTTCTGCTGGGGGTCGCCCAGGGCGACGCCCACCGAGACCGAAAGCGCGATCTCGCGGTCGTTGAAGGTCACGGGCATGGCGACGGTCTTGCGGACCCGGTCGGCGAGCGCGGAGACGCCAGCGGCGCCCGCCTCAGACAGGATCATGATCGCGAATTGGTCGCTGGCGATGCGCGCCAGCGTGTCCTGCGGGTTGAGCATGCGCCCGAGCCGACGCGCCGACGTCAGCAGAACGGAATCGCCCGCCGCGAGGCCTGCGGCGTCATTCACCTGGCGGAACCTGTCGAGATCGACGGCGATCACGGAGGGGCGCTGCTGGCCCGTGGCGCGCGCGCTGCGGATGGCCACATTGAGCCGGTCGAAGAAGAGTTCGCGGTTGGGCAGGCCGGTCAGACTGTCATGCACGGCGTCGTGCAGCATGCGCTCTTCCGAGACCTTCGTCTCCGTGATGTCCGCCAGCGTGCCCACCACGCGGATCACTTCGCCATCGGCGCCCACGACCGGCCGGGCCTTGAGGATGAACCAGAGATAATCGCCATCCTCGCCACGCATGCGGAATTCGAGGTGGATGCGGCCGCGCCTTTGCTCCAGCACCGTGTCGAGGCAGGCGCTGTAGCGGTCGCGGTCGAAGGGATGGAGCACATCGAACCAGCCCGAAGCCGGCCCGTCGAGCGTGCCGGGCTCCATGCCCAGCGACTGCTCGGCCTCATGGCTGATGTGGATATGGTCGGCGGTCACATCCCAGTCGAAGATGATGTCGCCCGCGCCCGTCAGCGCCAGCGCCTTGCGCTCCACATCCGAGACGGCCCCTTGCGCGATGCCGCCGACGGCGAATGCGTTCTGCATGACCGTGAAGCCGATGAGCATGACGATCAGCACGAGGCCGCCCACGAGCGCGGGGGAGACGAGATCATTGGTGAGATAGCCCGTCACCGTGAAGGCCGCCGCGCAGACCCACATGAACAGCAGGAACCAGGTGGGGATCAGCATCACCGCGCGGTCGATGCCATGCAGGGCGAGATAGATCACCAGAATGAAGCCGACGATGGCGACAGTCGCCAGCGAGATGCGCGCGACGCCCGCCGCCACGGGGGGATCATAGATGGCGATGCCCGCAAGGATGCACAGCAGCGCCAGCCAGCCGATCACCACATGGGAGGCGCGCACATGCCAGCGGCTGAGGTTGAGATAGGCGAAGAGGAAGACCGAGAGCGTCGCCGCCAGAAAGGTCTCCGCGCTGGCGCGCCAGATCTGGTCGCTGGCGCCGCTGGAGCCCAGAATCTTCTGCCAGAAGCCGAAGTCGATGCAGACATAGACCAGCACCGCCCAGGCGAGCGCCGCCGCCGCCGGGAAGATGACGGCTCCCTTCACCACGAAGACGATGGTGAGGAAGAGCGCGAGAAGCCCGGAGATGCCGATGACGATGCCCTTGTAGAGGGTGAGGCTCGTCACCTTGTCCTTGTAGGCGTCTGGCTCCCAGAGGTAGAGCTGCGGCAGGTTGGGGGTGCGCAGTTCGGCCACGTAAGTGATGGTCGTGCCGGGGTCGAGCGTCAGGCGGAACACGTCGGCGTCGCCGCTCTCCTCGCGCTCGGGCGGAAAGCCCTGGCTCGCGGTGATCGCGGAGACGCGCGAGGCGCCAAGGTCCGGCGAGATGACGCCCGAGCCCACGAGGCGGAAAAAAGGCGCGACGATCAGGCGCTCGATCTGTTCTTCGGTGTCGTTGGTGAGGGCGAAGACGATCCAGTTGGGCTTGGTGCCGGCCTCGCGCGCGCTCACCTCGATGCGGCGCACGATGCCGTCAGAGCCCGGCGCGGTCGAGACCTGCAGGCGGTCGCTCTGCGAATCGTTGCGCTCCACCGCATTGGTCAGGTCGATCGCCTGCGCATCCAGCGGCACGCGCACTGATTCGACCGCGTGCGCGGGGCAGGCGACGCCGATCAGCGCGGCGATCAGGAGGATGAGAGGCAGAATGCGGCGCACTGGGACCTGATTGTCAGCGGGGCCCCCCGAAGCGGGCGAAGCTTTGAACTGAACCCCGACAGTGTCGGAAATGTGATTGGTATAGGCTGAACAGGGTCCAGACAAGACGCGGGCTCAGCGCGGGAGGCTGGGACGCACAGGATCGTTCTCCAGCAGGCCATAGAGGACATGGTCCTGCCAGACCCCGTTGATCTTCAGATAGGCCCGCGCATAGCCCTCGCGCGTGAAGCCAACCCCTTCCAGCAGGCGAATGGAGGCGGTGTTATGGGGCAGGCAGGCCGCCTCGATCCGGTGCAGGCGCAGGGTCTGGAAGGCGAAGCCGGCCGCCGCGCGCACGGCCTTGGCCATATAGCCCTTGCCCGCATGGGGCTTGCCCATCCAGTAGCCCAGCGTCGTCGTCTGGGCGACGCCCCGGCGCACCTGCCCAAGGGTCAGGCCGCCCATCAGCACATCGTCGCGGGTGCGAAAGATGAAAAAGGGATAGGAGCGGTCCTTTTCGATCTCGTCCCCGTAGCGGCGCACCCGGCCCCGGAAGGCGCTGCGGGTCAGATCCTCGTTGTTCCAAGTGGGCTCCCAGGGAATCAGGAAATCGCGGCTGAATTCGCGCACCCAGCGCCACTGGTCATAGTCGCGCATCAGGCCGGGGCGCAGGTAGACGCCATCGCCCCTGATGAAATGCGCTTCGTCGATGGATGGGCCGAGCCGGAAGAGAGCCATTGGGCGACTTTAAAGCGAAGCGAGCCTTTGTGCGACTCTGTCGGGCGTCGGCGCCTTGGCGGCATCGCCCACGACCGCCACCGTCGGCGCCGTGCGCAGCGCCGCAAGGCCCGCGTCACGCACCTCCTGCAACGTGAGCGCGTCAATGCGCTCGATCATTTCGGCGCGGGTGACGAGCCGCCCGAAGGCGAGCATCTGGCGGGCGATCTGGTCGGCGCGGGCGGCGGGTGATTCGAGAGCGGTCAGCAGCGAGACCTTGGCCTGGGCTTTCGCCCGCTGCATCTCGTCCGGGGTCAGGTTCTGCGCCGCGCCCGCCACGCAATCGAGCGAGACCTTGATGAGCTCCGGCACGTCCCGATGGGAGGCCGCCGCATAGAAGCCGAAGAGGCCGGTGTCCGCATAGCCCCAGTGGAAGGAATAGATGGAATAGGCGAGGCCCCGCTGCTCGCGCACCTCCTGGAACAGCCGCGAGGACATGCCCCCGCCCACGGCGTTGGCGAAGACATGGGCGGCGTAGGTCGCAGGATCATTGTAGGAGGCGCTCTCGAAGCCGATCACCACATGGGTCTGCTCGAGCTTGCGCTTCCTGCGCAAATCTCCGCCTTTGTATTTTGCGGGCGCATGGGCGCTGGCGAGGCGGGGCAGGCCTTCGAACCGCGCCGCGGTTTCATCCACGATGCGCTGGTGCTCCAAAGCGCCGGAGGCCGCCACCACGGCGTTGGGCGCGCCATAGTGCTGGCCGAGATAAGCGCGCAAGGCCGGCGCGTCGAAGCTCGCCACGCGCTCGGGCGTGCCGAGGATCGGGCGGCCGATGGGCTGGTCGGGATAGGCGGCGTCGTTGAAGAGGTCGAAGACGAGATCGTCGGGCGTGTCATGGGCCTCGCCGATCTCCTGGGCGATGACGCCTTTCTCCCGCTCCAGCTCCGCCGGATCGAAGGCGCTGTCGGTGAGGATGTCCGAGAGGATGTCGAGGGCGAGGCCGCTGTCCTGCGCCAGCAGCCGCGCCTGATAAGACGTATATTCGACGCTGGTGGCGGCGTTGAGGTCGCCGCCCGCGCTTTCGATCTCCTCGGCTATGGCGCGGGCGTTGCGTTTGCGCGTGCCCTTGAAGGCCATATGTTCGAGCAGATGCGAAATTCCATGCTCCTGCTCGGTCTCGTTGCGGGCGCCCGCGCCAAGCCAGACGCCGAGCGACACCGTTTCGATCTCGCGCATGGCGTGGGTGACGATGCGCAGGCCCGATGGCAGGGTCGTGATTTCGACGCTCATCGCGCTCCGTTTCCTGCGGCGCGCGCGCGCCCTTTCACGAAGGTTTCGATGGCGGCCTGATCGTTGGGCAGCACGGTGAAATGCTCCTTGCGCTCCAGCAGGCCCTCCATATGGGCGGGCAGGGGCGCGCGCACGCCCGCAGCGGCGAAGACGGCGTCGCCGAATTTCGCCGGGTGGGCTGTGCCGAGCGCCACCATGGGGACATGCGGCGCCTTGGCGAGGGCCTTGCGCGCGCCATGCACGGCGACGGCGGTGTGGGGATCAAGCAGATAGCCCGCCTCCTTGTAGACGCGGGCGATCTCCTTTGAAGTGCCCGTCTCGCCCGTGCGCAGGGCGTCGAACTCGCTGCGGATGCGCGCGAGCGGGCCTGCCGCGATGTCAAAGCGCCCGCCTTGCGACAGCGCGCCCATGAGGCCGCGAACGGCGGCGGCGTCGCGCCCGCAGGCGTCGAACAGCAGGCGTTCGAAATTCGAGGACACCTGAATGTCCATCGAGGGCGATGAGGTCGCATGCACCCCCTTCACCTCATAGGCGCCGGTGTCGAGGGTGCGCGCGAGAATGTCGTTCTCATTGGTGGCGATCACGAGGCGGTCGATGGGCAGGCCCATCTGTTTGGCGATGTAGCCAGCAAGAATGTCGCCGAAATTGCCGGTGGGCACAGTGAAGGACACCTTGCGGTGCGGGCCGCCCAGCACCACGGCGCTGGTGAAATAATAAACGGTCTGCGCCACGACGCGCGCCCAGTTGATCGAGTTCACGCCCGAGAGGCGCAGGCTGTCGCGGAAGTCGTGATGGTTGAACAGGCCTTTCAGGATCGCCTGACAATCGTCGAACGTGCCCTCAAGGGCGATGGCGTGAATGTTCGGCGCTTCGACCGTGGTCATCTGGCGGCGCTGCACATCGGACACGCGGCCATGCGGATACATGATGAAGACATCCACCTGCTCAAGGCCGCGGAAGGCCTCGATGGCGGCGGCGCCTGTGTCGCCGGAGGTCGCGCCCACGATGGTGGCGCGCTCGCCCCGCGCTTTCAGCGCATGGTCCATCATGCGCCCGAGGATCTGCATCGCCACGTCCTTGAAGGCGAGCGTGGGGCCGTGGAACAGCTCCAGAACGAAGAGATTGTCGCCGATCTGCGCCAGCGGCGTCACCGCAGGGTGGCGGAAGGTCGCATAGGCGGCGTCCAGCATGGCCGTGAAGTCCGCCGTCGCTATGTCCGCGCCCATGAAGGGGCTGATGACCTCTTTGGCCACCTGCGCATAGGGCCGCCCGGCGAAGCCCGCGATGGCCGCTGCGTCGAGGGAGGGATAGCTCTCGGGCACATAGAGGCCGCCGTCGCGGGCGAGCCCGGCGAGGAGCGCGTCGGTGAAGGAGAGGGTGGGGGCTTCGCCACGGGTCGAGTGATAGCGCACGCTGGATCCTGCTGATGGGATGCAATGGCAGGGGGTCTAGCACAAATCGGGCGCGCGCACAGAGTCTGCGAGGCGAGGCCGTGGCGAAAGCCGCGCCCGTGCGCTATGGAGGGCTTCGCAACATTTGCGGGGACGCATGGCGGACGAATCGACCAAGACAGGCGGCGGCGCGGGAGCTGGGGCCAGCATCTGGCTCAAGACCCTGCCAGCCGTCTTCGTCTTTCTCTGGTCGACCGGCTTCGTGGCCGGCAAATATGGCATGCCCCATACGGGGCCCTTCACGTTTCTGGCCATCCGCTACCTCGTGGTCATCGTGCTGCTGACCGGCGTGGCCCTCGTGATGGGCGCCCCCTGGCCGAGGCGCCGGGACATCTGGCCCATCGCCCTGTCGGGCCTCTTCGTCCATGCGGGCTATCTCGGCGGCGTCTTCGCGGCGCTTTCGGTGGGCGTCGAGGCGGGGGTGATCTCGCTGGTGGCGGGTCTTCAGCCCGTGCTGACGGCGGCGCTGGCAGGGCCTCTGCTGGGCGAGATCGTCTCGCGGCGCCAATGGGTCGGCCTCGTCATGGGGCTGGCGGGGGTGACGCTGGTGGTCTGGACCAAGCTGGGGCTGGGGCTGGGGACGCCGCTGGGCATGGGCTTCGCCATCTTCGCCATGTTCTCGATCACCGCAGGCACGCTGCTGCAGAAGCGCTACGGCGCCGTGATGGACCTGCGCACCGGCTCGGTCGTCCAGTTCGCGGCCTCCGCCGTGGTCACCCTGCCCATCGCGATCTTCGTCGAGGGCTTCCCGGTCGACTGGACCATGGATTTCCTGCTGGCGCTGGCCTGGCTGTGCATCGTCCTGTCCATTGGCGCGATCACGGCCATGTATGTGCTGATTCGCCGGGGCGCGGCGGCGGAGGTGGCGAGCCTCTTCTTCCTGGTGCCCCCGACCACGGCGGTCATCGCCTGGGCCATGTTCCACGAAACCCTCGACACGCTCTCGCTCTGCGGCATGGCCATGGTGGTGCTGGCGGTGGCGATGGTGACCTACAAGGGGCGGCGCTCGGCATAAGATATATTGTGAAGAGATCACACAGCGGGTATCTTCTGCAAAAGGAGGCCGAGCTATGGCGACCATGACCATTTCTCTCCCCGATCCCATGAAAGAGTGGATCGAGACCCGGATCAAGCAAGGCGACTACGCCAGCGCCAGCGACTATGTGCGCGATCTCGTTCGTCGTGACCGTGGTCAGATGGAGGGGCCGGAGCTGACCATCGAGGACGTCCGCAGAATCGTCGATGAGGCGCGCAAGGGCGGCGTGAGCAAGAAGACCCTCGAAGAATTTTTCGCCGAGGGAGACCGAATAGCAAGGGAGCGCGGGTTCTTCCGTGAGTAGTTATGATGTGTCGGACAGCGCAGAAGCCGATATGTTCCGGGTTTATTGCTTCGGAATTGATCGGTTCGGCGTTGCTCCAGCCCGCAGTTTCATTGCTGACCTACACAAGATATTTGCGCTTCTGGCGGAGAACCCGCGTCTTGGCCGTCTGGCCCCGTCCATTCGTGCCGGAGTGCGGCGACACGAACATAGATCCCATGTCATAATCTATGAAGAAAAACTTGACGGCGTTTTGATCCTCGCTGTCTTTCACGCCAGCAGCGTGAAGCGGCTGAAGTTGTGACGACCAAGCCTAACCCCGCCGCCTCCTCCACACGAAATACCCGTAAACCGCAAGCAGCGTCCCCGCCAGCCCGAACCATGTGCCTGCATAGGACAGGTGGTTGTTGGGGATGTCGAAGACCGTCGCGCCGCCTGCGGGCAGGCCGGGGGCGGCTGGGTGGGCGTCTTCATCGAGGGAGAAGGGGGCTGGGTTGGGCAGGGCCAGCGCCGCCGCTATGGCGAGGGGATCGCGGGTGTACCATTGCCCCTTCGCCGGATCGTCCGCGGGGGTGAAGAGGTTGCGGTCTTCGGGCGCCCGCATGAGGCCGGTGAGCGTCACGCTCTGTCCGCGCTGGGGATCAGGGCGGCTCGCCGCGTCCTTGTTCGCGAGGGGAACGAACCCCCGGTTGACCAGCAGGCTGGAGCCATCGGGGAGCAGCAGCGGCGCCATCACCCAGTAGCCCGGCTGCGAAGCGCCCTGTCCGACCTTTCCCGCGCCCCGGAAGATCAGCGCCTCGCGGGCCGGGTCGAGGCGCCCGGTCACGCGCACGCGGGCATAGTCATAGTCGAGCGGCCTGAGGCTCGCCCATCTTGAGGCCTCCGGCAGATCGCCGGGCTGACCATGGATGCGCGCCTCGATCTGGGCGATCAGCGCCTCCTTCCATTGCAGGCGCTCCACCTGCCAAAGGCCCAGCGACACAAGGATCGCGAAGGCGATCAGCGCGAAGAGGCTGAGCAGCCATGGAAAGCTTTGGGGCGAGGGGGCGGCCTTGTCGGTCACGTCACTTCTCCAGTCGCCCCAGACCCGCCTTGTTGCGGTATTGCAGACTGACGAGGACGCCCTTGAGGGGCCGCAGCATGCCAAGGCAGACGATGAGCGTCAGCGGCAGGAAGATGGCGAGATGCAGCCACATGGGCGGCTCATATCTCACCTCGACCACAAGCGCCGCGCCGACCACGACGAAGCCCGCAAGCAGCGTCACCATGACCGCCGGGCCGTCGCCGGAATCGGCGAAGCCGTAATCGAGGCCGCAGGCCTCGCAGGCGGGCGCAAGATCCACAAAGCCCGTGAACAGCCTGCCGCCGCCGCAGCGCGGGCAGCGGCCGAGGACGCCCGTGACATAGGGCGAGGGCGGCGCATCATTGGCGTGGCGCATGGGGTGTCTCCAAACGAAAAAGGGCGGCCTCAAGCCGCCCTTCCGTAACGATTCCGCGCTGGCTTAGTGCCCGTGGGCGATATGGGCGCCCACGGAGGCCCAGACGTAGATGCAGGCGAAGAGGAACAGCCAGACCACGTCCACGAAGTGCCAGTACCAGGCGGCGAACTCAAAGCCCAGGTGATGGTCGGGCTTGAAGTGGCCGGCCATGACGCGGAACAGGCACACCAGCAGGAAGATGGTGCCGATGAGCACATGGAAGCCATGGAAGCCCGTGGCCATGAAGAAGGTCGCGCCATAGATGGAGCCTTTGAAGGCGAAAGGCGCATGGGCGTATTCATAGACCTGCACGCAGGTGAAGAGCGCGCCGAGCAGGACGGTCAGAATGAGGGCCTTCTTGACGCTGGCGCGGTCGTCCAGCAGCAGCGCGTGATGGGCCCAGGTGACCGTGGTGCCGGAGGTCAGCAGCAGCAGCGTGTTGACCAGAGGCAGATGCCAGGGGTCGAGCACCTCTGTGCCCTTGGGCGGCCAGATCCCGCCCGTGAACTCGACGCGCGAGACCTGGATGGCCTCGTTGGTGAAGAGGCTGGCGTCGAAGAAGGCCCAGAACCAGGCCACGAAGAACATCACTTCCGAGGCGATGAAGAGGATCATGCCATAGCGATGGCTGATCTGGACCACGCGGGTATGGTCGCCCGTCTGGGCTTCATGGATGATGTCACGCCACCAGGCTGCGGCGGTGTAGATCAGGCCGATCATGCCCACGCCGAAGATGAAGGAGCCAGCCTTCATCCCGCCGACGGCCATGCCCTTCATCCACATGATGGCGCCGACGGCGCTCGCGAAGGCGAAGATCGACGCGACCAGCGGCCACGGGCTCGGATTGACGAGATGATAGTCGTGGTTCGGTTTCGCGTGGCCGTCCGACATGGTTTGTCCCTTTATTCACCTTAGGCCGTCGCCGGCCATTCGCTTCAGTCCGCGCCGCCCGGGGGCGGCGTTGTTCACAGTTTCGGTTGGCTCGCCCCCGCATCAGCCTGCGCGCCGGGCTTCTTGGAGGCGAAGAAAGTATAGGACAGCGTCACGCCATCGACGCGCGCCATGACCTCGTCTTTTTCAAGCGTGGGGTCGAGGTAGAAGACCACAGGCCACTCCGCGCTCTCGCCCGGACCCAGCGTCTGCTCGTTGAAGCAGAAGCAGGAGATCTTGTTGAAGTAGATCCCCGACTGGTCGGGCGCGACATTATAGACGGCGCTGGCCGTCCACTCGCGGTCCGAATTGTTCTTGACCCGGAAATAGACCGTCTGCGTCTCGCCGGTGCGCGCCTTGAGCACGGGAATCTCGGGCTCGAAGCTCCAGGGCAGGCCCTTGCCGACATTGGCGTCGAAGCGCACGGTCAGGCTGCGCTCGCCGAGCGTCGCGGAGGCCTGGGTCGCGACCTGCGTCGTCCCGCCATAGCCGGTGACCCGGCAGAACATCTGATAAAGCGGCGCTGCGGCGAAGGACAGGCCCGCCATGCCCGCGACCACGCTCACGACCGCAAGCGCCACCGTGCGATGGCGGCGCTGGTGTGGGCTGGTGGGGGCGAGGGGCGTCGTCATTGCCCGCCCCCGACGCGCAGGCCGAGCTTGACGATGGTCACGCCATAGAAGAGCACCGCCAGAAAGCCGATCGTCAGGCTGAGCGCGACGTTGCGGGCGCGCCGGGCGCGGGCCTGTTCGGGGGTCAGCATGGCGGCGGGACGGTCGGGCGAAGGCGTCGTCATCTCAGGCGCCCCAGCCGATCATGCGCGCCACCAAGGGGATCGACCGCTCGATCACCAGCAGGCCGAACAGCGCGAAGAGATAGAGGATCGAAACGCCGAAGAGCTTCATCGCGGCCTTGTCGCCAGCAGCGCCTTCGCGGACCCGATAGACATTGACCGCATAGGCGATCATGGCGCCGCCGCCGACGATGGCGACCACGCCATAGACGACCGAGGCGAAGCCCATCAGCCAAGGCGCGACGCCGAGCGGCGCGAGCAGAAGGGTATAGACCAGAATTTCGGTGCGGGTGCGGTCGGGGCCCTTGGCGTTGGGCATCATCGGCACGCCCGCGCGCTCGTAATCGGCGGCCTTCACGAGGGCCAGCGCCCAGAAATGGGGCGGCGTCCAGATGAAGATGATGGCGAAGAGGATCCAGGGTTCGATGGCCGTGGCTCCCGTCGCGGCCGCATAGGCCACGACCGGGGGCAGGGCGCCCGCGGCGCCGCCGATCACGATGTTCTGGGGGGTCCAGCGCTTCAGCCACATCGTGTAGATCACGACATAGAAGACGATGGTGAAGGCCAGCAGGAAAGCGGCGAGCCAGTTGGAGACGATGCCGAGCGTGACCACGGAGAAGCAGGAGAGGAACGTGCCGAAGACGAAGGTCTCGCCGGCGGTGATCCGCCCGGCGGGCACGGGCCGCGTGCTGGTGCGGGTCATGCGCGCGTCGATGTCGGCGTCATACCACATGTTCAGGGCGCCCGAGGCGCCGGCGCCGACGGCGATGGCGAGCAGGGACACGAAGCCGAGCAGCGGGTGCTGGTGGCCGGGCGCGACAAGCAGGCCCGCGAGCGCGGTGAGCACCACAAGATACATCACGCGCGGCTTCAGCAGGGTGAAATAGTCGCGCGGATGGGCGACCGAAACCTGAGCCGGTTCGGCGAGTGCGTCTGCGTTTTCGCTGGCGTAGCTCATACCTTCACCCATCGCCATGAGGCTGGCGTGTTGTCTTGCGGCTCTCGAGCCCCCTGCAGCAACAGCGCGCACGCTGCTCCTGGAGAGGGCTCGGGCGGCGCGGGACGCAGGTCCTGGCCGCCGGAGCGTCGTTTTAGTGGTCCGAGCCCGTGATGCGGGGCAGGGTCTCATACTGATGGAAGGGCGGGGGCGAGGGCAGCGTCCATTCCAGCGTGTTGGCCGCATGGCCCCATGGATTGTCGCCCGCCACGCGCTTCTTCGCGAAGGCCTCGAAGACGAGGTAGAGGAAGCAGATCAGGCTCACCGCGGTGATTTCAGCGCCGATGGAGGAGACATAGTTCCACTTCGCGTAGACATCGGGATAATCGATGTAGCGGCGCGGCATGCCCGCGAGGCCCAGGAAGTGCTGCGGGAAGAACACGAGGTTCACGCCCACGAACAGCAGCCAGAAGTGCAGCTTGCCGAGGAACTCGCTGTACATGTAGCCGGTGATCTTCGGGAACCAGTAGTAGAAGCCCGCGAAGATCGCGAAGACGGCGCCCAGAGACATCGTGTAGTGGAAGTGCGCCACCACATAATAGGTCTCGTGCAGGGCGCGGTCGACGCCCGCATTGGCGAGCACCACGCCGGTCACGCCGCCGACGGTGAAGAGGAAGATGAAGCCGATGGACCAGACCATCGGGGTGCGG
>CANGFT010000035.1 GCA_947453205.1 Beijerinckiaceae bacterium | reverse complement strand
TTCCTTGGTTGTGTTTGTGTTCACAACCCAGCTTGACCGGGCGAACCGCCGATGACCACCGCCAGCCGCCCGCTCGCTACGGCGCTATGGGAGCGCGCTTCGCGGGCGACTGGCTACCGTCCTGCTACACCACGTGGGGGGACGCGACCTCACACCCGCCTCAATTTCGGTATTCCCCGCGCAGAATCTTCACCGGTCGCTAGCAGCGTATCAAGCTCGCCGTTCCGCGTTGCCTCAATCAGTGTGACAATGACGCCATCCAATCGTTCCATTTTGCCGACCGAAATGCCAGCTTTTCCCTTTTCGAACTCAATCGCCTTCAAGCCGCTGCGGACTGTCAAGACGACGTTTCCAGCAGCGTCAGTACGCCACCAAGGGGTCAGTCGCCGATAGTGGTCTACGAGTGCTTTGCTGCCGTCTGCGGTTTTCTTCCAACGCTTGACGATGGGAGCAAGTGTCGGGTCCTGCGCAATTCGACGCTGTTCTTCCAGACGCTCGATAAGCCGAACGCGGCGCATCAGCTTTGGGTCGTGATTTCTGGTGGGAAGGGTAGTGAAGTTGAGGGACTTGAGGTGGTTCATTGCTGCCTCCTGTTTGAGCACAGCAAAACCAGCTAAGCGGCTTCTTCGAATCTGTAAATGAAAATACCTGGCGCAGTTGAAGCTTGTGACGACTTTTTTCCGTCGGCGGTCCAGTTGCGTGTGATGAATTGCAGCTGCTTCACCATTCCCGTGCAGTTACTCACGCGGTTCCAATTGGAACTTTATCGCAGCGGTCAAGCGGCAAGATTTCTACCGGTGCGCGGGGTGATTTGTCGAAAAGTCCTGCAGATTTTTTTATAGTTTTTTATAAGGCCGTGCTTTAGCTCAAGCGGGTCTAAAAAGTCTAATATTTTCAGATATTTGATGGTGCCGCAGGAGGGACTCGAACCCCCGACCCCCTCATTACGAATGAGGTGCGCTACCAGCTGTGCCACTGCGGCGACACGGGCGCTGTTTACAGCAGCCTAAACGGATTTCCTACCCCTTTTTTCGCCTTTTGGAGCATTTTCAGGTCTCTCGGCCTCATGGCGGGGTTCGTCATGAACGGGATGAGGCCATGAAGCTCTTCAGTGGGCGTGATGGTCCGCAGCCGATCACTCGTCGTTCCATGCCGCAGCGCAGGCGCCCGTCGTGCCCTCAGACCCGCGGCGCGTCGGGGCCGGGGTCGTCGGGGGCGACGATGGGGGGGCGGGCGTCGGCGCGGCGCGGCGGGTCGGCCTTGGCGGCGCGGCGGATGGCGGCGAGCCGCGTCAGCGCATCGTCCGACGTGTCGGGCGCTGCCTGCGCGGGGGCGGGAACGGCGGCGCCAGCTTCGGGCGAAGCCTGCTCCGTCTTCGCTTCCTGAGTTGGCGCAGCAGGCTCGGGCTCTGGCGCAGGCGGGGGCGTGAAGGCCTCGAGCGGCGCGGCGGGGGGCAGCGCGGGCGCCGGCGGCGGTTCGGGCGCGGGCGGCGGCGCCGGGTCGTCCATCACGGGGTCTTCGGGCGGCGTATCCAATGGGGCGCTCAGCCGCTCGGCCGGGGCCTGCCAGCGCAGGGCGTCGAGCTTGCCGGTCACGGGCGAGACCGGGGACCAGACGTCGCAGGCGACGCCATCGGCCACCCAGGTCTTGTCGCGCGGGGCGCGGGTGGCGCGGGCGAGCCATTCGCGCACCTTGCCCTCGACGCCCCCATCCATCTCTTCGAGGTCGGCCATCAGCAGGCACATGCGCACGGTCGGCCTTGCGCCGCCCTCGATCAGCTCGGCCATGGTCGCGCGGGCGAGGGCGAATTCGTGGGCCTCCATGGCCGCTTGCGCCAGGCAGAGGGCGGATTCGGGATCCTGCGGGGCGAGCCGCTCCAGGGTTTTCGCGCGGGCGAGCCGATCATGGGTCGAATCGCCCGGCCGCAGGTCGAGATAGGCGCGGGCGAGGTCGGGATGGGGCTGCGCCTTCCAGCAGGCCTCGATCAGCCGCGAGGCCTTGCGAAGATCCCCGCGTTTGCCCAGCAACTGCGCCGCCAGAACGGCGGCGGGGGCGAGATCGGGCGCAAGGTCCGCCGCCTCCCGCGACAGGCGCAGGGCCTCCGCCGCGTCCTGCGCGGGCAGGTCGAGGGCTATGGCGGTCTGCAGCACGGCGCGCTGGCGCCGGGCGGTCGGCTTGTCGATGCTGCGCTGGGCGAGGTTCGAGTCCAGCATGGCGAGGGCGCGCGGCCAGTCCTGCGCCGCCGAATGATGGTCGAGCAAGGCCTGCCCCGCCCAGGACACGGGGGCGATCCGGTGGGCCTGTTCAGCATAATGGTGGGCGCTGGCGGCGTCGCCGCGTCGGCGCGCCTCCACATGCAGGCCCCGCAGGCCCAGCACCCGCGTGTCCGGCCTGTCGACCATGCGGGCGAAGGCGCGTTCGGTCTCGGCCCGGTCTCCCGCGAGCTGCGCCGCCTGCGCCCGCAGCAAAAGGGTCAGGCCGTCTTCACCGAGATATTTGCGGGCCTTGCGGGCGGCGCGCTGGGCGAGGGCCACATCCCCCGCGCCCGCCGCCACCATGCCCCGGCTGAGGGCCTCGTAGCCCTTGTTGCGCCGCCGCGCCCGCGCCGCGATCGACATCAGCGAGGGAATGCGCAGCACGAAGCGCAGCAGGCCCCAGAGGATCGTGAAGGCGATGGCCGCCAGCAGCACGCCCAGCAGCGCCACCGCCACGGAGGTTTCATATTGCTGGCCGAGCCAGACCACCGTGACCGCCCCCGGCCGGTCGGCGACCCAGGCGACGCCTGCGGCGGCCGCCGCCAGAAGGATCAGGAAGGTGAGAAGCCGGATCATGGGGCGCCTTTCGATCGGGCGAGGTCGGCGACGGCGCCGGCGGTCATGGCCTCCACAGCCTCCTGCGCGGCGACAAGCTGGCGGGCGGCGTCGCCGAACCGGCGGGAGGCGGCCCGGGCAGGCTCGGGCAATCTGGTCCAGGCGGCGAGCGCCTGCGCCACCGCGCCGCGCGTCAGCGCCGCCTCGATGTTGGCGCCGAGGGCGGCCGGGTCTTCGCCTGCGGCCTCGCCCACAGGGCGCACCTGCACCAGGCGCGCGGCGCTCGCCTTGAGCCGGTCGAGCCAGCCTTCGCCCGCCTCGGCGGGGCGGACGGCGTCGAGGGCGGCGCGGCTGTCCTCAGCCCAGAGGCGCGACAGGCTGCGCGCGGTCGGGGCGCCGGTTCTCGCGAGGGACTGGAGTGGGGCGAGCCTGCCCGCCTCCACGCCGAGCGAGGCGGCGGCGGCGAGGGCGGGCTCGAACGGCGCGCCCTGCTCCAGCGCCCTGGCCAAGGAGGCCGCGACGACCGCAAGGCCTGCGGCCTCCGTGCGCCGGGCCATGGCGGCCATGGGGGCTTCACGCGCCTCAAGGGCGGCGAGGCGTTTGTCGAGGGGCTGCAGGTCGACGGGCGGCGGGGGCGGTTTGGCGCTCGCCTCGGCGGCGCGGCGGGCGGTCTGCAGGGCGTTGGCGGCGGACTCCCCGACGGTTTTGAGGGAGCCGTCGAGGGCCGAGACGCGGTCGGCGAGCGCGCGCAGTTCAGCCGGGTTGACCGCAGGGGTTGCGGGCGGGACGGCGGAGGGCGCGGCAGGCGCGGGGACCGGGCGCTGCTCCAGCGCGGCGATGCGCCTCTCCATGGCGGCGAGCTGGTCGCTGGCTGCCGCCGCAGGGGCGCCGCGTGCGCGAAGGCTCACGACCTCCGCCCGCAATTCATTGATTTCACTAGCGCCATTCTGGGCCTGCCAGGCGCCGAAGAGGCCGGAGCCAAGGCCCAGCGCGCCGATCAGGACAGCGCCGATCAGGGGCAGGCGCGGATCGGCGGCGGGCTCCGGGGCCGCAGGGGCGGGCGCGGGCGGCTCCGCCGCAGGCTCCGGGGTCCGCTCCGCCGCAGGCTCGGGCGCATGCTCCGGGGCAGCTTCGGGGGCAGCTTCGGAGGCAGTTTCGCGGGCCTGCTCCGGCTCCGGTCCCGCCTCGGGCTGGGCGGGGGGCGCGGCCTCCGCGGCCTCCACGGCCTCGCCTTCGATGACCGGCGGCGCGCGGCCTGCCCGCCCGCGCTTGCGCGGCGTCGGCTGGTAAAGCGGATTGGTCTCGTCAGCCGCCATGGATGAAGCCTCCTGACCCCGCACGGGGGCGCTTTGACGCACTCAGGCGTCCTTATGCCCCAGCGCGTCGGCGATGGCGATGGTCCGCCGTGCGATCTCTTCATGCAGACGCTCGATCATGCGCCCGTCCAGCGCGATCACGCCCGCATCGCGCGCCTCCGGCTCGGCGAAGGCCGCGACGATCTTGCGCGACCATGCGATTTCCTCGCCGCTGGGGGCGAAGGCCTCATTGGCGGCGGCGATCTGGCCGGGATGGATGAGGGTTTTGCCGTCCATGCCAAGATCCCGTCCCTGCTCGCATTCCGCCCGAAGGCCCTGCTCGTCATGCAGGTCGCCATAGACGCCGTCGAGAATGTCGACCCCATAGGACCGCGCGGCGGCCACGCAGATGGCGAGATAGGGAAGCATGGTCGCCCGTCCACGGGTCAGGCGTCCCCGCGTGTCCTTGGCGAGGTCATTCGTGCCCATGACCAGCGCGGTCAGGCGGGAGGACGGGTCAGCCGCCGTGCGCACGATGGAGTCGGCGTTGAGAATGGCGCGGGGCGTCTCCATCATGGCCCAGATCCGCAGGCTCTCGGGGGCCCCCGCGTCGCGCAGCTCCTGCGCCGCGCGCATGATCTCGCCGGGCGCGCCGATCTTGGGCAGCAGCACCGCATGGGGCTGCGCGGCGGCGAGGGCCACAAGATCGTCGTGGCCCCAGGGCGTGTTGGCGGCGTTCACCCGCACCACGATTTCGCGCGGCCCGTAGCCGCCCTCGCGCAGGGCCGCGGCCACCTGGGCGCGGGCGGTCTCCTTCAGGGCGGGAGCGACGGCGTCCTCAAGGTCGAAGATCAGCACATCGGCGGGGAGGCTGCGGGCCTTTTCAAGCGCTCTGGCGTTGGAGCCGGGCATGTAGAGCGCGCTGCGGCGGGGGCGGATCGTCATTTCGGGCACCTGAAGACTCATGCCTGTGCGGTTCGCCACAGTACCGGCGCGGCGCGCCCCTGTCATCTGAGCCTTATGATGGTATTTTCAACGCCCGCGCGAAGCTTCAGGTTGCAAGCGCCGCCCCGGACGCTATGAGTCCCCTCATCAAAGGACATCCCATGGCGAACCTGGACGCGCAGACCCCTGACAGCGAGCTTTTCCCGCAGAAATTGCTGGACGGCTACCGCTCATTCCTTGCCGGGCGCTTCATCAACGAGCAGCAGCGCTTCCGCGAACTGGCCGAGGCCGGGCAGAAGCCCTCGGTCATGTTGATCGGCTGCTGTGACTCCCGCGTCTCTCCCGAGGTGATCTTCGATGCGCGGCCGGGCGAGATCTTCGTGGTCCGCAACGTCGCCAACCTCATGCCGCCCTATGCGCCCAACGACGATCTGCATGGAACCTCTGCGGCGCTGGAGTTCGGCGTCATGGGCCTGCGGGTGGAGCATATCGTGGTCATGGGCCACGCCCAGTGCGGGGGCATCCGCGCCTATGCGGAAAACGATGCGGACCCCTATGCGCGGCCGCTGTCCCCCGGCGATTTCATCGGCAAGTGGATGTCGCTGATCGAACCCGCCGCCAGGCGCCTCGGCGCCATGACCGAGCCTTTCGGCGATTATGTGGAGCGGCTGGCGCGCGAGGCCGTGGTCCAGTCGCTGGCCAATCTGCGCACTTTCCCCTGCGTGCGCATCCTCGAACAAAAGGGTCGGCTGAAGCTGCATGGCGCTTTCTTCGGCGTGGCCGACGGCCGCCTGCTGGCGCTGGACGAAGCCTCCGGCCAGTTCCACGAAGTGGCCGGCGAGGAGCGCGCCGCCGCCTTCAGCGGACCAAGGTTCTAGGGCCATGTTCAAGCGCCTCTACGACTGGACCATCGCGCTCGCCCGGAGCCCCCGCGCCACCTGGGCGCTGGCGCTGGTGGCCTTTGCGGAAAGCTCCTTCTTCCCGATCCCGCCGGATGCGCTGCTGGCCCCGATGGCGCTCGCCCGGCCCAAGCGCGCGTTCTTCTACGCGGGCGTCTGCACGGCGGCTTCGGTGCTCGGCGGCGTGCTGGGCTACGCCATCGGCCATCTGCTCTATGACACGGTCGGCCTGTGGCTGATCGAGCTTTATCGCTATGGCCAGAAGGTCGAGGCCATGCAGGCCTTCTACGCCGAATGGGGCTGGGCCTTCATTCTGGTGAAGGGCGTCTCGCCCATTCCCTTCAAGCTCATCACCATCGTCAGCGGCCTGATGCATTATGATTTCCTGCTCTTCGTGCTGCTCTGCACGATCACGCGGGGCGCACGGTTCTTTCTGGTGGCGGGGGCGATGAACCTGTGGGGCGACCGCCTGCGCGGTCTCCTCGAACGCTATTTCGCCGCTTTCCTGGCGATCATCCTCGTCTCGGTCGTCGTCGGCTTCTGGCTGGCGTTTCATATGTTTTGAGGCGTCTTTGTTGTGGCCGCCCGCGATCAGCGCCTCGCGACCCCCATCCCTCACCCCTCCCCACAAGGGGGAGGGGAGCTGCAGACGTAGCGTCCCGCTAACCCTCCCCCCTGTGGGGAGGGTCGGCTGCGTCAGCAGACGGGGTGGGGGTCTGCGCGTGCTGATCGTGAGCGCCTGAATGAATGGACTGGCTATGCAAGTCATCTTCCCCCGCTCACCCCAGGACATCACCCCGCTGCAGGCGGCGCTGGGCGTGTTCGTCATGGCCTTCGCGACCATCGCGGGCGCATGGGTGTTTGAATGGGTGGGCTATGCGCCTTGCGAGCTCTGCCTCATGCAGCGCTGGGCCTATTATGCGGGCGCGCCGCTGGCCGCGCTCACCGCCATCTTCGCGGCGCGCGGGCCGCAGCGTCTCGCGGGCGCCCTGCTTTGGCTCCTGGCCCTCGTCTTCGCCGCCAGCATGGTCTTCGGCCTCTATCACGCCGGGGTCGAATGGGGCTTCTGGCCGGGCCCCGCAGGCTGCACCGGCGCCCTGACGCGCGCTGACTCCATGCAGGACTTTCTGAAGCAGCTTGAGACCACGAAGGTGGTGCGCTGCGACGCCGTGGCGATCCGCATCCTCGGCCTTTCGCTCGCTGGCTGGAACGCGGTTCTGTCGGCCGTCATGGCGGCCCTCGCGCTCGTCGGCGCGCGCAGAGCCTAGGCGGCGGCGCGCGAGGCGGCGATGCGGGTGACGAGCTGCACCAGCGTGCCCATGCAATCCCTGAGATCCCCGATCTGCGCGTTCAGGTCTTCGAGGGAAGGTTCGGCGGCGGCCGGAGCGGGGGCGGATGCGAGGGCGGGCGTGCGGGCTGCGGTCTCGCTCACCATCTCCGCGAGATGATGCACCATCTTCACGACATCGAGCATCTGGTCTTCGAGCCGGTCGATGCGCGGGCGCATGTCGACGGAGGCTATGGTGCGGGCATGGGCGATCTCGCTCAGACCCGCGATCTCGGCCTCGATGCGCACGAGGCGCTCTTCCAGAAACTGTTCACGCATGACACGCACCCACGCAGACACAAAGCGTCGAGGTGAGCTTAAAGCGCAGGGGTTAACGGGAGTTGAAGAGGGTCATTGCGGGGCGGATTCGCCCTCCGCCGCCTCGGCCTCCTCCAACATCAGCCGCGCGCGGGCGCGGATCTTCTCCGTCTCGCTCTTGAGCTGGCCGCAGGCGGCGAGAATGTCGCGGCCGCGCGGGGTGCGCACGGGGCTGGCGTAGCCCGCATTGAAGACGATTTCCGAGAAACGCTCGATCACGCCCCAGTCCGAGCATTCATATTGCGTGCCGGGCCAGGGGTTGAAGGGGATGAGGTTGATCTTGGCGGGAATGCCCTTGAGCAGGCGCACCAGTTCGCGCGCGTCGGCGGGGCTGTCGTTCACGCCCTTCAGCATCACATATTCGAAGGTGATGCGCCGGGCGTTGGAGAGGCCGGGATAATTGCGGCAGGCGTCGAGCAAGTCCTTGATGGGATATTTCTTGTTCAGCGGCACCAGTTTGTCGCGCAGCTCGTCGCGCACCGCATGGAGGGAGATGGCGAGCATGGTCCCCATCTCCGCGCCAAGGCTTGGGATCTCCGGCACGACGCCGGAGGTCGAGACGGTGATGCGGCGCTTGGACAGGGAGAGGCCGTCGCCATCGGAGAGGACGGCGATGGCGTCGCGCACTTGGTCGAAATTGTAGAGCGGCTCGCCCATGCCCATGAAGACGATGTTCGACACGGCGCGCACGCCCTCGCCCGAGGGCAGCAGTCCGTCGGTCGGGGGCGTCATGCCCGGAAAGTCGCCGATCCGGTCGCGGGCGACGACAAGCTGCTGGACGATCTCCTGCGCGGTGAGGTTGCGCACGAGCTTCTGCGTGCCCGTGTGGCAGAAGGTGCAGGTGAGGGTGCAGCCGACCTGGCTCGAGACGCAGAGCGTGCCCCGGTCGCGCTCGGGAATATAGACGCATTCGATCTCCGCTCCGCGATCCCGCGCATCCACGGGCGGCATGCGGATCAGCCATTTGCGCGTGCCGTCTTTCGACACTTGCTCGGCGATCACCTCGGGGCGGGCGAGGGTGAAATGCTCGGCGAGCCTCGCCCGAAGCGCCTTGGCCACATTGGTCATGAGGCCGAAGTCGGTCACGCCCTGAAAGTAGATCCAATGCCAGAGCTGGGTCACGCGCATGCGGATCTCGCGCTCGGGCACATCGATGGAGGCGAGCGCCTGCGCCAGCCCCGCACGGGTCAGGCCCAGCAAGGAGGGGCGGGAATCAGGGGAGGCGGCGACGGGATGCGCGGCCGGATCAAGCGCGATGCTGGACATGAGAGGGTTCCTTCGGGCGCTCCCATACCACGGATGGGGCGGAAATCGCCAGCCTCAAGGGCGGCGCAGCCCTTCCAGCACCCTCAGCACCGCCTGCGGGATCGGCGTCGGCCGCTGATCCGCCCGCGTCACATAGACATGGGTGAAGCGGCCCTGCGCTGACGCCGCGTCTGCGCCCCTGCGGAAGACGCCGAGCTGGTAGGTCAGGGATGTGCGCCCGAGGCGCTCGACCCGGATCCCAACCTCGATGGCGTCGGGAAAGGCCACGCTTTCGAAGAAGGTGCAGGAATTCGACACGACGAGGCCCACCGTCTGGCTGGCGGCGGTGTCGAGCGCGCCGCCCTCGATCAGCATGCGGTTCACCGCCGTGTCGAAGAAACTGTAGTAGACTACATTGTTCACATGGCCATAGACGTCGTTGTCGGCCCAGCGCGTGGCGATGGGTTCGAAGTGATGGAAATCGGCGCGGGTCAGCCGCGCCTCGCGGGCCTCGCTCATCAGTAGGCCGCCTCATAGATCGCCAGCGCATCGGCCTCGCTGACCGCGCGCGGATTGTTCACGAGCAGGCGCGTCTGGTTCATGGCGTCGCGCGCCAGCATGGGCAGCGCCTCCTGCGGCACGCCGACGTCGCGCAGGCGCAGGGGGACGCCGAGCTCCGCGCATAGATCGCCCATGGCCGTAACGAAGAAATCGCACTGCGCCGCCATGCTTCCCCCGGGCGCGTCGGGGAAGACGATGGGGGCCAGCTGCGCATAGGCGTGCGCGCAGGCGGGCGCGTTGAAGCGCATCACCTCGCTCAGCACGAGGGCGTTGGTGAGGCCGTGGGAGAGGTGATGATGGCCGCCCAGCGGATAGGCCAGCGCATGGACCGCGCCCACCGAGGCGTTGGCGAAGGCCATGCCCGCCAGAAGCGACCCGTTCAGCATGGCCTCCCGGGCCGCCAGATCCTCGCCTCGGGTCACGGCGGCGCGGATATTGGCGCCCAGCAGGGCCAGCGCCTCTTTCGCCAGCGCCCGGGAAACCGGGCTGTTGTTGGGGTTGATCGAGGTGAAGGCCTCGATGGCGTGGACCATGGCGTCTATGCCGGTGACGGCGGTCGCCTGCGCAGGCAGGCCAAGGGTGAGTTCGGGATCAAGCAGCGCCACATCCGGCAGGATGGTGGGCGAGACGACGCCCATCTTCTCCGCCGCGCCCGTCGTCACCACCGCCACCGCCGTCGCCTCCGAGCCTGTGCCGGCGGTGGTGGGGACGAGCGCGAGGGGCAGGCGCGGTCCGCGCGCGCGGCCGACCCCATAGGCCTCGCTCAGGGCCTGCGGGCTGCGCGCCAGCAGCGCGGCGAGCTTCGCCACATCGAGCGAGGAGCCGCCGCCAAAGCCGATGACGCCGGTCGCGCCGAAATCTGTGGCCGCCCGCGCCGCCGCGAGCACACAATGATCGGGCGGATCAGCCTCCACCTGATCGAATAGGGCATAGGCGACGCCAGCCTTGTCGAGGGCAACAAGGCCCGGCGCGATGACCCCGAGCCTCACGAGGCCGGGGTCGGTCACGACAAGGACGCGCGGGCCGAGCCGGGCTGTGGCGATCTCCCCCAGCCGCCCTATGGCGCCCCGCGCCGAGATGATCGATGGAACCGTGTTGAAGGTGAAGCCCATGACGCGCTCCTGTGGTGGAGCCGCCATATTAGCCGGAGCGGCGCCGAGGGCCAGAGCCGCTCCGCAGGTCCGAAAGGTCAGTTCGCGCGGGCGAGCGCGACCCTGGCGGGCTGCGCCTGAACGCGCTGCATATGGCCGGGCTTTTGATGGATCTGCCGCATATGGGCGGGCCGCGCATGGACGCCTCGCACGGGCGTCACGACCCGCGCCGCCCGATGGGGCCCACGCGTCACGATGGCCGCGCGCCGGACATAGGGGCCGTTGCGATAGGCCACATAGGTCGGCCCATAGTTATAGCCCCAGCCGACCCGCCTGTAGGCCGGGCCATAATAACCGGCGCCGTAATAGCCGACGTCATAATAGGGATCGGCGTAGTATCCGGCCGCAAGAGGCGCTGCGCCGATGCTTGCGGCGGCGGCGAAGGGGGCAGCGACCAGCGCGGCTGCGGCGACGAAGGGCGCGGCGATGACGACGCCAAGAGGCCCCGGGCCCCAGCCATAGTCATAATCGCCATAGGTCGCCTCATAATTGACGCCGGGCGCAAAAGCCCCGCCGCCCGTGTAGGAGCCCTGGGCCTGCGCGCCGCTGAAACCCGCGCCCGCCATCAGAAGGGCGCCCGCTGCTGCGAAAGAGGTGAGCTTGCATGTCATGAGAAGCACTCCGGTTGTTCCACCGGAAGGCTCAACCCGCCAAAGGGCGATTGGTTACGCTGCGTCCGCTTATCCCTTCAGTCATCGAACTTTTGTTCGTCAGCCCGCAGCGCATCGGCGAGCCGGACCTGGGCCGAGCCCGGCGCCAGGGGCTTCTGCTGGCTCTCATGGGGCGCCCAGCCCGACATCCACACGAGATCGAAGGTCGCGCGCACCCGTCCATCGGCGTCGCTGAAGCGCTCGGCGTAGATTTCGGCGGCGCGCAGCAGCACCGTGCGCGAGAGGCCGCGCGGATCGCGCAGCGTCAGGGCGTTGGTGGCGCCCATGGCGCGCAGGTCATGGGCGAGGGCGAAGAGGTGGTCGTAGCGCACCGTCACCGTATCCACATCGGTCACCGGCAGGGCGAAGCCTGCGCGCTGCAACAGGCCGCCGAGATCGCGCAGATCGACGAAGGGCGCGACGCGCGGGCTCACGCCTTCGAGGATCTCTTCTTCGGCGGCCGCGAGCGCCGCGCGCAATTCCGTCAGGCTCTGGCCGCCCACGATGCAGGCCATGAAGAGCCCGTCGGGACGCAGCGCCCTGCGGATCTGCGCCAGCGCGCCCGGAAGATCATTCACATGCTGAAGCGCAAGGCCGGAGACGATGAGGTCGAAGCTCTCGGGCGCGAAGGGCAGGGCCTCCTCGTCGGCGACAAGGCCCAGCCAGCCGCCCTGTCCCAGAGCCTGCGCCAGGGGGGCGGCGCGCACCAGGATCTGCGGCTTGCGGGCGGCGAGCATGGCCGCCACCTCGGGCGTCGGCGAGCCAAGGTCGAGCGCCCGCTCGAAGGGGCGCTGGATGACGCCAAGGCGCTCCCCCATGTCGAGCGCGACCTGCTCCAGCAGAAAGGTGGCGGGACCAAAGCGCAGCGCGCGCAACAGGCGGCTGCGCAAAAGGCGGCGGTCGAAAATCTGTGGTGGGGTCGCTTGCGCCATGGCAGCCTTATGGCCCTTGCGGGGCTCAGGGTCAAAGGGCGCTGCGGCCACGGCCGACGTGGACAGGCGGCCATGCTCAGGCTACCTCTGGGCCATGGCGCGCAACACCTATTACAGCGGTCCCCCTTCGGACCATTTCGACGGAACGCGTTTCTTCATTCGCGGCGTGACCCGCGACAAGACGCGCGGCGAGATGCTGCGCTGGATGACGGGCCGCAAGCGCGCGCCCTGGCCCAAACATGCGCCAAGCCCCTTTCACGACCATCCGCCCGCGCGCGTGGAGGGCTCGGACCTGCGGGTCACGCTGGTCGGCCACGCCACCTTTCTGATCCAGACCGAAGGCCTCAACATCCTCATCGATCCCGTCTGGTCGGAGCGCGCGAGCCCCTTGCGATGGGTGGGGCCCAAGCGCGTGAACCCGCCGGGCGTCGCCTTCGAGAAACTGCCGCGGCTCGACGCGGTCCTCGTCAGCCACAACCATTATGACCACATGGACATGGCGACCCTCTCGGCCTTGTCGCGCCGCGACGCGCCGCGTGTCATCACGCCGCTGGGCAATGACGTCATCATGTGGCGCCATGACCGCAGCATCGATGCGCAGGCCCATGACTGGGGCGCGCGCGCGCCGCTCAACGGGCGGGTCGTGGTGCATCTCGAGCCGACCTATCACTGGTCCGCGCGCGGCCTTGGCGATCGGCGCATGGCGCTCTGGTGCTCTTTCGTCATCGAGACCCCGGCGGGCGCCATCTATCACATCGCCGACACCGCCTGGGGCACGGGCGCGATCTTTTCAGCGGTGCGCGAGAAATATGGACCGCCGCGCCTCGCCATGATCCCCATCGGCGCCTATGAGCCGCGCTGGTTCATGGGCGAGCAGCATATCGACCCGGAAGAGGCGGTGCGGGTGTTTCAGCTCTGCGGCGCGCGGCGGGCCATCGGCCATCACTGGGGCACGTTCCAGCTCACGGACGAGCCGATCTTCGAGCCCGAGCAGCGTCTGCACGCCGCGCTCGACGAAGCCGGGATCGACCGCGCGATCTTCCACGCCATGCGGCCGGGCGAAACGATGGATCTGTCGGCCTGACGGCTATTTCAGGAAGACGTAGATATCGACCTGCGCGCCGTCTTCTTCGGGTGTCCTGGGCAGGTTCAGATATTCCTCGACAAAGAGGTTCTGCGCCTCAAGGCCCTTTTCATCGAGATAGGCGGTGATCGCCTCATAGGTCGTGTCGATCTCGTCATAGGAGCCGCGATGCTCGAACTTCATCGTCCGGCCTGTGGGGGAGGCGGCGATGCGTGTTCCATTGGGCAGGTTCGGCGTCGTCTCGGGCCGGGCTGCGAGCGGGATCATGGCCTCGTAGCGGAAGCCCTTGTCATCGGTTTCGACGAAGACCGCGAGCGGAGCGCCTGCGGCTTCAAGCCCTGCGTCATTCATCTGTCTGCGCAGCTTGTCGATGGCCTCGACGATGGCCTTCATGCCCTCGTCCCAGTCCGCCGTGCCTCCAAGCGCGACGGTTGGCCGCGCCTTCAGCTCGACCATGGCGGGCGTGTAGCCGTCGCTGGGCGCATCGGAGCTCTGCGCGGCCACGGGGGAGAGCGAGAGGCAAACCGTCACGAAAAAGGCGACGGCGAAGGCCATGGCTGCATGTGCAAGCGAGCTGACAGCGGCGATGGAACGAGACATGATGAGGCTCCGGCGGGCGGGCGGATGGCGCAGACGGCGAAACTGAGTCGCTTGACCGCCATATAGAGACCAGTTGGGCGGCGATGCCAAGACAGGCGCCGAGACAGGCGCCAAGAGAGACGCCAGGACAGCCGCCGAGACAAGAGCCGCTTCGGTCGACAACAGTCGCGGGTGCGGCAAGGTTCAACTTGCCAACCGGCCGTCCACAGGCCAAATCAAGCGCAGCAAGGCATTTGCCGCAAATTTAGTCAGGAGAGACCCATGGACCCGCTCGCGGGCCGGCCTTTCGCCAGGATGAACGGCCTTGGCAACGAGATCGTGACGCTCGACTTGCGCGGAACCGACATCGTCGTCACGCCGCAGCAGGCGCGCGCCATCCATGCCGCCGACCGGCTCGCCTATGACCAGCTCATGGTGATCCATGATCCCGTCACGGCGGGCACGCTGGCCTTTGTGCGCATCTTCAACAATGACGGAACGGAATCGGGCGCCTGCGGCAATGGCACGCGCTGCGTCGCATGGATCATGACGCGCGGCGGGGCGCCGGACCGCTTTCTCGTGGAGACGAAGGCGGGCGTGCTCGAATGCGCGCGCGAGGGCGACTGGACCTTCACGGTGGACATGGGCGCGCCGCGGCTCGGCTGGCGTGACATTCCGCTGTCGCGCGAGGAGGCCGACACGACCGCCATCCATCTGCGGCGCGAGGCTGGCGCAGCGCCCGCGCTTGAAGGCCCCGCCGTCGTCAATATGGGCAATCCCCATGCGGTCTTCTTCGTGGCGGACATTGAGGCCTATAATCTTGGCGCGCTCGGCCCCGGCCTCGAAACCGATCCCGTCTTTCCCCAGAAGGCGAATATTTCTCTGGCGCAGGTTCTGGCGCCCGACCATATCCGCCTGAAGGTCTGGGAGCGCGGCGTCGGCCTCACGCAGGCCTGCGGCTCGGCCGCCTGCGCCACGCTGGTCGCGGCGGTCAGGCGCGGGCTCAGCCAGCGCAGGGCGCGCATCACGCTCCCCGGCGGCGATCTCTTCATCGACTGGCGCGAAAGCGATGGTCACGTGATGATGACCGGGCCGGTGGAGCTCGAATTCGAAGGCGTGTTCGACGAGGCCATTTTCGCGTGAGCCAGAAAGCGGATGTGGATGTGGTGACCTTCGGCTGCCGCCTCAATGCGGTGGAGTCCCAGGCCATCCGCCGCGCCGCAAGGGCCGCAGGCCATGAGGATCTCGTGGTCTTCAACACCTGCGCCGTCACGCAGGAGGCGGTGCGTCAGGCGCGCCAGGCCATCCGCCGCACCAGGCGCGAGCGGCCCGACGCGCGCATCGTCGTCACGGGCTGCGCGGCCCAGATCGACCCGCAGATCTTCGCGGAGATCGCCGACGCCGTCATCGGCAACGCCGACAAGGCGAAGCCGGACATCTGGAGCGCCCTTGCGGTGACGCCCATGACGCGCGTCAACGACATCATGGCCCTGCCCGAAACCGCCCATCATTTCGTGGCGGGCGCGGTTGACGCCATCGAGGGCCAGACGCGGGCTTTCGTCGAGATCCAGAACGGCTGCGACCATCGCTGCACCTTCTGCATCATTCCCTATGGACGCGGCCCCTCGCGTTCGGCCCCTGCGGGGGAGATCGTCGACCAGATCGCGCGCCTCAACGCCAACGGCTATCGCGAGGCGGTGCTGACGGGTGTGGACCTGACTTCATGGGGGCAGGATCTGCCGGGGACGCCGAAACTCGGGCGGCTCGTGAAGCAGATCCTGAAACATGTTCCGCAGCTCGAACGGCTGCGCCTTTCCTCCATCGACTGCATCGAGGCGGATGCGGAGCTTTTCGACGCCATCGCGACGGAGCCGCGCCTCATGCCGCATCTGCATCTGTCCTTGCAGGCGGGCGACGACATGATCTTGAAGCGCATGAAGCGCCGCCACTCCCGCAACGAGGCGATCGGCTTTTGCAGGGATGTGCGGCGCCTGCGCCCCGACATGGTCTTCGGCGCCGACATCATCGCGGGTTTCCCGACGGAGACCGAGGACATGTTCGCCATGAGCCTTGACCTCGTGGAGGCCTGCGGGCTGACGCATCTCCATGTCTTCCCTTTCTCGCCCCGTCCGGGCACGCCCGCCGCGCGCATGCCGCAACTTCCGCGCGAGGTGGTGAAGCGCCGGGCCGAGCTTTTGCGCGCGGCGGGCGCGGCGCGGCTCAAGGCGCATCTTGGCGCGCAGACGGGCAAGACCCTGCGCGTCCTCACCGAGCGCGGCGGGACGGGCCGGGCGGAGGATTTCACGCTGGTGCGCACGGGCGCCCTTGCGGCGGGCGTGATCGTCGACATGACCGTCAGCGGTCATGACGGAACGGCTCTGCTTTGCGAAACGGCGTCGGCCCCTATCTCCTGAAGCGCGTCAGCAAGGCTGCGCCATTCAGGAGATCGCCCCATGAAGACCATCACCCTCGCCGCCGCCTTCGTCCTCATCTCCGGCGCCGCCATGGCCCAGAGCTGCAAGATCGAGGCTGGCGCCAAACATCTCGCAGGCGCCGCGCAATTGAGCTTCATGAAGAAATGCGAGAAGGACGCGGCGGCGAAATGCGATTCGCAGGCCATGGACAAGAAACTGTCCGGTGCGGCGAAAACCAGCTTCACGAAGAAATGCGTCAGGGACGCCGTGGGGAGTTAATCCTCTTTCGGACCCGCCGTCTCCATGACGAAGACGGGCTCGGGCTCCTCCACCCAGCCGCAAAGGGTCAGGGCCTCGCGCATGTGGTCTGGCGGCGGCGCCTGGCAGCGCACGGGCTCCTTGTTCTTGTAGAGGGGGATCGCGATGGCGCGGGCGTGCAGGTGCAGGGGTATGGGCAAGTGCAGGGGCGCCTCGACGCCTGTCCCATAGACGGCGTCGCCCAGAATCGGCCAGCCCATGGCGGCGCTGTGCACGCGTAATTGATGGGTGCGGCCGGTCTGGGGCTCAAGCGCGACCCAGGCCAGCGGCCGGCCCTGCGGGCTGCGTCCGCGTCCCAGAACCCGCCAAAGGCTCTGGGATGGCAGGCCCGCCGGGTCGACCTTCATCCACCAGCCGCGCGTGGGGTCGAGCTTGCCGAGCGGCAGGTCGATGAGGCCCTCATCCCCTTCGGGCTCGCCTTCGACCACGGCCCAGTAGGTCTTGGAAATTTCGCCGCGCTTGAAGAGTTTCCCAAGCTTTTCCAGAGCCTTGCGGTGTCTGCCCAGGACCAGGCAGCCCGATGTGTCCCGGTCCAGCCGGTGGGCGAGGGAGGGGGAGCGGGGCAGGCCGAAGCGCAGCGCCTCGAAATGGCCCTCGAGGAAATCGCCCCCCTTGGGGCCGCGATGCACGGGAATGCCTGCGGGCTTGTTCAGCACGAGTATCAGGGCGTCCCTATGAAGAAGGCGGGCTTGGAGGTCTTCCGGCGTCATGCGGGACAGGCTATCGAGAGGGGGCAGGGCAAGGACGCTCCGACCATCGGGGCGACGACAGTCCCTAGCACAGCGTGCGGGCAGACGACATGAGCGAAGAGGACAATCAGACGGGCGCCAAAAAGCGGGGCCTCTTCGGCCGCCTGTTCGGCGGGCGCGACGCCGCGCAAGAACCCGCACCCGCGCCGGCGCCTGCCGAACCCGCCGCGCCGGAAGCCCCCGCCGAGCCCCGAAGCTGGTGGCGGCGGCTGAAGGAGGGGCTGGCGCGCTCCTCCTCGACGATTTCGCAGGGCATCGTCAGCGTCTTCACCAAGCGCAAGCTCGACGGCGCCATGCTCGACGAGCTCGAGGACATCCTCATCCAGGCCGATCTGGGCGTCGCGACGGCTTTGCGCATCCGCGAGGCCGTGGGCAAGGGCCGCTATGACAAGCAGATCGAGCCCGACGAGGTGAAGGCCATCCTCGCCAGCGAGGTCGAGAAGGTTCTGCTGCCGGTGGCGCGCCCGCTGGCGCTCGACCCCGCCATCAAGCCCTATGTCATTCTCGTTGTGGGCGTGAACGGTTCGGGCAAGACCACCACCATCGGCAAGCTCGCCTCGCAATTCGTGGCGGAGGGCAAATCGGTGATGCTGGCGGCGGGCGACACCTTCCGCGCCGCCGCCATCCAGCAGCTGGAGATCTGGGGCGAGCGCATCGGCGCCACGGTCGTCTCGCGTCCCCAGGGCGCCGACGCCGCGGGCCTCGCCTTCGACGCGATCACGCAGGCGCAGGCCGAGGGCGTGGATGTCCTGATGATGGACACGGCGGGCCGCCTGCAGAACCGCAAGGAGCTGATGGCCGAGCTTGAGAAGGTCGTGCGCGTCATGAAGAAGGTCGACGCCGCCGCGCCTCACGCGGTGCTGCTGGTGCTCGACGCCACGGTCGGCCAGAACGCCATGAGCCAGGTCGAGATTTTCGGCAAGGTGGCGGGCGTGACCGGCCTGGTCATGACCAAGCTCGACGGCACCGCGCGCGGCGGCATTCTTGTGGCCATCGCGGAGAAATTCGCCTTGCCCGTGCACTATATTGGCGTCGGCGAGGGGCGCGATGACCTTGAACCCTTCGAGGCCCGCGACTTCGCCCATGCCATCGCCGGCATAGACAGAGATTCAGCCGACACCGGGAGCGCCTGACATGACCGAACCGACGCCCGCCGAGACCACTTCAGCCAGGCCCGCGCGCCCCAGGCAGAACCCCGCCCTCAAGCTCGCGCTGGAGATGGGCCCGCTGGTCCTGTTCTTCCTCGCCAACGCCAAGTTCGGCATCTTCATCGCCACAGGCGTGCTGATGGTCGGCGTGGTGGCGGCGCTGGGGGCCTCGTGGCTGATGACGCGCCATGTGCCGATCATGCCGCTCGTCACCGCCGTCGCGGTTTTGTTTTTCGGCGCGCTGACCTTCATCTTTCAGGATGAGCTCTTCATCAAGATGAAGCCGACCATCGTCAATTCCATCTTCGGCGCGGCGCTGCTCATCGGCCTCGCCATGGGCAAGCCGCTCCTGCCCATCGTGCTCGACAGCATGATGCGGCTGACCGAGCTTGGCTGGCGCATCCTGACCCTGCGCTGGGGCCTGTTCTTCTTCCTGCTGGCAGGGCTCAACGAACTGGTCTGGCGCACCCAGACCACGGATTTCTGGGTGAGCTTCAAGGTTTTTGGAACCATGCCCATCACCATCGTCTTTGCTCTCGCGCAGATCCCCTTGCTCATGAAATATGAGATCAAGGACGAGGATCAGACCGAACACTGGTAGGAAGGCCGAGCCATGAGCATACGCGCCATCACCCTTGCGGTCGTCGCCCTCATCGCCAGCGCGGGCGGCGCCTTCGCCCAGAAGCGCGTATCCACAACCGATATGAGCTGCGCGGCGGCGCGGAGCTTCGTGAACGCCCAGGGCGCGGTCGTGATCGGCACGGGCGGCGACACCTATGAGCGGGTGGTGACGGGGCAGGGCTTCTGCAACCGGGGCGAGGACACCAAGCCCCTCTTCGCGCCGACCCGCGACAACGGCGCCTGTTTCGTCGGCTACTACTGCTTCGAATATTCCCGCAACAGGCCCTAGCGCAGGGCTTTCTCGATCTGCGGCGCGAGCGTGTCGCGCAGGGCGTCGGGCGAGAGCGGGCCGATGAATTTATAGGCGATGGTCCCGTCGCCCCTGACCACGAAGGTCTCGGGCACGCCATAGACGCCCCAGTCGATGCCCACGCGGCCCGAGAGGTCGACGCCGACGAGCGCGTAAGGATTGCCCATCTCCTTCAGGAATTTCAGGGAATTGGCGGGCTCGTCCTTATAGGCGAGGCCGACGAGCCGCACTCCCGCGCGGACGAACTCCGGACGCTTCGCCAGGTCCACCAGCACGGGATGCTCATCCCGGCATGGTCCGCACCACGAGGCGAAGACATTGACCAGCGTGACCTTGCCCTGCCGCAGGTCCGCGTCGGCGAAGCCCGGCAGCCCCGAGCCCTCCAGCGCGGGAAGCGTGAAGGCGGGCGCTGGCTTGCCGATGAGCGGGGAGGGCAGGCGCTGGGGATCGCCGGAGTAAAGGCGGATCAGGAACAGGCCCGCCAGCGCCAGGAAGGCGATGAGGGGCAGATAGGCCAGCCAGCGGCGCGGCGGCGCCTCGGAGGTCTCGCTCATGCGCCATCCCCCTCGCCGCGCGGCGGCAGTTTGGCCAGCGCGCGGGTCAGGCTGCGATGGTCGAGAAGGATCCGTCCCAGCATGACCGCCACCACGACCGCCGTCACGGCGAAGGCGGCGAAGATATATCCGGCGTGATCGCTCATGCGCCTGCCTCCACCGGGGGTTCGAGACCATGATCGGCTGCCTCCGCAGCGAGATAGGACAGGCGCCGCAGCCGCCGACGCAGGATCTCGTTACGGATGGCCATGAGGTGCAGGCACACAAACAGCAGGCTCGCGCCAAGGGCCATGACGAGCAGCGGCCAGAGCATGGTGGGGTGGATCGCAGGCCCGCCCATGCGCAGCACGGAGGCGGGCTGGTGCAGCGTGTTCCACCAGTCGACCGAGAATTTGATGATGGGGATGTTGACGACGCCCACGAGGGTCAGGATCGCGGCGGCGCGCGCGGCCTTCAAGGGCTCCTCGATCGTGTTCCAGAGGGCGATGAGGCCAAGATAGATCAGGAACAGCACGAGCACCGAGGTCAGCCGCGCGTCCCAGACCCACCATGTCCCCCACATGGGCTTGCCCCAGAGCGAGCCGGTGACGAGGCAGATGAAGGTGAAGCCCGCCCCGAGCGGCGCCGCCGCCTGCTGGGAGGCGTCCGCCAGAGGATGGCGCCAGACGAGCGTGCCCAGGGCCGAAAGCGTCATCACGGTGTAGGCGAACATGGAGAGCCAGGCGGCGGGCACATGGATATACATGATCCGCACGGTCTCGCCCTGCTGATAGTCGGCGGGGGCGACGGCGAAGGTCATGTAGAGGCCAAGGCCAAGCGTCAGCCCGGCCGCACCCCAGAGCCATGGCAGCACGGCCGCCGTGAGGCGCAGGAAATAGGTGGGATTGGCGTACTTGAGCATGCTTTGTCCTATCGCCCGCCGGGCGCTGAGGCAATGAACCCGATCAGTCGCCGCTGCGCAAGGCCGCCGCCGCCGCGAAGGGCGCCAGCGCCATGGAGCCGAGGCTCAGCGCGCACAGGATCAGGAAAGGCGTCAGGAAGGGCACGGTTCCCCCGCTGGCGGCCGAGGCCGCCGAGACGCCGAAGATCAGCACGGGCACGGTGAAGGGCAGGACCAGAATCGCCATCAGGAGCCCGCCCCGGCGCAGGCTGACCGTCAGCGCCGCGCCGATGGCGCCGATGAAGGTGAGGGCTGGCGTTCCCGCCGCCAGCGAGGCCGCGACGCCCCAGAGCGCATCGCCTTCCAGCGCCAGCATGAGGCCGAACAGCGGCGTCGCCACAACCAGAGGCAGGCCTGTGACCGCCCAGTGGGCGAGGCATTTGACGAGCACGACGAGCTCCATCGGCGCGTCGCTCATCTCCAGCAGATCAAGGGAGCCGTCCTCATGGTCGGACATGAAGAGCCGATCAAGGCCGAGCAGGGTCGAGAGCAAGGCCGCGATCCAGAGAATCGCGGGGCCGATGCGCGCGAGCAGATTGAGGTCCGGCCCGATGGCGAAGGGCGTGATGGTCACGAGGATCAGGAAGAACACGACGCCCATGGCGCCGCCGCCGCCCGCGCGGTTCGACAGCCGCAATTCGCGGCGGAACAGGGCTGCGAGCGCCCTCATGATTCGCCCCCCAGCCGCAATTCACGCGCGGTCAGGCCGAGATCCCCGTGGGTGGCGGCGACGATGAGGCCACCCGCCGCGAGGTGCTCCTTCATCAGCGCCGCAAGCCGCGCCTGGGAGGCGGCGTCCAGCGCGGTGGTGGGTTCGTCGAGCAGCCAGAGGGGGCGCGGCGCCACCAGCAAACGGCAGATGGCGACCCGTCGGCGCTGGCCTGCGGAGAGAAAGGAGACTGGCAGATCAGGCGCATGGCTCAGGGCGACTCGCCCCAGCGCCGCGTCGGGATCAAGCCCGCCATGGCCCGCCTCCAGCATGGCGGACCAGAATTCGAGGTTTTCCCGCGCCGTGAGCGCGCCCTTCAGGGCCTCGGCATGACCGAGGTAGTGCGCCGCCAGACCGGGCGCCTCGACCCCCGCTCCATCGAGCGCGACCTCTCCGGCGGCAGGGGCCAGCAAACCCGCCAGAACCCGCAAAAACGTTGATTTTCCGGCGCCGTTCGGGCCTGTGACCACCAGCGCCTCGCCGCCTTGCAGCGTGAAGGACAGGCCCTGCGCCAGCCGCCTTCCGCCCCGCGCAAGCGCAAGGTCGATGGCGCGTAGTGTGATGTCCTGAGGAAAAACCAACGAAATCCTCGCCTGTTGGGCTTTTGTCCGTGTAGCCCCGCCGAAGAAAATTATCTATAACGCGCCCGATCCATTCTCCACCACTGCAAACGAACCGGGGCCTGCACATGTCTCTCGACAGCTTCAAATGCCGCAAAAAGCTCACTGTGGGCACGAAGACCTACCATTACTTCTCCCTGAAGCAGGCCGAGAAGAATGGCCTCAAGGGCATCTCCCAGCTTCCCTACTCCATGAAGGTGCTGGTCGAGAATCTCCTGCGCTTCGAGGACGGCCGCTCCGTCACCAAGGCGGACATCGAGGGCTGCGCCGCCTGGCTCGTCAACCGCGGCAAGGGCGAGCAGGAAATCGCCTTCCGTCCCGCCCGCGTCCTGATGCAGGACTTCACGGGCGTTCCGGCGGTGGTCGATCTCGCCGCCATGCGCGACGCCGTGACCAAGCTCGGCGGCAGCGCGGACAGCGTCAACCCGCTGGTTCCCGTCGATCTGGTGATCGACCATTCGGTGATCGTCGACGAGTTCGGCACCGCCAAGGCCTTCAAGAAGAACGTCGATCTTGAATATCAGCGCAATGGCGAGCGTTATCAGTTCCTCAAGTGGGGCCAGGGCGCCTTCAAGAACTTCTCCGTCGTGCCCCCCGGCACCGGCATCTGCCATCAGGTGAACCTCGAATATCTCGCCCAGACCGTCTGGACGAAGAAGGAGAAGTACACCCCCAAGCGCGGCAAGGCCGTGACGGTGGAGGTCGCCTATCCCGACACGCTGGTGGGCACTGATTCGCACACCACCATGATCAACGGCCTTGCGGTTCTGGGCTGGGGCGTGGGCGGCATCGAGGCGGAGGCCTGCATGCTCGGCCAGCCCCTCTCCATGCTGCTGCCCGAAGTCATCGGCTTCAAGCTGACCGGCAAGCTGAAGGAAGGGGTCACCGCCACCGACCTCGTGCTGACCGTCACCCAGATGCTGCGCAAGAAGGGCGTGGTGGGCAAGTTCGTCGAATTCTTCGGCCCCGGCCTCAACGACCTCAGCCTCGCCGACCGCGCCACCATCGGCAACATGGCGCCCGAATATGGCGCGACCTGCGGCTATTTCCCGGTCGATGCCGAGACCCTCGACTTCCTTGAGAATTCGAACCGCAAGTCGGCCCGCGTCGCTCTCGTCGAGAAATACGCCAAGGCCCAGGGCCTGTTCCGCACCGCCAAGTCGCCCGATCCGGTCTTCACAGACACGCTTGAGCTCGACCTCGCTTCGGTCGTGCCCTCCATGGCCGGCCCCAAGCGTCCCGAAGGCCGTCAGGCCCTCGAAGAGGTCGCGCAGGTCTTCCAGAAGGCGATGGAGTCCGAGTATCGCAAGGGCGGCGAGATCGACAAGCGCTTCCCCGTCGCGGGCAAGAAGTTCGATGTCGGCCATGGCGACGTGACCATCGCGGCCATCACCTCCTGCACCAACACCTCGAACCCCAGCGTGCTGATCGCGGCGGGCCTGCTGGCGCGCAACGCCGTGGCCAAGGGCCTGCGCTCCAAGCCCTGGGTCAAGACCTCGCTCGCGCCGGGATCGCAGGTCGTGGGCGAATATCTCGCCAACGCGGGCCTGCAGAAGGATCTCGACAAGCTCGGCTTCAACCTGATCGGCTACGGCTGCACCACCTGCATCGGCAACTCCGGCCCGCTGGCCGAAGAGATCTCCCAGTCGATCAACGACAACGGCACCATCGCCGCCGCCGTCGTCTCGGGCAACCGCAACTTCGAAGGCCGCATCAATCCTGACGTGCAGGCGAACTATCTGGCCTCGCCCCCCCTCGTCGTCGCCTATGCGCTGGCGGGCAACGTCAACATGGACCTGACCAGCCAGCCGCTGGGCAAGGGCAAGGACGGGCAGGACGTCTACCTCAAGGACATCTGGCCGACCTCGAAGGAAGTCGCCGCCTTCATCAAGAAGTTCGTGACGAAGAAGGTGTTCAAGTCCCGCTACGCCGACGTCTTCAACGGCGACACGAACTGGCGCAAGGTGAAGTCGCCGGCCGGCGAGACCTTCGAGTGGAGCATCAACTCCACCTATGTGCAGCACCCCCCCTATTTCGAGGGCATGACCATGACCCCCGATCCTATCGAGGACATCGTCAACGCGCGCATCCTCTCGCTCTTCGGCGACAAGATCACCACCGACCACATCTCGCCCGCAGGCTCGATCAAGGTCACCTCGCCCGCTGGCAAGTGGCTGACCGAGCGCCAGGTGCGCGAGGCTGACTTCAACCAGTACGGCACCCGCCGCGGCAACCATGAAGTGATGATGCGCGGCACCTTCGCCAACATCCGCATCAAGAACTTCATGAACAAGAACGCCGACGGCAATGTCGCCGAAGGCGGGCTCACCACCCATTATCCCTCGGGCGACCGTCTCTCGATCTATGACGCCGCCATGCGGTATCAGGCCGAGAAGACCCCGCTCGTGGTTCTGGCGGGCGAGGAATATGGCAATGGCTCCTCGCGCGACTGGGCGGCCAAGGGCACGCGCCTTCTGGGCGTGCGCGCCGTCATCGCCCAGAGCTTCGAGCGCATCCATCGCTCGAACCTTGTGGGCATGGGCGTGCTGCCGCTGACCTTCAAGAAGGGCGTGAGTTGGCAGTCTCTCGAACTCAAGGGCGACGAGACCATCACCATCCAGGGCCTCGGCGACGAGCTGAAGCCGCGTCAGGAAATGTCGATGCGCATCACCTATGCGGACGGCAGGAAGAAGAAGGTGGCCCTGCTCTGCCAGATCGCCACCCTCGACGAGCTGGAATATTTCCGCCACGGCGGCATCATGCAGTATGTGCTGCGCAACCTCGCCGCCGCCTGAGCGGACGCAGGGCGTTGAAATCGAAGCCGCCGGGGAGCGATTCCCGGCGGCTTTCCAATTTTGGCAGCACTCCCGTGAAGTGGCTGCTAAGTAGCTGAATTTATGGAATCTTATTCAATCTTGAGCATTGCGGGCTCCGGTCCCTTGCGGCATCATCCCCTGGTGATGATTTGCACAGGGAGGCGATTCCATGGCGTCCGCCGACTTCCGCCGTCAGTTGCAGGGCTATGGTCTGACGACCGCAGACATTCTCTACCACATGCCCGACCATCCCGGCCTGCTCCAGCGCTTCGTCTGGCAGCGCTACGATCTGCACCCCCATTATCCCGAGCTCCGGCGCTTTCTGGACTTCTGGCGACGCAGCCTCGATGGCCCGCTGCATTCGGTGCGCGTTGCCCACGCCCGGCTCATCAAGCCCGCCGAATGGCGCAATGTGAATGACGAGTTCCTGCTGAACTAGGCGGGGGCGCTCCGGCGCCTCGCCATTCGCCTCTCCATTCGTCTTGCCAATCCCTTTGGGCCCCGCTAGCAAGTCCGCGCGAAACCCTTTCACGCGGATGACCCTGATGGCGACCTATAATATCTTCCTGCTGCCCGGCGATGGCATCGGCCCCGAAGTGATGACCGAAGTGGAGAAGGTCGCCGCCTTCATGGGGCAGGCTGGCCTCGCCAGCTTCAATTTCGAGCGTGGCCTTGTGGGCGGCGCCGCCTATGACGCCCATGGCGCCTCTATCAGCGAAGACCACATGGCCCTCGCCCAGGCCGCGGACGCCGTTCTGTTCGGCGCGGTGGGCGGCCCCAAGTGGGACGCGGTTCCCTATGACGTGCGCCCCGAGGCCGGCCTGCTGCGCCTGCGCAAGGATCTCGCCCTCTTCGCCAATCTGCGTCCGGCCATTTGCTATCCCGCCCTCGCCGACGCCTCCTCCCTCAAGCGCGAGATCGTCGAAGACCTCGACATCATGATCGTGCGCGAGCTCACCGGCGGCGTCTATTTCGGCGAGCCCAAGCAGATCATCGATCTGGGCAACGGCCAGAAGCGCGGCATCGACACGCAGGTCTACGACACCTACGAGATCGAGCGCATCGGCCGCGTCGCCTTCGAACTCGCCCGCAAGCGCAAGAACAAGGTCACCTCGTCCGAGAAGCGCAACGTCATGAAGTCCGGCGTGCTCTGGAACGAGGTCATCACCGCCTTGCACAAGCGCGAATTCCCCGATGTGCAGCTCGAGCATCAGCTCGCGGATTCGCTGGGCATGCAGCTCGTGCGCTGGCCCAAGCAGTTCGACGTGATCGTGACCGACAACCTCTTCGGCGACATGCTCTCCGACGTCGCGGCCATGCTCACGGGATCGCTGGGCATGCTGCCCTCGGCTTCGCTGGGCGAGACCAACCCCAAGACCGGCAAGCGCAAGGCTCTCTATGAGCCCGTCCACGGCTCGGCGCCGGACATCGCGGGCAAGGGCCTCGCCAATCCCATCGCCATGATCGGCTCCTTCGGCATGGCGCTGCGCTATTCCTTCGGCCTCGGCGAGGCCGCCGACATGATCGAGAAGGCGATCTCCAACGTGCTGGCCAGCGGCCTGCGCACCGCCGACATCAAGGGCGACGCGGCTTCTTACGTCTCGACGACCGTGATGGGCGAGGCCATCGTGGCGGAGCTCAAGGCGTTGGTCGGCTGAGGCCGCCTGCGGTTTGACTTGTTGGCCCCCGGTCTTTTGGCCGGGGGTTTTTATTTAAGGCGGGTTCAATTCCCGTAGACGCCGAACGGGCCGGGGAGCGTCTCGTTCCCGTAGAGGCCGCGGTTGCTGTAATAGGTCGGCGAGATCCGGCGCAGCTGGACGCCGTCGGTCGCGTAATGGTTCTGGCTGCCGACCGGGACCACTGTGCCCATGTCGGTGAAGGGGCGCTTCTTGACGGTGAGGGTGCGCGGCGCCGTGCGGCGGGTCTGCGCCTCGGCGAGCGTGGCGGTCAAGAAGACGGCGGCCAACGAAGCCGCCATGGCGATGGTCATCCTGCGTGCGATCTGGCTCATGCTATCTCCCTTGCGGCTCAAGCAAATCTAGGGTGGACGGGAGCGTGGATCAACCGATCTTTCGGCGGCGCGCCCCCTCCCTTGCGGTCATCGGCGCGGGCGGGCCTCCGCCTGACGGGCGATGCAGGCCGAACCCGAGGCGAGCTCCGCCGCGGCGAAGAACCGGGCGAGGCCGGCGTCCGCCTCCGGGGCCGCCAGTTGCAAGCCGTCGAGCTGGCAAGCCAGCGCCGCCGGAGCCGGTCTGCCCTCGCGGGCGCAGGAAAAGCCGGTGATTCGAAGGTCCGGCTCGCCCGCAAGAAGCCGCAGGCCGAGACAGGCGCGCGCGCCATCGCCCTGGGCCAGCTCAACCTCCGCGGCCTCAAAGTCCCCGAAACGGGTGGCGAGCAGGCCGGGCAAGGCGGACCGCGTCACCGCGACGCCCGCTCGCGCCGCAGCGCGGCTGAGATCGAGGAAGAGGCTGCCGGGCGCGGGATCCTGCGGTCCCGCCTGTTGCAGCGCCAGCCGCAGCCAGTCCCCGCCGGGGCCCTCGCCGAGGGTGAGCGTGTCGATGCGGCCGAAGCCTGCGCTGCGCCGCAGGGCCTCGCTGCGCAGGGCCCGGCCTGCGCCCGCGAGCCCGAAGAGGGGCGCGCCCGCATCGACCCAGACGGGATCTGCGGATGGCGGCGCCGGGGGCGGCGCCGCGCGCTGGTCCATCAGGCCCGCCACCAGAAGGCCTGCGAGTCCGCAGGCGCCAAGCCCCGGCAGCAGGCGCAGCAGCCAGGGCGCGCGCCGCCTGCCCGCAGCAGCGGGGGCCTGCGGCTTGTGGGGGCGCCATGACAGGCCAAGCTCGGTCAGTTGATCGCTCATGAGGTCAGCCTCGGGCCTATGATCGCCCGACGATGGCCTCACGCTTCCTGCCTGTTCGTTAGCAGGACTGGTTAACGACGGCGGACGCTGATCTTCACCTTAACGAAGGGTGAATCGCCCCGGCTCAGACAAAGGTTTGGGCCGCAGGCGTTGACAGACGGGCCGCAGCGGTGTTCCAACCCACCCAGATTTCAGAAGGGTCAAGACTATGGGCTACAAGGTCGCAGTCGTCGGCGCCACGGGCAATGTGGGCCGCGAAATGTTGAATATCCTGGCGGAGCGTCAGTTTCCCGCCGATCAGGTCGTCGCGCTCGCCTCAAGCCGCTCGATCGGCACGGAAGTGTCCTATGGCGACAAGGTCTTGAAGTGCAAGCAGCTCGAGCATCACGACTTCAGCGACACCGACATCTGCCTGATGTCGGCGGGCGGCGACATCTCCAAGGAGTGGTCGCCCCGCATCGGCGCGCAGAAATGCGTCGTGATCGATAATTCCTCCGCCTGGCGCTACGATCAGGACGTGCCGCTCATCGTGCCCGAAGTGAACGCGGCCGCGATCAAGGGCTTCACGAAGAAATACATCATCGCCAATCCCAACTGCTCGACCGCGCAGCTCGTGGTGGCCCTCAAGCCCCTGCATGACCACGCGACCATCACCCGCGTCGTCGTCTCGACCTATCAGTCGGTGTCGGGCGCGGGCAAGGAAGGCATGGACGAGCTCGACCGCCAGACCAAGGCGCTCTATTCGCTCGGCGACGTCCAGGTGAAGAAGTTCACCAAGCGCATCGCCTTCAACCTCATCCCTCACATCGACGTCTTCATGGAGGACGGCTATACGAAGGAAGAGTGGAAGATGATGGTCGAGACGAAGAAGATCCTCGACCCCAAGATCAAGCTCACCGCGACCTGCGTGCGCGTGCCCGTCTTCATCAGCCATTCGGAAGCGGTCAATCTCGAATTCGAGAAGCCCATCACGGCCGATGAGGCGCGCGAGATCCTGCGCGCGGCGCCCGGCGTGCTCGTCGTCGACAAGCGCGAGAACGGCGGCTACATCACCCCCCACGAGGCGGCGGGCGAGGACGCGACCTATATTTCGCGCATCCGCGAGGACGCGACCGTCGAGAACGGCCTGACCTTCTGGTGCGTGTCGGACAATCTGCGCAAGGGCGCGGCCCTGAATGCGATCCAGATCGCCGAGAGCATGCTGAACCAGAAGCTCATCAAGCCGAAGGCGCAGGGCTGAGCGTCTCTCTCATTTGACGTCGAAAGGGGCCGCACGATCCCGTGCGGCCTTTTTTGCGCGCGTTGACACCCGCGCCCGCACAGGCCACCTTCCCCGCCGAACGAACATTCGGGGAGCAGACCATGGCCAAGGGCCTTTCCTTCAAGCACTTGCTGATCGCTGGCGCGCTGGCGCTGAATGCCGCCGCAGCGCTGGCTCAGAGCGCGCCCGCCGAGCGGCCCTGGATGGATCCCGCGCTCCTCGCCGCCGCCAAAGCGGAGGGGCAGGTGACGATCTATTCCTCCACCAATGAGCAGGAAGCCCTGCCGCTGTGGAAGATTTTCGAGGAGGCCACGGGGATCAAGGTCAATTATGTGCGCGCGGCGGACGCCCAGCTCATGGGCCGCATCGCCATCGAGGCCCGCACCGGCCAGCAATCCTGGGACATGATCAACACGCCCACGGCGAACCAGCTGCCGGACAGCGTGATGCTGCCCTTCGATCCGCCGGAGGCCAGGAACGTCATGCCCTCGGCGCGCGATCCCAGGAAGCTGTGGTACGGCGTCTACGCCAATTACAATTCGCCCGCCTACAACACCAATCTCGTCAAGGCGGAGGATCTGCCCAAGACTTACGAGGAGTTCCTGACGAAGAAGGAATGGGTCGGCCGCGTCGCCATCGAGGGCACGGACAATGAATGGATGAACGCCATGTTCGCCCATTACGGCGAGGCCAAGGGCCGCAAGCTGCTCGAAGACCTCGTCTCGACCCTCAAGATCACCGTGCTCGACGGCCATCTGGCGGCGGCGCGCGCGGTGGCGGCGGGCGAATATGCGGTGGCCCTCAACAACTACACCATGCTCACCAACAATATGACCCTGTCCGGCGCCCCCACCGCCTTCTGGGCCATGGATCCGGTGGCCCTGTTCTTCGGCCAGGTGGCGATCAACGCCAAGGCGCCCCATCCCAAGGCCGCCCAGCTCGCCGCCAATTTCATGCTGAGCAAGGAGGCCCAGACCTTCGCCGCCAAGACCGGCCGCATCCCCACCCGTCCGGACGTCACGCCGAATCCGCCCGATGTGGTGGCCCGGCTGGAGAAGGCCAAGGTGCTCCCCTACGCCCTCTCGGGCGATCAGGTGAAGGCGTCGCAGAAGCTGTTCGACGAGATCTTCAAGAAGCGGTGAGGGGAATTGTTTGTGAAAGTGATTATGACGCGGCTATGGAGGCCGAAATGCGTGATAGAGATGTCAGAGTGACTGTTCTTAGGCACCTTGCTGAAGTTTATTCTTATGATCCTTCAACCCGCATCGTTCAGGAAATGGGCGTGTGGGCCGAATCTGCCCGGATCGATATAGCTGTAATTAACGGCGAGCTTAGCGGCTACGAATTAAAAAGCGACCGCGATAATTTAAGCAGGTTGCCTAATCAGGTTGAACTCTATAGCCGTGTTTTTGATCGAGTCACGTTGGTTGTTGGTTCTAGACATCTAGATAAAGCAATCGATTTGATTCCCGACTGGTGGGGCATCATGCAAGCTACAGATCATGGCGGAGAGGTTGAGCTTTCAAATGTTAGACTTGGATCATGTAATTTAACGCCTGAGCCTTATCTGGTCGCAGAGTTGCTTCGAAAAACCGAGGCCCTAGAACTTCTGAGACGTTATGGCTTCGCCAAAAGTTACTGTGGGAAAACAGCAAAAGAAGTGCATCAGAAGCTGGCAGATGAGCTTCCTTTCAGAATTTTGGCCGCCGAAGTAAGGTGTATTCTCAAGAGTAGAACCAATTGGTTACGGTAGAATTCTTATAATTTCTTCAATGTGGCGATTGACACCAATTCTAACCCAATGTTCCAAAGTTTGCGGGCCCTCTGTACCGAGGGCTATGGCATCGATTCGTTGGTCAGCCCAGCAATGAGTGATTGGGCCTCTGCCCGAGGTATTTAATATAGTATTAGCATGCCCCCGTAGTTGGACATTAGCAGGGATACCTGTACTTCCTACGGTTCTAACTCCTCGGCAAATCAAAAAGGTCCTGCCAATTGTGTATCTGACGTTTATGGGATAACCCCAAGCAATGCTAGATGGCGCTGGTGCAATGCTTGTCGATGTATAATCGCCATAATCGAGTTGTGAGGCCAATCCGACTGCGCAGAGCCTCTGCCATAAATCAAACTCTAAGCGTTCAATGACATGAACCCCTGACACGTAGCCAGTAAAGTTTTGTGGCATTGACGTGCCTGAGAGGGTAACTGAACGCCATTGGTAATTTTTATGAAGCCCTTTGAACAAATTATCCACAATGACCCCAAGTCCATTGACCACGCTGACTTGGTCGGCGATGTCTATAATCAGATCTATTTTTGAAGGATGTAGGGGCCAGCTTGGCATCCAAGTCGAGACGGTAGCTGCATCATTAAGACTGATTCGAAGTACGATTCCCCGGCGGTCGATGTTTTGAATCGCTATAATTGCAGATTGGTAACTTGGTGGAGCATGCAACGTGGTCACGGGTATCATTTTTAAATTATTGGATCGTGCAACTGTTGCGATTTCAGTTAATGAATGTGCAGATTTGAAAAATAATCCAAATGGGGCAGAGGTACCCCAACATTCAATGACATCTTTAACGACCACTTCGGCTGCCGATAAGGCGGATTGCCTGCTTGTCGCAGCCTTCAGTTTAAATTGATCCGACTCCAATTCAAAGATTGGAAACACTCTAGCTTTTGATGATGCTAGGACATTCTTCAATCCTATCTTTTCTCCGCGTTTCCAACGCATTATCGGAACATATCGGGTCGCCATATCTATATCCTTTCTAAATTTAAAATAAATGTAACTTTTATGAAAATAATGTCAAGCGTTCAATGCCTGCTCCCCCTTGCCATGCCCGCCGCCCCCTCGCAAAATGCCGGCGCGGACAAGCAGGGGCAGGGGGCGATGGAGCTGGTGCATGCGGTCATGTCGGAGACGACATTCTGGACCGTGCTTTTGATGGTCCATGGGCTCCTGTCCATGGCCCTGATCGGGGCGCTCACCCATCAGGCGGCGTCGGTCCTGCGCGCGCCTGCGCCCGCCAGCGACGGGCTTGTGGCGCGCTTTGCGGCGGTGAAGGGCAGCGTCTACGCCAGCGCGGTGACGGGGCTCTGGATCGTCTGCTTCCTGTTCGGCGCCTGGATCTATGTGAAATACCGCACCTATATCCGCATCCCCATCGAACAGGAGGAGTTCTGGAAGACGCTGGGCGCCTTTGAGCTCAAGGAGCAGCTCGCCAGCATCGGCCTTGGCCTCTTGCCGCTCTACTGGCTCGCCTGGCGCAGGTCCGCCGACAAGGCGCTGCAGGGGGCGCGCAAATGGCTGACCCTCACGCTCGCCCTTTTCGGCTGGATCGCCTTGCTTGTCGGCCACATCGTCAACAATGTCCGGGGGTTCGGCTCATGAATGATCGCGCCCTCGCCTTCGCCCGCGTCTTCGCGATCGCCGCGCCCATGATCTATGTGACCTGCGAGCTCATGAACTGGCCCGTCTTCACCTATCATCCGGGAACCGGACGGCTCGACTGGGGCTTTGCCCCGCCCGTGCGCGACGAGGGCCCCGCCATGTACTGGTTCGGCTGGAACCTCTCCATGCTCATCGGCGGCTGCGTCGTCGCGGGGCTCGCGACCTTTGCGCCGAACCTCGCGCGGCGCGTGCCGCTTGCGGCGAGCTGGGTCTTTGCGCTCGCCTGCATTCCGCTCTATCTCTATGCGCTCAGGTTCTATTGGTCTCACTGACGCAGCGCGGAGCTTCGCCCATGTTTCACAAGACCCGCTGGATGCTCGCCCTCGCCATCGGCGCCCTCTCAACCGCCGTTTTGGCGGGCGGCGACGATTACGATCCCGCCAATGACAAGGACCGCGAAGGGCCGGTCTATTTCGGCTTCGTGCGCGACGCCAATGGCGCGGCGGTGCCGGGCGCGACGGTGACGCTCACCTCCACCAATGGCCAGACGGCGACCCTCAACTCCAATGCGGTCGGCCTCTATCGCACCCATATCAACGCCGACACCAGGGCCGATACGGTGACGGTCAGCTGCGCCAAGGATGGCTACAAGCAGACCCGCGTGCAGCGGCGTCCCTCCGTGGCGGTGGCCGCCATGGTCGAGACCAACTGCTTCCTGCAGCGTTCATGAGGCTGCGCGCCCTCGCGCTGGCGCTGCTGATCGCCGCGCCCGCCTGCGCTCGGGATCGGCTGTATCACAACGGCGCCATCATCACGCTGGACGAGCGCCAGCCCATGGCCAGCGCCATGCTGGTGCGCGAGGGGCGCATCGCGGCGATGGGAGAGAGCGCCGCCCTCCTCACCAGCGCCCCCGCAACGACGCAGAGGATCGACCTTGGGGGCCGCACCGTCATCCCCGGCCTCATCGATTCCCATATCCACGCGATCCGCGCGGGCCTTTCCTATGCCACCGAGGTGCACTGGACGGGCGCCGCGACGATCCCCGAGGCCCTGCAGGGCCTGCGCAGCGCCGCGCAGGCCCTGCCGCCCGGCGGCTGGCTGATCGTCGCGGGCGGCTGGACCGAGCTGCAGTTCGCCGAGCGTCGCCGCCCGACGCAGGAGGAGGTCGAGGCGGCGGCGCCCGACCATCGCATCTATGTCCAGCATCTCTACAGCAGCGCCCTGCTGTCGAAGAGCGCGGTCCTCGCCCTTGATCTCGCCAACAATGGCCCGCTGCTCGCGCAACTGAAGACGCAAGGCGAGGACGGCGAGCTCAGGGGATGGCTGAGCGGCGAGGCCGAGGCCATCACCGCCCTCTTCGATCTCCTGCCGCGCCCATCTCTGGCGCAGCAGATCGAGGGCACGAAAGCCTTCTTCCGAACCCTCAACAGCCTCGGCATGACCGGCGTCATGGATCCCGGCGGCTATAATCTGCCGCTTGAGGCCTATGGCGCCGTGCGCGAGCTCGCCCGCCGGAAGCAACTGACCTTGCGCGTCGTCTATAATTTGAGCGCGCCGGAGCCCGGCAGGGAATACGAAGACTTCGATCACCTGACGAAAGACCTGCCCATGGGCGCGGGCGATGGCTTCCTGCGGTTCAACGGGATCGGCGAGAACGTCACCTGGGGCATGTATAACAACGAGAGGCCCTCGGCTGATGACAAGGCGGCGCTGGCGCGCGTGCTTGGTCTTGCGGTGCAGAGGCGCCTTGGCGTCACCTTTCACTGGATGAACGACCGCTCCGTCGGCGCGCTTCTCGATGTGCTGGAGCGCGTCGATGCGGCGGTCCCCATCGCCGATCTGCGCTGGTCCATCGCGCATCTGCATGACGCGACGGCGCCCACTCTGGCGCGCATGAAGAAGCTCGGCGTCGGCTGGCTCGTGCAGAACGCGTTTTACTTTCGCGGCGGCGCCTTCGCGCGCCAGCGTGGCGAAGAGGCCGCGCGCCTGTCGCCCCCCATCGTCAGCGCGCTTACGATGGGGTTGAAGGTCGCGGCGGGCACCGATGCGCACCGCGTCATGTCCTTCCACCCCTTCGTCGCCCTGCAATGGATGCTCGACGGAAGGACGGTGGATGGCCAGCGCACCCGCGACGCCCGCGAAATCCCCACGCGCCTGCAGGCTTTGGAGGCCTATGCGAAAGGCGGCGCCTGGTTCTCGCAGGAAGAGACGCAGCGTGGTTCGCTCGCCATCGGCAGGCTCGCGGACTTCGCGGTGCTGAGCGAGGATTACATGACCATTCCCGTTGAGCGCATCGGCGCCCTGCGCGCGCTCATGACGGTCGTGGACGGCAGGGTGGTCTATGCGGCTGCGCCGTTCGAGGGGATGGAGGAGTAGTCATGCTGCGCGGGGCGAAACCTCCCGCTCGATCTGCTTGCGAAGCGTGCGGTTGGCGACCTCCAGGTCATGCCGGGTCTGAAGGGTGATCCAGAACTCGGGCGACGTGCCGAAATAACGGGCGAGGCGCAGGGCCGTGTCGGTGGTGATGGCGCGCCGCCCGAGCACGATGTCGTTAAGCCGTGAACGCGAGGTCTTGATGGCGCCGGCCAGTGCATAAACGCTGAGTTCAAGAGGCCCCAGAAATTCATCGCGAAGGATCGCGCCGGGGTGAACAGGCGCCAATCTGCGCCCTGTTGCGACCTCAGAAAGATCGATGCGCCCCGCGTCAAGTTCACTGCGCCGGATGGTCATGGTCGCCCTCAATGATAATCCACTATTTCGACATCAAAGACGCCGTCTTCAAGCCAATTCGCTACTTAAGCGTTACATCCTGTCAAGCGGTACGGTCAGGCCCCGCCTTGCCCTCTCGCCCCCGCCCATTCTACCTTGCGGCCATCACAGAAGGATTCGTCGTGACCGATCCGGCCGCACTCGAAAAGCTGAAAGCCCGCATTCAGGCGCTGCGCGCCATGACCATGGACAATGGCTGCACCGAGGCTGAGGCGCTGGCGGCGGCGGCCAAGGTCGCGGAATTGCTGGACCGGCACGATCTCTCGCTCAGCGATGTGGAGCTGCGCGAATCCGCCTGCGAGCGCCGCGCCTATGAAACGCGCCGCAAGAACCGCATCCCCCTCGATTATTGCGTCGGCGCCATCGGCCGCTTCTGCGATTGCCGCGTGTGGCGCGAGAAGAACAGGGATGGCGAGACGCTTTACGCGTTCTTCGGCCTGCCATCAGACACGGAGGTCGCGCTTTATCTCGCCGAGCTCATCGACAATTCCATCCGTTCGGAGCTCGGGCGCTACAAACAGACCTATGCCTACCAGCGGTTCCGCCATCAGGACCGGCATGTGGCCAACAGCTCCTTCACCCTGGGCATGGCCATGTCCATCGCGCGCAAGCTCACGGACATGAAGGCCGAGCGGGACGCAGCGCGCAATCTGGGGCGCCGTGATCTCGTGGTGCTCAAGAGCTCGGTCGTGGAGACCGAGATGGCGAAGCTGGGCCTCGAACTGCGTCAGGTGCGCCGCCCCAACCGCATGGTCTCGCCGACCGCTTATGATGCAGGCGGCGTCGCGGGGGCCTCGCTGCAGATCCATCCCGCCGTCCAGGGACGCGGCGAAGGCTGACGGCGCCGCGCTTTCAGAAGATCACGAAATCAGCGGCGCTGAGCGTTCCCGTGACGCCCGAGAGGGTCGCGAATTGAATCGCCGCGCCCTTGCCGCTGCCATCGGCGTCGTAAAGCAAGGCGCCTGTGGACATATTGTAGATGACGCGGTCATCGGCCTGCGTCGCCGAAGCGCCCGTGTTGAAGGCGCCGACCGTCAAGGCGCCGATGGGCAGGGCCGCGAAGATCGTATGATCCAGCGCGATCGTATCGTCCACTGCGGAGAAATTGTTGATCCGGTCCACGTTGCTCGAACCAAGCGCCGTGCTGAACACGAAGATGTCCGCGCCCGCGCCGCCGTCGAGCGTGTCGGCGCCGAGGCCGCCGTTGATCCTGTCATCGCCAGCGCCGCCGAAGATGACGTCGAGCCCTGCGCCGCCGTCGAGCGCATTGTTCGCGGCGTTGCCGTTGATGATGTTGTTGAGGTCGTTGCCGGCGCCATTGATCGCGCCGGAGCCGATCAGGTTGAGGTTTTCGACATAGGCGGCCAGCGTGTAGCTGATGGAGGCGTTGACCACATCCGCGCCGCCTGAACTGGTCTCGGTGACGACATCGCCGACATTGTCGACAAAATAGGTGTCATCGCCAGCGCCGCCCGCCATCGTGTCAGCGCCTGCGCCGCCGTCGATGATGTTGGCGCCGGCGTTCCCATTGATGACGTTGCCCAGCGCATTGCCTGTGGCGTTGATCGCGGCGGAGCCGGTCAGCGTGAGCTTCTCGACATTGGCCGTCAGGGCATAGCTGACGGAGGCGTTGACGCTGTCGGTTCCCTCGGAAGCGGCTTCTATGACGACATCGCCCGCATTATCCACGATATAGGCGTCATCTCCGGCGCCGCCCGCCATCGTGTCGGCGCCCGCGCCGCCGTCGATGATGTTGTTGGCGACATTGCCATTGATGACATTGCCCAGGGCATTGCCGGTCGCGTTGATGACGGCCGTGCCGGTCAGGGTCAGGTTCTCCACATTGGCGGTCAGCGCATAGGTGATCGAGGCGTTGACCGTGTCCACGCCTCCAGCGGCCGCCTCCACGACGAGGTCGCTGCCGTTATCGACGATATAGACATCATCGCCTGCGCCCCCGGTCATGGTGTCCGCGCCCATGCCGCCATCAAGGACATTGGCGCCGGCGTTGCCGTTGAGGACATTGTTGAGCGTGTTGCCGGTCGCGTTGATGGCGGCCGTGCCCGTCAGGGTCAGGTTCTCCACATTGGCGGTCAGCGCATAGCTGATGGCCGCATTGACCGTGTCCGTTCCTTCGGAGGCCTGCTCGACGACGACGTCGCCAGCATTATCGACATAATAGACATCGTTCCCCGAGCCGCCGGTCATCGTGTCCGCGCCAAGGCCGCCGTCGAGCGTGTCATTGCCGCCAAGGCCGGTCAGCGAGTCATTTCCGGCGGCGCCGACGAGATTGTCGCTTGCCGAGGTTCCCGAGAGAACAAGCGATCCAAGAGAGACCGTCATGGAAAGCGCATAGGCGCCCACGGTCGTCTGATAGGCCTGCGCGCTGACGAAACAGGTCACATCGACATTGGCGATGACGGAAATGCGCGCGTTGTTCCCATCGGCGTCGTCGTTGGCGGCGAGTTCCTTGCCCGTGGAGTCCAGCAAGCGCAGATAGGGATCTATGGCCGAACCCGCCGCAGCGTCCATGGCGAATGTATAAATGTAGCCCTTGGCCAGCGTGACCTTGAACCAGTCCTGATCGCCTGCGGTTTCGATGGCCGACAGGCAGGGAGCGTCAAGCGTCAGGACGGCCGAGGTGCTCAGGCTTCCGGCGATGTCATTGGACGCGGGAACCCCGTTGAGCATGTTGCCGATGTCGAGACGACCGCCGGTGACGGTGTAGCCCGCCAGTGAAGATGTGGCGTCGACGCTCGCCAGCAGCGCGGACCTGATTTCCGCGGCCGTTGCGTCGGGATGGGCGGCGGCGTAGAGCGCGACGGCTCCGGTGACGAGCGGCGTCGCCATGGAGGTGCCGCTATAGGTTCCATAGCCGCCGGGCAGCGTGGAATAGATGGAGGAGCCGGGAGCCGCGAGATCGACGGTTGAAGAGCCGTAGTTCGAGAAGGAAGACAAGCCGCCCGTGCTTGTCAGCGACGCGACGGAGACGACGGCTTCATAGCCTGCGGTGGAAAGCGTCGAGAGGTTGGACGGATAGTTTGCGGTCGTGTCGTTGTTGCTGGCGTTGTTGCCGGCGGCCGCGATGAAGAGAATGTCGCTTTTGGCCGCCGTGGTCACGGCGTCGGCGAGCGCCTGCGAATAGCCGCCGCCGCCCCATGAATTGTTGGTCGCGACGAAGTTTTCACCGACAGGCGCAAGCTTCGCTTCGGCGGTGAAGTAATTGATCGCCTGAACGGCGCCGGAGGTTGCCCCCGATCCGTTGGCCGCCAGGAACTTCATCGCGACGATCTGCACGTTCCAGTTCACGCCGACGACGCCTGTCCCATTGCCGCCCATGGCGCCGATGGTGCCGGACACATGGGTGCCATGGCCGTTGTCGTCAAACGGGTCGTTATCGTTGTTGGCGAAATCCCAGCCGATCAGGTCGTCTTTATAACCGTTGCGGTCCCCATCAACGCCATCGGCCCAGCGCGCATCCTTCAGAAGGTCGCCCGCGTCGATATAGCCGTTCTTGTTGATGTCTGAGACATAGGCCGCATTTGCGGCGGCGTTGAGGTCGCGGAAGGTGATGAGGCCATCGCCGTCGACGTCTTTCAGCGCAGCGCGCAGCGTCGTGGGGATCTCGCCCTGATTGAGCCAGACATTCAGATAAAGGTCAGGATGGGTGTAATCGATGCCGGTGTCGACCACGCCGACCACGGTCTTCATGGAGCCGATGAAGCCTGTCGCCCAGGCCTCGCCCGCCTGACCGCCATAGGCGTTCACAATGGCGGTCTTGTCGCCATACATGTTCCACAGACTGCCGTTGACATAGCTCGTGTCATTGCTGACGGCGTCGATCGTCATGACCCCATCGGCGTCAGACGCCATGGCGGTTTGAACAGCCGCTTCTTCGCCAGGCGCGACGATCCCGGGCGGCGTGGCGGCGGCGGCGTCTGGCGCATTGATGAGGTTGAGCGCGGGGCTGGCCTCCGTCGTCTCCCTCGCCCCGCCGTCCAGATCCATGCCTTGAACGGCCAGCGCGCTCGCGTGGACGGGCCGCCCCTGATCGAAGATCGTCAGCTTCGCGTCAGGCTCGGCGAACAGGACGCCGGGCAGATCGGCGAGGGCGCCGAGCGCTTTTTGAGCCGTCTCGCCGGGGTTGAAATCGACGAGAAGAAGCGGGCCTCTGCCCTCTTCGGGATTGGGCGGCTCGATGACCTGAATCTTCTGCGCGCCGAGCTCCTCGAAGCTCGCATCGAGCGTGGCGACATCCACGCCGCTTTCAAGCTGCACCAGAAAGGAATCCGGAAGCCCATCCAGAAAGCGTTGGGAGCGTTTTGAACTCTGATGCATGACCGACCGGGGGGATGCGGACTGCGGTCTTCTGACGGATTGCAAGCTGAACCCGGACGCCTGATCTCAAGGCCCGGACCTCCTGCAAATGTCATGAACGGCAGGACTTTTGTGACCCTACGAATGTCATGCATCTATATTGCTGTTTGTCTTATCTGCCTCATTACATGTACAATTTTTTCAATATGTCATTAACATAAAGTAATACACCCCGTTTTCATCGGCGCAGGCCCGGCGCCTCCTGGCCGGTGCGCGCGACATATTCAACATAACCGCCGCCATAGTTATGGACTCCCTCGGGGGTCAGTTCGAGCACGCGGTTGGAGAGCTTCGCCAGAAAATGCCGGTCATGGGAGACGAAGAGCATGGCCCCTTCATATTGGGCCAGCGCCTCGACCAGCATTTCCTTGGTGGCGAGGTCAAGATGGTTGGTCGGCTCGTCCAGCACGAGGAAATTCGGGGGATCATAGAGCAGCTGCGCCATGACGAGCCGCGCCTTCTCGCCGCCCGAGAGCACCCGGCATTTCTTTTCGATGTCGTCGCCTGAAAAACCGAAGCAACCCGCGAGCGCGCGCAGCGAGCCCTGTCCCGCCTGCGGAAAGGTCGCCTCGAGCTGCTCGAACACCGTGAGGTCGCCGCCAAGCAACTCCATGGCGTGCTGGGCGAAATAGCCCATCTTCACGCTGCCTCCGAGGGTCACCGCGCCTGCATCCGGCTCGGTGGCGCCGACCACCAGCTTCAAAAGCGTCGACTTGCCCGCGCCATTGACGCCCATCACGCACCAGCGCTCCTTGCGGCGAATGGCGAAGTCGAGCCCGTCATAGATGGTGCGGGCGCCATAGCTTTTCTGCACGCCTTTCAGGGTGACGACGTCATCGCCCGAGCGCGGGGCGGGGGGAAATTCGAAGACCACGGTCTGGCGGCGTTTGGGCGGCTCCACGCGCTCGATCTTGTCGAGCTTCTTCACGCGGCTCTGCACCTGCGCCGCATGGGAGGCGCGCGCCTTGAAGCGTTCGATGAACTTGATCTCCTTGGCGAGCATGGCCTGCTGGCGCTCGAACTGGGCCTGCTGCTGCTTTTCATTCTGGGCGCGCTGGCCCTCGTAGAATTCATAATCGCCCGCGTAGGAATTGAGCGAGCCGCCGTCGATCTCGATCACCTTGGTGACGATGCGGTTCATGAAGGCGCGGTCATGGGAGGTCATGAGCAGGGCGCCCTCGTAGCCCCGCAGGAAATCCTCCAGCCAGATGAGGCTTTCGAGGTCGAGATGGTTGCTGGGCTCGTCGAGCAACATGCAGTCGGGGCGCATCAAGAGGATGCGGGCGAGGGCCACGCGCATCTTCCAGCCGCCCGACAGCGCGCCCACATCGCCGTCCATCATCTCCTCGGTGAAGTTCAGCCCCGCCAGAACCTCGCGCGCGCGCCCCTCGAGCGCATAGCCGCCGAGCTCCTCGAAACGCCCCTGCGCCTCGCCATATTGCTCGATGATCTCGTCCATCTTGTCGGCCTGGTCGGGGTCGGCCATGGCGGCTTCGAGCTCCCGCAGGCGTTCGGCGACCTCGCTCACCGGGCCTGCGCCATCCATGACTTCCGCGGCGGCGCTGCGGCCGGACATTTCGCCCACATCCTGGCTGAAATAGCCGATGGTGACGCCCCGATCGACGCTCACCTGCCCCTCGTCCGGCAGCTCCTCGCCGGTGATCATGCGAAACAGCGTGGTCTTGCCCGAGCCGTTGGGGCCGACGAGGCCGATCTTCTCGCCCCGATTGAGGGCGGCGGAGGCCTCGATATAGAGAAGCTGCGAGCCGTTCTGTTTCGAAATGCTGTCGAGGCGGATCATGGCGGGGAAAAGCCTTGGGCAAGGGAGGCGTTGCACGGCTCCCTTACGCCATGTTGCGTCTGCGAGAAAGGGCGACGGTGCTCCCCCGTTTCAAGCAGCGCCTGTTTTCACCGCCTGCCGCAGCGCTTCGTTGATCCGCGACTGCCAGCCCGGGCCGGTGGCGCGGAACGCTTCAAGCACATCAGCATCCAGTCGGATCGTCGTTGAAATCTTGGGCGATTCAGCTTTGGGGCGGCCGCGCCGCGGCGTCGCGGCCGCCAATTTCGCCTGATAGTCCGGCGTCGACAGGTCGGGGGAGTCGTCTTCGTCAATCCAGTCGTGGCCGGCAGAGGGCTTGTTCCCGGTCATTGGCTTTCCTCAGGCTGATGATGCGACGCCGCGCGCCCGCGGCGTCCAGACCAGCACGACCACAAATAGCTCATCGCAAGATTTTCGTTACTACAAAAATAATCCTACCGCTCGGCATGCCAGAACAGCAAGCGTGCGCGCGTCATGGCCATGGCCTTCACGAAGATCCAGCCGACGATGGAGATCTCGATGATCCCTGCGAAGACGCCGCGTGAATCAGCCTTGCGCGAGGCCTCGATCATGGCGCCGCCCATGCCGTAGCCGCCCATCATCATCTCCGCGACGACGGCGACGATCAGGGCGATGGGCAGCGCGACCTGCAGGCCCGTGAGGATCTGCGGCGAGGCGGCGGGCAGCAGGATCTGCCACAGGAGGTCGCGCTCGCGTGCGCCGAGGTTGCGGGCCGACCAGATCAGCTCCTTCTCGACGCTGCGCACGCCTGCAATGGTCGCGGTGAGGATCGGGAAGATGGCGTCGAGCACCACCATGCTGATCTTGGCCGTGTCGTAGAAACCCAGCCACAGCACGATCACCGGCAGGAAGGTGATCTTGGGCATGGGAAAGCCCACGGAGATCAGGGGATCGAAGAACCAGCGCAGCCCCGCGTTGCGGGTCATCACGAGGCCAAGGCTGATCCCGACCATGGCGGCGATGAGGAAGCCCGCCAGCGCCCGGTAGATCGTCAGGGCCATGTTGATGAAGAGGTCGCCGGAACTGGCGTCGCGCAGGATGCGCTCGAAGACGCTTTGGGGCGAGGGCAGCATGAAGGGCGTGAAGGTGCGGGTGCGCGTCAGCAGCTCCCAGGCCACGAAGAGCGCGATGATGAGCGACCAGCGCAGGGCGAACTGGCCGACGCGGGCGGCGAAAGAGGGGGAGGGCGCGTTCATTCCCGCCATGCGAGCGTCCTGCGCACAAAGGCCTCGTAAAGCCGGTCCGCCAGAAAGCCGATGAAGGCCACGGTCAGGACCACCGCGAACATGCCCTCATAGGTTCCATTGGAGCCCAGAAAGCCGATGAGATAGCCAAGCCCCTCCCGCGAGACGATGAGCTCGGAGCTCACCAGCAGCACGAAGGACAGGGCGAGGGCGGTGCGGATTCCGTTCAGCAGTTCGGGCACGGCGCTCGGCAGCACCACATCCCACATGCTGCGCAGGCGGCTCGCGCCAAGGCTGCGGGCGGACCAGAGCAGGGTGCGATCGGCCGAGAGCGCGCCATTGAAGGCGCCGAGCGTCACCGGCAGCATGCAGCCCATGCAGATCAGCAGTATCTTCGACCCGTCGCCAAAGCCGAGCCACAGGGCGGTGATGGGGATCAGGGCGGATTTCGGCAGGGGGTAGAACAGCTCCACCACCGGGCTCAGGGCCGTCTCGGCGCCGCGCCAGAAGGCCATTGCGAAGCCCAGCAGGCCGCCGATGAGGATCGCCAGCCCCAGCCCTGCGCCGGTGCGCCACAAAGAGGCCAGCGTATTGCCCGTGAGGTCGCCGCTGCGCGCCAGATCCAGCCAGGCCACCGCGATCTTGCTGATCGCAGGCAGGGCCGAGGAGGAGATGAGCCCGCTGCGGGCCGCGGCCTCCCAGGCCAAGGCCAGGATCAGCAGGGGCGAATAGCGCAGGACGGCGCTCGAAACGGCGTTCATGGCCCCACGCCCGCCTGCGCCTTGATGGCCTCGTCGCGCACCAGCGACCAGACATGGTCGCTCATGTCGGCGAAGGCGCGGCTGCGCGTCAGCTCCGGGTCCGCCTTGTCGAGGCCGACCGTGACGATCTCCTTGATCCGCCCCGGCCGCGCCGACATGACCACAATGCGCTCGGCCAGATAGACCGCCTCCTGCACGTCATGGGTGACGAAGATCACGGTCTTGGGCGTGCGCCGCCAGATGGCCAGCAACTCTGTCTGCATGAGGTGGCGCGTCTGGGCGTCGAGGGCGCCGAAGGGCTCGTCCATCAGCAGAACCTTGGGGTCGATGGCGAGGGTGCGGGCGATGGCGGCGCGCTGCTTCATGCCGCCCGAGAGCTGGGAGGGATAATTATTCTCGAAGCCCGACAGGCCCACCATCTTGATGAAGGCCCGCGCCCGCGCCTCGCGCTCGCCCTGCGCCATTGGCTGGCGCTCAAGGCCGTAGAGCACGTTCTGCAAGACGGTCTTCCAGGGAAAGAGCGCGAAATGCTGGAAGACGATCCCCCGATCCGGGCCGGGTCCGGACACAGGCGCGCCATCGACGGTGATGCGCCCGCTTTCAACGGGTAGGAAGCCGCCCATGAGATAGAGAAGCGTGGATTTTCCGCAGCCGGAGGGGCCGAGCAGGGCGATGAATTCCTGATCCCCGACGCTGAGGTTCACATCCTCCAGCGCCAGAACCGGCGCGCCGCGCTTCGGCCTGTAGAGATGCCGCAGCCCCTCGACGACAATTCCGCTCATGCGAAAAACGCTCCCTCCCACGCTCCCGTCGCTCAGGAGGGTGAACCGGATAGACTCGATCACGCGGGGGCATTTCGGTCAAGGCTCCCGCGGCCGCCGGAGCGAACCGTCCGGCCACAAAAAAAGCGCCCCCGAGAGAGCGCTTTTCATTTGATCTGTGCGGCGCGCCTTATTCGGCGGGCTGCTCGCCTTCGGCCCGGGCCTTTTCGGCCTCGGCCTTCTGCTTGGCTTCGAGGTCTTCGCCGGTCGCCTGGTCGACGACGCGCATGGACAGGCGCACCTTGCCGCGATCGTCAAAGCCCATCAGCTTCACCTTCACCTTGTCGCCTTCCTTGACGACATCGGTGGTCTTGGCGACGCGCTGGGTGGCGAGCTGCGAGATATGCACGAGGCCGTCGCGGGCGCCGAAGAAGTTCACGAAGGCGCCGAAGTCCGTGGTCTTCACCACCGTGCCCTCATAGACCATGCCGACTTCGGGGTCGGATGCGATGGACTTGATCCAGTTGATCGCCGCCTTGATGGAGTTGCCATCCGAAGAGGCGATCTTCACGGTGCCGTCGTCCTCGATGTTGATCTTGGCGCCGGTCTTCTCGACGATCTCGCGGATCACCTTGCCGCCGGTGCCGATCACTTCGCGGATCTTGTCCGTGGGGATCTTCAGGGTCTCGATGCGCGGGGCGAATTCGCCCAGCTCGGCGCGGGCGCCGGTCAGGGCCTTGCTCATCTCGCCGAGGATATGCAGACGGCCGTCCTTCGCCTGGGCGAGGGCGACGCGCATGATCTCTTCGGTGATGCCGGCGATCTTGATGTCCATCTGCAGCGAGGTGACGCCGTGATCGGTGCCAGCCACCTTGAAGTCCATGTCGCCGAGGTGATCCTCGTCGCCGAGAATGTCGGAGAGCACCGCAAAGCGCTCACCCTCGAGGATGAGGCCCATGGCGATGCCCGCCGTGGGACGCTTCAGGGGAACGCCGGCGTCCATGAGGGCGAGCGAGGAGCCGCAGACCGTGGCCATGGAGGAGGAGCCGTTGGATTCCGTGATCTCCGACACGACGCGGATCGTGTAGGGGAACTCGGCCTGGGTCGGCAGCATCGGGCGCACGGCGCGCCAGGCGAGCTTGCCATGGCCGATTTCGCGGCGGC
>CANGFT010000034.1 GCA_947453205.1 Beijerinckiaceae bacterium | reverse complement strand
TGGTCGCCCTCATCGCCATCGCCCGCCGCCTCATCGTCATGCTCAACGCCATCATGCGAGATAAAAAGCCATGGCAGCTAAAAGAAGCTTGACCCGCAAGACAGTCGCTCCCCACAGGGGGGAGGGTAATAAAGGCGCATTATTCCAATGGGTTGCGCGAATAGCCCGTACGCGGGGACGCGCCGGGTTGGTGGGTTGGCTTTGGCCCCTGAGGGGCCTGGGGCGCCGGGAAGGCGCAGAAGTGGTGTGGGTGTGATCGCCTTGCGGCGCCCCAGGCGCGGATTTCTCGATCATCGCTCCCGCTCTTGGCCCGGACCCGTATCGCCGCGCCTCTGGCTGAGGCGCCTGCGGCGGGCCCTGATGTTCCGAAGGGGGCTCTCGCCCAGACAACTCCTCGACATCCTGGGTTTGTGAGCCTCATCGGCTCGGACCGGTCGTAGTGCCGGACGGACGGGTGACTGGGCATGCGCCAAGGGAGGAACCCCATAGGCTCGCTTGCGGCGGCCAGCCGACAAGCCATGCCTTTTGCAATGCAATCGCCCGAGAGAATGGCTCCGGTAGCCACCCCGCAGGAACCGCTCCCCGCCCACCTGAAAACGACCGCTCGCGTCCAGTCCCTCATGGGGCGGGGATGGCCTTATGTTGCCCGGATTAGGTAAAAAGTCAAGGAAAAAATTCTTGGGTGGGCAGTCGGCAGTCGGCATTCGGCAGTCGATGGGGCTTCTTCCCGACTGCCGAATGCCTACTGCCTACTCCCCCCTTCAAGCCCTATCCGGCGGGCGGAGGACTGAGGGCTCGAGGGCGGCGATCTGGGCTTCCGCGACGGGCGCGGCCGGGTTCCAGTCCTTGCCCACATAACGCTTGCCGGTGACCCCATCCGACAGGGTGGAGGCGAGCCAGAGCATGGGGGCGATCATCACCTCGGGTTCGAGCAGGGGGCGGCCCGAGTCGCGGGCCTGGATCTTGCCGAGGTCGCTGACGAAATCGGTGTTCACCGCGCCGCCCGGAATCAGCGAATTCACGGTGACGCCCGTGCCCGCCATGTCCTGCGCCCAGATCAGCGTCTCCGCCTCGATGGCGGTCTTGCTGACGCCATAGGGCGAGTTTTCGCGGCGCTGCATGGTGGAGAGGCTGGTGGTGACGTTCACGATGCGGCCCCAGCCCGAGGCGATGAGCGCGGGGGCGGCGGCGCGCGCCATGTTGAAGGTGCCGATCACATTGGTCTCGATGATCTGTCGCCAGATCCCGGCGTCGGACTCCCAGAAGCGCAGGCTCTTCGTGCCGGGCGCGGCTTCGAGATGCGCCGGGCCCTTGCCCGCATTGTTGACGAGAATGTGCAGGCCGCCGAAGAGCCGCAGGGTTTCGGCCACGGTGCGCTCGCAATCGTCGGGGCGGGTGATGTCGCAGGGCATGCCGATGGCCTTGCCGCAGCCCTCGCGAAAGGCGACCTCGGCCACCGCGCCGCCGGTGGCGCCTGCGTTGATGTCGGCGAAGACCACATTGGCGCCCGCGCGCACCATGGCCTGCGCCATGGCGCGGCCAAGGCCAGCCGCAGCGCCCGTGACGAGCGCGACCCTTCCATCGAGACGGATTTCACAGGCCTGCATCAGTGCGCCCCTTCCTCAAGCCGCGCGACGCCGATCATGGAGTCGCGCGTGACGATGGCGGCGAGCGCCTCTTCGTCGAGATCCTGCGTTCCCCCGGGGCGCTGCGGCACCACGAGGAAGCGGATGTCGGCGGTGGAGTCATGCACGCGCAGGGCGACGTCGTCCGGCAGGTCCGTGCCGAATTCGCGCAAGACGGCGCGCGGCTCGCGCACCACGCGGGCGCGATAGGCGCGGCTCTTGTACCAGGCGGGCGGCAGGCCCAGGAGATCGCGCGGATAGCAGGAGCAGAGGGTGCAGACCACGACATTATGCGTGTCAGCCGTATTCTCGACCGCGACGAGCTTCGTGCCGGTGATGGGAAAGCCCAGCTCCGCCGCAGCGGCGTTGCCATCCTCCAGCAGCCGCGCCCTATAGGCCGGATCGACCCAGGCCCGCGCCACCACCTTCGCGCCATGGGCGGGTGTGATGGAATCGCGCTTTTCGATGAAGCTGCGCACCTCGGCGGCGGTGACGACGCCCTTCTCGATCAGCAGCTCCTTGAGGGCGATGCTGAGGATCTGGTGGTAGCTATGCACCTTGTCGTCGGGCTGGGGCGGGGAATGGGCATGGCCATGATCGTGATCGTGGCCATGATCGTGGTCATGGTCATGGTCATGGTGATGGTGATGATCGCCGCTCATGTCATCGTCTCCAGCCAGTGATCGTAGATGTCCGCCTCGATCATATCTTTCGGCGAGCCCTGATAGTCCGGCCAAAGGTCCACCGCGCGGAAGCGCACCTTGTAGAGATCCTTCTTCGGGCCGGGCAGGTTGAAGGCGAGGGTTTCGGGATTGCCGAAGGCGCCGAAATAGCGTTCGACCACGCCCTGCTTGCCCCGCAGATAGACGGGGGTGCGGATATGTCCGGGCGGATAATCCTCGCGCACGCGCACCACTGCGCCGGGGCTGAGGCGGCTCATGGCAGCTTCTCCGCCTCGCCGGGGCGCAGCTCCAGATCACCGGTCTCGGCGAGGCGCTGGCGCACCTGCGCGACTTTGGCGTCGATCTCGTCCTGGGTGAGGACGCCGCGCTCGACCATCTGCAAGGAGAGGGCGGCGGTCCAGCGCTCGTAATAGGTCAATCGCTCCATGGCGTCATGGCCCAGCGATTCGATGGCCCGGCGGCTCTCATGGCTCGACATGAGGCCTTTGGAGCCCACGGCGGCGCGCAATCCGTCGGCCTGTTTCTCCCAGAAGGTCAAATCATGATGTGAGGCGTCGATGGGGCCTTCGGGCAGGCCGCCGACATCCTGAGGGCTACGCATGTGTTCCTCCGTCTTTGCGCCTATTCTGGCAGGGGCGCGCGCTGGCGCAAGCCCCAAACGTCAGCCCCTGTGGGCGACGTGCCTGATGTTGCGGCGCCCCCTCCCCAAATGCGCTGCGGCTTGTATAGTGGGGGCCTGACTTCGATCAACAAGGGGAGGCTTGAATGACTTATCGGAACATCATCTGCGACGTGGTCCCGTTCACCGGCCATAATGGCGAGACGGGCGAGGCCTATTATACGCGTCCCGCAGGCCCCGGACCCTTTCCGGGCGTCGTGCTGATCCACCACATTCCCGGCTGGAACGAGTTCTGCATCGAGGCGGCGCGCAAGCTCGCCCATCCCGGCTTCGCCACCCTCTGCAACCATCTCTATTTCCGCATGGGCGACGGCGACCCCGATGACATCGGCGCCCGCGCCCGCGCCGAGGGCGGCGTCTCCGACGAGCAGATGCTCGGCGATGTCGCCGGCGCCATGGCCTTCCTGCGCGCGCAGAGCAACGCCAACGGCAAGGTCGGAATCATCGGCTTCTGCTCGGGCGGCCGCCAGACCTATCTCTCCGCCTGCCGCCTGCCCAATGTGAATGCGGCGGTGGATTGCTGGGGCGGCCGCGTGATGGCCGATCCCTCCGCGCTCAACGCCAAGCAGCCCGTCGCGCCCATCGATTATTCGAAGGATCTCAACTGCCCGATGCTCGGCCTCTTTGGCAATGACGACAAGGAGCCCTCGCCCGAGCAGGTCAACAAGACCGAGGCCATCCTGAAGGATCTCGGCAAGACCTATGAGTTCCATCGCTATGACGGCGCCGGCCACGCCTTCTTCGACTGGAGCCGCCCGAGCTATCGCCCCGAACAGGCGATGGACGGCTGGAACAAGGTCATCTCCTTCTTCAATAAAAACCTCGGCTGAGGTCGGACCATGTGTTCCTACATCACGGAAAAGGCGCCGATCTTCGGCAGCGCCAAAGGCCGCAGCGGCTGGATGCGCGTCGACACGGCGGTGGTCTATTACGACCATCCCGTGCATGTGCCCCTCGACCACGCCCTGAACATCGACTTCGTGGACTCGCGCTCGAAAGAGCGCGTGGCCGTCGAGCTTTCGGCGGCCTCCGCCCGTGAACTCGTGCGCCGCATCCAGGCGGCGCTCGACAGCGGCGAGGCGATCCATCTGGGCTCGGGCGACGAAGACCCATTGCACTTTGCGAGGGCCATGTGAGCATGCAGATGTATGATCTGGCTGGAGCGGACCCTGCGGTTCGCTTCAGCCCCTATTGCTGGCGCATCCGCATGGCGCTGGCGCACAAGGGGCTTGAGGTCGAGACCATCCCCTGGCGCTTCCGCGACAAGGAGGCCATCGCCTTTTCGGGGCAGGGCCTTGTGCCGGTGCTGCGTGACGGCGAGACGGTGGTTCACGACTCCTGGGCCATCGCCGATTATCTCGACAAGCGCTATGCGGACCGCCCGGCGCTGATGGAGGGCGCGCAGGGCAGGGCGCTCGCCAGCTTCACCCGGCACTTCTCGCAGATGGTCTTCGCGCCCATCGCCCTCAAGGCGGTGTTGCTCGACATTTACGAGGCCATCGACGCAGCCGACCGCGACTACTTCCGCAAGAGCCGCGAGGCGCGGGTGGGCAAGACGCTCGAAGCCTTCGTCATCGGCGAGGACGAGGCGCGCGCTTTGATGAAGCCTGCGCTGGCGCCGATGCGCGCGCTTTTGCAGGAACAGGCTTTCGTGAATGGCGATGCGCCCGCCTTTGCGGATTATTGCCTTTTCGGCGGCTTCGCCTGGGTGCGCGGCGTCTCGCGCAAGCAGCTCCTTGAAGCGGATGATCCGGTCTACGCCTGGCGCGAGCGCATGCTTGACCTCTTTGACGGGCTTGCGCGCAAGGCCCGGGCTGTCGGCGCCTGAGCGGCTCAAAATGAATTTCATGTCCAGGGGAGATCAAGTGACCGCCACGCATGAGGTTCAGGCCGAGGCCCGGCCCATCATCGAAGTGCGGAACGCCGCCAAGCGTTTCGCGGTGAATGGCCAGTCGCTGACGGTGTTCGACGGCATATCCTGCGCCATTCCGCAGGGCGCGTTCCTGTCCATCGTCGGCCCTTCGGGCTGCGGCAAGTCCACCTTGCTCAAGCTGATCTCGGGCCTTGAACCTGCGAGCGGCGGCGAGATCCTCTTCAACGGCAAGGCGGTCACCGGCCCTGCGGACGGCATGATCTATGTCTTCCAGCAATATACGAAGTCGATCTTTCCCTGGCGCACAGTCATCCAGAACATCGAGTTCGGCCTCAACAGCCACAAGAAAAATCTGTCGCGCATGGAGCGCGAGGATTTGTGCCGCCATTATGTGAAGCTGGTGGGCCTTGAGGGCTATGAGAATTATTTTCCCTATCAGCTCTCGGGGGGCATGCAGCAGCGCGTCGTGATCGCGCGCGCCCTGATCTGCGAGCCTTCGGTGCTCCTCATGGACGAGCCCTTCAGCGCGGTGGACGCCTTGACGCGCGCCATTCTGCAGGAGCTGATCCTGAGCATCTGGCGCACCATTCCCGTCACCATTCTCTTTGTGACCCATGATGTGGAGGAGGCGGTGTTTCTGTCGAGCCGCATCATCTCCCTGACCAAGTCGCCCGCGAAGATCCATGAGGACGTGGCGATTGATCTGTCCTATCCGCGCGACCAGATCACGACCCGGGCGGAGCCCCGGTTCCATGCGCTGCGCCAGCAGCTTTTCGCCAGCATCTTCCTTCAGGAAAAGGGCGCGGCTCCATGAAAAAACGGTGGCCCGGTTTTCTGCTCATCCTCTGCCTGTTGCTGCTGTGGGAGTTCGCCTCGGCCAACAAGCTGATCGACCCCATCACCTTTCCGCGCGTGAGCGTGATCTTCGCCTCCTGGAGCAAGGCGGTGCTGGGTTCGGGTGAATTGACGCGCCAGCTCATGCCGAGCATGGGGCGCATCTTCGCGGGCTTTGGCCTCGCCGCGATCATCGCGGTTCCCCTTGGCCTGCTCATGGGCACGATCCCGCTCGTCTATCGCCTGCTGGAGCCCATCACGGAATTCATCCGCCCCATTCCAAGCTCGGCCTATATTCCCGTGGCGATCCTCTTTCTTGGCATCGGCAATGAGATGAAGGTCTTCGTGATCTTTCTGGCCTGCATGTTCCCTATCCTGCTCAACACCTATGGCGGCGTGCGGGCGGTCGATCCCGTGCTGATCGACACGGGCCGCACCTTCGGCCTGTCGCGCACGAAGGCGCTGTGGCAGATCATTCTGCCGGCGGCCTTGCCCAATATCCTCACGGGCATGCGCATCAGCCTTGGCATCGCGCTGATCGTGGCGGTGGTGGCCGAGATGATCACGGGCAACAGCGGCATCGGCTATTTCATTCTGGACATGCAGCGCATCTTCCGCGTGCCTGAAATGTTCGCGGGCATCTTCACGCTGGGGCTGCTCGGCTTCCTCATCAACTTCATTTTCCTGCGGGTCGAAGGCCATTTCCTGCGCTGGAGGGGCACCAGTGTCGAAACCTGAGCAATGCGGCGCTGTCTGCGTGACAGGCGCGGCAGGGGGCATCGGCCTTGCGCTGGTGCGCCGCCTGCTCGAAGAGGGCTATGGCGTCAGCGCATGGGACAGGGCGCCGGGGCCGCTGGCGGATCTGGCCCATGAGCGCCTGATGTTCGAGGCGCTCGACGTGCGCGACGGCGCCGCCATGGCGGGGGCCGCGCAGCGCGCGCAGGCAAGGTTCGGGCATGTCCACGGCCTCGTTTGCCTCGCGGGCGTCTATCGCGCCCAGCCCTTCCTCAAGATCGATGATGAGAGCTTCGACCTGCATTTCAGCATCAACCTCAAGGGCAGCCTGCTCGCCGCCCAGGCGGTGCTTCCGAACATGCGCGCGCAGAAGTCGGGCAGCATCGTCCTGTTCTCCTCGACCATGGCGCGCACGGGCGGCGTGAACTCCGTGGCCTATTCCGCCACCAAGGGCGGCATCCTCGGGCTCATGCGCTCGATGGCCCTTGATGTGGCGCGCGACAACATCCGCGTGAACGCCGTCTCGCCCGCCATCGCCGACACCGCCATGCCCCGCGCCAATCTCGACGAGGCGGTTCTTGCGGCGCGCGCCGCCGCCAATCCCATGAAGCGCATCGGCACGCCGCTCGACATGGCGGAGGCGGCTTTGTTTCTGCTAGACCGGGAGAACAGCTTCATGACCGGGCAGGACATTCGCGTCACCGGCGGCGCCAATCTGTTCTAGGGAGCTCGCCATGCATGGAATCGTGACGGGAGCGGCCAGCGGCATCGGGCGGGCGAGCGCGCTGCGCCTTGGACGGCGCATGAAGGTCGTCGTCGCCGACCGGGATGGCGATGGCGCGCGGCGCGTCGCGGCGGAGATTGAAGCTGCGGGCGGACAGGCGCTTGGCGTCGAGGTGGATGTGACGAGCCGCGCGGCGGTCTTCGCCATGGTCGAGCGCGCGCGCCGCGCCTTCGGGCCTGTCGACGCGCTCTTCGCCAACGCCGGGATCAACCGCCGCAATCCCGTCGACCTCATCAACGAGGCCGACTGGGATCTCATGATCGCCACCCATGTGAAGGGCGTGTTCCTGAGCTGTCAGGCTGTTCTGGGGGAGATGGTGGAGCGCGGACAGGGCGCCATCGTTAACACCTCCTCCGACTTCGCGGTCATGGGCGTGGCGGGCAACGCCACCTACACGGCGGCGAAGACCGCGATCTATTCCATGACCAAGGCGCTCGCCTGCGAGTTCACGCCAAGGGGCATACGCGTCAACGCCATAGGGCCCGGGCCGATCGACACGCCCATGCTGGCGTCTGGCCGCACGCCCGAGCAGCATGCGGCGACGAAGCAGAAATTCGCGAACATCCTGCCGCTGGGCCGCATGGGCCAGCCTGAGGATGTCGCGGTCGTCGTGGATTTTCTGCTGAGCGAGCGCGCGTCCTATATGTCAGGACAGCTCGTCCATCCCAACGGCGGCCAGTTGATGTGGTGAGGCGGAGCGCCGCTTTCGGAGCGCTCCCCAATCACGCTCAGCGGTGGCGGGTCACCGTGTCGATGAGCGCGGGCTTGCCGGACTTCACGACCTCGATGGCGCGCAGCAGGGCGGCGCGCACGTCCTTGGGATCCTCGAAGGGGCCTTCGCCATAGACGCCCATGGAGCGGGCGAGGGCGCCGAAGTCGGGCTCGGGGCCGAAGAGATCCATGCCGATATGGGCCTTGTTGATGTCCGTGCCGCGCTGGCGGGCCATGCGGATCTGGTGCTCCCAGTCGTTGTAATAGGCGCGGTTGTTATACATGACGATGAGCATGGGGATCTCGTATTTCGCCGCGACCCACAGGGCGCCCGCGTCGAACATGAGATCGCCATCGGGCTGCAGATCCACGACCAGGCGGCCGGCCTTCTTGTGGGCCAGCGCCACGCCCATGGACATGCCGATCTGCGTTGAGGTGCCAAGCTCGATGCCGGGGTGGCGATAGGGCTTGTCGAAGTCCCAGAGCTTGCGCACGCCGTGCTTGAGCGTGTTGGCGGTGAGCACCCAGTCCTCATCCTTGATGACGTCCCAGACCTCCAGCGCAAGGCGCTCGGTCGTCATGGGCGCGGCGGCCCAATCCTTCTTCGCGTCCTGCTGCCACTTGGCCCAGGTCTCGTCATGGCGCTTGCCGATGCGCGCCTTGCGCTCGGCGATCTTCGCCTGCAGCGCCGGGTCGGCGGCGATGCGCTGCTGCAGCACTTCGATGAGCACGGGCACGCCCAGCGATGTGTCGCCGAGCGCGCGCACGGAGCAGGGCTGCATGCGGCAATAGTCCATGGCCCATTTGCTGATGTTGACCTCGGCGAAGCCCATCTCCATCCAGTCGGCGTCCGCCTTCACTATGGGCGTGATCTCGCGCTTGGTCTTTTCGAGTTCGTGGGTGGCCTTTTCGAAATCCTTGATGTCGAGGCCGAGCACGCAATCGACGTCGCGCAGCGCCTCCTTGTCGAGGCTGATGCAGAGCGGATGCTTGTTGGGGAAGTTGAGGGCGTTGGCGATGTCCCATACGCCCGCGCCGATGGTTTCGGCGAGCGTCACCAGATTTTCAAAGCCTCCCTCGCGGCGGCCCATATATTCGGGCAGCAGCAGCGGATAGTCCGCCGCGCAGAGCCGCTCGGCGATCTGGCCGATGGCCTGGGGGTCGGGCATCATGGGCGAGGGCGTGGGCACGGCATAGGCCGGGGGAAGCTTCACCTCCTTGGTGAGCGGCGCTTCCTGCAGGGCGGCGTCATAGCACATATAGACCGGGCCCTGCGGCTGGGTGGTCATGATGGAATAGGCGCGGGCGAAGCTCTCGGGCACGCCGTCGATGGAGGTGGGCTGATAGTCCCACTTCACATAATCGCGGATGGCGTTGCCCTGCACGAGCGCGGTGTGCGTCCAGTCGATATGCGGGCGGCGCTTGCCCTCGTCCATCGGGCCAGTGGCGCCCATGATGAAGATCGGCACGCGGTCCATATAGGCGTAGTAGATCGCCATGGTCGCATGCAGCATGCCCACGAGATTGTGCAGGATGACCGCCATGGGCTTGCCGGAGGCCTTGGCGTAGCCATGGGCGATCTGCACCGCGATCTCCTCGTGGTTGCAGAGCATCATCGGCGGATCGTTCTTGCCGTAATTGATGAGGGAGTCGTGCAACCCGCGGAAGCTCGCGCCGGGATTGAGGGTGATATATTCGAACCCGTAGCGTTGAATGAGGTCGACGATGATGTCGGACTGCCAGCCGCGATATTTGTCTTCGGTGCGCTTTGTCATCGTGTCCTCCCGATGGGTGGCGGACGCGTTTGCAGCGCATCCAGCGAATCGTCAGGGATAGTAGACAGGGCGCGTCCCGGCCTCAACTCACGGGCAGGCGAGGGCTTCAGTGGTGATGATGCTGCTGCGCCGGCGCCGCCGCGCCCATGCCCTGCACGGCGAACTCCACCTCTCTGGCGCCCGCCTTTTCGAACTTGAGCTCGACCCTGAAGCGCTCGCCCTCTTTGAGGGGACGCTTGAGGCCGATCAGCATGAGATGATGGCCGCCGGGCTTGAGTTCGCGCCGCTCCCCCGGCTTGATCTCGAGCCCGCCCGCGACCTCGCGCATTTTCATGACGCCGCCGTCCATGCTCATCTCATGGACTTCGACGCGCGCGGCGACCTCCGAGGCGCCCCCGATCAGGCGGTCAGCTTCCGCGCCCCGGTTCGTCAGCGCGAGATAGCCGACGCCCACAGGGGCCGAGGCGGGGGTGGCCCGCGACCAGGCCTGAGAGATTTCGAGGCCGGGCGCCGCAGCCTGCTGGGCATGGACTGGCTGGAATGGCGCAAGAAAGGCGAAGGCGCCGACCGCAAGAAAGGTCGAAAGACGCATGGGTTTGGCTCCCTTGGCGAAGATCATGGGCGCATGGGCCGGGCGGGGGAGGGGGAGGGGGACTGGGAGGCGGCGCCGCGGGGCGGCTCGCCGCGCGCCAGACGCGCAAGCTCGCGGGTCGAGGGCACGCGCCTGCGTTCGTTGACGGCGCCTTCCTCATAGGTCGCGAGGTTCTCGATCATGAGATGCAGGCCCTTGCGCATGACCGCCACTTCCTCGGCGCTCAGCCCCTCTACGGCCATGCCGTTGATCTCTTCGGCCAGCGGAACGAGCTTTTCGCGCAGCGCCCGGCCTTCGTCGGTGAGGTAGACATAGATGTTCTTGCGATTGTCCGGCCGCCGCTGGCGCGTGACATAGCCCAGCTTCTCCATGGCGTGGAGGGCGGCGAAGGCGGTAGGCTCCATGACGCCCGCAAGCTCGCTGAGCTCGCGCTGGGTGAAGCCCTCGCGCACCCAGAGGATGCGCAGGAAGGTCCAGTGGCCCGAGGCGACGCCATGTTCGGCGAGGCGCATCTGCAGGCAGCGCCCGAGGCCGCGGCGGGCGTCGCGCACCAGATGGGCCAGACGGTCATCCGGCACCGCGGCGTGCCAGTCCAATATGGCCTGGGTGGCGCCGGCGCGCTGGGATTCGCTGCGCTTTGGTGTCGAGGTGTCGCTCATGGGGCCCCTTATAGACAGCCAGAAAGACCAGCGCGACCATAAAAGCCACGTCTGCGCCCGGCGCAAAGAACGGCGCCAGGGCGAATATGGCTCTACTTCCGGGTTTGATTGGTCGGAGTGATAGGATTCGAACCTACGACCCCCTCGTCCCGAACGAGGTGCGCTACCAGACTGCGCTACACTCCGACAACCGCGCGGCAAGGCGCGACGCCGGTCTTATAGACGCGCGGCTCGGGGCTCGCAAGGGGGCGCGAGGGCTAGGGCGTCGATTTGGCCTTCGCTCGCGCGTCATATCGGCGAAAGCCCGGAATTCCCTGAGAGTCCGCCCAATAGCTCGCATGGCGGCCGCCCTTGCTGGGCTTTGGTTGTGGTGTATAGTTTGCGCTGACAATTAAGACGCCTCCGAAGAGGCTGAAAACAAGCAGGAGGGAGCCCATGTCAGCCTCATCCCAATCAACCTCACCCATTCCGCTGATCGACCTTGCGGCCTTCTCGAGCGCGAGCGAAGCCGAGCGGTCGCGCGTGGTCGCCGAGGTTCGCAAGGCGCTGGAGGACATCGGGTTCCTCATCATCTCCGGCCATGGCGTGTCGGAGGAGTTGATCGCCAAGGTGAACCAGGTCTCGCTCGACTTCTTCGATCTGCCCGAAGACAAGAAGATGCAGTTCTGCCCGGAGAAGGCGGGATCGCGCGGCTATAACGCCTTCAAGGGCCGCTCCGTCGGCATCGCGCAGAACCCCAATATCGGCCGCTCCCTGCAGGAGAGCTTCGCGGTGGGGCGCGTCGACGTTCCCGACGATCCCTTTTTCTTCACCAGGGAGGCCGGGCACAGCTTCGCGCCCAACATCTGGCCGGACGAACCCTCCGCCTTCGAGCCCCTGATGAAGGACTACTACAGGGCGATGGACAACACCTACCGGCTCATCATGCGCCTTTTCGCCATCGCGCTCGACCTGCCCGAACGGTATTTCGACCAATATATCGACAAGCATGGCAGCCTCTTGCGGCTCACCCATTATCCCGCGCTCGACAGCGAGCCTCTGCCGGGCGAGGTCCGCTCCGCCGAGCACACCGACGGCGGCGCGCTGACCATTCTGCACATCGACGACACGCCCGACTCCCTGCAGGTGAAGCTGCGCTCGGGGGAGTGGATCAACGTCAACCGCATTCCCGGCGCCTTCATCATCAACATCGGCGACATGATGATGCGCTGGACCAATGACCGCTGGACCTCGAACTGGCACCGGGTCGTCAACCCGCCGATGGTCAATGGCCGCTCCGACCGTCGCCTGTCGCTCGTCTATTTCGCGGCGGTCAATTACGACACGATGGTGCAATGCCTGCCCAACTGTTCGGACGCGCAGCATCCCCCGCTTTATCCGCCGATCAATGCGGGACAATACGCCTCCGAGCGTTTCAACAAGCGCTATGGGCTCGACAAGCCTGCGGGCGCCTGAGCGGCCTTGTCTTCAATCAGACCAAAGGAAAGCGCAGATGAGCTTTCGCCTGATGTTTCGTCTTCTGGTCCTTCTGGCCTTCGGCTGGAGCAGCGCTGCGGCGCGGGCTGAAGAGCCCCAGCGCGGCGGCGTCCTGACCGCCATCCATTGGCCTGAGCCGACCATTCTGAACTCCGCCATCAATTCCGGCTTCGCAGCGGCCTTCATTTCGACCAAGATCTTCGAGGGCCTTGTCGAATATGACCGCGAGGGCAAGGCCGTTCCGGGCCTTGCGGAACGCTGGACCATAAGCCCTGACGGACTGACCATCATCTTCCACCTGCGGCCCGGCGTGAAATGGCATGACGGCGTCGACTTCACCTCCGACGATGTGCGGTTTTCGCTGGAGGTCTGGCGGCGCTATCATTCGCGCGGACGGCTTATTTACGCCAATGTGACGGCGGTCGAGACGCCCGATCCCCTGACCATCGTCCTGCGCCTTTCCGAGCCCGCGCCGGCGCTGATGTCCTCGCTGAATTCCTTCACCAGCCCCGTCATGTCGCGTCACGCCTATGAAGGCTCGGACGTGCCCACGAGTCCGTCTAACTACAAGCCGATCGGCACCGGCCCCTGGGTCTTCAAGGAATGGCAGCGCGGCAGCCATATCATTCTTGAGCGCAACGCGAACTATTGGCTCTCGGGCAAGCCCTATCCGGACCGCATGGTCGTGCGTTACCTGCCGGACGCCGCGACGCGTTCGGCCGTCATTGAAACCGGCGAGGTGCTGCTGGGCGCGCAGTCGCCCATAGCCCTCAGCGATGTGAAGCGCCTTTCAGCCAAGCCGAACCTTGGCGCGACGACGGACGGCTATGAATATTTCGCGCCCATCGTCACCATGCAGTTCAACAATCTGCAGCCGCCCTTCGACAATATCCTCGTGCGCAAGGCCGTGGCCTACGCCATCAACCGCGAACAGGTCGTGCGCAACGTCTGGTTCGGCCTTGGCAAGGTGGCGACGGGGCCGGTCTCGTCGAAGAGCAAATATTACACAGGGGATGTCGACACATATCCCTATGATCCCAAGAAGGCCGAAGAGCTTCTGGAGCAGGCCGGGTTCAAGAAGGATTCAAGCGGCGTGCGCCTGCGCCTCGTCTATGAAATCTCGCCGCTCGGCGCCGAATATCTGCGGCTTGGCGAAGTGCTGAAGCAGCAGTTGGCGCGCGTGGGCATCCAGATCGAACTGCGCACGCAGGACAGCGCCTCCTCCACGCGGCGGCTTTATTACGAATATGACTTCAAATTCTTCACCGCCTATATCGGCACCTATGCCGATCCGCAGCTTGCGGTCTACTGGTCGAAGAACATCGTCAAGGGCGTGCCCTTCTCCAACGCCTCGCGCTATTCCAATCCCGAGATGGATCGGATGCTGGAGGCGGTTCAGGTGGAGAATGATCCGGCGAAGCGGATGGAGCAGTTCCACCAGATTCAGAGGATCGCCGCGCGCGACCTGCCGATCCTGCCGCTGTTCGAGCTGGAGCAGCTCACCGTCTTCGACAAGAAGGTGCGCGACCACACCATGACCTTCGACGGGCCCTTCAGCAATCTCGCTCATGTCTGGATTGCGAAGTAGGACGGGGCTGCGCTCTCACGCGCTGGCTTGCAGGCGGCTCTCACCGTCTGCGCTGACGAAGTGGCAGGCGACCTGATGCGTCTCGCCCTGCAGGCTCTTCAGCTCGGGCGTCTCGATCTGGCAGATGTCGCGCGCATAGGGACAGCGGGTGTGGAAACGGCAGCCCTTCGGCGGGGCGAGGGGGCTTGGCGGCTCGACCACGCGCAGCGGAATGGGCGCGCGTTTGGCGCCGGCGATGGGCGCGGGGACTGACGCCAGAAGCGCCTGCGTATAGGGATGCAGCGGCCTGCGCCACAGGCTGCGCCGATCCGCGAACTCCACGATCTTGCCCAGATACATGACGGCGATGCGGTCTGCGACATGCTCGACCACGGAGAGGTCGTGGGAGATGAAGAGATAGCTCATGCCGAATTCCGCCCGCAGCCGGTCCAGCAGATTGATGACCTGCGCGCGCACGGAGACGTCGAGCGCCGAGACCGGCTCGTCGCAGATGATGAGGTCGGGGGAGAGCGCGAGGGCGCGGGCGATGCCGATCCGCTGGCGCTGGCCGCCCGAGAACTCATGGGGATAGCGCGCGGCAGCCTCCGGCCTGAGGCCGACCTTGTCCATCAGCGAGGCGACGCGTTCGCGCCGCTCCGCGGGCGTTCCCCGATCATGAACGATCAGCGGCTCCTCGATGATGCGGCCGACGCTCGCGCGCGGATTGAGCGAGGCGAAGGGATCCTGAAAGATCATCTGGATGCGCGGCCGATGGGGCCTGATCTCGTTCTGGCCGAGATGGGAGATGTCGACGCCGTCGAGTTCGATGCGGCCTTCGTCGGGTTCGATGATGCGCACCGCAAGGCGCGCCAGCGAGGATTTGCCGCAGCCGGACTCGCCCACAAGCCCCAGCACTTCGCCGCGCGCGATGGAAAGATCGACGCCGTCCACCGCATGGACGAGGCCGCGCGGCGTTTTGAAATGCTTGACGACGCCGCTCATGCGGAACAAGGCGCTCATGTCAGGCTCCCCATCTGGTCCGCATTGATGCAGGCGAGGCGTCGGCCTGACGGCAGGGTGATGGCGGGCGGATCCTGCAGGTCGCAGGAGGGCGTCGCCAGATGGCAGCGCGGCGCGAAGCGGCAGCCGGGCGGCAGGGCTGCGAGGGATGGAACAAGGCCCGCGATCTCCGGCAGCGGCGGCGGGCGCCCGTGTTCGTCTACCTCCCGGTCGGGACGCGGAATGGAGCCGAGCAGGCCGCGCGTATAGGGGTGCAGCGGCCCCTCGAAAAGCTCGGTGACGCCGGCCTCCTCGACCACGCGCCCCGCATACATGATGACGACGCGCTGGGCCGCTTGCGCGACGACGCCCAGATCATGGGTGATGAGCAGGATCGCCATGCCGAGGCGCTGTTTGAGATCGTCGAGCAGTTCGAGGATTTGCGCCTGCGTCGTCACATCAAGCGCGGTCGTCGGCTCGTCGGCGATCAGGAGCGCGGGGTTGCAGGAGAGCGCCATGGCGATGACCGCGCGCTGGCGCATGCCGCCGGACAGGCGGTGCGGATATTCGCGCAGGACGCGCGAGGCGTCGGGGATGCGCACGAGATCGATCAGATCCCCGGCGCGTTTGAGGGCGGCCGCTTTCGTCACCGGCTCATGTTCGAGAATGGCTTCAGTGATCTGGTCGCCGATGGTGAGCAGGGGATTGAGCGAGGTCATCGGCTCCTGAAAGATCATGCCGATGCGCGCGCCCCGGACCTGCCGCATCTCGCGCTCGCCCAGCGCCAGCAGATCCACCCCCTCGAACATGACCTCCCCGCCGACGGTCCGCCCCGGCGGATCAGGCAGGAGACGCAGGATCGAGGCCGCCGTGACGGATTTGCCGCAGCCGGATTCGCCGACAAGCGCCACCGTCTCGCCCGCTTCGATGCGGAAGCTGACGCCATCGACGGCGGGCAGCACGCCTTGGCGCGTCATGAAGACGGTGCGGAGGTTGCGGACGTCGAGAAGCGCCATGTCAGCGTCTCCTCAAACGGGGGTTCAGCGCATCGTTCAACCCTTCGCCGACCAGGTTGAGGCCGAGGACCGTGATGAAGATGGCGCAGCCGGGAATGGCGCTGATGTACCAGGCGTCGCGAACCGAATCGCGCCCCGCGCCGATGATCATGCCCCAGCTCACGACATTGGGATCGCCGAGGCCGAGAAAGGAAAGCCCGGCTTCGAGCAGGATGGACGTCGCCATCATGAGCGAGGCTGCGATGACGACGGGGGTCAGGGCGTTGGGCAGGATCTGGGTGAGGACCAGACGCAGGTTGCTCATGCCCATGACGACGCCGGCCTGCACGAACTCCCGCTCGCGCAGGGTCAGGGCTTCGGCGCGCACGAGCCGCGCGATGGAGGGCCAGGAGACCACGCAGATCGCCACGATGATCGTGCGCAGCGATGGGCGGAACACCGCCACCATGATGATGGACAGGACGAAGGGCGGGATGGTCTGGATGACTTCCGTCATGCGCATCAGCACATCGTCCACCCGGCCGCGGAAATAGCCGGCGGCGAGGCCGACGCTCACCCCGATGGAGACCGCCGCCGATGTGGCGGCCGTTCCAACCAGCAGCGAAACCCGCGCGCCGTGGAAGATCTGCGCCGCGATGTCCCGCCCCAGCGAGTCCGAGCCCAGCGGAAACATCCAGTCCTCGAAGGGCCAGAGGAAGGGCGGGGCGATCATCTCGCCGGGATCTTCGGGATAGATGATGGGCGCCGTGACCGCCATGCCGATGACCATCAGGACGATGCAAAGCCCCACGACAGCGCCGTGGTTGCGCCTGAATTGCTCCCAGAACTGAGACCAGCGCGCCATCATCTCGCTCCGATCCGGGGGTCGAGGAATTGATAGGCCGCGTCGATCGTCAGATTGGTGACGATGACCAGAACCGAACTGCACAGCAGGATGCCAAGCAGAAGATTGAGGTCGCGCGAGAGCACGCTTTCGAAGGCGAGGCGTCCCAGCCCCGGCCATGAAAAGACGGTTTCAACCAGAACCGCGCCGCCGAGCAGATTGGCGATATGCAGGCCAAGCACGGTCACGACCGGCAGCAGGGCGTTGCGCAACACATGTTTGTAGACGATGCGGTTCTCGCTGAGCCCTTTCGCGCGCGCGGTGACGACGAAATCCTGCGTGAAGATTTCGAGCATGGAGGCGCGCATCAGCCGCGCATAGAAGGCGGTGTGGAACAAAGAGAGCGCGACCACGGGCATGACCATGTGGCGGGCGATGTCGAGGATATGGTCGAGGCCCGCATAGTCGGCGCCGATGGTGATCATGCCGCCCGTCGGGAGCCAGCGCAGCTTGACGCTGAACAGGACGATCATCATCACGCCGATCCAGAAGATGGGCATGGCGTAGAAGAACAGGGCGGTGATGGAGACGACGGCGTCGCTCCAGCGCCCGGCCCGCCGCGCCGCCGCGACCCCAAGGCTCGTCCCCACCACGAAGGCGAGGAAGAGCGTGGGGATCATCAGCATCAGGGTCGCCGGAAGCCGCTCCAGGACGAGGTCGATGACGGGTCGGCTGAAGCGGAAGGAATAACCCAGATCAAACTGCGCGATCTGCCCCATATAGATCAGGAATTGCTGCCACAGAGGCTTGTCGAGGCCAAAGCGCACGCGCAGGTCTTCGATGAACTCCGGAGATGCGGCGCCGCTTTCACCCGCGAGCACATCCGCCACATCGCCCGGCGCGAGATGGACGATGCCGAAATTCAGGGCGGCTATGGCGGCGATGATGAGAATGGACCGCAAAATCCGCGCCGGAAGCACCTTGAGAAAAAAATTGTCGGTCGTCATCCAGCGCTTCCGAGATTTTTGCGCGCGGTCGCCGATCATTCGCGCCGCCGCAGCCATCTCCCCTCCCATGTTCTTTTGGCATTGTGGAGCAGCGGGCGGTCCTGACACAAGAGCTTCGGCGGCCATTGCGTGAAATTTGTTGCGCTTCAGCGCAAATGGCCTTTTGACGGGCGTTTGTTGACAAGCCGACTGAGCGGCGGCAGCTTGCAATCGCACAAGGGAGCGAAACATGCAGGTGGTTCACGCGGCGGATCTCGCCTGGTCCGAGAAGGAGGAGCGGCATCGCGAGGGCGGCCTCGCCTTCAAGAACCTCTTTCGCGGCGAGAACGGCGATCCCAACAATTTCCGCCTCGTGCTGTCGCGCAACGGGGGCGAGTACCAAAGCCCCCATCACCGGCATAATTTCGATCAGATCCGCTTCTGCGTCTCCGGCCCCGCCAATATCGCGCCCGGCAAGACGCTGGAGGAAGGCGACATCGGCTATTTCCCCGAAGGCGCCTTCTACGGTCCTCAGCATGACCATGGCCGACCGCGCGTGACGCTGGTGATGCAGTTCGGCGGGGCGAGCGGCCTTGGCTATATGAGTTCGGACCAGCTTCGGCGCGGCACCGAAGAGCTCGAAGCTCTCGGAACCTTCGGCGGCGGGCGCTATCGCAGGCATGGCGCGGGAGGCGACCGCGATTCCTATGAGGCCATCTGGGAGCATGTCTTCCAGCGTCCCATCGCCTATCCGCCCGCGCGCTACACCGATCCCCTGCTCATCCGCCCCGCGGCTTTCGAATGGCGCGCGGACAGGATGCTGCCCGGCGTGCGGCGCAAGGATCTCGGCAGCTTCACCGAACGGCCCTTGAAGCTCGCCTTCGTCGCGCTTGATCCCGGCGCCGTCATGGAGCTGGGCGAATCGAACGCCATGACGCTCGTCTTCGTGATGGAGGGCGAGGGCGCTTGCGGGCAGGGCGCATGGAAGCAGCACAGCGCCTTCCGCCTCGACGACGATGATCGGCTTGCGTTGCAGGCGGCGACGCCGACGCAGGCGCTGGTCATCTGCGCAGGGCGACTGTGAGCCTCACCCGAAGCTGAAGCCGCCATCGACCGCCAGCGACTGGCCGGTGATGAAGCCCGCCTCCTCGGAGGCGAGGAAGAAAGCCGCGCCTGCAAGATCGCCCGATCTCAGCACACGGGGAATGGCCTGCGTCGCGCGGGCGTTCTTTTCGCGATCGGCGTCGCTGAGCCCATTGGGCCGCGCCACGCCGGTTTCGACGGCGCCGGGAAGAATGGCGTTCACGGTGATTCCGTGGCGTCCCAGCTCCTGCGCCAGCGAGCGGGTCAGGCCGATCAGCGCCGCCTTGGATGTGATGTAGTGCACATAGGGGCGGCTCGGCGGTTTGCGCACCGTGGCGGAGGACATGTTGATGATGCGGCCCCAGCCTGCCTCGATCATATGCGGCGCGGCGGCGCGGATGCAGTGGAAGGCGCCGGTGACATTCACCTCCATGGCCTGACGCCAGTCGGCGTCGCTGAGATCCTGCACCGGGGTCGGCGCCAGGCCCGACCAGCGCGCATTGTTGATGAGGATGTCGACGCCGCCGAAGGCGCTGGCGACCTGCGCGACGCAGGCGCTCACCGAAGCTGAATCCGTCACATCCGTGGGTATGGCCATCGCCTCGCCGCCAGCTTCGGCGATCTCTGCGGCGACCGCATGGGCTGCGGCCTCATTGCGCTCGGCCAGCCCGACCCGATAGCCGCGGCTTGCGAAATGCAGGGCCACGGCGCGGCCGATGCCCTGTCCCGAGCCGGTGATGATGCAGGTGCGCGCGTTCATGAGCTGTCCCATCCTGTTCAGCGCCCGGGCCCCGTGCGCCAGGCGCCGACGCGCGCCTCCAGCGCCGCAAGGGCTTGCGTGAAAATGACGCCGAGAATGATGATGACGATCAGGGACGCCATCATCTCGGTCGTGCGCAGCTTCTGCCCATAATAGGACATGCTGTAGCCGAGCCCTGCGGCGGCGCCGAAGAGCTCGGCGGCGACGACGCCCGTCAAGGCCCGGCCCACCGCAAGCCGCAGGCCCGCGATGAGGATGGGCGCGGATGCGGGCAGGGACACTTTGAAGAACAGATCATGGCGCCGCGCGCCAAAGGAAATGGCGGCGCGGATGAGGTCCGGATCGGTGTTCTTGATGCCCGAAAGCGTATTCGCATAGATCGGCGTCACCGCGAACAGGAAGGCCATGACGATGATCGTCGCCTCGCCGAGCCCGAGCCATGCGACGAACATGGGATAGAAGGCGATGGTGGGGGAGGAGTATTTGAACCAGATGAAGGGGTCGAGAATGTGCTGGACCGTCTCCGACCAGCTCGCCAAGAGGCCGAGCAGGCCGCCGATCAGCACCGCGAAGGCGAGCCCGATGATGAATTCGTAAAGCGTGACGCTGAGATTCGCCGCGAGCTCGCCATTCTTGACCTGCCGCACCAGTTCGAAGGCGACGCGGGAGGGCGAGGAGATGAAGAAGGCTTTCACAAAGCCGAAATCCACCGCCGCCTGCCAGACCGCGAGGATGACCGCGAATGATATGAGCGCGCAGAGCGGGGCAGGGCGGCGCAGGATGGCGGCCATCATGTGGCGGGCCTCCAGTTGCGGATGCGCTCCTCCAGCATGCGCACGGCGACCGTCAGGCCATAGCCGAAGAGGCTGATGGTGAAGGCGTAGACGAGCAGTTTGTTGAACTGCATGGCCTGGCCATAGGTCATGATCTGGTGGCCGATGCCCGCCTCCGAGACGAACATCTCGCCGACGACGACGCTGAGCACGCCGCGCCCGACGCCAAGGCGCACGCCCATGAGGATGGCGGGCAGGGAGCCGGGCACGAGCACCTTGAGGAAGATGTCCATGGGGGTCGCGCCAAAGGCGCGCGCCGCAGTCGCAAGCCGATGGTCCGCGCCGCGCACGCCCGCCATGGTGTTGACCATGATCGGGAAGACGGCGCCGAGAAAGACGATGGCGACTTTCGAGGCGAGGCCGATGCCGAGCCATACGATGAGGATGGGCAGAAGCACGATGCGCGGCGCCGTATAGAGGGCCATCAGCGGCGGCTCAAGAAACAGGCGGCCCAAGCGCGAGACGCCGAGATAAAGGCCGAGGGGAATGCTGACCGCCAGCGCCATGACGAAGCCGAGCGCGAAGGAGACGAAGCTGACGCTGCAATGCCAGCCGAAATCATCCTGCGCGATGACGACGAGCGCCGCGCGCCAGACCTGCGTGGGCTGGCTGGTGAAGCGGCCGTTGATCCAGCCCTGCATCACCGCGAGCTCCCAGAGCAGCAGGAAGCCGAGCACCGAGAGGCCCGAGACGATGGGCCGGTGGTAGCGCCTGACGAAGGAGGTTCGCTGCGGACGCGCTGACGGCGCCTCGCTGGTGGTGAGCGCCGTCATCAGACGATGGCCTCGACCATCTGCAGGGCCGCAAGGTCGGCCGCGATATATTCACGCAAGCGGCGCCGGTAGTCCACGAAGGCCGGGCTGTCGAGCATGGCGTTGGTGCGCGGCCGCGGAAGGTCGATCTCGATGACGTCGCGGATATGGCCGGGGTTGCGGCCCATGACGACGACGCGATCCCCGAGGAAGATCGCCTCGTCGATGGCGTGGGTGACGAAGATCGCCGTCTTCTTGTCGCGCTCCCAGATGCGCAGCAACTCATCGCACATGACCTCGCGGGTCTGCGCGTCGAGGGCGCCGAAGGGCTCGTCCATGAGCAGGACATCGGGATCGACGCAGAGCGCGCGCGCGATGTTCACACGCTGGCGCATGCCGCCGGACAATTGGTGCGGGTGATAATCGGCGAAGGCGCCGAGCCCCACCATGCGCACATAGCGCATGGCGCGCTCGTCGATGTCGTCGCGCTTCCAGCGCTGCAATTCGAGGGCGAAGCGCACATTGCCATGGACCGTGCGCCAGGGCAGAAGCGAGGCGTCCTGAAACACCATGGCGCGGTCAGGGCCGGGCTTCGTGACCTCTTGCCCGTCGAGGGCGATGGCGCCGGAGGCCTTGGGGATGAGGCCCGCCATGGCGAGCAGCAGCGTGCTCTTGCCGCAGCCGCTCGAGCCCACGATGGTGACGAAGGAGCCCTTCTCGATGGTGAGGGAGACGCCCTCGACTGCGGTGAAGACCTCGTCGCTTCTGGGCTTTCGATAGGTGATCGAAAGATCGCTGATCTCAAGGCGCCCCTGCGTGGCTTTCTCGGTCACTTGGGCGCCCAATCCCTGAAGGAGGCGACGAAGCGGTCGTCCCAATATTCGCTCTTCGGCCAGGCGCGGTCGACGTCGCCGGCGGCGATGGCCATTTCGAAGAATTTCTTCATGCCCTCTTCGGTGGCGAGGCGGCCATCTTCGCGCCAGCCTTCCACGAGCTGGTCATATGCGCGCGCGGCATAGGCCTCCTCAAGGCCTGCGCGGCTGACGAGGGTCTTCGTGGAGAGCGCCTTGTCCGCCTTGGCGAGGCGCACCGCGCGCACGAAGGCGCGCAGCACGCCCTTCAGCATCTGCGGGTTTTTGTCGATCACGGTCTGCATTGTGTAGAAGGACTGGATCGGGAAATCCGGCATGAAATCGCTCTGGCTGGCGATCAGGTTGAAGCCGCGATCAGCCGCTGCGAAATTATGTGGCCATGTGAAGATGCCGGCGTCGATCTGGTTGGCTTCGAGCGCGGCCAGCCGCTCGCCCGAGCCGCCGCCCTGAATGATGCGCACGTCCTTGTTGGGGTCGAGCTTGGCGGCGACCAGCGCGAAGCGCGTGAGCGCGTCGGTCGACGAGCCAAAGCGCGTGATGCCCAGCCGCTTGCCCTTCACATCCGCCATGGTCTTGATGGACGGCGCGGCGTACCAGAAGAACGGCGCCTGATTGAAGCCGCCGTAGAAGACCTTGACCTTCTCGCCCGCATTGATCGCCGCCAGCACGCTGGTGGGCGCTGCCACCGCCACATGCACCGAGCCCGCCACAAGGGCGCGCGTCAGGTCAGAGCCGCCGCGAAAGGCGAGCACCTTCACATTCAGGCCTTCGTCCCTGTAGTAGCCCGCGCCCTCCGCGAGATAGATGGGCAGGAAGGTTGAATCATTGACCGACAGGCCGATGGTGATGTCGGCGATCTCCGGCTTGCCGCTCTGGGCGCGGATCTCCTGCGCGTTTGCGCCGAGGAGGCCGAGGCAAAGCGCAAGGCTCGACAAAAAGCGGCGACGACCCATCGGTTGCATGCGAAACGCGCTCCCTTGAACGCCCGACTGCGCGGGCTGCCTCGCATACATGCCAATTCCCGGGCGCCTTCACAAGCCCGGACGTGACCGGGGCGGTCTTGCCTACGGGGTTGTGACCTCTTTGGCGCGCGCCACCACAGCAGGCGGCGAGCTGGCATATTCGCTCCACATCCTGCCGACGGGCTCGCCCTCCATCGGGCTGATGTCGATGGCGGTCTTTTCGGCGTCGGCGAGAAACTCCTTGTCCTGCATCGTGTCCATGAAGGCCTTGCGCAGGGCGCTCACGCGCTCCGCGGGCGTCTCGGGCGGCGCTGCATAGACGCGGCCGAGCGCCTGAACGCCGAAGAGCAGGCCGAACAACTGGCGATCTTCAGCCGTTTTGATGAAGTCGGTGTAATGGGGGACATTGGCGAGTTCTGGCGACTTGTCGCCGGAGAGTTGTATGATCGGGCGGAACTCGCCGGCTTCCAGCTCCTGCGCCCAGAAGGATTTCACCGTCGAGAGCGGCAGGCCGCAGATGCCCGCGACTTCGCCGCGCGTCATGGCGAGCTTCACATCCGCCGAGCCCTTGTAGCCGGGAATGACCTTCAGCTTCGCGCCAAGCACGTTCTTCACCGCCAGCGCGGCCTTCGCCAGCGGGCCTGTGGGCGCGGTGGCGCCGATCAGCGTCTCGCGTTGCTGCAGATCCGCGAAAGTCTCGACGCCCGAAGCGCGGGTGACGCCGCAGATGGCGAGGCCCGACTCCATATTGCCGATCCAGACGAATTTCGCCGCGTCGTAGCGCGCCTGCTGGTTGCCGAAGAGCGGCTCCAGCGGCACGGTCTGGGCGAAGGTCGCGATGACCGTCCCATCGCGTGGGGCGACCGAATAAAGCCAGTTGCCCGCCACGACGCCGCTCGCCCCCGTCATGTTCTGGACGATCATCGCGGGGGCGCCGGGAATATATCTTCCCATGTGGCGGATGAGCACGCGCGCGTAAATGTCAAAGCCGGTGCCTGCCTCATGGCCGACCACGACATTCACCGTCTTGCCCTTGTAGAAATCCGCGGCGGCGTCGGCGCGCGCGGCCCCGGCGGCGAAGAGGGCGCTCAGGAAGATGGCGGCCGCATGTTTCTTGAGGGCGCGTGGCATGAGGCTCATATCGTCAGTTCGAGGATTTCGACGCCGCGGATGCGGTCGATCAGATAAACGAGGCCGCGGCTGTCGATGGTCACATCGTTGGAGGAGGCGCGCTCCTGCCCCGGCGCGGGATCTGGCAGGAAATGTGCGACCCTCTTGGGTGCGAAGGGATCGGCGACATCGAAGACCTGCAGACCCTGCGCGAACCATGCGAAGGGAATGATCGTGCCGTTGAACCGTTCGGAGGGCTGATGGCAGCCGGTCATCTTGGGCTGGGTGGCGCCGTCCTTGTCGAGGCCCGGCACGTTGATCGTGGCGATGGGCGTCGGCATGCTCTCGAGGGAAATGTCATAGACCCAGGCGAAGGCCGGCGCGGAGGGGCGCAGTTGCGCCACATCCTCATCCGCCACCACCATGATGTCGCGGCCCTTCAGCTTCTGGGGGATGACGAGGCAGGTATGGGTGGGATGGGGGAAGGCGGGGCTGCGCTGGTCATGCCCGACCATTCTGGGGCGCGTGATGTCGGAAATGTCGAGGATGTAGAAACCGTGGTGCCAGTAGCTCACAAAGAGCCTGTCGCCGACGCGCAGGGGATGGTGGCACTTGGGCGTGACGAAATCATCCCAGGGGTAGACCTCGCCGCCCGCCTTCCACTGGCCGGGAATCCACCAGCGCGAGACTTCGCGGGGATGGGCGGGGTCGATGAGGTCGAGGATCACGACGATATAGCCGACATAGCCTTCCGCCGTCGCCGACACATAAGCATAGCGTCCATCGAAATCGTAGCGATGCACGCCCGCCCCGCCTGTCTCCCATTTGGTGATGAGTTTGGGCGCAGAGGGGTTGGCGACGTCATAGATGGTGAGGCCGCCGGAGAAGCCTTCGCCCTCTTTGGCGCCGTTGGTCTCGTGGTTGACGATCATCACGCCATCGCGCGCCCGCACCTTGTGGGAGTGCCAGCCCTCCGGCATTTCGATGCGCGCGAGCTGGCGCGGATTGGCGGGATCGGACACATCATAGAGGCTGGTGCCGCCGGGCGCGCGCATATGGCCGATGAAGAGGATGTCTCCCTCCACCCAGACCTGACCGCCGCCCGGGCAATCAATCTGGCCCACGCGCTTGACGTTCCAGCCCTCGACCATCTGCGATTCCTCCGTTGTGTCGCTGATTATAGCGTGGCGGTCACTGCTGAACAGCCTTGCGGGCGCGTTCGGCGATCTCCTTCGGCGCCGCATAGACGCGCTGGATGAAGGCCTGCACCTGCTCGCCCGACTGCGGACGCAAATCGAGTTGCACCTTCTCGGCCTCTGCAACCAGTTCAGGATCCTTCATCGCGGCGGCGAAGGCGGCGCGAAGGATGGCCACGCGCTCTGGCGCGACGCCGGGCGGCGCCACGAAGGAGCGGCCGAGGCCCTGCGCGCCGAAGATCAGATCGAAGACCTGCCGATCTTCCTCGGTGCGCGCATATTGGTAGACATGGGGCACATTCTTGAGGTCGGGATGGGGATCGAGCCCGAGCTGCAGGGTCATCAGCAGTTCGCCGCTGTCGAAGGCCTCGCGATATTGCGTGCGCGCGGTCGACAGCGAGAAGCCGCAGACGCCATGTAGCTCGCCGCTCTCGATGGCGATCTTGACGCTGGCCGAGCCCTTGTAGCCTTCGATCACCCTGAGTTTCGCGCCCGTGAGCGCACGCAGCGCCGTGGCGGATTGGCTGAGGGGGCCGGACGCCCCCGTGCCGCCGACCAGCACTTCGCGCTGCATCGCATGTTCGAAGGTGAGGGCGCCCGAGGCCTTGGAGAAGGCGCAGACGCTGACGCTGGAATCCATATTGCCGATCCAGTTGTATTGCGAGGCGTCGAACCGCCCCCCGACATGGCCCAGCATGGGCGCGAAAGGCACGGTGAAGGCGACGATGGCGATGGTGGAGCCATCCTTGGGCGCGACGGAGCCAAGCCAGTTGAACGCCGAGACGCCGCTTGCGCCGACCACGTTCTGCACGAGGGCGTTGGGCTTGTTGGGCAGATGTTTCGGCAGGTAGCGGGAGAGCGTGCGGGCGTAGAGGTCGAAGCCCGTGCCCGGCTCATGGCCGACGACGATGGTGAGCGGCTTGTCCTTGAACATGTCGCTCGCGGGCTGCGCCTGCGCGGCGGCGGTCTTCGCCGCAAGCCCGAGCATCGCCAGCGCCAGAGCGCGGCCCATCATCCTCCCGAACATCTGCTCCTCCCCCTGATCCCGGCTTGTTCATCGAAGCCGGGACGTTATCGAGATCGTGCGGGGTTGCAAGCCTTGCAATGGACCGGCCGCCGCCCTGCCTGTGTTTCGACATCCCGAACGCGGGCTTGCGCCTGCCGCGAGGCGCGGCGTCGTGCCTGAACGGGAAAACTCCCCCCAGACGGTTGCGGCGCGGGAGGCCTCGCATTATGGTCCCCCCCGCCGGAAAGGCTTGCGCAGCGAAAGCTGCGCATTTGGGGCGTCGCCAAGCGGTAAGGCAGTGGATTTTGATTCCACCATGCGGAGGTTCGAATCCTCCCGCCCCAGCCACGCATTCTCGTGATTTCGCCCATCCACGGGTCTGTGCAGAAAAGTCCGCGTCTGCAGGGTTTTTCGCTCGGGGTGTCGTCTGGGAGACATGCGGGGCCGAAAATTGGGGGCTGTGGCGGGCTAATTTAGGCCCGGTCTACGGTCGCGGTTTTTGAATCTACGGAAATTGTGGATCCCTTAGCCGAATGAGCATCGTATCTATCCCGATTGGGAATTTACGGGTTCCCGTCGATTCGGCTTCAGGGCTCTGATGCAGCTTTGGGTCTGGTTTTCTCAGGTGGGGTCAACGCCTTGAATGTGCCGGCCTTCGATTTCAGGGTCAGCCGCCGCCTCCAAGGTGATGCTTTCCATCACCCCTGAGGAAGGACCTTCGCCGGGCCGCCAAGCTATAAAACTGGGCGAAATTTGAAACCGTCAGGCTTGCGGGCGCGGCGTCGATGGTCGTTTGGTCGCGGCCAGGCGCGGCACAAGGCGAGCCCGTCTTGCGAGGGGCCTTTGGCGCGAAAGGCGGCGATAAGGTGAGTTCAGGACCGCCTTGGCCCCGGGCGGCGCAGCGGTTGAGAGGGAGATTGGCTCGATCATCAGTGACCCCTTTGAGACGCCGCCTGATGCGTTCGCTCTCGTTCAGGTTGTGGTGGGGGAGGCGCCCTTTCCCGAAGCGCTGCGCGTATGCTCGGCTCGACATCGGGAGCAGGTCCGCGTTTCAGGGGTCCTGAGGCAGTTTTGCGCCCTTGCGTGAGAGCATGAGATACATGAAACCATAGCGGACACTCTTCTTGTTTGCATGGCTCGGGACCATGGGGTCGCCGCGATCATCGTCGTCCAGGCGCGGTGCGAGAGGGGCCAGAACGTCATCGCTATCGTTGCCGCGGCTCCTCTTGAGGCGGTGGCCAAGCTTTTCAAGAGCATGACCGGGTAAGCTGGCGCAGGGCCCATGACGACCTGCGCCTGTCGCCGCGATAGAGCTCAGCGACCTCGTCCGCCCCGGCCAATCCTGCGACCGCGTCCAGGAACATTGCGCAATGCGCGTCCAATGGATGCATGGCGGCCATCTTTTTCGGGCGTCATCGCCGGGGCCTTGGCCAAACAAAGGCTTGCGAGAGCCGGCCTGCGCTGGTTAGGATCATTCGTCGAAACAAACTTGCGGCGCTCACAAGATCGCAAGCCGGCCGGGAGGGACCGATGACCATCAACCGACGCAAATTGCTTGCAGGCGGCGCTGGCGCTGGCGCCGCAGCCTTGAGCGTTGCAGCCGCACAGGCGCAATCGCCCCCCGGAATCCAGTGGGACTACGATGTGGACATCGTGGTGGTGGGGGCTGGCGCGACTGGCCTGCCCGCCGCCATCGTCGCGCGCGAATCCGGCGCCAGAGTCATTCTCGTGGAGGCGGAGAGCCACCTTGGCGGCCACGCCATCTGCAGCGGCGGCAACCTCCCGCTGGGGGGCGGCACCAGTTTCCAGAAGAAGTGGGGCGTGACGGATTCCCCCGATCTGATCTTCCGGGATCTGACCGACTGGTCCGTCACCACCGCCAACGGCGCTGCCGATTATCGTTACAACGACCGCGAGATCATCCGCGCTTTCGCCGACAATAATGTCGCCACTTACGACTTCCTCGTCGCCCATGGCGTCGTGCTGGTGGACAAGGCGCCCGATGAGCGCGGGGGCGGCTCGGTCGGTGGTTCGATCATGCGCGAGATGCATTGCGCCCCGGTCGATTGGCCCCTGATCCAGACCGGCAAACCCGCCAAGCCGGAAGACCGCCTGAAGATTTCTACAGGCAACGGCCTCATGCACCCGCTGATCGCCGCCGCCCGCAAGGCGGGAGTTGAGATCCTCACCTCCCACAAGATGAAGTCGCTCCACCGGCAGGGGCAAAAATCCGGCCCCGTGATCGGCATCGCGGCGGAAACGAATGGACGGATGGTCAACATAAAGGCGCGCAAGGCGGTCGTTCTGGGGACGGGCGGCAGCACTTCCAATGTCAACTTCCGCCGCATGTTCGACCCTCGCCTCACGGAAGAATATTGCGGCGTCGCAGGAACCCCCTGGTCCTATCAGGACGCCAGCGGGGAGCTGGCGGGCATGGAGATCGGCGCAGCCCTCTGGGGTCTGGCCAACAACACCGGCGAATTCGGCTCGGTCATCACCAAGCCCGGCACCATCGGCGGGCAATATGGCTATGTGAACCTGCGCTTTTTCCCTGGCAGCGAAGTCTTCGACAAGGCGCGCGCCACGGGGCTTCCGGTGAAGGACTGGCAGGATGTCATCACCGTCAACATGCTGGGTAAACGGTTTTACGACGAGACCGGGCCGCAATATCAGTCGGATAATCATGGAGTGAACAAGAACTACGTCCAGAACTCCTATCTGAACGCCAAGAACATGAAATGGAACCCGCGCAACTATCTCAACGCGGCCATGGCGGGCATCGGCGATGGGCATAATGGCGGCGGACCGATCTGGGCCATCTTTGACTCCGATGCGGTCGAGCGGGAGAAGTGGGACGTCAATCCCCCTAATACGGATCCCGCCAATGGCTTCTTCTTCAGCGCCGACACGATTGGGGAGCTGGCGCAAAAGATCAAGATGAAATACCAGCGCGTGCCCATGCCGCCCGAAAATCTGGTCGCGGAGGTGGCGCGCTACAATTCCTTCGTCGATTCCGGCGTCGATGCCGACTTCGGCAAGCCCAAGCCCCTTTATAAAATCGCCAAGGGGCCATTTTACGCAGCCTGGGCGACGCCGGTGCTGCATGACACGCGCGCTGGCCTGCGCATCAACGCCAAATGTCAGGTGATGGATATGAATGGCGAAGTGATCCCCGGCCTCTATTGCGGGGGTGAATCTGCCGGCGGCTTCAGCCTCCATGGTCTGGCGCGCGCCACCTGTCAGGGCTTCATCGCGGGGACGAACGCGGCCAGGGAGCCAAGCCGCGCCTAGGGCTGAAAGGATCCGGCGGCGGAGAGGGGACTTCGCCGCCGGACCATTTGTGTTTTAACGCAGACCTCCTATAGTCAGTCTGAACGCCGGGGCACACCGGCGACATCTGGGAGGAGGCCGCAATGTCTTCATCGGACGCACAGGTCCAGACCATCGCCAGTCGTCGGCGCTTTCTGCAATGGCTGGCGGGATCCTCCGCCGTAGCCTTAGTGGGCTCCGGACGGCTCGCCGAGGCCCTTGAAGCGCCCAACCGTTTGCCCGACCCGATGACTTGGGCGCCCCGCGATCTCAATTACCTCATCTCCTCCCCGAAGGAGGCGATCAATGTCTTCGACTTCGAACCGGTGATGAAAGAGAATGTGCCGCCGGGCCATTTTGGTTACATGGCCTCCGGCATCGACGATGAAGTGACCCTGCGCGCCAATCGCGAGGGCTTCCTCAAATTTCAGCTGCGCCCACGCCGCCTGGTGGATGTGAGCAAGGTCGATATGGCCTTTGAGCTCTTCGGGCATAAATATGATTCGCCGATCATGATCGCCCCCACAGGAGGCCACCGCGCCTATCATCCGGATGGGGAGATCGCCGTGGCGAAGGCCGCGAAAGTGGGCAACCACGGCATGATCCTGTCCACGCAAACATCGACCGTGGTGGAGGATGTGATCAAGGCGCGCGGGGCGCCGGTCTGGATGCAGCTTTACGCGACCAACAAATTCGAGGTCGCGCGTCAGGTCGTGCAGCGCGCGGAAAAAGCGGGCTGCACCGCCGTCGCCGTGACGGTGGATCGTAGCGGCGGGCGCAATCAGGAGACGCTGGCGCGTCTGCGCCGCATCGACCCGCGCAACTGCTCCGATTGCCACAAGCCCGACCGGCTGGGCGGGCCTATGTATGACGGCATCGACATGTCCGGCCTTCAGAACCTCCAATCCTCCGCGATGTCCTGGGACTATCTGAAGCGCATTCGCGACGCCACGAAGATGAAATGCGTGATCAAGGGCATCCTCACCGCCGAGGACGCCAGGATCGCCGCAGACAACGGCTATGACGCCATCATCATCTCCAACCATGGCGGGCGCTCGGACGAGGCGGGACGATCGACAATCGACACTTTGCCCGAGGTCATCGAGGTGGTGGGCGGGCGCATGCCGGTGCTGATCGACAGCGGCTTTCGTCGCGGCACCGACATTGTGAAGGCGCTGGCCATGGGCGCGACGGGCGTCGCCATCGGGCGCCCCTATCTATGGGGCCTCGGCGCCTTCGGTCAGGAGGGGGTCGAGCGTGTGCTTGAACTTCTGCGCATCGAGCTTCAGGCGGCCATGCAACAAGCGGGCGCTCCCTCCATCAAACATCTGGTTCCCGCAATGGTGAAGCGCGCCTGAGGCGCGCCGCAAGGAAGGAAATGCACATGCGGCTGCTCCATAAAATGCTCGCCCTCGGCGCCTCTCTCGTGGCGCTGAGCTTCGCTGCGGGCGCCCTCGCGCAACAGGCGCCCCTCTCGGGCCAGGTCTCGGCGCCCGGGGAACCTGCCATGGAAGGCGTCGTCATCAGCGCGAAGAAGGAAGGGAGCATTGTCACTCTGTCGGTCATCTCCGATGAAAAGGGCCGCTTCGCCTTTCCCGCCGGGCGGCTGGAGCCGGGCAAATACGCCCTCTCCATCCGAGCCACCGGCTATGAGCTTGATGGCGCTAAAACGCTCGAAATCGGCTCTTCTGGCGCGACGCAAGACATCAAGCTTAAAAAGACGCGCAACATCGCGGGCCAACTCACCAATTCAGAATGGATGCAGAGTGTCCCTGGCCCTGACGACATGCGCGCCGCCCTGCTCGACTGCCAGACCTGCCACACGTTGGAGCGGGTCTTCCGCTCCACCTATGATTCCGACACCTTCACGCAGGTGCTCACCCGCATGGCGAACTACGCCTCCGAGAGCTTCTGGCTGAAGCCTCAGGCAAGGCCGCTCAATCGCGCCAGCAATCCCGAACAGTTCCGCAAGATGGCGGACTATATCGCCAGCTTCAATCTCAGCACGCAGGACACCTGGAGCTTTCCGCTCAAGACGCTGCCGCGAATCAGCGGGCGCGGGACGAAGGTCATCATCACCGAATACGATCTTCCCCGCCGCACCATCCAGCCCCATGATGTGGTCATCGATAAGGAGGGCGTAGCCTGGTATTCGGACTTCGGCGATCAGATGATCGGCAAGTTCGACCCCAAAACGCTCCAGCATACGGAAATCCGCATTCCCCTCGCCGTCCCCGGCCGCCCCACCGGATCGCTTGACCTTGAGCTGGAGCGAGACGGGAAGTTCCTCGTGGGCATGATGAACCAGGGCGCCATCGGCCAATATGACCCGAAGGCGGACAAGTGGAAGATCTGGGAAATGCCGCCGGAGTTCAACAAGGAGAACATCCAGTTGAACCAGGTGACCATCAATCATCACGTGGACGGCAAAGTCTGGACCAATACGAATGATGGCACGGGCAATGTCTACCGCCTCGACGTCAACACCGGGAAATATGAACTGTTCCAGCCGCTGAAGCTGCTTCCGGGCGGCCCTGCGGCGAACGCCATCTATCAGGTTTCCCCCGACAGTCAGAACAATGGGTGGCTGGCGGAATTCCGAAACAACTATATCGGGCGCATCGACGCTAAAACCGGCGAAACGAAGTTCTATCCCGTGCCCACCGAAAAATCGCGCAACCGGCGTGGGCGCATGGATGAGCAAGACCGTTTCTGGTTCGCGCAATATCGTGGCAACAAGGTTGCTGTGTTCGACACCCGAACGCTGGAGATCAAGGAGTGGCCCATGGCCTCGCCATGGTCGGCCCCCTATGATCTTGTGACTGACAAGAACGGCGACATCTGGAGCGCAGGCATGGCCAGCGACCGGGTTACACGGGTTAACCAGAAGACTGGGGAGACCGTCGAATATCAACTGCCACGACCCACAAATGTGCGTCGAGTGGTGGTGGACGATGCCGGGCCCCGACCAGTCTTCTGGACCGGCTCCAACCACGGAGCCTCCATCGTAAAGCTGGAGCCGCTTGACTAAGCCCTCACAGGACTGCATGCCGACGAAGATAGAGCGGCCATCCTACGATGGAGAACAATTCTTCTTTCAAGGCGCTTCGCGCTTGATGGACGCCTGCATGCGCCCGCCTGTTCTTAACCCCTGATTGCGCCAGCGCAGGACGTCCATGGCCTGCTCGATGAGTTCACGCGGAGACTTATGAATCCGCTCAAGAAGCTTTTGCACCTCTTCGGCGCTCGTGAACTGCACCTCCGCGCCAGCCTTGTCCGCCTCGCGGAGAAAGTCAGCATACCTGAAGGTCCTCGCAAAGGCGTCGCGCAGCGCGGCAACGCGGTCCGCTGGAACGCCCGGCGGCGGAGAAGCGTCGGCATCATGCAAATGGGCAAGGTTCTCGCGGGCTTCATGTCTTCCTATCCCGACATTCAGGTCACGCTGACGGTCGCCGATTCGAGCCGACATGTTCTTGACCCCATCGACTTCGACGCCGATGTCGCCATTCGATTCTCGATCAAGCAGTCGCCCCCCACATCACCCGCAAGCTCGGCGCCCTGCGCTGGGTGACCTGCGCGTCGCCTCATAACCTGAAGGCGAGGGGCGAGCCGCTAACGCCGGAAGACCTGTCCAGGCATCCCTGTCTGGTGACGAATACGAGATTTGCCGATGGGCTGTGGGATTTCACCGGGCCGGAAGGTCGCGTCAGCGTTCGGGTCACCGGGCCTGTGACGCCGAGCAATGCGATCACGATGCGCTACATGGTCCTTGATGGCGCAGGCGTGGCGCTGCGGCCGAATTTTGCGGTCGCGGACGATCTCGCGCAGGGACGGCTTGTGCTTGTTCTTCCCGACTATCGTGTGCCGGACCTGCCGATCGCGGCCATCTATCCCCATCGTAAATTGCAGCCCCGTAAAATCTCGCTCTTTCTAGACTATACCGCGCGGGTGCTGAAGGCTTCGCCCTGGCATCGCCTGCAGTAGGCCGGTTATTTCGATTTTAGAAATAGTCCATTTCGACTGAGCGCGCCTTAGAAGCACTGACGTCAGTAGGCTGAGGCAGATGCGATGAGGAGAACGCCATGCCGAAAGCCCTGACGATTGAACAGGTCAATCACTACAATGACAATGGTTTTCTCTTCACTGTGGATGCCTTCACAACGCAGGAGGCGGAGGCCATTTTCGCGAAATACCAGGAAACCGAGCGTCAGGCTGGCGAGGAGCTGCAAGCGAAGTTTCGCGTAAAATCCCATCTGCCCTTTCCCTGGTTGTGCGACATCATCCGGAACGAGAAGCTGGTGGACGCGGTCGCTGACATCATCGGGCCTAACGTGATGTGCTGGGGCTCCTCGTTTTTCTCCAAGAACGCCCACGATCCTCGTTTTATCTCCTGGCATACGGACAGCTTCTACTATGCCTTTGAGCCCGCCGAGACGCTTTCCGCATGGGTGTCTTTCAACAATTCAACCAGGCTTGCAGGCTGCGTTCAATATATCCCCGGAACCCACAAGCTTCCGCCGCCCGTGCATGAATTCAAGCCTGAGCCGAACAATTTCGCGGGCGCCGGGCAGACCGTCGTAGCGTCGATGAGTCCAAAGCGGTCTTCGCCGAATTGAAAGCCGGTCAGGTCGTGTTCCACCACGAGAGCGTCGTCCACGGGTCCTGCCCGAACAACGCCGACCATCCCCGCGTTGGCTTCGTCATCCACTATTGCGCGCCGCATGTGCGGGAGACGCGCTTTGAGGGCGTCACGGCGATGCTGGTGCGCGGGCGTGACACCCATGGCTTTTGGAAGCCCGAACCAACGCCCAGGGTCGATTTTGATCCTGAGTGCATCCAGCATATGCTGGAGACGCGGGCCTTGTTCAAATCGAAGCAAGCTGAGAAACTGAAGAACAATATTGGCGTCTAGCGCGCTGGCTTTGTCCGGCGAATCAGGGGGGAACCGGTGAAATTCGGCCTTTATGCTCCCATCCCCATGGCCATCGTGGGATCACCCGAAATCGCCCGGTCGGCGGCGCATGCCCAGGAGCCCCTGCCGGAGGGCGTGCGGGACGTGCAATATGATTACAGCAATGAACTCCTGCTGACCGCGGACAAGATCGGGTTCGATCTCTGCCTCTTCGCCGAACGTCATCTGGGCGAGGATGTCGCCGCCTGGGTTCTGGCCAGCGCCATCGCATCGCGCTTCGAGCACATGCGGGCTCTGGTCGCCGTTCATCCGGGGCTGGTGAATCCTGTGATGATCGCCAAGCTGGCCACATCCCTCGACCGCATCTGCAAAGGACGCATGGCGATCAATATCGTCAACGGTTGGTTCGACGAGGAGTTCCGCATGTTCGGCGGCACGGTCCTGCAGGGGGAGGAGCGCTACAAGCGCGCGGTCGAATTCATCGACATCATGCGCGGGCTCTGGACCAACAAGTCCTTCTCCCTGCACGGCGACCACTATGATGTGGACGAAGCGCGATTGCTGCTCAAGCCGGCCACTCCGACGCCTCCGGAAATCTTTTCGGTCAGCGCAGGAGACCAGGGCCGCGACTTCATCGCGGAGCATTGCGACTGGTGGTTTGTGAATTACCCGAAGTCGGCGCAAACGACCGATGAGGTCATGAAGGGGCTTGAGGACGCCATCGCAGACATGGATCGTCGGACGGCCCGCCTTGGGCGCAAGGTTCACTATGCGCTCAACCCGTTTGTCGCCATCGGTGAAGACCATCAGACCGCGTTCGAGAGCGTGATAAAGCGCGTCTATGACAGCGAGCCGGACCCTGAGCCGATAAAGATCAAAAGCCGGCTGATGCCGGTCACAAAGGCTGGCTGCATCGGCTCTCCCGAAGCGGTGATCGCCCAGCTCAAGCGATTTGAGAGCATGGGCATCGAGCTGATCCTCTGCAAGATGATTCCGACAGTCGACAACATCAGGGCCATCGCTGAAAACGTCATCACGCCCCTTCGCGGGCCTGCGAGGTCCATGGCGCATTGAGGGCGCCGTTCGAGGAGACGGGATGACTCAATTGACAGCCTTTCGTGTCGGAGAAGCGGCCCCGGTCACGACGTTCTTCGCCATCTGGATGGCGCAAGAGAGCGGGTTGTATGAGAAAAACGGGCTCGATCTGGAGATTGTCTCCGTCAGTGGCGGGAAGCAATCGGGCCCCGACCTTGCCTCTGGCCGCATTCATCTCATGCATATCGGCATGTCGTCAGTCGTGCGCGCCAATGCGGCAGGCGCAAACCTCGTCACCATCGGCTCCCTGAGCAACATCATCCGCAATAGCCTCTTTGGCGCGCCCGGCGTCAGCAGCGCCGCTGACCTGAAAGGCGGAACCATCGGCATCAGCAGCGCCGGATCCGAGACCGACGCCACGACCACCATGGCGTTGCGGCGCCTCGGCCTCACCCGCGAAGACGTCACGATCAAGGAGATTGGAACCAGACGGCTGGAGGAGGTGCGCACGGGCTTTGTCTCGGCGTCGCTCATTGGCGAGCCGTTCCGCAGCCAGGCCCTGGCCATGGGCCTGCCCTCGCTCCTTGATCTCTATGCTGAAAAAACGCCGTGGCTCTTCAGCGGCCTCGTGGTCGACCGCGATTATCTGAACCAGCATCGCCAGACCCTGCTGCGTTTCATGCGGGCGACCGTCGAGGGAAACTATCAGGCCGTCGCCCAGCCCCAGCGCGCCAAGTCCGTCCTTGCGAAGGCTCTCGGGCTGACGGATCCCGACATCATTGAAAAGAGCTACGCGAACTTCCGCGATGACACGCCCCTCGATGCGCAGATCAGCCTCAAGGGCGCGCAAAACGTGATCGACGCTGTGGCGACGGGAGCCGCGAGCCGCAACGCCGCCGACTACGTCGACAACAGCATCTACGACCAGTTGCGTCTGGAGGGATTTTTCGAACGCATGCGTCAGGAACATCAAATCAAATAGCCACACAGAATGGCGACAGAACAGGGAGGGGATGCGTGGTCTCAAAATCAGGAAACGCCTCAACCACGCGGCGGCAGCCGCATCATGCGGTGCTCAGCGGCATCGCCGCCGCAGCCATCTGCTTTTGTCCCGTTCCGGCGGCGGCGGATGCGGTCTCCGATTTTTACGCCAATAAGACGATCACGATCTCGGTCGGCTTATCCGCCGGGGGCGGCTATGACGGCTATGCGCGGCTGCTGGCGCGACATTTCAGCAGGAGCATGCCCGGTCGGCCCAATGTTGTTGTCCAGAACGTGCCAGGCGGCGCAGGCCTCACGCTCGTCAACGCTCTCTATAACGTCACCCCGAAGGATGGCCTGAGCTTTGGTGTCTTTGATCGGCTCATTCTGCTTGATCCGCTGCTTGACGGCGCTCAATCGCATTTCGACCCCTCGAAATTCAGCTGGATCGGCAGCATGTCCCAGGAGTCGCTTGCTTGCGTCAGTTGGCATCGCGCCAAGGCGAAGTCACTGGAGGAGCTTAAAACCACAGAGATCATCATGGCGGCAACAGGATCGACGTCTGACGCCTCGATCTATCCAAAGCTGCTGGAGACATTCCTCGGGCTCAAGCTGAAGGTCGTGAATGGCTATCAGGGCGCATCTGACGCCATCCTCGCCATGGAGCGTGGCGAGGTCGATGGCTTCTGCCCCTGGAGCTGGACCTCCATTGAAACGACGCGCCCAACTTGGCTGGCCGAAAAGAAGATCATTCCCTTCCTGCAGATGGGGCTGCGCAAGGATCCCAAGCATCCCGACGTGCCCCTCGCGCTTGATCTTGCGAAATCGAAGCAGGATGCAGAGGCGCTGGAGCTGATGATGTCGCCAAGCCTGTTCGCACGCCCTTTCACGGCGCCTCCAGACATTCCCAAAGAGAGGTTGGCCGCGCTTCGTCAGGCCTTTGCAGACACGCTCAGGGATTCCGATCTTCTGGCTGACGCAGCGAAATCGAAATTCGCCATTGATCATGTTTCCGGCGAGGAGATCGAGGATCAGTTACGGAAGGTCTACTCCATCCCGCGTGACGTCGTCGAGCGGGTCAAAGCAGCGATCAAATGAGTTGGAAAGGCGAAACGATGGGGCATGCGCCGGTGGTGAAGACGGATTGCGGGATGCTTTCGGGAAGTGTGGACGCCGGCGCCGGCGTTCACGTCTTCAAGGGGATACCATATGCGAAGCCCCCACTGGGTCCGCTGCGTTGGCAGGCCCCGCAACCCCCTCAGCCCTGGCAGGGCGAGCGTTTTGCGCATCGCTTCGGTCCGCGGTGCATCCAGCCGGAATATGTAGGGAATTCGATCAATTTTTTCGGGAGTGAGGACGAGTCGGAAGACTGCCTGACCCTCAATGTCTGGACGCCCGGCATCGACCGCAACGCCCGGCTTCCCGTCATGGTCTGGCTTCATGGCGGGGGCTTCGTCACCGGGTCCGGAGCGCTGAGCCTTTATGATGGAAGCGAATTGGCGAGACATGGCGTCGTTCTCGTCACAGTGAATTATCGCCTGGGGCCGCTGGGCTTCATGGCCTGGGCTGAAGGCTCTGCGGAACCGCGCGGCAACTGGGGCTTGCTCGACCAGATCGCAGCGCTTGAGTGGATCAGCCGCAATATCGAGGCCTTTGGCGGCGATCGCGGATGCGTGACCATTTTTGGGCAATCCGCCGGCTCCTCAAGCGTGAATTGTCTTATGACGTCTCCTCTTGCGCGGGGGCTCTTTCATCGCGCGATCGGCCAAAGCGGAGGTTCTCTTGGTCCTCCGGGCAGGGCCGGAGGCGGCTCTCTTCAGGATGTCGCCGATGCCGCGAAGATCGCGCAGAGAGCTTGCATGGGACTGGGTTACGCCACGCCTGAGGAGCGACGCAGCGCAGACGCGCGCGATCTGCAACTGCTTTGGCCCAAGGATCGTGCAAACCGATGCTGGGCTGTCGTGGACGGCCATTCGGTTCCCAAGGAGGTCTATGCAAGCTTCGCCGCGGGCGAGCAAGCCAATGTTCCCCTGTTGACTGGCGCGAACGCCAATGAAGGCTCTGCGCGAACGCCTGCGCCGGATGTCGAAGCCTGGAAGAAGAGTCTGCAGCAGGATTTTGGCGAAGAGGGGCTTGTGCTCTTTGAAGCTTATGGGGCTGGACGAGACCTTGACGAAATGAGCCGACGCCTTGGCGGGCATCTCACGTTCAACTGGATCAACTGGACCTGGGCGCGCATGAATCAGCGGACGAGCCGCGCGCCGACCTTCGCCTATCATTTCCGTCATGCGCCTCCGGCCCCGGAAGGCGTAGACATCGCCGAAAATCGCCCGGAACGGTTCGGCGCCTTCCATACGGCGGAGATCCATTACATCTTCGGGACGCTTCACAGCCGAAACTGGCCATGGACCGAGGCGGACCGGCATCTGTGTGAAACCATGCGGAGCTACTGGATCAATTTCGCCAGAAACGGTGACCCAAATGGCGCCGGTTTGCCGGCTTGGCCGACGTTCAATCCCGATCTCCCCACCGTCCAGTTGCTGGACCCGGAGGCAGTGAGCGGCGAATTGCCGGAACGCCAGCTTTTCGATCTGATCGATGCATGCATGCAGCGGGTCCGTACGAGGGCTGCGGCTTCGACATAGCTGTCGCCATCGGCGACCCCTGCGAAACAGGCGGAATGCTGATCGCGCAGGACGGTTCAGTGGAGGCAGGATTGGTGAGTTTCAAGCTACGCCCCATGCGCCGGCAACTCATCAGTGGCATTGGCGCCACGGCTCTGTCAGTCATTGCGCAGCCTGCCCTCGCAAGGGATTTCTATAGACGGGCAGGGGGTCCAGAACCTCTTGCGCGAGATGTATGAGATGCCGCAGGACGTGATAAGCAAGGTTGCGAAGATCTTCGCTCCCTCCTCCTGATCCCTGAACGCTTGGTCAACTCATCGACTGGAACGCGAATGAATCTACGAATTGGAACGAGCGAAATCGGCGGCACTTTCTACACGCAGGCGCTTGCGTTGAAGAATATTTTAAAGAATGTGCGAAGCCTGCCTCCAGTCGCGATCATTGAATCCACCGCAGGCGCGAGCATTGAAAACGCGCTCCGCCTTGAGGCTGGAGAACTTGATCTCGCCTTCATCTCCGCGCCCTGGGTGTCCGCAGCAAAAAAGGGCGTGGCGCCGTTCGCGACGTCGCTCGACCTGAAGACCGTGGCGCCCATGAATTTGGGGCCTAACTTTTTCGTGGCGCGCGCTGACTCGGATCTGCACATGGTTCGCGATTTGCGGGGGCGTCGTCTGGCCATTGGCTTGCCGACCAGCGGCATGACGCCTCATGCCGAAGCGGTGCTGCAAGCGCTCGGCATCGGCGACAATGACATCACGAAAGTCCATGTGGGTTTTGCCGAAGGCGCGCGCAGGTTGATCTCGGGGGAGGTCGACGCACAATATCAGCGCCCCATTCCCAATGAGGTCATGACCGATCTTTGCCGCAAGACGCCTGTGAGGGTGCTGAGGTTCGACCCACATGAAATTGACGCTGCTTTGCAGGCCATACCTTGCGATCAACCTGTGACCATGAAAGCGGGCGCATTGCCGGGACTGGACGAGGATATTTCCCAACTCGGCGTCCTGAACCTTCTCGTCGCCCATCGCCGGGCTGAGGACGAGATCGTTCGTCTGGTGGTGGAAGCAATTCTTGGGAAGGCGGCGACGCTGGCTGAAACGCTGCCTCTGTTCGCAGACCTGCCGGAGCTGCTTGCGACGACCGCGCTGCAGCGTTGCGCCTCCCTGGAGTTTGACGGCGTAACGCTTCACCCTGGCGCCGCGCGCGCCTATGCTGCGGCGGGCTACATCAACCGCCCCTAGCGCAATCGACGAAACGCGGGAGAGACCTCACATGCGGGCGAGCGTCAAACGAATTGCGGCGATGCTGCTGACCCTCGGACATCTGGCGTCTGCGGCTTACGCTGCGGATGAGGGTTCAACAGCGGACTTCTTTCGCGGCAAGACGATCACTCTTGTCGTCGGCTTCCCGCCTGGGGGCGGCTACGACACCTATACCCGCGTCCTTGCCCGGCATTTCGGCCGTTTTGTTCCTGGCAAGCCAAATGTTGTGGCGTCCAACATGCCCGGCGCAGGATCGCTCCTCGCCGCAAATTACACCTATCAAAAAGCTGCGCCCGATGGCTTGTTCCTGTCTATGTTCGCCTCCGCCGCCGCCATGGAGTCGTTGCTCGGCAACAAGGCGGCAGCCTTCGACATGCTCAAATTCAGCTGGATCGGAAGCCTTTCGCAGGACGTGATCTATTGTGGCGTGTGGCAGGAACCCGGCGCCGCCGCGACTTTTGGCGACATGTTGAAGGTGGAGACAATCTTCGGCAGCACGTCGCCCGATGCGATCTCCTACCAGCATCCCATGATTCTCAAGAATGTCCTCGACGCCAGGGTCAAGCTGATCTCCGGCTATCCCGGCAGCCGCGAAATCAATGCCGCCATGCAACGCGGCGAGGTCAACGGCTTTTGCGGCATGCCCGGATCCTCCGTGAAGTCGGTGTTTCCCACTGAGGTTAAAGAGGGGCGCGTCAAGCTAGTGATCCAGATGGGCAGCCGCCGCTCGGATGAGTTCGGCAAAATTCCGTCTGTCTTTGATTATGTGACGTCCGACATCGGGAAAGCCATCCTGAATTTTCATTTCGGGCAGTTATTGCTTGGCCGCCCGGTCGCGGGACCTCCGGGAATTCCTGCCGACCGGCTCGCCGCCCTCAGGCAAGCATTGCTGGCGACAGCCAGGGACCCCCAATTCATCGAAGAGGCGCATCGCTCGGGACTGGACGTGGATCCTGCATCCGCCCAGGAAGTGGTCGACAAGCTTCGAGAGATTTCATCCTATTCGCAGGATATTTTGGCGAAGGCGCGGGAGGCGGCGGGCAACTAGGCGGCGAGCCACATTGGTTTCGCGCGCAACCGGGGCCTGCCCTTGCCGGCGCAGGCGAAAAGGCACAGACTTCTCTTTACACGGCGGCGCAGACCGCCGATCGCTCTGGGGGGGAATCATGTTCGGACGTCTTCGTCTTTCTTCTGCGGCGCTTGCGATGGTTTGCGCCATAGTTGCGCCTGCGCGAGCCGATGTCGCAGATTTCTATCGTGGCAAAACGCTGAACATCATCGTCGGTTATGGTCCCGGCGGCGGCTATGATCTCTTCGCAAGGCTGTTGGCCCGTTACATCGGCAATCATATTCCCGGCAAGCCGTCCGTCACCGTGCAGAACATGCCGGGCGCCGCGAGCCTGCGGGCCGCAAATTATCTCTACAGCGTGGCTCCAAAGGATGGGACGGTCATCGCGAGCTTTGATCGGAACATTCCGTTGATCGCCTTTGTGAGCGGCAGCCCGAACGTCCAGTATGATCCGCTCAAGCTGACATGGCTTGGCACGCTTTCGGACTCAACTGAGGACGCCTTCGTGATATGGGCGCGCAAGCGGGCGGACCTCGCCTCAATCGAGGATTTGCGCAAGCCTGGTGGGCCGACCCTGACGGTCGGCGTCACAGGCGCCGGGGCGACGGACAACGACATCGCTGTCTTGCTGAAGGACGTGCTTGGCCTCCGCCTGAAGATCGTTCCGGGCTATCAGGATTCCAATGCAATCGGTCTCGCGGTCGAGAATGGCGAACTTGACGGACAGTTCATTGGTTACGCCGCAGGCAAGATCGCCAAGCCCGCCTGGGCGGATCCCAATGGCGGCATGAGAGTGCTTCTGCAATTCGCACGACGCACCCGTCACCCGGAATTGCCTGACGCTCCCACGGCGCGCGAGCTTGCGCCCGATGCGGAGGCGTTGAAGATGATTGATATGGCGGAATTGCCCTATACGGTCGCTCGGCCCTTTGCAGGGCCCCCTGGCGTTCCGGCCGATCGCGCACAAGCGCTGCAGCAGGCTTTCGCTGGCGTGATCAGGGATCCCGATTTCATGGGTGAGGCGAAGCGGCTCAATCTGGATCTGACCCCGCTCGACGCCAGGGAGACATTCGCAGCCGTCGAGGCCCTCTCCCGCGCGCCGGAGGATCTGCGCAATAGATTGCGTGACATCCTTTACGGGCCAATCAAGAAATAAGGGACAAGAAAATGCAGCTCGGGATCTGGTGCCCCGCACCTCAGACCATCCGGCCGGATGCGGAAACAAAAGAATCGTTCGCGGCGCTCTCGCGTCATGGCGGCGGCGTTGATGAAAGCTTCCTCTATGCGGTCAGCATATTGCAGCGGGCGGAAGAACTCGGCTTCGACATCTCGCTCATCGCGCAGCGTTACCTCGGGCCAGATCTCGATTCCTGGGTATTGGCTTCCGCGCTGGCGCCCGTCACGCGCAGGATCAAGATCATGGCGGCGCTGCATCCGGGCATCGCAGATCCGCGCGTCGCGGCGAAAATGGCCGTCTCGCTCGACCGGATCAGTGGTGGACGTTTCTGCATCAATATTGTCAACGGCCTGAGGAAAGACGAGTTTGAATCCTACGGCTACTGGCTCGATCAGACCGGCCCACGCTATCGGCGCATGGACGAATTCATCAGCGTGATGAAGGGGCTTTGGACGGAGGAAGGCTTTGATTTCAACGGCGCCTACTACACCGTGAAGCACGGTTCACTGCCGACGAAAAGCGTGCAGGCCGGACATCCCCCGCTCTATGCGGCAAGCCGCGTCGACGACGGCATGGAGATCGTCGCCCGCGACTGCGACGCCTGGTTCGTCAACTACGAAAAAGACCGCCGCCTGTATGAGCAGAGTCTCTTGCGCATCGAACGCGAGATGAACGTCATGGCGCAGAAGAGGCGTCGGCACGGACGGTCCGGGATCACTTATGGCATCAATGCGCTCGTCATCATCGCTGCAACTGATGCAGAGGCGGAGGCGCTGGCCGAGGAGCACCTTCAGGCTGTGCAGACGGATAAGTCAATCCATGTCGGCACATCGGGCCTCGGCGCCAATCTCATCGGATCGCCGAAGACGGTCATTGAACGCTTCAGGCGCTATCAGTCCATGGGCATCGATCTTTTTATGCTCTTTTTCCATCCGATGCGCGACGGTCTGGAGACATTCGCGCGGGAGGTTCTGCCGGAACTGCGCCGGGTTTGAAGTTGAAAGCGGACCATGCGTTTGAGGTGAGGCGCTGCATTCACTCTCGTGCAAGGATCATCTTCTCAAGTGTGGCGCGTGGCAAAGCAGAGACTTCAGCCAGAACATCGACCATCTTCTCGCCGCGGGTCGGCTCAATCGGCAAATTCATTTTGGCGGCGTCGGCGAGGAAGTCAGCGTCAGCGGTCATCGTATTGAAAGCCGCCCGCAGGAGAGCTAATCGATCCGCCGGCATATCGGGCGGACCGATATAGGGGCGCCCGATCGCTCCTGGAATTGTCAGCAGCCGCAGAAGTTGCTTTTGTTCCTCGGTGCGTGCGAAATCGGTGATCAGCGGGACATCTCTGAGATCGCGCAGAGGCTCAAGGGCGACCTGCGCGATTGGGATGATCATCCGGTCACGCACCCATGTTCCCTTCACCGATTTAAGGGACGTCCAGGTGATGCCGCAGGCGCCGTCGACCTCGCCTTTCTCCATCGCCGCATAAATGTCATACCAACGGTGTGCCGCCCTGACTCACGGGGGGATTCCCCTGAAGGTCAAGTTCTGATTCCCTCGGTGCGAGGAGATTCGCGCCATGCCGTCAGCCCTGCCGCTTCGCACCGATCATTCACCTGCCGACCTGCGTCGGCTTGCGAGGAAAACCAAGGACAACAACCAGAGCCGACGCCTTTTGTCGCTGGCCGCCGTGCTCGATGGCATGAACCGGACGGACGCCGCCCGCATAGGCGGGATGGATCGCCAAACCCTTCGCGACTGGGTTCATCGTTTTAATAATCAGGGGCCTGATGGTTTGTGCGACGTCCATGCAGGTGGCGTTGAGCCACGGTTGAGTGCTGATAAGCTTGCGGAACTGGCTGCTATCGTCGAGGCAGGACCTGACCGCGAGAAGGATGGCGTCGTTCGCTGGCGGCGGGTCGATCTTCAACGGGTCGTCAAAGAGCGCTTCGGTGTTCACTATTGCGAGCGATACATCGGTACGCTTCTGAAAAAGCTTGGCTTCTCCCACATCAGTGCGCGCCCCAGACATCCCGCACAGCACGGCGAGATCGTCGATGCGTTCAAAAAAACTTCTCGCGCGCGTTGAGTGCACACCTTGAGGGCGTGCCGGAGACAACGCCGATTGAAATCTGGTTCCAGGATGAAGCCAGGATCGGCCAAAAGAACGGGTTCGTCCGTCAATGGGCGAGAACCGGGACGCGGCCTCGCCAACCTGCCGACCAGCGTTACGAAAACGCCTATCTGTTTGGAGCGATTTGTCCGGCGCGCGGAGTGGGGGCGGCTATCGCATCGCCATGGGTGAACACTGAAGCCATGCAAGCGCATGTCGATGAAATAGCTCGCAATGTCGCCAGTGGTGCGCATGCCGTCCTCATCATGGATCGCGCAGCATGGCACGCAACCAGCAAACTCGTGATGCCGACCAACATCACGCCAATCCTGCTGCCGTCCCGGGCGCCGGAGCTCAACCCGGTCGAGAACATCTGGCAATATATGCGGGCAAATTGGCTCTCGAACCGGGTCTTCGAAAATTATGACACCATCATAGAAGCGATCTGTGAAGCTTGGAACAACCTCATCGAGATCCCAGACGCCATCAAATCAATCGGGATGCGGGAATGGGCTCATGTGGGTCGATCCGAATAGCCGATGGTA
>CANGFT010000033.1 GCA_947453205.1 Beijerinckiaceae bacterium | reverse complement strand
CGTCCGGTCTCCATGAGCCCGACCCGCGCCGCGCCATATTGCGTGGCCTCGGCGATGGGCTTGCGGGTGAAGACTTCTGCGCAGACCGTCAGAGTCACCAGCATGATCGCGCCGATGATGGCAGCCACCCCGATCCAGGGATGGAACAGGAAACAGATCGCGAGGTAGAAGGGCATCCAGGGCAGATCGAAAAGGCCGAGGGGCCCACCGCCGGCGAGGAATCCGCGGACCGTGTCGAGATCGCGCAGCGGCTGCTGGCCGAGCGTGGCGCCGCGCGGCGTCATGGGCAGCATCATGATGAGGCGGAAGATGCGCGGGCTCAGGCGCTCGTCGAGGGATCGGGCGGCCTGCAGCAGCACGCGGCTGCGGAAATAATCCAGCGCCGCCTGTCCGGCGAAGAGCACTGCGGCGAGAATGGACAGGGCGATGAGCGTCGGCACGCTGCGGCTCGGAATGACCCGGTCATAGACCTGGAGCATGTAGAAGGAGCCGGTCAGGTAAAGGATGTTGATGAGGGCGCTGAAGACGAACAGGCCCAGAAGCGCGCCGCGACAGGCGCTGACCGAGGCGATGAAGCCCTTGGGCGTCGGGGGCCGAGACGTTTGCGAACTTGTCGTCCCAGTCATGGTGAGATCCCTGTGGCGTGCTGCGAGGCGGTGGTGATTCGAGAGGGTCCGCGTTGCGCGGCCCGTCGGCTCAAAAAATCATGCATCAAAGACCCATAACCAAACATGACCAAGTCGCCAACATAAGCGACGGAATAGCTGAAATTAATTAAAAAATCAAACCCTGTTTCTCTGCCTGCGCCCCAGCGTCCTCAACGGCGGCCCTCTTGGAGTTTTATTGGAGATGAACCGTTCACGAAAAATGTGAACAGTTGATGTGTCAGTCAAACCGCGATCGGCGCATGTATTTGGCCGTTCTTGGGGTTGTCGACCCTGCGGGCGTCGAGAGTCCGGCCTGCGAGCTCTTAAAGATCTGATTTAACGATGTAATTTCCGTCTCCGGGGTTGCTCTTCCCTGCGCGGGCGACGGGAATCTCCTTGACATGTCGAGGCGAGGCGCTTTTGGTCTGCCCGGCCCCGCGCCGAGGGGCCTCAAAGACGGGGCGGATCCATGGCTGTCAGATTGATCTCAGGCAAAAGATTCGGCGACGCCCGGGGCTGGTTTTCCGAAGTCTACAACATCCGCGCCATGGCTGAGCGCGGCGTCGATCTGACTTTCGTGCAGGACAACCAGTCCTTTTCGAAGGCGAAGGGCGTCATTCGCGGGCTGCATTTCCAGTCCCCGCCCCATGCCCAGGCGAAACTGGTCCGTTGCCTGCGCGGCGCGATCTTCGATGTCGCCGTCGATGTCCGGAAGGGCTCGCCGACCTATGGCGCGTGGGTGGGGGCGGAGCTGTCGGCTGAAAATGGGAAACAGTTGTTCATCCCCGTCGGCTTCGCCCATGGCTTCATCACCCTGGAGGCTGAAACGGAGGTCTTCTACAAGGTCAGCGACTTCTATGCGCCAGCTTGCGATGGCGGCTTGCGCTGGAATGATCCCGCCATCGGCGTCGACTGGCCGGGCATGCCCTCGACCGGCCCTCTGTTGTCGGAGAAAGATGAGAAGTTGCCGTTCATTCACGAATTCGACAGTCCTTTCGCTTACGATGGAGTTCCATTATCGCTCATTGAGGGCTGATGAACGGGAATTGAAGGATGCGGATTGTCGTCACCGGCGGAGCCGGCTTCATAGGGTCCGCCCTCGTTCGGCACTTGCTGAATGACAGCGGTCACGAAGTTCATGTTCTGGACAAGCTGACCTACGCCAGCACGCTGACCTCACTGGAGAGCGTGTCGAACGATCCGCGCTACAGCTTCACGCAGGCCGACATCTGCGACGCGCCTGCCGTCAGAAGCCTGTTCGAACGGGTCGACCCGGATGTGGTCGTGCATCTGGCCGCAGAGTCCCATGTGGATCGCTCCATCGACGGGCCCGGCGCCTTCATCGAAACCAACATCGTGGGCAGCTACACGCTCCTGCAGGCCGCCCGCGCCCATTGGGAAGGGCTGCCCGAGCCGCGCAAATCGCGTTTCCGCTTCCATCACGTCTCCACGGACGAGGTCTTTGGCGCGCTGGGCGACGAGGGCCTTTTCACCGAAGAGACGCCCTATGATCCGCGTTCGCCCTATTCGGCCTCAAAGGCGGCGTCCGATCATCTGGTGCGCGCCTGGTGGCACACCTATGGCCTGCCGGTCACCATGACCAATTGCTCGAACAACTACGGGCCCTATCATTTTCCCGAGAAACTGATCCCGCTGATGATCGTCAAGGCCCTCGCCGGCGAGCCGTTGCCTGTCTATGGGCGCGGCGAGAATGTGCGGGACTGGCTCTATGTGGAGGATCACGCGCGCGCGATCCGCATGGTCTTCGAAAATGCGGCGCCGGGCGCGACCTATAATGTGGGCGGGCGCGCCGAGCGCAAGAACATCGATGTGGTCAGGGGCGTCTGCGAGGCGCTCGATCAGTTGCGTCCGCGCGGGAACGGCATGCCCTATGCGGACCTGATCTCCTTTGTGACGGATCGGCCGGGCCATGATTTCCGCTACGCCATCGACTGCCGCCGGATCGAGGAGGATCTGGGCTGGAGGCAGACCGAAACCTTCGAAAGCGGCTTGCGCAAGACGGTCGCCTGGTTCCTCGAAAACGAGGCCTGGTGGCGCCCCTTGCTGACGCGCAGCTATGGTGGCGAGAGGCTCGGGTTGAAGGCGCCATGAAGGACATTCTGGTCACCGGCGGGTCGGGGCAGGTGGGCGGCGCGCTGCTGAGGGGCGCCGCGCCCGATGGCTTCCGCTTCATTGCGCCTGGACGCGACGGGTTCGACCTGCTGCGGCCCGACACATTCGCAGGCCTCATCGCCGCGCGCCCCTGGGCCGCCATCATCAATGCGGGCGCCTATACGGCGGTCGACAAGGCGGAGACGGAGGTCGAGCTGGCCTGGCGGGTCAATGCGCTGGCGCCTGCGGTGCTGGCGCGCGAGGCGGCGCTGGCCGGCGTTCCGCTTGTCCACGTCTCCACCGATTATGTCTTTTCGGGCCAGAGCGCCCGGCCTTATCTCGAGGATGATCCGGTCGCGCCGCTGGGCGTCTATGGCGCCAGCAAGGAGGCGGGAGAGCAGGGGGTCCGCACGGGGGGCGGGCGCAGCGTGATCGTGCGCACCTCCTGGGTCGTTAGCCCCTGGGGAAACAATTTCATCAAGACCATGCTCCGCCTTGGCGCGGAGCGGGAGGTGTTGCGCGTGGTCGCCGATCAGCAGGGCGCGCCCACATCCGCCGTCGATCTTGCGGGGGCGCTTGCGCGCATCGCCTGCGCGCTGGCCAGCGATGCGGCGGCGCCCACGGGCACGTTCCATTTCGCCAATGCGGGCGCCACCACCTGGGCCGATTTCGCAGCGGAGGTCTTCCGCCTCTCGGCGACGCGCGGCGGCCCATCAGCCCGCGTCGAGCCGATCACCACGGCGGACTATCCCACCCCCGCGCGCCGCCCCGCCTATTCGCGTCTTGCGACACAGCGCATCGCGAGCCTCTACGGCGTCACGCCGCGGCCCTGGCAGGCGGCGGTCGCTGACATCATCGACGAACTCATTCCAGCGAGGGCCTCATGAAGGGCATCATTCTGGCGGGGGGCTCCGGCTCGCGCCTGCATCCGGCGACGCTCGCCGTCAACAAGCAGCTCCTGCCCATCTACGACAAGCCGATGATCTATTATCCGCTGTCCGTGCTCATGCTGGCTGGCGTCCGCGAGACCCTCATCATTTCGTCGCCCGAATATCTCGCCAATTACGAAAGCCTCTTTGGCGACGGCTCGACCTGGGGCCTCAGGATCTCCTACGCCGTGCAGCCCAGGCCCGAAGGACTCGCGCAGGCCTTCATCATCGGCCGCGACTTCGTGGGAGAGGATTCTGTCTGCCTCATTCTCGGCGACAATGTCTTCTACGGCGCAGGGCTTGGCGCCAAACTCAAGCATGCCGCTTCAAAGCCGCGCGGCGCAACGGTCTTCGCCTATCATGTCGAAGACCCCGAGCGTTATGGCGTGGTGGCTTTCGACGCCGCCGGTCGCGCCTCCAGCATCGAGGAGAAGCCGCAAAATCCCCGCTCGCCCTGGGCGGTCACGGGACTTTATTTCTACGACAACCGCGTGCTCGACATAGCGGCCGCCGTGAAGCCCTCAGCGCGCGGGGAGCTCGAGATCACCGACGTCAACCGCGCTTATCTTGAACTTGGCGAACTTGAGGTCGAGCGCCTTGGACGCGGCTACGCGTGGCTCGACACAGGCACCCATGACTCCCTGATCGAGGCGGGCGAATTCGTGCGCACGATCCAGAAGCGTCAGGGCGTTCAGGTCGCCTGCCTTGAAGAGATCGCCTACGAACAGGGCTTCATAAACGCAGCCCAGGTGCGCGCGCGCGGCGAGCTCTTCGGCAAGACCGACTATGGTCGCTACCTCATGCGGCTGGTGAAGGACTGAACTCTCGTCAGGAGGGCGCAAGAAGCGTCGTGGCGAGCCTTGTCCTGATCTGGTCCGCCAGCGCCTTGGCGTTGCGGATTTCCGCATCGCGGGCGGCGCGCACATTGGCGAAGCGGTTGCTGGCGCGGTCATAGTCCGCGAGCGAAATGACATAGCCCTCCGCGACGGGGGCGCCGCCGAGGATCGGAAGCAGCTTGTAATCGACGCGCGCGCTCAGGGAGTTCGCCGTCGCGCGGCCGGTGACGGTGTCGACGAGGGCGGTCTGGCTGGCCTGCGTGAAGGTGATGGTCAGGCGATAGCGGGGGCTCTGCTGGTCGCCCGTGCCGTTGAGCAGAAAGCGCAGCTCTTCGGTCAGGTAGTGGCCGAAGCGCCCCTGAACAGGCGCGATGGCGATGGATTGCAGTTCGCTGCGCAGGCTCGTTCCCGGTCCGCCCAGGGCGGCCTGCGGGCCATAGACCGGCTGGAAACAGCCGCCCAGCGCCAGAGCAAGGCAAAGCGCCGCCGCGCCGCGCATGGCTGCCCGAACAGAGCTGCGTTCCATCAATTCAACCCTTCCACTCTTTGCTTCAACGCCATTCTAGCAGCCCCGGCCTCGACTTCACAGGGCTTTCGCAGTTTCAGGGCTTTGGCTCGCGAAGCGCCTCTTTCAGGAGCTCCACGATCTCCGGCGGGAAGGAGAGGGCCTCGTTGACGAAGGCTTCGAGCTGTTCGCCGGTGGTGGGCGAGAGATCCGCATTCATGCGCTGCGCCTCAGCGACGAATTGTGGATCCTTCATCGTATCGGCGAAGGCCTGCCGCAGCATGGCGACGCGGTCGGCGGGAACGGCGGGCGAGACGGCGAAGGGCCTGTTGATGGAGGCGAAGGCGAGGGCGAGCAGCCGCGCGGCTGCCTCTTTCTTGGGATCGCCCTTCACGATGTCGAGCAGAAGCGGCACATGGTCGGGGACATTGGGATCCTTGCGCACCCCCAGTTGCGCCAGAAGATTGATCTTCGGCCGCACCTCCTCAGGGATCCCGGCCATGTAGCTGGTGTAGGACGTGACGTTTCGGCCATCGAGTTCGCCGCGCTGGATCGCAAGGTCATATTCGCCCGCGCCTGTATAGCCGAGGATCACATGATATTTCGTGCCCGCCAGCGCATTGAAGGCCCAGGCGATCTGCGCCGGGCTTGAGCCGACGCCCGTCGCGCCGACGCGGGTGACGTTGTTGCGCGCGTCGTCCAAAGTCTTGATCTTCGAATGGGGCCAGGTGACGTCGACCGGATTGCTCTGGCTGATGTCGCCAAGCCAGTTGAGCTTCTTGAGCGAGACGTCCATGCCCGGCTCGCCCATCAACTCATGGATCACATTGCCCGAGTTCACATTGAGGATGACCGTTCCATCATGGGGCGGCTTGCCGACGAGCATGTTGAGCGCCCGCAGCCCGCCGGCGCCCGGCGCATTCTGTACGGTGACGCTGGGCTGGCCGGGAATATGGCGCCCGATATGGCGCGCCAGAAGCCGGGAATAGGCGTCGATGCCGCCGCCGGGATTGGACGGGATGAGCACCGTGACGACCTTGCCCGCAAAGGCGCCATCCGCCGCCGGGGCCGCGCCGCAGGGAATGGAGAGGGCGAGGGCGAGCGCCAGACGCCAATGGTTCATCATCGCAGATCCTCCCGTTCCTTTTGCGCGATTGCATACCCTGTCGGGGGCCCCGTCAACCCTCGGGCTCCCCTCGGGCGCCGGGGCGCCGCTGGCTTGTCAGGGGATCGCGAGGCTGCGAAGATGACGCCGACACGACATTTGGGGGAAACATGTCCGCACGCATCCTGGGCGCTCTCGTCGCCATGTTGGCCAGCATCAATGTGGCTTGTGCGGACGCGGTGGCTGATTTCTACAAGGGCAAGTCGATGCAGCTCGTGCTCGGATATGGGCCGGGTGGGGGCTATGACGTCTATGCCCGCATCGTGGCGCGCTACATAGGCAAATATGTTCCCGGCAATCCCTCGGTGGTGGTGGTGAACATGCCGGGCGCAGGCTCGCTGCGCGCGACGAATTTCCTCTACACGACCGCGCCCAAGGACGGGCTCACGATCGGCGCCTTCGCGCGCGACATGCCCTTGATGGGCATTCTGGGCGGCAATTCGAATGTGCAATTCGATCCCCGCAAATTCACCTGGCTCGGGTCCGCGTCGAGCTCAGCGAATGATTCCTATCTGCTGTTCGCGCGCGCTGACGCGGAGGTGAAATCCATCGCGGATGCAGTCAGGCCGGGCGGGCCGGCTCTTGTGCTCGCCGGGACCGCCGAGGGCGCGACGGGCAATGACGTCGCGGTGCTCATGCGCGACACGATTGGCCTGAATGTGAAGATCATCACCGGCTATCCCGACAGCGGCGCCATCTTTCTGGCGGTGGACCGCAAGGAGGTGGACGGACGCTTCGTCGGCCTCTCCGCCGTCAGCTCATCCAAGCCCGATTGGCTGAAGCCGGATGGGCCTGTGCGGGCCCTTCTTCAGTTCGGCAGGACGGACCGCCACAAGCTTTTCCCCGATGCGCCGACCGCCCGCGAATTGGCCAGGGATGACCGCGCGCGCGCCCTGATCGGCCTTGCGGAATTGCCCTATCAGCTCTCGCGTCCGATGGTGGCGCCCCCCGGCCTGCCCGCTGATCGCGCCAAGGCGCTGCAGGACGCCTTCATGGCCATGCAGCATGACGCCGAATATCTGAAGGAGGCCGAGCGGCTGGGCCTTGATGTGAGCCCCGTCGACGGCGCGCAGGCCCTCGCCCTGATCGAAAAACTCGCGGCCTCGCCGAAGGAGTTGCTCGACTATATGAAGAAGCTGCACGCCGAGAAGTGAGCTATTCAAGGGGTCGGATGACCTTGGGTGAGAAGTATTCGTGTTTTTATATTAATCATCATTCGTAAGATTAATGAATTTACGATCAAATGACGCTATTAAGCATCAAATATGCATATCTATGTAAGTATCATTTTTCGATTGAATTAAACATTACTGATATGGATACTTGCTTCGTAACCTGGCTTTACAGCCTGTATCGAAGGATGTTTCACCCATGCGGAGCAATAATCAGATCGAAGTCATGAACTGGCGCGATGCATCCTTTCCGCCTGCTGTCATCAACGCCGCAGCGGAAGGGGTGATCGACCTGCAGGCGCCCGCGATGAAGCCTGCGCCAGCGCCGCAGCGTCTCGTCATCATTGAGAAGCGGCCGCTTCTGCGTGAATGTCTGGAGCAGTGCCTCGTCACGCAGGCGGGGGGCGATCTGGTCTCCTATGCTTCGGCGGACCAGTTCATCGCCCGGCTCGAGGCCTCAAGGGAGGGGGTCGACGGCATGCTGGTGGTCTATTCCGTCGGCGGCCAGTTCATTGATGCGGCGGCCAGCGCCAGGATCTCGCGGATCATCAACGCCGGACGTGGCGTCAGGGTCGTGATTCTCTCCGAACGCGATGAGGCCTCTCAGGCGACGGCGGCGCTGGAGCAGGGGGCGAGCGGGTTCATTCCCATGACCATGTCCCTGAAGGTGGTGGCCGAGGCCATCAGGCTCGTTCAGGCGGGCGGCATGTATGTTCCGGCCTCGAGCCTGATCGCGGCGAACCGGCCGCATGAGGCGAGAATGGCTGCGATGGGCGGCGGCGTCTCCGGACTGACCTCGCGCCAGCTCGCTGTGCTGGACGCCGTGCGCCGCGGCAAGGCCAACAAGGTCATCGCCTATGAGCTGAACATGTGCGAGAGCACCGTGAAGGTCCATCTGCGCAACATCATGAAGAAGCTGCGGGTGCGCAACCGCACGGAAGCGGCCTTCATGGTTCACGAGGCGATGCAGCACTGCGCCTGAAGCAAGGGCGCGCCGTGGCCAAGCGGCCGCGGCGCGCTCTTTGTCAGGACTTCTTGGTTTCGTTATTCTCAGCCGCGGCGGCCGCATCGGCCTTGGCGCGGCGCAGCTCCGCAGAGGTCTGCCCGGCAAGGACCGCCTTTTCGGGGAAGCGCGAGAAGAAGCGGTTCTCGGCCTTGGCGAGCGTGCCGCCCTTGCGGCCGGCCTTCGCCGCGAACTGTGGATCCTGCGAGAAGGCGCGCTTCTCAGGCGGCACCGACTTGCCGCCCATGGCGGCGATGGCGCGGCGCCGTTCGGGGGAGAGAGCGGCCAGGCCGCGTTTGCGCTTCGGGGGATCTTCGGATGATTCTGTCATGCCCTGTCTCCGGGATGTCTACATGAGCCGGGCTATGAATTAGCAGTTGTAATGAAAGCGCCCCGAAATGAGTGTTACGTTTTCATTATATTGCTGTGTCCGCGTTAGAAGCGCGCGACAAGCGGCGCTGCGCGCGGCAAGGCGCGACGCGGTCCATCCGCCTCTGGTTGTGATTTGAACTCTTTTGGGATGGCGAGGCTGCGCCGCCTGCGGCCCCATGGAATGCCTTGCCGCAGCGTCAGGCGTTCTTGTCGTGCACGAGTTCGGGAGCGCGCTGGCCGTGCAGGCTGACTGCGGCCCTGAGCTGGGGTTGAGCCGGTTTCGTGCTCAATTTCAGAACCTTGCGAATCCCCTTCACGAGATCCTCCTCCATGAAGGGCTTGCCCAGCACGAGGTCGAACCCGGTCGCCCTGATTCGCTCGACTTCATCGTCGAGCACCTGCGCCGTCAGCGCGATCAGCGGAAGGTCGGCGGAGGGATGGCGCGAGGCGCGCAGGGTCTCGGCGGCCTCGGTTCCGTCCATCACCGGCATTTGAACATCGAGGATGGCGAGGTCGTATTCGTTCTTCAGGAGAGCGTCGAGCGCCGTCTTGCCATTTTCGAAGTCATCGACCTTGTGGCCCTGCTTGGCGAGAACCATGCGCAGCAGCAGGCGCGAGGATGGCGCGTCCTCGGCGATGAGAATCCGCAGCGGCGGAAGCGGCGCATCGGCGCCAGATGCGCCGGGCGCCTCGTCCTGGGCCCTGCCTGCGATCAGCGGAATTTCGACATGGAAGGTCGTGCCGCGCCCCAGATGGCTCTCATAACCGATCCGTCCGCCCATGAGGTTGACGAGGCGTCTGGTGATGGCGAGCCCGAGCCCGGTGCCTGAGGTGCGCAGCCGACCGGAGGATGCGCCCTGTTCGAAAGGTTCGAAGATGCTGGTCCCCACGCTCGGATCTATGCCCTCGCCCGTATCCGACACTTCAAAACGGATCATCTCGCCAGCCGCCACAGCGATCAGGCGCACTTCGCCTGACTGGGTGAACTTGGCGGCGTTGCTGACGAGGTTCAGCAGCACCTGTTTCAGGCGGCGAAGGTCCGCGACGATATGGGTGGGCACGTCGGGCGCAATGTCGAATCGCGCCTTCACCGGCTTGTCCTTGGTCAGGATGGACGCAGTTTCGATCAGCTCCTCGAACAGCTTGCGCAGCACGATGCGGCTTGGGTGCAGGGTGACGCGGTCCGCCTCGAGGCGCGTGAAGTCCAGGATGTCGTCGACGATGTCCAGCAGGTGGCGGCAGGATTGGTTGATGAGGGTGGCGATGTGCCTGGGCTCTTCGGCCATGGCGCTCTTGCCGAGCACCTGCGCGAAGCCGTTGATGGCGTTGAGGGGCGTGCGCAGCTCGTGGCTCATGGCGGCGAGGAAGGAGGATTTCACCTTCGCTGCGCGGTCCGCAAGCTCGGCGAGCTCCTTCATCTTCTGCGCCTGCGCCTCGATCTGCCGCGTGTGCAGAAGAAGCGCGGCTTCGCGCCGACGCGATTCGCTGATGTCCGCGCCATAGACGACGGTTTCGCCGATCGGCGTCTGGCTGCTCTCGACCCGCAGCCAGCGACCGTCTCCCAGATTGAGCTCGTTCTGGCGGTCGGGGGAATATGTATGGTTGCCGCTGACTGGACGGCGCGTCCGCACCCGGCCGACAACGCCGCTGCCGGGCTCATCGGACGCTGGGGAGCCGGTGGCGAGATAGGTGTTGATCGTCGTCAGGTCCGAGGCGTCGCCGCGCTGGTTGAAAGAGGCTGCGAAGGCGCGGTTGAAGGCGCAGAGGCGGCCTTCGGAGTCGTAGATCGCGAAACTGTCCTTGATGACGTCGAGCGCGGAGGCGAGGCGCACTTCCGCGGCGCTTGCGCGCTTCTCGTTGATCCGGCTCGTGTTCATGGCGAAGAGGAGGATGCAGCTCGTGGCCAGGATGATCGAGGAGATCAAAACCCCGATCAGATAGGCTTCGCGTTGCTGCTGCGCCACCCGTACGCCTATGGCCCGAGATGAATAGCTCGCGACCGCGATCAGCGGCTTGTCCATGGTCTTCGTGAAATGGCTTTCGCGCAAGCCGCCGGCGTGCTGATGCTGGAAGCGTCCGGTCAGGCCGCTGCTGGTGGCGTCCATGATGGCCTGCTGCGGATGCAGGCTCGTGAGATATTGCTCAAGGTGATGCGAGCCGGTGCGGATCACGCCATCAAAGCCGAAAAGGCTCACCGCTGGGTCAAGCGCGGCGATGCGGTCGCCCTTGAGCAACTCGTCCCAGAAACAGGCGAAATAATAGGGGTTGATGGAGGCGATCAGAACGCCGCGCGTCGCCCCGTCCGCCCCCGTGACCTTGCGGGACATATGGAAGACCCAGCTCTGGGTCGGCGACAGCATGGGCTGGCCGATGAAGAGCCCGTCGACATTGTTGTCGAGATGGGCGCGCACCTCCTCAAGCCCGGACAGATCCGCGCCATTGGGGTCAGGCCCCTCGTTGGTCTCGATCACGCGCCCGTCGGGGCCGACGAAGGTCAGCATGACCAGCGGCTCAAGCGAGATGATCTTCTTCTCGATGAGTTTGTCGAGATGGCTCGAACGCTCCGAGAGCAGATAGCTGCCCATGCGCAGGGTGGCGTCGATGGAGTTGATGGAGTTCGAGATCTGGTCGGCGAAGAGGGCGCTGGTCTGTTGCAGTTCGCGATAGGCGGCCTCACGCACTTCCGACTCAGTGCGCGCGTTCATCTCGAACACGACGAACCAGCTCACCAACAGCGAGATGACGCAGGCGAAGATGATCGTATAAAACGGGATCCTGCCGGGATCGCGCTGCTTGCGGCGTGGGGAGGCCAGGCCCTTCATGTCGCCCATGCCCGGCCTCGAATCCCTCTCGCCGCCCTCGGCTCCGTGAAGCGCCAGGACGTTCCAGTCAGGGAATGAAGCATTCGTGGACGAGGACAAAATCCTAAACTCGATGATGGATCAGAAAAAACGGACACACAATTTTCTTTACACTTGTTATTTAATAAGCACAACAGGATACTGCAATCTGACGCGAGTTTCCAAAGACGAGTTTTGCAATGGCGCATCTTGACGAAGCCTATCTGAAAAACATCATCTCCCTGCTTGGCGCGGAGCAGTTCGGTCCCCTCAAGGACCAGTTCACAAAGGATTGCGAGAACGCCTCCGCCGCTCTTCTGGCCGCCATGGAGCGGGGCGACGAGGCGCAGGTCAGGAAGCAGGCCCATCTGCTCAAGGGCGTGCTGGCCCAATACGGCGCCCGTCAGGGGGAGGCGATTGCTGCACGGCTCGCGGATGGTCTGCCCCCCGATTGGCGTGAGGTCGCGCAGGCCCTGCTGGACGAGACGGCCATGGCCTGCAAGGAAATGGCGGCCCTTGTCGAAGGCTGACGGGCCTTCACAGGCTCCGTCAGTCGGGGAGGCCCGAGGCCTCAGTAAATCGCGTAGCCGAGGCCCCGGACGTTTTTGATCGTCACCGTCGAGCCGGTCTTCTTGATCTTGGAGCGCAGACGGCTCACGAGAACGTCGAGCGCGCGGCTCTGATCGCTCATGCGCGAGCGGCCGATGACGCGGGCCATCTCGGTGCGCTCGACAAACTTGCCATTGTTGGCGACGAGCAGGCGCAGGACGATGAATTCGGAGCTTGTCAGGGGCACGCGGACCTTCTTGTCCGAGATCATCTCGCGCTCGACCTGATCGACCTCAAGGTCGCCGAAGACGAGGGAGTTCATGGCGCCCTGGGAGCCGCGACGGCTCGCGCCCTTCAGGGCGATGCGGATGCGCAGGAGCAGTTCGCGCAATTCCACGGGCTTGACGATGTAGTCCTGGGCGCCGAGCTCAAGGGAGAGCACCCGGTCCAGCGCCGACTCGCGGGCGGAGACGACGATGCAGGGGATCTGGGCGCGGGAGATGGAGGTGAGCAGATCAAAGGATTCGCCATCCTCAAGGCTCAGGTCCAGCAGCACGATGTCGGGCTTGAAAAGATCGAGCGAGCGACGCGCGGCGGCGACCGACCAGGCCATGTCCACCTGCATGGTGTTGCTGCGCAGATAGTCGCCGATCATGAGGCGGACCGACTCGCTGTCCTCAACCAGAAGGACGCGGGTTTCGATCCGCTTGCCGGCCGCGGCGCGCGCCGACTGGTCGGCGTCTTGCGGGGGGGCCTTTTGCGTCGTCTTCGTTTCCATTGAGCTTCGTCTTTCCTCTTGGATCGGGCCGCGTCGCAAAATGCTTTAACTTGGCAATGAGGACGAGAAGTCGAAATACGTTACCTTTCAAATATGACCAAGCGTAAAATGCACAAGCTCTAGATACATGTGTTTCCTTGATCGCTCAATAGGCTTGCAAAAGAAAGTGTCTGTTTCACTTGATCTTGGCTATCTAAAGTCTCCTCGTTCAGGCTCTTCGCCTTTTTTTCGCCGCAGCCGCCGCATGTTTTCGCTCATATTTGAGGCTTGGATGGCTACAGCTGCGCCTGGGATGTTTCCAGGCCGTGTCTCCCGGAGGATGCTCCATGCTGCGCAAGTTGTCGACCAGATCCTTTCGTTTCGCGGCGGCCTCGTTCGCTCTTTCGGGCGCCCTTGTGGCGCTGGCGCCCTCAGAGGCCTCAGCCCAATATTATAACTACCGCAGAGGCTCCAACGCAGGCGCGGTGGCGGCTGGCGTTGTGGGCGGGCTCGCCCTCGGCGCCCTCGCCGTCGGCGCCGCCCGGCCCTACTACTACGGCCCGGCCCCCGCCTATGTGTTCGAGGAGCAATATCCCCCGCCGCCCCCGCCGCGCTGCTGGTACGAGCGTGAGGATGTCTGGAACGGCTATGGCTACACGCCGCGCCGCATCCGGGTCTGCCATTAGGCCGCGCTGGCGCTGCCTGAGGCTGCCCCCTGATTGAAATGAAAAACCCCGCAGGATCGCTCCTGCGGGGCTTCGTCATAGGTGTGGACTGGCGCTTCAGTCGTTCGAATAGATGTCGCGGTCCTTGGTCTCCGGGAGGAAGAGCAGGCCGACGATGAAGGTCACCATGGCGATCACGATCGGGTACCAAAGGCCGGCGAAGATATTGCCGGTCGAGGCCACGATGGCGAAGGCGGTCGGAGGCAGGAAGCCGCCGAACCAGCCATTGCCCAGATGGTAGGGCAGGGACATGCCGGTGTAGCGGATGCGGGTCGGGAACAGCTCGACCAGCAGGGCTGCGATGGGGCCGTAGACCATCGTGACGAAGAGCACGAGGATGAACAGGATGCCCATGGCGTTGATCGCGCGCGGGTCAGACAGCACGCCCGAGATGGTCGGCTGCTTCAGGATGCTGGGATCGCCAGCCTTGGGATAGCCCGCAGCTTGAGCGGCGGCCACCAGCGCAGCGCCGGTCTTGTCGGCGACTGAGGCGTCCGTTCCATTCACGCTCGCCTTCAGCTCGGAACTGGCCGGGCCTTCGACGAGATCGTAGTGGATGGAGTTGGTGGCCAGCGCGCGACGCACCACGTCGCAAGGCTGGGTGAACGTGCGCACGCCCACGGGATCGAACAGGTTGCTGCAGGTGGCCTTGTCCGCGGTCAGCACAACCTTCACGTTCTGGGTTGCGTTGTAGAGGGCAGGGTTCACCGTGACGGCCAGCTTCTCGAAGAGCGTGAAGTAGCTGGCGGCGGCGATGAGGCAGCCCGCGAGCAGGATCGGCTTGCGGCCGATCTTGTCGGAGAGCCAACCGAAGAAGATGAAGAAGGGCGTGCCGATCAGCAGCGAGAAGGCGATCAGAAGATTCGCCGTCGTGCCGTCCACCTTCAGGGTCTGGGTCAGGAAGAACAGCGCGTAGAACTGCCCGGTGTACCAGACCACAGCCTGGCCGGCGGTGCCGCCGAAGAGGGCGATGATGCCGATCTTGGCGTTTTCCCAGCGGCCGAAGGCTTCAGTGAGCGGCGCCTTGGAGACGGTGCCCTCTTCCTTCATTTTCTGGAAGGCGGGCGACTCCGCGAGCTGCAGGCGGATCCAGATGGAGACGGCCAGCAGAACGATCGAGACGAGGAAGGGAACGCGCCAGCCCCAGGCCGCGAAGGTTTCGGGCGTCATGCTCAGGCGCAGGGCCAGAATGACGATCAGAGAAACGAACAGGCCGACGGTGGCGGTCGTCTGAATCCAGGACGTGTAGAAGCCACGACGGCCGGGCGGAGAATGTTCGGCCACATAGGTCGCCGCGCCGCCATATTCACCGCCGAGCGCAAGGCCCTGGGTGAGGCGGCAGAGGATGAAGGCTGCGGGGGCCGCATAGCCGATGGTTTCATAGCTCGGCAGCAGGCCTACGATGAAGGTCGCAAGGCCCATGAGCGTCATGGTGACGAGGAACGTGTATTTGCGGCCGATGAGGTCGCCGAGGCGGCCGAAGAAGAGCGCGCCGAAGGGACGGACCGCGAAGCCGGCGGCGAAGCCGAAGAGCACGAAGATGAATTTCGCGGTGTCATTGGTGCCCGGCACGAAGGCGGCGGCGATGTTGGCGGCGAGCGAACCCGCGAGATAAAAGTCGTACCATTCGAAGACCGTGCCTGCGGAGGACGCGATGATGACCTTGCGCTCCTCTGCGGTCATTGGCCGGTGCTTGTCGTCTATGGCCATGCTCATGATTGATTCCTCTCCACCTGATTAAATCGGGCGTCCATTCGCTTGGGTGGACCGCCCTGCCGTCTGATTGGATGAAGGGCGACCGTTTGCGCCGCCTCTGATGTTTCCGTCCTCGGGGGTTCTTTGTTTCCGAAGGTCGTCGCGAAACGACCTCCATCCCCGAGGGCTCACGCCACCGGACATGTTGCGATCATAAAGCGAACTCGGGGGCTGCGGCCATGACACCTTCGTCTAGCAAAACCGCAAAAACACTCCCGGTTTCATAGACTTTCGTTGATGCTGGAGACCAGTTTCCCCGCTTTGTGGGGGGGGGACGCGACTTTCAGCCCTGCTGGGGCCCGAGCTTCATGCGCGTGATCGCCAGCGCCACGGCGCAGGCGTTGGACACATTGAGGCTTCGAATCGCGCCGGGCATGTCGAGCCGCGCCAGAACATCGCAGTTTTCGCGCGAGAGACGGCGCAGGCCCTTGCCCTCCGCCCCCAGCACCAGCGCCAGAGGGCGCGAGAGTTCGGTGTCCTCAAGCGAGGCGGGGCCATCTGAATCAAGGCCGACGCGCAGATAGCCCATGTCCCCCAGCGCCTCGAGCGCGCGCGCCAGATTGACGACGGTGCACAGCGGCGCATGCTCCAGCCCGCCCGAAGCGGATTTCGCCAGAACGCCTGTCATATGGGGCGAATGGCGCTCGGTGGTGACGATGGCGTCCACCGCGAAGGCGGCGGCGGTGCGCACGATGGCGCCGACATTGTGGGGGTCCGTGACCTGATCCAGCACCAGCACGAGCCCCTTGGCGGGCAGGTCGGCGATGTCGATCGGCTCCAGCGGGCGCGCTTCCAGCAACAGGCCCTGATGGACGGAATCGGGCGGCAGGCGTGCGGAGATCTCATCGAGGCCCACGATGGTCGGCTTGACCTGCCGCGCCTCGATCTCGGCGGCGAGCCGCCCCGCCGCCTCCGCCGTCGCCCAGAGCCGCAGGATCTCGCGGCGGCTGGAGCGCAGCGCCTCCCTCACGGGATGATACCCCCAGAGCTGCGCCACATCGGCCGCCGGGCGATGCCGGGGCTCCTGCCGGCCTGAGCGCCGACCGGCGCCAGCCGTGGGGCCAGCATGGGCGGTGCCGGATTCGCGCCGATCCGGGGCGCCGCCCTTGCGGCCTGAACGGAAATCCTTGCGCGCCACCTGCAACCCCTCGATGCCTTCTGTGGGGCACTCTTGTCACGCCAAAGGGGCGCGCGCAATCAAAGCGTCATTTTCCGGGTTGACGGGGCCGCTCCTATTGCGGATAAGCGCCGCCAGATGAGGCCCTGCTTCGCCGCAGGGCTTTTTCGGGACGCGCCGCTTGCGGTCGTGTGCCGGGGGAATGTCCCGAGCGGCAAAGGGGGCGGACTGTAAATCCGCTGGCTATGCCTTCGCAGGTTCGAGTCCTGCTTCCCCCACCACCACCTTTAAATATCTGAGAATAATAGATTTTTGTTCTGCCGCCCTAGGCCTGCGCCGCTCATTCGCGCGCTTTTGCGGCTCCCTCCCGGAAATTCTTCCTCTGAAGCTGACCGATCCCTTGCCAGAGAGCGCCTGCGAAGGTCTGATGGCGCGTTCAACAGATCGGGGGAAATGATGCGCTTGCTCACCACACTCGCCGCTTTGGCTTTCGCCTTGCCGTTGGTTCAGGCCAGCGCGGCGGAGATCACGGTCCTCTCGGGCAATGGCGGCCGGCCCGTTGTGATCGAGCTGAGCGGACGCTTCGAGAAGGAGACCGGCCACAAGGTCAAGATCGACTTCGCCGTCAATCCGCAGGTGCGCAAGCGGGTGCTTGATGGCGAGGCCTTTGACGTGACCGTCCTCAATCCCCCGGTGCTCGACGAGCTCATCAAGGCGGGCAAGGTCAAGGCCGACACCCGCACCGTCATCGGGCGCATCGGCATTGGCGTAGGGATCAAGCAGGGCGCGCCGCGTCCGGACCTGTCGAGCGCGGAAGGGTTCAAGAAGGCGCTGCTGGCCGCCAAAAAGGTCGCCTATCCCGAGGAGGGCGCCAGCGGCATCTATTTCGCCAATCTGGTGAAGCGCCTTGGCATCGAGGAGGAGATGAAGTCGCGCCTCATGCCCATGCCCGGCGAATATAATGTCGAGGTGGTGGCCGACGGCGCGGCAGATATGGTCGTCGTCGTCGCCTCGCGCATCTATGGCGTGAAGGGCGTGGACATGGTCGGGCTTCTGCCAGATGAGCTCCAGACCTGGATCGGCTTTGCTGCGGGCGTGAGCGCGGGCGCGAAAGATCCCGATCTCGCCCTGAAGCTGGTGAAGGCTCTGGCTGCGCCTTCCGCAGAACCGTTCATGCGTCAGGTCGGCCTGCAGCCCTTCGTGGAATAGGCGCGCCTGCGCTGGCTTGACGGCTTCGCCCGTCAGGCCCTATCCCGCCGGGGTGGGCGCCCCATCCGTCCAGAGGAAACCCATGTCTTCTCCGCAAAAGCCGACCACCCGTTTCCGCGCGCTGATCGCAAGGCGTCAGATCACCATGATCCCTTCGGTGGGCGACGCCTTTTCGGCGCGGCTCATCGCCCATGAGGGGTTCGAGGCCCTGATGAGCTCCGGCAACGCCACCTCGGCCATGAAGCTTGGCATGCCCGACGTCGGGGTGATGACCCTGAAGGAGAACGCGGACAACGCCGGCCAGATGGCGGCTGCGAGCGGCCTGCCGGTCTTCGCCGACGCCGACACGGGCTATGGGAACGCGCTGAACGTGCGCCGCACCATCATGGAGTTCGAACGGGCGGGCGTCGCCGCCGTCATGATCGAGGATCAGGTCAGCCCCAAGCGCTGCGGCATGCTGGCTGGCAAGAGCGTGATCCCCTGCGGCGAGATGGAAGGCAAGGTCAAGGCCGCCCTTGATGCGCGCAGCGATGATGATTTCGTCATCTGCGCACGCACCGACGCCCGCGCCGTCGAAGGGCTCGAAAGCGCCATCCGCCGCGCGCAGGCCTATCAGACCGCGGGCGCCGATGTGATCTTCGTCGAGGGGCCGAAGACGATTGAAGAGGCGCAGGAGATCGCCCGCAACATCGACGTGCCCTTGCTCTACAACATCACGCCCACCGGCAGCGTGCCTGCGCTCGATGTGAAGACGCTGGAGGGCATCGGCTATCGCCTCCTGTCGTGCTCTGTCTATATGCTGCTGGCTGCGCTGCCCTCCATGCGGAGCTTCTTGCGCGTGCTGAAGGAGACCGGCGATGTGGCGAAGGCCGGGGCTGGCGCCGCCAGCATGAGCGATTATCTCGACATATTGCGTCTGGACGACTGGCAGAGGCGCGAGGCCCTGTTCACGCCGCCGACGCCGAAGGTTTGACTCGTGCCGCTCTCGCGCGGCGACAGGAGGAACGTATGAAAACCTGGTTCAAAGGGCTGCTCATCGCCGCGACCGCGCTCACCTCGCTGGCCGCGCGCCCTGCTCTGGCGCAGGACTTTTACGCCGGAAAGACCCTGACCATCATCGTCGGCCTTGCGGCGGGTGGTTCCGCTGATACGCTGGTGCGTCTCGTCGCGCCCCATCTCAAGAAACACATCCCCGGCGACCCCTCCATCGTCGTGCAGAACATGCCGGGCGCCGGCGGCGTGCTCGCCTTCAATTATATCTATGAGAAGGCGCCGAAGGATGGTTCGCAGATCATCCTTTCGCTGTGGGATCCGCTCGCCCAGGCGCTCGGCAATCAGGGCCTGCGCGCGCGTTACGACCAGTTTCCCTATCTCGGCGGCATCGCCGATGTCCGCGTGAACTATATGCGCGTCGACGCCGTTCCCGGCGGCTTCAAGAAGCCTGCCGACATCATGAAGGCGAAAGACCTCATCATCGGCGCCTATGGCACGACGGATCTTTCGGGCATTCTCGCCCATCTCTCGCTCAAGACGCTCGGTCTGCCCCACAAGATCGTCAGCGGCTATCGCGGCGGCGCCGATGTGTTCCTCGCCTTGCAGCGCGGCGAGGTGAATTTCCACAACACGAGCCTTGCGACCTATCGCACGCGTTCGAAGAGCTTCATCACCTCCGGCGAAGGCGCGGGCCTCGCCTATCTGCTCGCTTCGGATGAGAAGGGCCAATATAATCGCCGCTCCGACGTGACGGACATGCCCGCCTTTCAGGATCTCTATAAAGAGGTCCATGGCAAGGCGCCCGAGGGGCCGCTCTGGAACGCCTTCAACTGGACCGTGCAGCAGTTCGGCGACCTTGCTTACGTCGGCCTCGCCGCCCCCGGCGCGCCAGACGCCAGCCTGAAAGCCCTGCGCAAGGCGTTCGAGGATACGATGAACGACAAGGAGTTCATCGCCGAATCCGTCCAGCGCAATGGCCTGCCCTTCGACTATGTGGGCATGGAGGAGGGCGCGAAGATCTTCAAGTCGCTGTCCGGCGTCTCGCCCGAGATCGTGACGACATTGCGCGAGGGCATGGAGAACATGGGCGGCAAGTGAGCCCATGCCGGGAGGATCGGATGAAACAAAATCGCCGGACCGTGCGGATTGAATGGGGCGACTGCGACGCCGCAGGCATCGTCTATTACCCCCGCTATTTCGAAATGTTCGACGCCAGCACCGCCTATCTCATCGAGGCCGCGAGCGGGCTGCGCAAACGCGATGTCATCGCTCGCCATGGGTTTGTCGGCTGGCCCATGGTCGACACGCAGGCCAAGTTCAGCAAGCCCGCGACCTTCGGCGACGACATCGACATCGTCAGCGAATTCGTGGAGCTTGGCCGCTCCAGCTTCAAGATCCACCATCGGGTCTATCATGGCGAAGACCTCGCCATCGAGGCCTGGGAGACGCGCGTGCTGGTGGCCGCCGATCCGCTGAAGCCCGGGCGGATGCGCGCGGCGCCGATCCCGCCCGAGCTGCTGGCGCAGTTTCAGGGCTGATGCAACAAACAAGGGGGAGACGCATGGGGCGTTCGATATTCGACAAGATCTGGGACGCGCATGTCGTCTGCAAGCGCATGGATGGCCGCGAACTCCTGTTCATCGACCGCCACATCACCCATGAGCTGCATGCGCCGCATGCCTTCAAGAAGCTGAAGGAGGCCGGCCGCAGGGTGCGCCGCCCCGACATCACCTTCTCCGCGCTCGACCACACGCCCGCCTCCACGCCGGGCCGCACCGACACGACAAATCCCGAAGGCAAGCCTTTCATCGACGCCGTGCGCGCGGCCAGCGCCGAAAACAATGTGCGGGTGTTCGATCTTGGCGATGACGACTATGGCATCTCCCATGTGGTCGGCCCGGAGATCGGCATGGTTCTGCCCGGCGCCACCCATGCGGTGCCCGACAGCCACGCCTGCACCGTCGGCGGCCTCGGCGCGCTGGCCTTCGGCTGCGGCACTACAGAGCTTGAGCATGTGCTGGCGACGCAGGTCATGGCGATGGCGCGGCCAAAGCGCATGCGCGTCAATCTTGTGGGCAGGATCGGCGCGCTCGCCAGCGCCAAGGATGTGGCGCTGAAGATCCTCGCGCAGATCGGGGTGTCCGGCGGGCGCGGCCATATCATCGAATTCGCCGGGCCGGTGGCGCGCGCGCTCTCCATCGAAGGGCGCCTGACGCTGTGCAACCTCACCATTGAAATGGGATCGCGCAGCGGCCTTGTGGCGCCTGACGATAAAACCTTCGAATGGCTGCATGGCCGCCGCTGGGCGCCCAAGGGCGCCATGTGGGATCGCGCGCTGGATTACTGGCGCACGCTGCCCAGCGATGAAGACGCGGTCTTCGAGCGCGAGGTCACTGTGGACTGCGATGGCCTGCAGCCGCAGATCACCTGGGGCACGGATCCTTCGCAGGTGATCGAGGTCGACGGCCATGCGCCGGACCCCGCCCATCTGCCCACCGAGCAGCGCGCCGCGGTGGAGCGCGCGCTCGCCTATATGGGTCTGCAGCCCGGCCAGCCCATCGCGGGCCTGCCCGTGCATCGCGTCTTCATCGGCTCCTGCACCAACGCCCGCCTGCCCGATCTGCAGGAGGCGGCGGCGATCGTGCGCGGCCAGCATGTGGCCGAGGGCGTCTTCGCGCTGGTCTCCGCTGGCTCCACGCGGGTGAAGCGCGAGGCGGAAGCCATCGGCCTCGACAAGGTCTTCCGCGACGCTGGCTTCATCTGGGGCGAGTCAGCCTGCTCCATGTGCGCGGGCGCCAATGGCGATGGCGGCAAGGCGGGCGAGCGGATTTTGTCCACCACCAACCGCAATTTTGAAAACCGGCAGGGCAGGGGCGTGCGCACCCATCTGGTCGGCCCTGCCCTCGCCGCCGCCGCCGCCGTGGCGGGCCGGATCGTCGATGTTCCCAATGCGAAGGCGGGCGCCCAATGAAAGCTTTCACCCATGTCACGGGAACCGCGATTCCCTTTCTCGAAGACGATGTGAACACCGACCAGATCGCCCCGGTCGCAGGCGGGGCGCGCATGAGCGAAGACTATGCGCAGACTTTGTTCCGCCATCGTCGGCGCGGGGCCGATGGCGCGGAAGATCCGGACTTCGTTTTCAACAAGCCACAGTTCCGCTCCGGCGCGATGCTCGTGTCGGGTCGTAACTTTGGGTGTGGCAGTTCGCGCGAGTCCGCCGTCTGGACCTTTCTGGCCATCGGCGTCACCTGCATCATCGCCCGCTCCTTCGCGGACATGTATCGGGAGAATTGCCTGCAGAACGGCATCCTCCCGATCACGCTCTCCGATGCGCAGGCTGATGCGCTGGAGGCGGCGGTCGTCGCGGCCGATGGCGCGGCGCCCTTCACCGTCGATCTCGAACGTCAGGAGATCACGGGCCCGAACGGGCTGCATATGGCCTTCGACATCTCCGCCGCCGACCGCACGCGCCTGCTGGAAGGTCTGGACGACATCGGCCTGACCATGAAACATAAAGCCGAGATCGAGGCTTTTGAAAAGAAGATGGCGGACATGCTGCCCTGGTCGCAGCGCGCCGACGCCTCCACGCTCTGAGGATGACGCCATGAGCCTGCGCAAACGTTTCCGCGAACTTCTCGCCGCCCCCGGCATGGTCCATGCGCCCGGCGCCTATGACGCGCTCTCCGCGCGCATCATCGAGGCGGAGGGTTTTGATGTGGTTGTGGCGGGCGGCTATGCGGCCGCTGGCTCGCTGCTTGGACAGCCCGACACCGGGCAATCCAACATGCGTGACTACGCCGACCATTACGGGCGCATCTGCGCCGCCGTGAATGTTCCGGTTTATGTCGATGGCGACACCGGCTTTGGCGGCGTGAACAATGTGCGGCAGATGGTGCGGGCCTTTGAGGACGCAGGGGTCGCGGGCCTCTTCATCAGCGATCAGGTCTTCCCCCCGCGCTGCGGCTATATGGAGGGCAAGCAGCTCATCTCCACGCAGGACATGCTCGCCAAACTGAAAGCGGCGCTCGACGCTAGGCGTGATCCTGATCTCTTCATCGTCGCGCGCACCGATGCGCTTTCCGTCGAGGGGCTCGACGGCGCCATCGAACGCGCGCAGCTCTACATGGACATGGGCGTCGACATGGCCAAGGTCATCGGCGCCGATCAGCTCGACGCTTTCAAGCGCGTGCTGCGCGAAGTGCCGGGACAGCAGATGGCCAATATGTCCAACGCCAATCCCAAGGGCATGCCCACCCCCGACGAGTTCGAAGCGGCGGGCGCGGCGATGATGACATTTCCCTCTGCGGCCCTGTTCGCGGCGGTCGGCGCCGTCACGCGCGCCATGGCGTCGCTCAGGAAGGATCGCAACCTCGACGCCGCGCGTCCCGGCTTCTGCACGCTCGATGGCTATTACGACCTCGTGGGGCTGAAGCAGCAGCAGCAGTCCGAGCAGGATTATCTCACCGCCGCCCGTAAGGTCATGGACGCGCGCGCAACAAAATAACGAGGGGAAGGCGCCATGCGAGCCGACTGGAGAGCGTCATTCGGGCTTTGCGCCCTGATGTTTGCAAGCGTCGCCTGCGGCGGGGCGCAGGCGCAGTCCGAACCCTATTTCAAGGGCAAGACGATCAACATAGTGGTGGGGCTCGATGCAGGCGGCACTGTCGATCTCTTCGCGCGGCTGTTCGCGCAGGTGATCCAGAAGCACCTCAAGGGCTCGCCCACCATGCTCGTGCAGAACATGCCGGGCGCTGGCGGCCTGCTCGCCACGAACTACCTTGCAGAGAAGGCCAAGCCCGATGGGCAGACCATTCTGTGGGGCCCCTGGGATCCGCTGGCGCAGGCCTTGAAGCTGCCGAACATGCGCGCGCGCTATGAAAATTTCGAGTTCCTCGGCGGCACCTCCGACACCCGCGTTCTCTACGCCGCCACCTCCAGCATTCCCGGCGGGTTCAAGCAGCCCACCGATGTCGCCAAGGCTGACCTGCTGGTGGTCGGCGCGCTCAACCCCACCGATCCCTCTGGTCTTCTCGCCCATCTCGCCCTTGGCGTGCTTGGCGTGAAGGACAAGATGATCATCGGCTACAAGGGCGGCAATGATGTCTTCCTCGCCATGCAGCGCGGCGAGGTGCATTTCCATTCGACGAGCATCACGACCTTCCGGGGCCGCAACGCCGATTACATCAAGTCAGGGCAGGGCCTGGGCGTCGCCTACCTCGTGGCGACGGATGCGCAGGGCAGGTTCACGCCCCATCCCTTCATCAAGGAGATGCCGGCCTTCCCCGACCTCTATCGGCAGATCCACGGCAAGGCCCCTTCGGGCGCGCTTTGGGACGCGACGAACTGGCTGATCGGGCAGATCGGCGAAATGACCTTCACAGGCTTCGCCCCGCAGGGCACGCCCGCAGAAGCCGTCGAAGATCTGCGCGCGGCCTACGCCGCCGCCGCCAGGGATCCGGAGTTCATCGAGAAGTCGATGCAGATGAACGGCCTTCCCTATGAATTCGTCGATGTGCCCCGCGGCAAGGAGATCTTCGCCTCGCTGGCGCAGGTCACGCCCGAAGTGCTCGCCACCATCACCAGGGTCATTGAACTGAAATAGCTGAGGCGCGACATGGCTGAAATTTCGTTCAAGCGGGAAATCGAAAGTCTGAAGCTCGGCGATGGCCAGACCTTTCAGGGCGAGGGGATCATCGCCGTCACCAAGGCGCTGCTGCAATCGGGCGTGTCCTATGTCGGGGGTTATCAGGGCGCGCCGGTGGGCCATCTGCTCGATGTGCTCGTGGAGGCGAAGGAGGAGATGCAGCGGCTTGGCGTGCATGTCGAGCCCTGCATGAACGAAGCCGCCGCCGCCGCCATGCTCGGCGCCTCCGTCAACTATCCCATTCGCGGCGCGGTGACCTGGAAGTCCATCGTCGGCACCAATGTGGCGGCCGACGCGCTGTCGAACCTCGCCTCCCCCGGCGTGAAGGGCGGCGCGCTCATCATCGTCGGCGAAGACTACGGAGAAGGCGCCAGCGTCATTCAGGAGCGCACGCACGCCTTCGCTCTGAAGTCCTCGATCTGGTTGATGGACCCGCGTCCCGAGCTTTCCAACATCGTGCGCATGGTGGAGAAGAGCTTCGAATTGTCGGAAGCGTCCAACACGCCGGTCATGCTGGAGCTTCGCATCCGCGCCTGCCATATGTTCGGCGCCTTCGAGGCCAAAGCGAACCGCGCTGCGCCGCAGTCGACTGCGCAGCGCATCCCTGAGCCCGCAGCTTTTGAATATATGCGCCTCGCCCATCCGCCCGTGACCTTCATTCAGGAGACCGACAAGTTCAGGCGACGCCTGCCCGCCGCACAGGACTTCATCATGGAGCATGGGCTCAATGAGACGCGCGGGCCGCAGGAGGGCGAGATCGGGATCATCGTGCAGGGCGGTTTGTTCAATGCGCTGAACAGCCGTCTGGAGGCTGCTGGCCTGTCCGACGTCTATGGCGATGTCGGCCTGCCCGTGCTGGTGCTCAACGTCACCCATCCCCTGGCGCCGCGCCAGATCGAACAGTTCTGTCTTGGCAAGAAAGCGGTGCTCGTCGTTGAAGAGGGCCAGCCTGATTATCTCGAACAGGCCATCGGGCAGATCCTTCGCAAGGCTGATCTGCAGACGCGCATCTTTGGCAAGGATGTGCTGCCCATGGGCGGCGAATATACCCAGCGCGTGCTGGGGCAGGGACTCGCGGCCTTCCTGCGCGCCAATGGGCGCGATTGCGGGGCGCTTGACGCCTGGCTCGCCTCGCTCGCCGCGCATGAGGAGATGGTGCGGGGCATGTTGGCGGCCCCCATGCCAGCGCGCCCGCCGGGCCTTTGCACGGGCTGCCCCGAGCGGCCCGTCTTTTCGGCGATGAAGGTGCTGAAGGGCGAGATCGGCCCTACCCATGTGGCCGCCGACATCGGCTGCCATGCGCTCGCGACCTTCGCGCCTTTCGATCAGGGCAACTCCATTCTGGGCTATGGCATGTCGCTGGCCTCCGCCGCCGCCGTCTCCAACACGCAGGCGCGCAAGCCCGTGAGCATCATGGGCGATGGCGGCTTCTGGCATAATGGATTGTTGACGGGCGTCGCGGGCTCCGTCTTCAACCGCAATGATGGCGTGCTCATCATCATGAACAATGGCTATTCCAGCGCCACCGGCGCGCAGGATCTGCCATCGAGCGCGCCGACCGATGATGGACGCGGCGCGGGCGTCGACATTGAAAAGACCCTGCGCGGCATGGGCGTGAAGGCCATCAGCCGCGTGCGCACCTATGACATCGCGCGCATGATCAAAACGCTGCGCGAGGCGATCCTCTCGCCAGCCAAGGGCCTGCGCGTCATCATCGCCGACGGCGAATGTCAGCTCGCCCGCCAGCGGCGCATCAAGCCGCAGAACGCCAAGGCGCTGGCGGAGGGCGAGCGCGTGGTGCGCACGCGCTTCTGGGTGGATCCGGAGGTCTGCACGGGCGACCATTCCTGCATCCGGCTGTCGGGCTGCCCCTCGCTGACCCTCAAGCCCAACGAAGACCCGCTGCGCAAAGATCCCATCGCCCATGTCAACAATGACTGCGTAGGCTGCGGCGTCTGCGGCGATGTCTCTCACGCCGCCCAGCTCTGCCCCTCCTTCGCGCAGATCGATATTGTGCAGAATCCCCGGTGGATCGATCGTTTCCGCGAGAAATGGGAGACGAAGCTGATCCGTCGTCTCAGCGGCGGGGCGAGAGCATGAGCGCGCCGATCCGCATCCTCATCTCGGCGCTTGGGGGCGAGGGCGGCGGCGTGCTGGCGAGCTGGCTCGCGGACGCCGCCATGGCCGATGGCTATGTCGCCCAGCGCACCTCCGTGCCCGGCGTCGCCCAGCGCACGGGCAGCACGACCTATTATGTCGAGATGCTGCGCGCTGAGGGCCGCACGCCCGTGCTCTGCCTCGCCCCCACGGCTGGCGAGGTCGACCTCTTCATCGCCACCGAATTGCTGGAGGCGGGGCGGCTCATTCAGGCGGGCTTCGTCACCCCTGACCGCACGACGATCATCGCGCCCCTGCGCCGCGTCTACGCCATCACCGAAAAGATCGCCATGTCCGATGGCCGCGCGGATTCCGATCTGATCGTGGAGGCCGCGAAGCGCTTTTCCAAAGCCCATCATATCGGCGATTTTCAGGCCGTCGCCGACAAAGCCAAGGCGCTTTTGAACGCCGTGATCTTCGGTCTGGCCTGCCGCGCCTTGCCGCTCTCTCCTGAAGCCTGCCGCACGGCGATCAAGCTCGATGGACGCGCGGTCGAGGCGAATTTGCGGGGCTTCGAGGCGGGGCTGGCCTATGATGGCGATGAGGCGCCTGTCGAGGCGCCGGCCGCAGAGCCCGCCCCTTCCGTTTTCGACGCCAAGATCGACGCCATGATCGACGGCCTGCCGCAGGAGGCGCGGCTCCATGCGCGCGTGGGCGTGGAGCGTCTGGTTGATTTTCAGGATGCGGCCTATGCGCGGCTCTATCTCGAACGGCTGGAGCGTTTCGCCGCCATGGGCGGGGCCGACGGCGCGTTCGTTTCCGAACTTGCGCGCCATCTCGCCGTGCGCATGTCGAGCGAGGATGTGGTGCGCGTGGCGCAGCTGAAATTGCGCGAGGCCCGGCTGGCGCGGGTGCGGGCGGAGGCGCGCGCGCGGCAGGGCGACATCGTGCGCGTGACCGAGTTCCTGAAGCCCGGACCTGACGAATTCCTGTCCATTCTGCCTGCGCCTTTGGCGCGCGCCCTTCTGGGACTTGTGCGTCTGGCAGGGCTTGAGCGCGCCTCGGTCCCCATGCGGGTGCACACCACGGGCTTGTGGGGCTTTTTGCGGCTGCGCGCCCTCGCCTCCATGCGCGGCCTGCGGCCCGTGTCGCTGCGCGCGGCGCAGGAGAAGGCCTGGATCGAGGGTTGGCTGAACCTTGTCGAACAGGCCCTTCAGAAAGACCCCGCCGCGGCGCGCGAAGTCGTGGAGACAGCGCAGCTCGTGCGCGGCTATGGCGACACCTGGGAGCGCGGCCACGCCAACTGGCGGCGCATCGCCGAAGAGGTCATCGCGCCCATGCTGGGCGGCGCGCAGAACGCCGCGCATTTCGCCGATGCGGTTCTTCAGGCCCGCCTCGCCGCCGTGGCCGACCCCGAGGGCAAGCGGCTCGACGCCATGATCGCATCGCTGAAGCAGGTTGCGGCGCCGGCCGCAGCCTGACCTGCGCGATCACTTGATGACGGCCTTCGCCCTTTCGACCGCGCTGGCGTTCGAGGCATATATGTCTGCGATCATCTTCTGCATCTCCACGCCTTTCACGGGCTGGAGGTCGAGGCGCATTTTGGCGGCGAATTGGATGAAATCTGGATCGACCATGGTCTTGTCGAAGCCATCGCGCAGCGTCGCCGTGATGTCGGCGGGCGTTGTTGGAGACACGGCGTAGGGCCGCCCTGTTCCCTGCGCGCCCAGCAGGATCTCCAGCGCCGCCTTGTCTTCGTCGCTTTTGGCCTGATCCAGGATAAGCGGCACGTCCGGCAGCTCCGGATGCTTCTTCGTGGCGAATTGAACGGGGATGCTGATCTTCTTCTCGGCGATCAGATCAGCCGCAGTGCCCTTCAGGCTCGCCCAGTTGTCGCCGCAGTTGCCGGTGATCTCGCCGCGCTCCATGGCGAGCCGCACCTCCGCCGTTCCCGCATAGCCCGAGACGAGCCGCACCTTCGAGCCGAACATGTTCTTGAGGATCGCCGTATGCTGATACAGCGCGGCGGCTGGTCCCGTCGCGCCGAAGTTGACGGGCTTGTCGGACATCAGGTCCGCCCAATTCGTCACGCCCGATTGGGTCCAGGTGATGCAGACATTGGTGGCGTCGACGATGCTGCCGAGCCAATTCAGCTTTGTGGCGTCATAGCGCGCATTGGGGTCGCCCAGCAGGGGCGCGATCAACAGTTGCGGATCGAAGGTCCCGATGGTCAGCCCATTGTTGGGCGCCACCGAGTTGATGTGGTTGAGCACCAGCAGGCTGCCCGCGCCCGGCATGTTGCGCGCCACCACCGTGGGATTGCCCGGCAGGTTCTTGCCGTAGAATTGCGCGAAGGCCCGCGCATAGGCGTCATGGCCGCCGCCCGGCCCGAAGCCTATGAGGATCTCGATGGTCTTTCCCGCGAAGTCGGCTGCGCTGGCGGGCGCTGCGGCGAGCATCGCGGCGAAGGCGGCGAGAAGGGCTGTCTTTCGTGTCATCCAAGTCTCCCTCAGCGTGCAAGGCGCAAGGCGTGGTCGAGCCCGCAGAGGAGGGCGTAGACCACATCGATGCTGGGCGTCGCGACCCCGCGCGCGCGGGCGAAGCTCTGGACCTGCCCGAGGATCGCCTCGACCTCCAGCGCGCGTCCCGCGTCCACATCCTGCAGCATGGATGGCTTGCCGGGGAAACGCCCCTTGGGCGGGCGCGCGATGGCCTCGGCGCTGATCTCGCCGGTGAGGTCGCAGCCTTCCGCCTTCGCCACCACAAGCGCCTCTTCGATCAGCTTGATGGCGACGTCATCAAGCGCGGAGACGGCGACCGTGTCCTTGCCCGCCAGCCGCGTCAGGGCGGCGATGGGGTTGCCGCTGATGTTCGTCATGAGCTTGCGCCAGATGTCGCGCCGGATGTCCGGGGATTCGATGGCTTCGAGATCGGCGGCGGCCAGCAGATCAATCACGCGGCGCAGGCGTGGCGAGGAGGTCTTGTCGGGCTCGCCGACCGCCCATCGCTTCGCGCCGGCATGGACGATGACGCCGGGCTCCAGCACATTGTTCGAGGAATTCACGACGGCGCCCAGCGCCCGCGCGCCGCCGATCTCGCGCCAGAGCGCGCCATCGGGATCCACGCGGTCGAGCGCGCCCTTGTCGCTCAGGCCATGATTCCACCACCAGGGAAGGCCGTTCATGGCGAAGAGCGCGACGCCGTCCCGGCCGATGAGCCCTGCTATGTCGCGCGCGGCGGCAGGCTGCGAAGGCGCCTTCAGCGTCACCACCACAAGGTCTTGCGGGGGCAGGGTGGCGGGATCATCGGTGACATGGTGCGGACGGCCCGTGATCTCGCGCCCCTCGGTGCGCAGGGTGAGGCCGCGTTCACGCAGAACGGGCGCGGCGGCGCTGCGCACCACAAGCGAGACCTCGGCGGGCGTATTGGCCAGAAGCCGGGCGGCGAGATGCCCACCCACTGCGCCAGCGCCGTAAATGCAGACTTTCATATGTGCTCCCTGGGGTCAGGCGACCCTGTATTTCGCGACGATCTCTTCGTTGACGTGAACGCCGAGGCCGGGGCCATCGGGGATTTGAAGAACGCCATTGCGGGGAACGGAGGCTTCCCCGAGCGGCCAGTCCGCGAGATCGGCGTAATAGAACTCCGCCATGCAGTCCTGCTCCATGGCGCCGATCATATGCAGGGCGGCGATAAGGCCGGGGCCATGCCAGGGCGAGTGCGGCTCCGCCTGCACGCCGCGCGCCTGCGCCATGCAAAGGGCCTTCCAGCATTCGGTTACGCCGCCCATCTTGATGGGATCGGGCTGCACCACATCGACCGCCTGCGCATCGAGGATGCGCTCGACATCCAGCAGGTTGCCAAGGTTTTCGCCAGCGGCGATGGGCGTCTTCGTCGTCTTGCGCAGGGCGGCGAGGGCCTTGTAGTCGTCGGGCGGGAAGAGGGGCTCCTCAAGCCACGCGAGATCATAGGGCGCCATGTCCTGCGCCAAGCGTTTGGAGGTCTCGAGATCCCAGGTGCAGTTGGTGTCGAGCATGAGCGGAATGTCGTCGCCCAGAGCCTTTCGCGCGGCGGCCACGGTCTCGATGGTGCGCTCATGCAGCTTCACCGCGCGATAGCCGCGCGCCAGCACATCGCCGCAGACCTTCGCGACATTCGCCGCCGTATCAAGCCGCATAAGGCTGGCGTAGACGGGCGCGCTGCTGCGGCGGCCATTGGATCCGAGCATGCGATGGATCGGCTGGCCCTGCGCCTTTCCGGCGATGTCCCAGAGCGCGATGTCGAGGCCGGAGAGCGCGAAGATGAGGGGGCCGTTGCGCCCGCCGCTCTGCACGCGCCGATGCAGTTCGAACATCAAGGCGCCGATGTCGTCGCAATCGCGTCCCACCGCCATGGGCGCGATGACCCGTTGAATCGCGAAATGCGTGACCGGGCAGGTCGCGAAGCCGAAACATTCTCCCCAGCCTGTCAGCCCCGCGTCGGTGTCGACGCGGAGATAGACCGAGTCCATGGTGGTGCGAAAGCCGCCTGCACCCTGAGAGGGCGGCGGCGCGCCATGGTCGAAGGGTATGGCGAGATGGAAGGCTTCGATCTTCGTGATCTTCATGCGGTCACTTCTCCGTGCCGAGCATCAGGCGCGCCTTGCGCACCATGGGCTCGGGTGTGGCGTAAAGCCGTTCGATCAGCGCCTGCACTTCCTTGCCGGGAAGGGGGCTGAGTTCGAGATGCAGTTGGGCGGCTTCGGCGATCAGGGCGGGATCGTTCATCGACTCGTCGAAGGCCTTGCGCAGCAGGTCAACGCGCTCCGTCGGCACGCCGGGCGGGGCGAAGAAGGGGCGGCCCATCTGGTATTTGTCGAAGATGACGGAGAGGATCGCCTTGTCCTCGTCGGTCTTCATCAGGTCAGAGAGCAGGGCGACCTCGCCGAGGTCGGGGTGCTTGTCACGCCCGACCTGCAGCAGCACGGTGATCTGCTTGTCGCGATGCAGATTGGGGCGCAGCGTCAGCACCGTCGAATAGGCCATGGAGGAGCCGTCGATCTCGCCGCGCTCCAGCGCCAGCAATTGCGGCGCGGTGCCGTTGTAGCCGTTGATGAGCTTGATCTTCGTGCCCAGCAATTTGTTCATGACTGCGACGATCAGCGAACCGTCGGTGTTGGGGCCGGATGTGCCGATGACGAATTCCTTCGTCATCATGTCTTCGGCGGTGCTGACCTTGCTTTTATGCCAGCCCAGAACCACGAATGTGTCCTGCGCGGCGGTGCCGAGCCAGTTGAGTTTCGTGGCGTCGAAATTCGCGGCCTTGCCGCCGGGGCCCAGCAGATGCAGCAGCCGCTCGAAGGCGACGCTGGATTGGGGCGCGCCGATCGTCGTTCCTTCCTTGTAGTTTCCGCTGGCGAGCTGGTTCGCCATGGTGATGCTGCCGGCGCCCGGATGGTTCTGCACGATGATGTTCGGCGAGCCGGGAATGTGCCTTGAAATATGCCGGCTGACGAGGCGCGCATAGGCGTCATAGCCCGAGCCTGCGTCTGATCCCACGACGATGGACAGGGTCTTGCCGCGGTAGAAGTCGTTGGCCGTCTGCGCGAAGGCGGGCGCCGCGCCTAATGACAAGGATAAGGCCAGCCCCAGCAGACGCATGCGATTCCCCCGGATTTTCAGCCTATTTATGTGGCGATTGTCGGGGGACAGTGAAGTTGCGGGCGGGGCTTGTCAAGGCGGCGTCCGGGCGCCGGCGGACCATTGCGCAGGCTCTTCGCTTGAGCGCATAATGGCAAGAATGACAAGAGGATGACAAGGGGAGGCGTTCAGCCATGACCGAGGGGGCCGCTTACGCGCCGCGCAAAATCGCGCGGTCTGAATTCATCGACATGCGCGGCCTCAGATGTCATGTCCGGCATTGGGGCCCAAGCGACGCGCCGCCGCTCGTCCTGCTGCATGGCTCGCGCGATTGCAGCGCCACATTTCAATTCATCGTGGACGAGATGAAGGGCGACCATCATTTCATCGCGCCGGACTGGCGCGGCTATGGCCGCAGCGGCTGGAACCCGCAGGGCTACTGGTTCCAGGACTATCTCGCCGATCTCGACATCGTCCTTGACGCGGTGTCGCCGGGCGTCGCCGTTCCCCTGGCCGGTCATTCGCTGGGCGGTCAGGTGGCGGGGATTTATGCGGGCGTGCGGCCAAAGCGTGTCTCCAAACTCATCGCGCTCGACGCTTTCGGCCTCGTCGACAGCGATCCCGCCGGGACGCCCGACTATCTCGACACATGGATCCGCATCTGGCGCGAGGGGCCGGAGTCCTCGCGCCCTTATGAAAGCTATGGCCAGATGGCCGAGCGCCTGCGCCAGACGAATCCGCGCCTGACCATGGACAAGGCGCTGTTTCTTGCCGCCGAGTCCTCGCGCCGCCGGGACGATGGCTTGGTGGAATGGGCCTTTGATCCGCTCCACCGCGCGCCTTTCGCCGTCTCGCATCGCAAGGCCGAATGGGCGGCCTGCATGACGCGCATCGAGGCGCCCACCCTGTGGCTCGCCTCGGATCGCGTGTCGCGCATCGACTCCGAGCCCGGCGGGCTTGCGGCGCGGGCGGCGCTGCTCAGGAACGTCACCTGCGACAAGGTGCTCGACACCAGCCACAACCTGCATCACGACCGCCCGGACGAGGTGGCTAGGATCATGGAGGCTTTCCTCAGGGGTTAGGGATCGAAACCGCGGCTCCAGCGTTTCCATGGGTTGATCGTCTGACGGAGTTCGCCATGGACAGGTTCCTTCATCCCGAGACGCGCGTGCTGGTTTGCGATGGCCGCAAGGCCCTGTTCATCCGCAATGTCGGCCCTGTCGGCAAGCCCTCCTTCGAAGTCGAGGAGGAGATGCACGAAAGGATCGCCGCCCATTCGGCGGATCTGGGGAGCGATGAGCCCGGGCGGCTTGGCAACGCCTTCGGGCCGCGCAGCTCCATCGAGGGGACGGATTGGCACGAGGCGGCCGAGGAAGCGTTCCTGCGGCGCATGATCGAAGCCTTCACCGCCCATTGCGACACCCATGAGGTGCGCGAGGTCGTGCTGGTCGCGCCGCCGCGCGCGCTGGCCGTCCTGCGCAAGGCTGCGTCAAAGAGCCTTCAGAGCCGCGTCATCGGCGAAATCGACAAGGATCTCACGAAACATTCCGTGCCCGACATCGAGAGGATCGTGGGCGGCTGATCGCCTGCGCCAGCTCCGCCGCAATCTCCCGCCAGGGCCCATCCAGCATATCGGCGCCCATGAACAGGGACAGATGCACGCCCTCGGCCATGCGGGCGCTGATGTGCGCTTGCGGGCAAAGCGCCTTGATGGCGAGCGTCTGCGGGGGCGGAATGATGATGTCCCCCTTCGCCATGAGCAGCAGGATCGGGGCCTCGATGGCCGCGAGATCGCAAACCTTCCCCAGGGCGCGCAGGCGCCCTTGCGCCAGCCGATTTTCGCGGAAAAGCCATTCCGTGGCCTCGCTGAAAAATGGTCCGGGCAGTGCGAGCGTGTAGGCGTTCCAGCGATCGAAGGCGGCTTGCTGGGCGATGGTCGGCTCGCGTTGCAGCGCCTCGCGCGCCGTGGCGTCCAACGCGGCGCGGGTCCAGACGAGGCGCCGGTGGTCGCCCGGCGCAAGGCCGCCGAAAGCCGCGAGATAGGATTGCAGCAAAGGCGCGGGCGTCGCCGCCACGTTGCTGACGATTTGTGAGGGCGCGGCCTCAAGATCGATGGGGGCGCCCGCCAGAGCCAGCGCCGCGACTTTGGAGGGGAAGCGCGCGGCGTAGATGGCGGCCAGCCACCCGCCCTGGCACAGGCCCACGAGCGCCGCCCGACCGCCAAGCTCATCCACCGCGACATTCAGTTCGGCGAGATAGGAATCGATGGTCAGGAGCCGCATCTGCGGCGTGGCCGAGCGCCAGCGGGTGATGGCGACCGGCCCCGCCGCATCGAGCGTCGCCGCAAGGCTGAAGCCGGGCGCGAAATCGGCGATGACCGAGTCATGCAGCGCCAGCGGCGCGACGATCAACACCGGAACGCCCCCGCGTCCCCGGTCGTCGCCCCGCACCCGCAGCTCCATGGTGGGCAGGTCGAGCAGGATGGAATCAAGCGTGGCGAAGGGCGGCGGCGCGCCGGGGCAGGCCTCCAGGGCGACGAACAGGGCGGGCCAGAACCGCCAGGGCTCGAACAGATCGACCACAAGACACCCCGCAAGCAAGCAAGGAATGTCGTGCGCACGGCGGCAGGATCAAGACTTGCGGATGATCGACGATGGCGTCTTGCCAAATGGCCGCGCTCGGGACATATCAGGGGAAGCGCGGGTGTAGCTCAATGGTAGAGCAGCAGCCTTCCAAGCTGAATACGAGGGTTCGATTCCCTTCACCCGCTCCAGTCTCTCCATAGATATGTCGTCAGGCCATCCGCTGTCCGGGTCGGTTTGACTTTGGGCGTTTGGCGAATCGCAGCGCTTTGGTCACAGCTCCACATTCCCTTTGCATCGCCATTTCTGGCGCGGCCGCGATGCGGCGGCACGAAAGAATTCTCGCTTATTCAAAACAGATTCATGGGCTTGCGGGAATGCGGACGCGCGTTCCTGAATGCGCGGCATGAGCATAACTTGACCTTAACTATTTTAAGATCAAACTTGGACATTGCAATACGCAATGCCCCCGGAGGGAGTGTGTAAAGATGCCTCAAGCAACCAAGTCAACCTGCGCCTTCGCCGCCGCCTCGATGTTGTTGGCCGCCCCAGCCCTGGCTGCCGGCACCTCTGCCGGCACAACGTTTGACGTCAAGATCACGATCAGCACGGGCTGCGCCATTTCGAACGATAATGCCGCCGTGGATTTTGGCGCGGTGTCCGGCGCCAGCGCCAAGCCTGCCGCCAAGACAAAGACAGCGACGATCACCTGCACCAGCGGCACGCCGTACGATTTTCATGTCTCTTCGGCCAACAGCTTCAAGATGAAGGACAGTGGGGGCAATACGATCCCCTATACGATCAAGGCCGGCGCCAGTACGGCCGCGCTTGGCTCCGCGCAGGTGACCACCGGCTTCACGCAGACCGGGACTGGCTCCGCGCAGGCGGTGATCTTCAATTTTGACATCTCCACCTGGAATACGTCTGCGCCCTACGCCAGCGGCATCTACACCGATACGGTGACCTTGAACGTCGATTTCTGATCGACTGGAAAAGTCTGCAAGAGCCTCGCGTTTCCTGCGAGCCAGCGCGCGAGGCTTCGATCATCCTCTGAGTGAGCGTTTAGTTATGAGTTTCATCCCTGACATTAAATCCGTCGATTTGCAGGTTTGTCATCATGACGATGCGCTGGCTTTTCTTGCTGCTTTGCCTCCATCTTTTTGGAACAGCCGCGCAGGCTGGCAGCATTTCTGTTTCTCCCATCCGTGCCGACGTGCCCGCGCCTTCGAAATCGGCGTCCGTCACCCTGAGGAATGACGGGGCCCAGCCCGTCAACATACAGATCCGCATATTCAAATGGGCCCTTAAAAAAGGCGAGGACCATTACGAAGAGACCAATGATGTCGTTGCGACGCCGCCTGTCGCCACGATCCCCCCGGGTGGCGACGCCCTCGTGCGCATCATGCGCCTTGATCAGCGGCCGGTCACGGGAGAAGAGCCCTATCGCCTGATCGTCGATGAAATTCCTGACGCCAACCGCATCCGCAACGTCGGCGTCAATGTGGCCGTGCGCTACGCCATTCCGGTTTTCTTCCTGAACGGGGACGCCGCCCAGCCCCGGCTCTCCTGGTCCATTCGCACCGAGGGCGGCAAGCGGATGCTGGTCGCCGTCAATGCAGGCGACAAGAGCAGCCGCATCAGCAATTTGCGGATTGGCTCCACCACGCTGCGCCCTGGCCTTGCCGGCTATGTGCTGGGCCATTCCACGCGCATGTGGCCCTTGCCGCCCCATGCGACGGCGGCGCGTGTTCTGGCTGACAGCGACCATGGGGTGATTGATGCGCCGCTCTCGCGTTGATGGAGGCGCATGGCTCGCTGCGCTGCTCCTCATCGGGAGCGACGCCAGCTTCGCCCAGGGGGCGCTCGGGCCGATTCAGCCTGCGCCGCATCTCCTGAGCGCGCCGCGTGAATTGCAGCTGGCGGTCTTGGTGAATGGAGAAAATACGGGCCTCTTGCAGCCCTTCGTCTTCGATCCCCAGACCAATCGCCTGTCTGCTCGCCGTCGCGACCTGACTGAGGCGGGCGTCCGCACGCAGCAGGGCTCGCCTGATGAGCGGCTGTTTCTGGATGCGCTCCCCGGCTCCTATCGGTATGACGCGGCGCGGCAGAGCATCGACTTTCTGTTGAGCGATGAACAGCGCCTGCCGCGCGTCTATGACGCCTTGCGGGGCGCTGACCGGCCCCAGCCCCAGGCGGGTTTCGGCGCCATCGTCAATTATTCCGTGCTCGGCGGCAGCCTGCATGACCGTATTTCGGGCCGCACGACCTTCAACGACACCAATGTGATGCTCGACGCCCGCCTCTTCAGCGAATGGGGCGTGCTGACCCAGACCGGCCTCGCTGGCGGCAGATTCGTGAATCGGAGCGCCGCCGAAAGCAACCAGCGCTATCAGCGTTTTGACACATCCTATGTCTATGGCGATCCCGACCGTTCGATCACCTACAGGCTCGGCGACACCATGTCCGGGGGAACCTCATGGTCGCGCCCCGTCCGCATGGCTGGCGGCCAGATCATGCGCGATTTCGCCATGCGTTCGGACATCGTCACCCGGCCCATGCCAACCGTCACGGGAACGGCGGCGGCGCCCTCCACGGTGGACATTCTGGTCAATGGCGTGCGCAGCTATTCGCAGACTGTGGCGGCTGGCCCCTATAGCATCACCAATCTTCCGCTCATCGCCGCAGGCGGCGACGCGCAGGTGGTCATTCGGGATTCGACGGGGCGCATCCTGGAGCAGAGCCTTGCGCTCTTCAATCCCGTCCGCATGCTGGCGCCAGGCCTCAGCGATTTTTCGGTCGAGGGCGGCTGGGCGCGGCGCAGCTATGGATCTATCTCGGATGATTACAATCGCCGCCCCATCGCCTCGGGCGTCTATCGCTATGGCCTGAGCGAACGCCTCACCCTCGAAAGCCACGCCGAGGGCGGAGCGGGGCTCGTCAATGGCGGCGCGGGTCTTGTTGCGGGGTTTGGCCCCTTCGGCACGCTGAATGTCGCGGGCGCGGGGAGCAAGTCGGGCTACGGAACCGGCGCGCTGGTTTACAGCGAGTGGCAGACGCAGGTGCGGCGGTTCTCCTTCAGCCTCGGCCTGCAGCGGACCTTCGCCAATTATGACGATCTGGCCTCGGTGACGGCGCGGATCGTCCAGCAACCCGTTTTGACTCAATTCCCGCAACCCGACGATTGGCAAGGCGTCCAGTTGAACAAATATAATGTGCGTGCGCCCCGTTCGCTCGACCGTGCGGCCGTGAGCTACCCGGTGTTCGGGGATCGCGGCGCCATGAGTCTGGGGCTCGTCAATCTCGTGCAGAAGGACGGAACGCTCTCCCGTTTGTTCACGGCCTCGCTCTCCTATTCTTTCCCATGGCTGCAGGGAACTTTATTCGCCAACGCCTATGCGGATCGGGGCGATCGGAAAAGTCTGGGCGCCTCCGTCGGCCTGACCTTCCCGCTTATGGACGGACTCTATGGTTCGGTGGGCGCGAGCGGCTCGAAGGATGCGCGCGGCGCCGTGACGGCGGAGGTGAGCAAGGCGCAACGTCAGGTCGATGGCGCCTATGGTTTCAAATTGCGCGGCGGACTTGGGCCGAACACCTTTGGTCAGGCGGAGGCGAGCTACCGTTCGGCCTATGGCCAGGTCTCCGGTTCGGCGATCCAGACCCGCGACTACACTTTGGCGACCGCGCAGTTCGATGGCTCGGTCGCCGTGCTGGGCGGGGGCGTGTTTGTCGGCAACAAGGTGGATACGGCTTTTGCGGTGGTGGATGCAGGCGCTCCCGACGTCACGGTCATGCATGAGAACCGCTCCATCGGCAAAACCAACATGATGGGCAAATACCTCGTGCCCAACCTCAGGGCGTGGGAGCGCAACAAGCTTGGAATCGACCCCGAGGGCATGCCCGTGAGCTTTGACGCGGGGAAGGTGTCGGAGGTCGTGGCCCCGCGCGGCGCCAGCGGCGTCTATGTGAATTTCGGCGGTCGCGCCGATGCGGCCGCGGCCATCGTCATCTTCCAGGGCGTCGACGGGAAGCCGCTGCCGGCCGGCTACAAGGGCCGTCTGGAAGGCAAGGCCGAGACCTTCCTCGTGGGTCACGACGGGCGGGCCTATGTGAGGGATCTCGCCGCAAGCAATGTGGCGGTCATCGATCTGCTGGACCGGGAGTGCCGCGCGCCATTCGCCTTCACGCCGGAGCCAGGGCGTCAGGGCGTCGTCAGGGGAGTCACATGCCAATGATGCGCCGTATGTTATTCTGGACCCTGCTGTGGCCGCTCTTCTGCGCCATGTTCAGCCTCGGGGCGCAGGCTGCGCCGAATTGCACCTATGCGGCTGATCCCAAGATGGCCTTCGGATCTCTCGACATCCTGAATTATTCTTCGGTCGCCACGAGCGCGCAGATCAAAGTGACCTGCACGGGCTTGGGCGCCGGGGAAATCGCGCGCGTCTGCCTCAATTTTAATGGAGGCTACATCAACAACGGGGCGCGGTCCATGAAGTCGGGGACGAGATATCTGAATTACTTCGTGAACGCTTCAGCTCCGCCCGGCTTTCTTTCCAACACTACCTTTCAGGGGCTGGTCTATATTGATGTGACGCAATCCGCCCCGAGCCGCAACGTTCAACTCGCAGGGTCGATTTTGAGCGGTCAGGCAAGCAGGCCAGTTGGTTATTACACCGAAAATATTACTACTGACTTTTATTATGGCGCTTACACGGGCGTTTCTCCCATTGATTGCGACGTCGTCAAAATTGGCGCCAGTTCCTTCTCGCTGCTGGTCGATGCGACGATCACGCCAAATTGCTCGGTCGTCGCATCGCCCCTGACCTTCCCGGATGTGCTCTTCTTCACCGCTGACGTCACGGGCCAAAGCGCGGTGACCGTGACCTGCACGACGGATGCGCCCTATTGGGTGAGCCTCGACAATGGCCAGAACGCGGCGTCGGGCCAAAGGCGCATGAGGGCGGGAGCCGAATATATCGCTTACGATCTATACAGCGACAGCGCGCGCGCGTTGCGATGGGGCGCCACCAAAGATGTCGATACGGTGTCGGGCATAGGCGTCTATACGGGAAAGCAGCATCCTGTTTATGGGAAGATTCCGAAGCCCGCCGTCACGCCGCTGCCCGGAACCTATTCCGACCAGATCATCGCCACCGTGAATTTTTAAATCACTGGCGACGCGATTCTGCCGCCTCATGCCCCCGCCCGCTTCCTGGCGAGCGTATCGTCGAGCAGGCGCATGCAGCCATAGATGGCGGCGATGGCGGGGGTGGGGATTTCGGCCACGGCGCCGAGTTCGAGAATGGAGCCGACGAGCGCATCCACTTCGGTGGCGCGTCCCGCCTCCACATCCTGCAGCATGGACGTCTTGTGCTCGCCCACGGCCTGCGCGCCCGCGATTCTCTTGGCGAGGGGAATGCGGAAGCGGATGCCGAGCTTTTCGCCGACAGCCTGCGCCTCGCGCATCATGTCCGCCGCCAGCGCGTGGCCCTGGGGATGCCCGCAGATGCCAGCCAGCGTCGCGCCGGTGAGCGCGCTGATGGGGTTGAAGCTCATATTGCCCCAGAGCTTGGTCCAGATCTCCGCGCGGATGTCGCTGACGACCGGCGCCTTGAAGCCTGCGGCCGTGAAGACGCGCGAGACCTCCTGGATGCGCGCGCTTGCGCTGTTGTCGAGTTCGGCCAGAGAGAACCGATTGCCTTCGATGAGGCGGATGACGCCGGGCTCTGCGATCTCAGCAGCGGGATAGACCACGGAGCCGATGACCTGATCCACCGGGAGATGTTGCGCGATGATCCCGCCGGGATCGACGCTTTCAAGCCTGCGTCCCTCATAGGGCCCGCCGTGCTTGTGGAAATACCAGAAGGGGATGCCGTTCTGCATGGTGAGCACGAGCCCGCCCGCGCGCGCCAGACTGCCCACATCGGCGGCGATGGGCGTGAGTTGGTGCGCCTTGACCGCGAGCACGATGAGGTCATGAGGCTCAAGGCTCGCAAGGTCGGCGGTCGCGTCCACGCGCGCCGCGATCTCGCCCTCGTCAGTCACGAGGCGCAGCCCATGGGCGCTGATGGCGCGCAGATGGTCGCCGCGCGCCACGACCGTGACATGCTCGCCATTGGCCGCGAGGCGCGCCGCCAGCAGGCCGCCGATGGCGCCCGCGCCGATGATGCAGATGCGCATGAACTGGCTTTCCGGACTAACGGGACAGGAAGGGAATGGTCAGCCGCTCCACGTCGGCCTGCGCATCCCAGGGCACGAGATGCTTGCAGTCGGGCGTGATGTGCAGATCGAGCTGGGGCGCCATCTCCTTCAGCTTCAAGGCGCGCTCATAGGCGTTGGCGCGGTCGTTGCGGCCGTAGATCAGCAGCATGGGGCAGGTCACGTCCGTGAGGCGCTTCCACAGCGGAACTGCGGCGGGATCCTTGGGTGCGGAGGGCAGGGCGGAGCGGGCCACGAAAGCCTCGAAATTTCTGCCGGTGCTGCGCGCATGGCGCAGCGCCAGCTCCTCGGGCGTGATGAGGTCATGATGGAAGAGGTTGGCCTCCAGCAACTTGCGCGTGTCCTCGATGGTCGGCTCATGGGTCGCCATGCGGCGCTCCAGACGCTGCTGGGCGGCGCCTTCGATCCCTTCCTTCGCCTCTTCAAGCGGCGGCAGCAGCGAGCCTGTGCCCAGCACCACGAGGTGGCTGATGCGCTCGGGCGAGGCGAGGGCGATCTGCGCCCCCATGCTTCCGGCCTGCGAATGGGCGACGAGGGCGGCCGTCTTGATTCCGAGCGCGTCCATGAAGGCGAGGATGCTCTTGCGGCGCAGGCCCGCCGAATGATCGTCGGAAACGTCAGACAGGCCAAAGCCCGGTTGGTCGAAGGCCAGCGCGCGGAAGCCTGCCCTGGCGAAAGCGGGCATGTTGCGCAAGAAGACATCGGCCGAGGAGCCGAGCGAGCCGCCATGCAGGAAGATCACGGGGTGGCCGGAGCCCGCCTCCAGATAGCGCAGATTGAGGCCTGCGGCGCGGACCGACTTGTCCTCGATCGTGATTGTGGTTGCGCTCATGCTGGCGGCCTCCCTGTTTGCGATGGCCCTTCGCTGCCATGCTGGCGCCAAGCCGTCAAGGCGAGGCGGGCCGCCTTGCTCGTGCGGGGGCGAGGGGCTAGAACTGCCGCAAACGTCTCACGGGGAAGAAGCGCATGTTCGCCAGACTGAATCACCTCGCCATCACCAGCGACATCTACGCCTCGAACGCGCGGTTCTACATGGCGCTGTTTGGCATGAAGGGCTCCAGCAACACCCGCCCCGCGCGCGCCATGCCGGTGGGCGACGGGCGCATCGGCCTCAACAACATTCCCCGCCGCGAAGGGCGCCGCAGCGGCCTCGACCATTTCGGCTTCGAGGTCGAGAGCATGAAGCTCGCGCTTGAGCGCATCAGGGCTTTCGACCCAGCGTTGCAATGGGTCGTGCGGCCGTCGCAGCGCCCCAATGCGGCGGTCAGCGCCCATGACCCCGACATGATCATCTTCGACCTCGCCGAGCGCAATTCCGGCAAGGCGCAGGACATCTTCGCAGAGAACGACTGGGAGCAGACGCGCTACATCAACCACATCGCGCTTCGCTGCCGCGACCTAGACCGCAGCGCGGAGTTCTACACCAGGGTCTTCGAGCTGGAGCCCACGAAGAAGGACGGCTGCTGGCATTTGAGCGATGGCCGCGTGTCGCTCGTGCTCATGCAATGGTCCATGGACAATTTCATCGGTCATGACCCCTTGCCCCCGCAGATCGACCACTTCGGCTTCAAGGTCGAGAGCATCGAGGCCCTGCGCAAGGATATGGACGACCTCATCGGCTTCAATCCGCAGTTCGTGACGAAGCCTTTGGGTTATGGCGAGGAGGGCCAGGCGCGGCTCGATCTGTTCAAGCAATGCCCCGTGGGTGAGTTCCACCTCACGGACCTTGAGGGCGTCTATATCGACGTCAGCGAAACGTGAGGCCGCAGGCGATGCTCCGCGCGCTGTCCTTCGCCGCTCTCGCCGCCATGGCGCCTTTGCAGCTTGCGAAGGCCGACGCGATTTCGGATTTCTATGCGGGCAAGTCGATCTCGCTCATCATCTCCACGGGGGTGGGCGGGGGCGTCGACACCAATGCGCGCATCGTCGCCCGGCGCCTTGGCGATCATATTCCCGGCAATCCCTCGATCCTGCCAAAGAACATGACAGGCGCGGGGCATCTGCAGGCGACGAATTTCATTTATGCGCAGGCGCCCCGCGACGGCACGACCATCGGCGCGATCCTGCCCGCCTTCGTGGGCTATCAGGTGCTGGATGGGCGCGGCGCGCAATATGACGCGCGCAACTTCAATTATTTGGGCTCGAGCGATGTGGAGAATGCCAATCTCTATACGGCGAGCTCGCAGGGCATTAAATCCATCGAGCAGATCAAGACCAAAGAGGTGCTGATGGGCGCCACGGGCGCGGGCTCCTATACGATGCTCTATCCTACGCTCCTCAACAATGTGCTGGGCTACAAGTTCAAGGTCGTCTCGGGCTATAAAAGCACCAACGAGATTCACCTCGCCATGGAGCGCGGCGAGGTCTTCGGCCGCGCGGGCAATTTCTTCTCCAGCCTGAAGGCCCAGAATCCGGATTGGCTGCCCAGCGGCAAGATCGACATGCTCCTGCAGATCGGCGCGGTACGCGACCCCGAATGGCCGAACCTGCCCCTGTTGACCGATCTCGCCACCAATGACGAGCAGCGCGCCATCTTCAAGCTCTTCTCCGCCGAGATCGCGCTTGGCCGCGTCTTCCTGACGACGCCGGGCGTGCCTGCGGACCGCCTTGCGGCCCTGCGCAAGGCCTTCGAAGAGACGCTGCGCGATCCCGCCTATATCGAGGATTCCCGCAAGGTGGAGATGCAGGTGCGCCCGCTGACCCACCAGCAGGTGAAGGCGCTGGCGGAGGAGATCGTCGCCATGCCGCCGGAGATCATCGCCAAGGCGAAGGCGGCGATGGGGGGATAGAGGCTCCCGCCGCGATCGCCGCCTTTCAATGGCTCTCGAACACCGCCTGCCAGGCCTCCATGGCCTTCGCCGTCGCCGCCCGCTCCTCGGGCGTCGGTCGCGCGGGGTCTTTCGCGCTGGGGAATGAGCCGAACTTCATCAGGCAGGCCATGAGCAGCAGGCGCGCCTTGGTGGCCGTGAGGTTCGCCCCCGCGATGATGAAGGGATGCAGGTCGGCGAAGCCTTCCGGCGCGCCGCGTCCCACGCGCACCACGGGGATGCCCGAGAAGACCGCCTTCTGCACGAGCTTCAGGCGGGCGGTCGACGTCATGTTGCCATAGGGCACGAGGCCTTCGATCACGAAGCCCGAGAGCAGGCCGAGCGAGAGCTTGTGGTCGATGGAGGCGATGAGGTCATGTTCGAGGGCGGAATCCTCGCCCCAGTCCATGCCGCAATAGCCGCCGTCCTTGAGGATCGACACGACGGGAATGGCGCCCTCAAGCAGCCGCCCCTGCGCGTCCTTGATGGCGACGGGCACGCGCTCCAGACCCTGCGCGCCCATGCGCACGGCCTCCACTTCATTCGGCAGGAGGGTGATGCGGACGTCCGATCTCCAGGTGTGTTTGTAGGCGGGCAGATAGGTCACGGCGACGCGGCCCGCATGGCTGATCTGGCCGAGGATGCCCCCATGCCCGCCGGTCGCCACATAGCCGCCGGGGCGCGCATCCGCCTTGGCGACCTCGCGGGCGGCGAAGAATTGCTGCTCCTGCACCAGCAGCGTGCCGAGCCGGTTGCGGCCCTCCTCGTCGGCCCAGACGCGGGATTTTATGTAGCGCAGGGAGTCCAAAATGTTGTGCGGGCCGTCATTGCTGATCTGCCCCTGCGGGCGCTGGGCGGCGTTGCAGGCGATGGGCGCCTTGGTGTCGATCAGCAGGTTGAACCAGTAGCTGGTCTCCTCGACATTGGGGCTGCCCTGCGTCCAGACCGCCCCGTCATAGACGCCGCTGTCCATCACCGCCTGCACCCGGTTCGTCAGCAGCGCGAGGGCCGGGCGCGGCGGGGGCGAGCCGAGGTGATAGGGCTTGTAGGGGAAGAACGCGCGGCCGGGCGCTTCGGGCGCGATGTCGCCCTCGCCCTGATCCTTGCGCTGTCCCGCAGGCAGGCCCTTCATGTAGCCCGCAGGCGGCAGGATGCGGTGGAAGTCGACATCGGCGATGGAGCTGATCAGCCCCGCAAGGCCATCGTCGCCGATCCCCAGCCGGTCGATCTCCTCGAAGCTGCGGGAGCCATCGGGGAAGAAGCCCTGCCGGGCGCGGGCGCGCTCGGCCATGGGGGCGGCGCATTCCTCCTCCCACGGACCGCCATCGCTCTGGCGGGCCATGTAGGGCAGGGGATAGAGACCGTCTTCGGGGCGCAGCTCCACCTCATAGACCGGCTTGTCGGCCTGCGAGCGCCGGGTGGGCGAGAAGGCGCCGTCCGGGCCGAGATAGCCATCCGGCGGCCCATAGAGGTCGGCGGCGTCGCTCTCGAGGGGATGGGCGGAGAATTGCTCCACATAGACCTTGACCGGAGCAGCAAGGCGCTGGGCGCGCAGGGCGTCGTATTTCGGCGGCTCGCCATTTTCCGTGAGGCGCGGGGGCAGGCCGTGCATGGCCCTTGCTTTATTGGAGGTGACGAGCGGCGGGGTGTTCTGGATGGTCGCCGTCGGGCCGGCGAGGTGCGCGATCCGCATTTTCCGGGGCACTGGTCGTTCCTCCCAGGGTGCGGCCCGGCTTTGCTGCGGACCAGCAACCCGGGCCATGGCTCAGTTTGCGACAGTTCTATGTCGGAAACTTTCGGGCTCCAAATTGAAAAGGGCGTGAAATCTGGCCGGACGGCTCCTGATTCCAGCGCCCTCGCCCTTGAAGTGCTGGCGGAAGGGCTCTATTGACCGCTCGTCGAATCCGCTCGCGGAGCCCCTCTCCCAACCCTGCACATTCGGAACAGGTCCATGGCCAAGGAAAAATTCAACCGTAACAAGCCGCACTGCAACATTGGCACCATCGGTCACGTCGACCATGGCAAGACCTCGCTGACGGCGGCGATCACGAAGGTGCTGGCTGAGACGGGCGGCGCCACCTACACGGCTTACGACCAGATCGACAAGGCGCCGGAAGAGAAGGCCCGCGGCATCACCATTTCGACCGCTCACGTCGAATATGAGACCACGAACCGCCACTACGCCCACGTCGACTGCCCCGGCCACGCCGACTATGTGAAGAACATGATCACCGGCGCGGCGCAGATGGACGGCGCGATCCTCGTCGTGTCCGCCGCT
>CANGFT010000032.1 GCA_947453205.1 Beijerinckiaceae bacterium | reverse complement strand
TGTCGTCAACGCAGTTCGGCGCGCTCGCCACCAACGGCGTCGACAAGATCGACGCGACGGATGGCGTCCTGTCGCTCGACAAGGCGCAGTATCTGGCGTTGATCGCGACCACGACAACGCTCACGGCGGGGGATGTGGTGACGCTTGCCGACACCGGTGCGAACATCGCTACGTTGACGTCGGCCCAGCTTGGCGCGCTCGCCACCAATGGCGTCGACAAGATCGACGCCACCGACAACGTCCTGTCGCTCGACAAGGCGCAGTATCTCGCGCTGATCGGAACCTCAACGACCCTTACGTCTGCGGATATGGTGACCCTGTCCGACACCGGTGCGAACATCGCCTCGATGTCGTCAACGCAGATCGGCGCGCTCGCCACCAATGGCGTCGACAAGATCGACGCCACTGACAATGTCCTGTCGCTCGACAAGGCGCAGTATCTCGCCTTGATCGCGACCGCGACAACCCTTGCGTCTGCGGATGTGGTGACGCTGTCCGACACCGGTGCGAACATCGCTGGGTTGACCTCTGTCCAGCTTGGCGCGCTCGCAGCCAACGGCGTCGACAAGATCGATGCTTCGGACAACGTCCTGTCGCTCGACAAGGCGCAGTATCTGGCGCTGATCGCGACCACGACAACGCTGACGGCGGGGGATGTGGTGACGCTTGCCGACACCGGGGCGAACATCGCCTCGCTGTCGTCAACGCAGATCGGTGCGCTCGCCACCAACGGCGTCGACAAGATCGACGCAACGGACAACGTCCTGTCGCTCGACAGGGCGCAGTATCTGGCGTTGATCGCGACCTCAACCGCGCTGACGGCGGGGGATGTGGTGACGCTGTCCGACACCGCGGCGAACATCGCTACGCTGTCGGCAACGCAGATCGCCGCCCTCGCCACCAACGGCGTCGACAAGATCGACGCGACGGATGGCGTCCTGTCGCTCGACAAGGCGCAGTATCTGGCGCTGATCGCGACCTCAACCACGCTGACGTCTGCTGATGTGGTGACGCTGTCCGACACCGGGGCGAACATCGCTACGCTGACGTCAACGCAGCTTGGCGCCCTCGCCATCAACGGCGTCGACAAGATCGACGCCACTGACAATGTTCTGTCGCTGCGGCTCGACCAGTACCAGAGCCTTGGCGCGGTCACCTTAACCAGCGCCGACACGGTCACTTTGACCGAGGCCCATGGTTTGCTTGAAGCTCTGGATGCGAATGCCCTAGGCGCTCTCAGCGGCAAGGGGATCGACATCATTGACTCCAGGGATGGCGTCCTGAATTTGACAGTGGCGCAGGCGCTCGTGCTCAAGAACGTCAAGTTTGGCGAGAGCAATCTCGCTCGGATCGTAGACACCGGCAAGAATATCGCTGGTATGACCGCCCAGCAGATGGCCGAACTGGTCGCGGCCGGCCTCGACGGCGTGGACGCGACGGACAACATTCTGTCATTGAAGGTCGAGCAGCTTCAAAGTCTTGGGGTGGCGGCTCTGGCTGCCGGGGACACAGTGACTCTCGCCGATGCAGGCTCAGCCATAGCCCAGTTGAAAGCGGGGGAGATCGCCGCCCTTGCAGGTAAACAGGTCGACGTCATCGACGGGACGGACGACAAGCTGTCGCTGAGCGTCGACCAGTTCCAGAGCCTGGGCAAAGTCGCTTTGACCTCTGCAGATTCTGTGTCTCTGGCGGATAAGGGCGAGTTGATCGCCAATCTCACAGTCGCCCAGCTTGCGGCTCTCTCGGGCAAGAATATCGACAAGATCGATGCGACGGATAATCTCGTCAATCTGTCTCTGGCCCAGTACAAGGCTCTGGTGGCGACGACGGTCACCTTCGCGACGGACGACAAGGTTGTCTTTGCAAACGGTCGCGACTTCAATCGGGACGGTCATAGCGACATTCTCTTGCAAAATGTTCTGAACGGAACGGTCACCTTGTGGGAAATGAAAGGCAAAGAATTGTTCGCCTCTGGCGGTTTAGGCTGGACGCCCAGCAAGGATTGGGTCGTCAAGGGGACGGGCGACTTTGACAACAACGGCTACAGTGACGTTCTTCTCCAGAACGCCATCAATGGCGATTGCTATGTCTGGGCCAAGAGCGCCGATGGAAAGGACGGCACGCTTGTCAACGGCATTCCGACCGTTTCCAATGTTCTTGCAGACTACGGCTACGTCGGCTGGACCCCCGGCACGAATTGGCAGGCGGTTGGCGTGGGCGACTTCAATGGTGATCGCTTCAGCGACATCCTGTTGCAGGACTCAACGAACGGCAGTTGCTTCATCTGGGAAATGAACGGGACGAAGCTTATCGATTACGGCTATGTGGGCTGGAACCCCGGCGTTGACTGGAAGGCCAAGGGGGTCGGAGACTTCAATGGCGATGGCAAGAGCGACATTCTCCTGCAGAACGCCAAGGATGGCTCCTGCTATGTCTGGGAGTTGGATGGGAAAAATCTGGTTGGCTATGGCTATGTCGGCTGGAATCCTGGTGTCGATTGGCAGGCCAAAGGGGTCGGCGACTTCAATGGCGATGGGAAGGACGATGTGCTCCTTCAGAACGCCAAGGATGGCTCTTGCTATATCTGGCAGTTGAACGGAACCGACAGCCTTGTCGGCTATGGTTACGTCGGCTGGACCCCGGGCGTCGCCTGGCAGGCCAAAACGACGGGCGACCTCAACGGCGATGGCAAGAGCGACGTCATCTTGCAAAACGTCAATGATGGCTCGACCTATGTTTGGGAGCTGAACGGAACGAACCTCGTCGATTATGGCTATGTCGGCTGGGCGCCCGGCACGGATTGGCTCATACGGGGATAATGCGAACCGGACCGCGCTCCTTGGTCTGAGGAGCGCGGGCCGCAGGACCGTTTGCCGTGAAATTTTGCTTTGAAACCGGCCATGGCTGGCCATTCAAGGTGGTGTGCCCCGGGGATGTCGGCGCAAGTGATCATCAATCCATGATCGTCGATCCACGATGATCAATGGTGTGAATTCCCCCTGAGGTTTGATCAAGGATTGCCGCATGGGCGCATCCGGGCGTTCTGGTCATCTCCCAAGGCGCCGCATCACGCCGCTGGCGCGCCCGCGCCCTTGGCGATCAGGAAGATGAGTTGGCGATCCCCCTGATGCTGGCTCAAGATCTGATCCCCGGTCTCCCGTATGAGATTGGGAATATCGATGGCCGCCAGCGGGTCGGTGCAGCGGACCTCCAGTTGCTCGCCTGCGCCAAGTCCCCGAAGGGCCTTGCGCGTCTTGAGCACGGGCAGGGGGCATTTGAATCCGGAGAGATCAAGCAAGGTGACGGCCATGGGCGGAACATGGCCAAGGGCCCTCTGCAGGTCAACTGAGTTTGAAGTCGCGGCGCTGGCGCCGGCGCCTGTTCGGGCCTAAATGGAGGGCATGGGATCCTCATTGCGCGCTTTCTGCTCTCCCGTCCTGCTCGCCCTCGCGTTTCTGGCCGCGGTCGCGCCGCTGCGCGCCCAGGGAGAGCTGCGCGGGCATGGCGGGCCTGTGCGCGCCCTCTCCATCGCCGCCGACGGGCGTCAGGCGATCACAGGCAGCTTCGACTCATCCGCCATCGTCTGGGAGCTTGAGCGCGGGGTCGCGCGCGCCGTGCTGCGGGCGCATGCAGGGTCCATCAATGCGGTGCTGGCGCTTCCTGACGGCGGCTTCGCCACGGGGGGCGAGGACGGACGGCTCGCCCTGTGGCGCGGCGACGACTTCACGCGCCCCCGCAGTTTCGAGCCTGTGCACGCGGCCCCCATCGTTGCGCTCGCGGCCTCGCCCGACGGCGCGCTGATCGCCAGCGCCTCCTGGGACTCCACGCTCGCCGTTCACACGCTCGCGGGCGCTCCCCTGCGGCGGTTCGAGGGTCATCAAGGCAATGTGAACGGCGTCGCTTTTTCGCGTGATGGACGGCTTCTGGTGAGCGCAGGCTATGACGCCACCCTGCGCCTGACGCCCCTGAACGGCCTTTCCCCACGCGTGGTGAAACTGCCCTCGCCCCTGAACGCGCTGGCGATCGGTCCTTCGGGCGAGATCGCGGCGGGCGGATCCGACGGATCCGTGTTCCTGCTCACGGAGGCTGGCGAGGTGTGGTCGCGCATCGAGGCCTCCGAAGCCCCGGTCATCGCGCTCGCTTTTTCGCCGGACGGAGCGCGGCTCGCGGTGGCGAGCCCGCGCGGGGGGATCGGCGTCTTCGAGGCGGCGAGCGGCAAGCCGGTCTTCACGCTGAATGGGCCGGGTCTGCCTGTCTGGACCCTCGGTTTCACCCCCGATGGCCGGGAGATCCTGACAGGGGGCTCCGACAGGCTTTTGCGCCGCTGGGATGCGCGCACGGGCGATCATCTGGGGCCTACGGCGATGGAGCGGCCTGCGGACCTTCTGGCGGGCCGGGAGGGCGGCCGGGGCGCTGAGGTTTTCCGCGCCTGCGCCGCCTGCCACACGCTCGGCGCCGAGGGTGGAAATCGCGCTGGTCCGACGCTGCACGGGGTGATCGGGCGGCGCATTGGAACGGCGCCAGCCTATGCCTATTCGCCGGGCTTTTCGGCCCATGACATCACATGGACCAAGGAGACGATCGCGCGGCTCTTCGAACTTGGTCCAGCCGCTTACACACCGGGCACGAAAATGCCTGAGCAGAGGGTCACCTCCCCCGAGGATCGGGCTGCGCTGGTTGATTTCATCGAGGCCGAAAGCCGCCCTTGATTTGTGCAGGGGCTTTCGTCATACCCGAGAGGCTACGCTGAAAGCGTGACACAGGAGAGATCCATGAAGGCGTTTTTGTCTGCCGTGATCGTAGCGGTCGTTCTCTCGGGCGCCGCAGCCTATATGCTCAACACGCAGCAGAAATCGGCGGCCCAGGCCTTCGCCACCGCCGGCGCGCGCGTGGGCGATCCCGGGCACAATCTGGTCGGCGTGAACTGAGGTTCACAGGAGCATGGGATAGGCGAGGAAGCGAACGCTCTCGCCGGGGCTGACGCGCTCCGCATCCTCGGCAAGTTCGATGATGCCATCGGTGTCCGCCAGAGAAGATAAAAGCCCTGCGCCCTCCCGCGGAAACTTCACCGCCTCCAGGCTTCCATCATCCGCATATCGCAGGCTGGCGCGCACATATTCGCGGCGGCCTTTCTTTTTCTTGTAGGTGAAGGCGGCGCGGACGGGCAGGCCGATCAAAGGCTCCGGCGCCGCCCCCGACAGGGCGAGAATGGTTGCGCGCACGACATAGGCGAATGTGACGAAGCTCGCCACGGGATTGCCGGGCAGGCCGATGAAAGGCGTGCCCGCAATGACGCCCATGGCTACGGGGCGGCCGGGCTTGATCGCCATCGACCAGAGAACCAGCGACCCCACCTCTTCGATGGCCGCGCGCACATGGTCCTCCTCGCCTGCGGAAACGCCGCCCGAGGTCAGCACGAGGTCATGGGACGTCGCCGCCTCCTTCAAGGCCGCCGCCAGCGCGGCGCGGTCATCGCGCAGTATGCCGAGATCGTGAACCCTGCAGTTGAGGCGGCGCAACATGGCGCCGAGCATGAAACGGTTGGAGTCATAGAGTTGCGCGGCATTTCGCGGCCCGCCGGGCTCCATGACTTCATTGCCCGTCGAGAAGATGGCGACCCGGATCGGTCGGCGCAAAGTCAGATGTGTGAGCCCCAGGGCTGCGGCCAGCGCCACATGCTGCGGACGCAGGCGCCGGCCTGCGGGAATGGCCACGGCGCCTTGGGCGATGTCCTCGCCGGCCGGCCGCATATTCGCGCCAGCCTTGAGGCCCGGCGGCAGCGTCACGCGCCCGTCGGCCTCCACGCGCACATCCTCCTGCATAAAGACCGTATCCGCCCCCTCGGGCATGGGGGCGCCGGTGAAGATGCGCACGGCTTCGCCCGGCATGATCGGCTGCGCGGGCGATCCCGCCTGCACGCGGGCCGTGACGGGGAAGCTGCGCTCCTGATCCCCCGGCAGATCGGCGCTGCGCAGCGCATAGCCGTCAACGGCGGAATTGGCGAAGAGCGGCAGGGGCAGCGGGGCATGGAGCGGGGCGAGGAGGACGCGGTTGTCGCAGTCTGCAAGCGGCAGGCTTTCCGCGCCCTCGACAGGCTCGACCCGCGCGGCGATCAGCGCAAGCGCCTCGTCGATGGTCATGAGCTTGCCGCCGAAAGCAAAGCAGTCGTTCGACAGTTGCACCATGTCAGACCTCACCATTGAGGCGTGCGAGCACATGCGTGAGCGGAATCGCCAAGGCCTTCATCATAGAGGCGATGGCGGGGATGTCATCCAGATGGGCATAGGGCAGGGGCGCGGGGCGGGAATCATCCGTCACGACCCCGAGGATATGGTCATCCTGCGGGTGCAGGAATGGCTTTTCATTCGCCGTGCGATGCACCTCGATCTTGGGATGCGCCTCGAACTTGAAGCCCTCGACGATCAAGAGATCGACCGGCGAAACGCGCGTCAGCAAGGCCCCGAGCTTGGGTTCTTCCTCGTCGCGCAATTCGTGGAGCAGGGCGAAGCGCCTGCTGGAGGCCACCAGCACTTCGCTCGCGCCGGCCTCGCGGTGGCGCCAGGAGTCCTTGCCGGGCGTGTCCATGTCAAAGGCATGATGGGCATGTTTGATGGTCGAGACCTTGAGGCCCTCGGCGACAAGCGCGGGGATGACGCGCGTCAGCAGGGTTGTCTTGCCCGCCCCGCTCCAGCCTGCCAGACCAATGACCTTCATCGCAATCCTCGCGCCCTCGCGCAGCCATAGCACAAAGAAAAAGGACTGCCGATGGTGACCGGCAGTCCTTCGATGTGAGCCTCGGCTGTCCTATTCGGCAGGCATGGCGCCCGGCGGCATGGCGGGCGCCCGGCCCTTGGCCTGCTCCTCCTCCACCCAGAGCGCGTGATGCTCTTTGGCCCAGTTGAGGTCGACCTCGCCTGTGCCCATGGCGTCGAAGGCGCCCTCCATCCCGACCGAGCCGATATAGGCATGGGCAAGCATGGCGGCGATGAAGAGCACCGCGAGAAGGGCGTGGATGGTGGTGAAGAACTGGAGGTCCGAAACGCCGCCTTCAGCCAGATAGGGGAAGAGCAGGAACCATCCCGACATGGACATGACGACGCCGCCCGCCATCACGATCCAGAACACGACCTTCTGGCCCGCGTTGAAGCGCTTGGCCGGGGGATGCGACCCCTTCGAAAAGAGCCCGCCGCCCTGCTTGATCCATTCAAGATCCAGCTTGTTGGGGATGTTGTCGCGCACCCAGATCAGGAACATCAGGGCGATGCCGAACATGAAGGGGAAGGCGAGGTAATTATGCGCCAGCTTGCCCCATGCGGTCAGGGTGGCGAAGGTCTCCGCCCCGAAATAGGGCAGGATCAACATGCGCCCGAAGGAGATGTTGAGGCCTGACAGCGCCAGCACGATGAAACAGCCCGCCGTCAGCCAGTGGGTGAAGCGGTCGAGGCTGGCGAAGCGTGTGATCGTGACGCCGGAGAAGCCGCCGTCAATGCGGATGCGCCCGCGCACAAGATAGAACAGGACCAGCAGCGCCAGCATGCCCAGAATGGCGACGCCGCCGATCACGGGCAGCTTCTGCTGGTGGAAGACGCGCCATTCCTGACCCGAAGGCTGGATCAGGCTCGCGGCCTTCTCGTCGGGAATGGAGATGCGGCCGGTCAGGCGCTCGCCGCTTTTCAGGGCGTTGAGCAGCTGCTCTTCCTTCACCGCTTCCTTGGTGGGGTTGAAGTTGTTGTTGTTTTGGGCGGCTACCGGTGTGCTGGCGATGAAAGCCAGCGCCAGCAGCGCACCGAGAGATTTCAGCCAAGTGTTCATGGAACGACCCTTGCGATGATGAAGGAGGAGATCAGACGTTGATCGTTTCCTTGTAGGCGGTCTTCCACCCCCAGGCGCCCGAGCCATAGCCGCGCTTCATCACGCGCTCCTTGTAGATGGAGGCGATGATGTCGCCGTCACCCGCCAGCAGCGACTTCGTGGAGCACATTTCCGCGCAGAGCGGCAGCTTGCCCTCGGCCAGGCGATTGCGGCCATACTTTTCGTATTCCGCAGTCGAGAAGTCGGCTTCAGGACCGCCAGCGCAATAGGTGCACTTGTCCATCTTGCCGCGCGATCCGAAGTTGCCGACCTTGGGATACTGCGGCGCGCCGAAGGGGCAGGCGTAGAAGCAGTAGCCGCAGCCGATGCACAGATCTTTGGAATGCAGCACCACCGCGTCCACTGTCGTGTAGAAACACGACACCGGGCAGACCGCCGCGCAGGGCGCGTCCGTGCAGTGCATGCAGGCCATGGAGACCGAACGCTCGCCGGGCTTGCCATCGTTGATGGTCACGACTCGGCGGCGGTTGATGCCCCAGGGCACTTCATGTTCGTTCTTGCAGGCGGTGACGCAAGCGTTGCACTCGATGCAGCGGTCGGCGTCACAAAGAAATTTCATGCGGGCCATTGTCGTCTCCCTCACGCCGCTCTGATCTGGCAGAGGGTAACCTTGCCCTCATGCATGCCCGTCACGGGGTCATAGCCATAGGTGGTGACCGTATTGACGCTTTCGCCAAGCACGATCGGATCGGTTCCCTTGGGATAGTTCCCGCGTTGGTCGACGCCCTGGAACCATCCGCCGAAATGGAAGGGCATGAAGGCGACGCCCTTGCCCACGCGCTCGGTCACCAGCGCCTTCACCCGCGCCTGCGACTGGTTCTCGGGGCCGGTCACCCAGACCCATCCGCCGTCGACGACGCCGCGCGCCGCAGCATCCGCCGGGTTGATTTCGACGAACATGTCCTGCTGCAGCTCGGCGAGCCATTTGTTGGAGCGCGTCTCTTCGCCGCCGCCCTCATATTCGACCAGACGGCCGGAGGTGAGGATGATCGGGAAGTTCTTGGCGACGCCCTTCTCGATGGCCGCTTTCTGGACGGTGAGGCCGGCGTTCATCATGCGGAACTGACGGCCGTCGGGACGCGTCGGGTATTTCTCGACGAGATCGACGCGCGGCGTATAGATCGGCTCGCGATGCACCGGCACGGGATCGGGCAGGTTCCAGGCCACAGCGCGCGCCTTGCCATTGCCATAGGGAATGGCGCCATGGTCGAGGCAGACGCGGATGATGCCGCCCGACAGATCAATGGCCCAGCCCACGGCGTCGGGATTGGCGCCGCCGATGCGGGTGATCGTGGCGACCTCCGCCTCGGTCAGATCCTTGTCCCAGCCGAGCTTCTTGAGCACGCCATAGGTGAATTCGGGATAGCCGTCGGTCAGTTCCGAGCCGAGGCTGTAGGAGCCTTCCGACAGAAGGTTCACGTCCTTGGTCGAGCCGTCCGCCTGCTTTTCGGCATAGACCACGCCAAAGCGCGCCCGGAACGTGCCGCCGCCATCCTTCACATGAAGGTTTGTGTTGTAGAGCGTATGGGTGCCGGGATGCTTGATCTCGGGCGTGCCCCAGCAGGGCCAGGGCAGGCCATAGTAATCGCCGCCGACTTCGGGCGTGTCCGCCTTGGCGCGCAGGGTGACGAGATCGAACTTGTCCTGATTGCGCATATGCGCCTTCAGACGTTCCGGGCTCTGGCCGGTGTAGCCGGTCGACCAGCCGCCGCGGTTGATCTCGCGCAGCACGTCCTCGGGCACGGGGCGGTTGTTCTCGACCTTGATGTTCTTGAACATGGCCTCCGCGAAGCCGAGCTTCTGGGCGAAGCGATAGATGACCTCGTAGTCGTCCTTGGATTCGAAGATGGGATCCACGACCTTCTCGCCCCATTGCACCGAACGGTTGGAGGCGGTGCGGGAGCCCGAGGTTTCGAACTGGGTGCAGATCGGCAGGAGATAGGTGCCGTTCTTGCGGCCGGAGATGGCGGCGAAGGTCGTGGGATGGGGGTCGGCCACCACGAGCAATTCGAGCTTCTCCAGCGCCTTCACCATGTCGGGCATGCGCGGCACGGTGTTGCCGCCATGGCCGAAGATGACCATGGCCTTCAGCGCGTCGCGCTGATCGACGTCATCGGCGTCGAAGCTCGTGGCGTCGAACCAGCGCGTCGAGGGAATGCCGGGGGTCTCCATATTCTCCTTGCGCGTGCGCGCAGGGCGGCCGGCTTTCGCGGGCACTTCGTCGAAGCGGCTCACGAAATAATCGTAAGGCACGTCCCAGACGCGCGCCCAATGGCGCCAGGCGCCTTCCACCAGGCCGTAATAGAGCGGCAGATTGGTGATATCGAGCCCGAAGTCCGTCGCGCCCTGCACATTGCAATGGCCGCGGAAGATGTTCGCGCCGCCGCCGTAGACGCCGACATTGCCGGTGGCGAGCAGGAGGTTGCAATAGGCGCGCACATTGGCGGTGCCCACCGTGTGCTGCGTGCCGCCCATGCACCAGATGAAGGTCGAGGGGCGCTCCTTGGCGAAGGTCTCGGCGACCTTCTTGAGCTGCGCGCCGGGAATGCCGGTGACGCGCTCGACCTCCTCAGGGGTCCATTTGGCGACTTCGGCGCGGATCTGGTCCATGCCGTAGACGCGCTGCTGGATGAAGGTCTTGTCCTCCCAGCCATTGGCGAAGATATGGTGCAGCATGCCCCAGATCACCGCGATGTCCGTGCCTGAGCGGAAGCGCACATATTCGGTCGCATGGGCCGCCGTGCGGGTGAAGCGCGGATCGAGCACGATCATGTTGGCGCGGTTGGTCTCCTTGCCCGTCAGCACATGCTGGAGCGAGACCGGATGGGCCTCGGCGGCGTTGGAGCCCATGAAGATGATGGTCTTGGAATTACGGATGTCGTTGTAGCTGTTGGTCTGGGCGCCATAGCCCCAGGTGTTGGCCACGCCCGCCACCGTCGTCGAATGGCAGATGCGCGCCTGATGGTCGACCGAATTCGTGCCCCAGAAGGCCGCGAATTTGCGGAAGAGATAGGCGCCTTCATTGGAGAATTTGGCGGAGCCCAGCAGATAGACCGAATCCGCGCCGGACTTGTCCCGGATCTCGCCCATCTTCGCGGTGATCTCGTTGATCGCCACGTCCCAGCTCACCCGGGTCCACTCGCCGTTGACGAGCTTCATCGGATATTTCAGGCGCCGGTCGCCATGCACGAGCTCGCGCACCGAGGCGCCCTTGGCGCAATGGGAGCCGCGGTTGATCGGGCTTTCCCAGGCCGGCTCCTGCCCCACCCAGACGCCGTTCTGCACTTCGGCGATGACCGAACAGCCGACGGAGCAATGGGTGCAGATGTTCTTCTTCCGGTCGATTTTAACATCGGCGACGACCGGCCCGGCCTGCGCCTTGCGCACGGAGCCGAGCGTCAGGCCGCCCAGCGCCGCGACGCCGCCCGCCGCAAGGCCGGAGCGGCGCAGGAAGCTGCGGCGGTCAAGAACGCCGGATGCGAGGCCCGCGGCGACGCCCTGCAGGCGGGCGCGGCTGGAGGCTGCGTCTCTTCTCTTGGTCAGCATCGATCGGCTCCCTCAGTACCGGTTGACGCGATAAAAGGCTTTGACATGCTCGCTCTCGCGGTAGCGCGCCTTGAGGCGCTCCTCCCGCGATTCCGAGGCTTCGGCGTCCTGCGTCGGCAGAACGGCGGCGGCGGCCGACACGGCGACGCCCCCGCCAGCGCGGAAGAAGCTGCGCCGATCCATCACTTGTGTGTCGCGTTTCTGGTCAGACTCGGTCATGACGCAAGGCTCCGGTTCAACGAGGCAGCTTGAAGGCTTCCGCCTCGAGTTCGATGAAGGTGCGGCCAAGACGACCGACCGATTTGTAGAAAGTGGCTGCGGCGCAGACCTCGAGATCGGCGAAGAAGCGGGCCGCCCAGGGCTCGATGTGACGCTCGAAGAACCGCGCCTGCGCATCGAGGTCCGCTTCGAAACGACCCTGGGCCATGCCCGCCATGACCTCGCAGAGAATGGCGATGTGATCCTCGGGCTCCTTGCCCGGCCCGTCGCGTTCAATGCCCAGCGCCGCAAGATCCTCGCGCACGCGGGCGAGGGGGCGCTCGTGCAGGAAGCCGGTCTGGTACCAGGAGCCATAGGGCAGCAGCTCGCCACGGGCGAGGCCGATGAAGAGGTTGAAATATTCACGTTCGACGGCGGTTTGCTGAGCTGCTCGGGCGGCGTCGGCCAGGGCGATATGGGCCAGCCCAAGAGGCGTCGCGTCGCCGCGCAGACCTGTCATCTGTGTCAGAAGATCATGGCTCGGCGCCGCCCCGAGAAGGACGGAAAGCAGGGCATATTCCGAGCCTCGAAGGACATCGATCTCGTCGATGCTTCCATCCAGGGGCATGACCTCTCCTGAACCACGTTTCTGCGGAAGATTATATGGCACACAACTGGACTAGTCCAAAGCGCCTCTGACATAAAACCTTCGTCAAATAGGGCTGTCAGGCCAGCGGTGAGGCTCAGCCGGGCAAGGCGCCGCCGTGTCGATGCCGACGCGGCGCGGGAGCCGGGGCCTCGGGGTGCGGGGCTGTGGCCTCACGGGCCTCAATAAATTTAGTATTTTCAGTTGTTTGATGTGTGGTCTCGACGGCCGCGACCGTCTGCGGCCCTTCGTCGGAGTCATTGGCGAAGGCGGAAGGGCGCTCGCCTTGGGCCGCAGCCCCGTCGATCACATTTTCGTTGTCGTTCGGCCCGGCCAGCAAATTCCGCACGAAAGCGAGCGTTTCCTCGCTGGCGATGGCCTCCCCGAAGCCGGGAACGCCGCCGGGGCTGTTCCAGTCCCAGGCGTAGTCGAGCGCCTCGCCCACATAGTCGCGCACCGACGGGTCGAGCGCCCAGACCTTGCGCAGGGCCGCGTTGCGCAGCGCCTCGGGCACGGCTTTGTGCATGAAGGCCGAGAGATCGGACTTGCCGGTCAGGGTTTCGAGATCGGGCAGGGCCGATAGATCGAAGGGCTCCTCCGCGCCTTCCGCTGAAGGGGCCTTCGGACTGGTCGCCTGAGCCTCGTCTGGCTGCGGCGCGAGGGCGACGCGCTTGCGCTTCGACCAGCGGGCGAGGAAGGAGTCTTCGTCGCTCATGGCCCACCGCCCCCACCATGCCCGCCCCCGGCAGGCTTGCCTCCATCATGCCGACTGCCGCCATCCTTGCGGTCGCGCTTGCGCTTCAGGAACTCACGTTCGACATGATAGGCCGCCACGAAGGCGCTGACCCATTCGACGAGGTCAGGCGCCATCGGCAGGGCTGCGACCACGTCGCTGCCGGACTCGAAATAGGCCTCGCCCTCCGTGGGGTCTGCGGTCACCCGCACAAATTCCGGCGTGCCCCCATCGCTGCGCGTTCGGGCGGCGATCCACAGGGACGGCGACCCTGACTGGAGGTTGTCGCGATAGTTGCCTGTCTCACTCACAAAAAGCTCGACCGTCGCCGGACCAGCATAGACCAGCGTCAGCGTGTCGTCGGCGGAGACCACGGTTCCGGCCTGCGTCTCGGGCGGCGGATAGAGCGCGGCATGGGCCACCCAGACATGGTTGGCCCAGGGATGGTCGACCTTGCGGCGCGCGAGCACCACGCCAATCTCCCGGATGGTTTCTGCGCCGTCATTCATGAGGGTTCGCCTTCGATCAGCGGCAGTCCGACAAGGAGGTTCTGAGGCTTCATGCGCCAGACATTTTCATGGTCCATGGCGCCGATGAGATAGACCGGCTTGCCCCGCATGTCCGCCCGCAGGCGGCTTTCGTCGATGAAGGTCATGCGCATCAGCGTGACGATGCGCTCCGCCATGCCCGGCGCGACGGCCTCGCCATTCCAGAGCGCGTTGCCGATGCGCGTGCCGTGGCTGTCGAGGCCGATGAACCAGCGCCAGTCGTCATCCTCCATGCGGGCGATGGGCTCCACCTTGACCTCGATCTGCGCCATATGGGCGATCCAGCGTTCGATGGCCTGGGCGAGGCCCATGCGGGCCTTTGCGTCGCCGCCGAGATTCATGATCATGCTATGGGCGTCCGAGCGCGACCAGTAGGTCCAGGCGTTCTCGCCATCCATCACATCGAGATTGCCGAATTCCGGCACATCCGTCAGCAGCGCCGTCAGGGGCGAGTGATGGGCGTCGCGCGCATAGGCCTCTTGCGCCTCCACCACTTCACAATCAGCCAGCAACAGGAGGCCATCGCGCAGGGCGGCCTTCTGGGGGCGGAAGAAGAGCTCCGCGGCGCGCAGGGTGAAGGGGTCGTCGCAGCCCTCGAGCGCATTGCGCAGCACGAGGTGGCAGAGTTGGCCCAGCATGATCGGCGGCAGGTGGCTGGCGCCCTTGCGGGCGAGCTCAAGATAGGCCCCCTCCAGCGACCGCGCGCTCAGGAGCTGGTCCCGGAAGGCCATCATGAAGGTCCAGTTCTCGCGCGCGTCGGCATCCGCCATGGCGGCGATTTCGCTGGGCGCGACCGGGCGCAGGGGCTCTTGCAGCAGCGCCGCATGGAGCGCCCGCTCCGCCGCGCAGGCGTCCTGCGGGGGCGCAAGCTCCGGCCGCGCGAGCCAGGCCATGATGAGTTCGGGCGTGACCATGAGCCCGCCATGTTCGGCGCGGCGGGTCAGGTGGTGGCCGGAGGAAACCCAGAACTCTCTCATGTGCGATCCGTCTTCAGGAATGCGTGAAGATCCACCTCGTCCACCGGATCTGCGCTCTCGCCCTTGTCTTCTACGATGGTGAAGGCGCGCAGATTGGCGTGCAGGGGATCGGGATCGCCTGAGCGGTCGCGCGCATGCAGCGTGCGGAACCTTTCGCGGATCTCGCCGGTGTCCTCAACATCGCGCTGGACCGCGAGAATGGTCTGGACGGGATGATTGCAGAGGGATTCCGCGAACTGGATCTCCTCCTCCGCGGCCATCAGCGCAAGCTCGCGCGAGGGCGCGCCATGGGCTTCCATGAGATAGGTCGCCAGTCGCTCCACGGCGTCCGCGCGCTCTTCGACGCTGGCCTCGACCACGACGCACAGGGTCGACCAGCCGAAGGAGGAAAGCCCCAGAAAGCCCGACCGCAGCGCCGTGCGCTCCTTGCGCGTGAGCATGGAGGGCTCGCGGTGGAGGAAGGCGAAGGAGCCGGAGGCCGCCCATTCGCCGGGCGCCGCCGCCTGTTCGAAAATGAAGGTGTCGGACGGGTCGAGCCGGATCGTGCGGGGGAGCTTCGTCATTTCGTCATCTCAGCCTTGGCGCGCCATGCTGCGCGTCGAGCCATGCCGCCTGCTTCAGCGCTTCGACCAATGAGGATCGCCTTGCGGCGCCAGTGTCCAGGGGCGCATGGACGAGCAGGTCGCCGTCGCCGTCGATGGCGCGCCGTTCGCCCGCCTTGCCGGGGGGCAGGCGCGCGAAGAAATCCTGGGCCACGGCTTTGAAGCCCTTCTCTTTCCAGCGGTCGAAGTGGGTCATGAGGTGGCGCGTGAAGCTGGCGATGATGGCTTCGCAATCCAGCATTTCAAAGCCCTCGGAAAGCAGCGATGTGCTGCCGGGCACGAGGCCTGTGTCCACATGGCTGAGGTCTGCGGCGCGCAGCATCACGCCGACGACGAGCCAGTCGGGGATCTGGTCTTCCGCGCAATCCTGCGGCCAGGCGAGGCGCAGGCCGCCGATCAGCGCGCCGTCGAAAAGCACCGTGTCGGGCCAGGCGAAGGCCACGTCGCGCTCGGGCGGGCAATGGGCGGCGATGGCGTCGCCAATCGCGTTCATGGCTGCGAAATGCGCGCGGCGTGCGCCCGCAAGCGGCTCATCCGGCTCCAGCACCACGGCGAACTCCACGAGGTCATAACGCCCAACCCAGACCAGCGCGCCCGCCCCCTGCGCCTGCGCGATGGCGCAGGCATGGGCATAGGCGTCGCCGAGTTCACGCAGCTTCAGTTCGGTGAAGCCGGGGGGCAGGTCGAGCGTGCTGTGCTTGGCGGGCGTGCTGTGTTTGGCGAGCGGCATCGGTGGTCAAGCTCGGTTGCGAATTTTGATAAGGATAGCGGGTGCTTCGCGAATAGGGTAGAGAAACCCGACTTAGCCTGCATATTCGTCGGTCAGCAAATTGCTTGGGCGCATGGCGCCGGGAGAACTGGAATGAGCGGCGTCGAATCCCGTCTGTTTGTCTGCTCCTGCGAAAAGACGATGCCGATTGATGAGGCGGCGTTGAAAAAGGCTGGCGTCAGCTGCTTTGCGCGCGCCGACCAGCTTTGCGGCGCGCAGCTTGATCTGCTGAAAGACGCGCTCGCCGAGGCGACGCCCATCACCATCGCCTGCACGCAGGAGGCCGCGCTCTTCCAGGAAGTCGCCGAAGACCTCGGCGCCGACGCGCCTCTCAGCTTTGTGAACATTCGTGAAGCCGCGGGATGGTCGAGCGAGGCCGCGCACAGCGGCCCCAAGGCTGCGGCCCTCATCGCCGCCGCGCGCGAGGAGATGCCGCCCATACAGGCCGTGACCCTCAAGAGCGAGGGGGTGATCCTGATCTATGGCCGCGATGAACTGGCGGTCGAGGCGGGGCGCAGGCTCGCGGACCGTCTCGACGTGACCGTCATGCTGTCTCGGCCGGGCGATGTGGCGGCGCCTGCGGCGCGGGATTTTCCGATCATTCAGGGCCATGTGCGCAACGCCAGCGGCGTGCTCGGCGCCTTCGAACTGTCCGTCGATGAAACAGCCCTGCCTGCGCCAAGCTCGCGCGCGCGCCTCAACTTCGGCGCCGCCCGCAATGGCGCGACATCGACCTGCGACATCATTCTCGACCTCAGCGGCTATGGCGCGCTCTTTCCTGCTGCGGACCTGCGGCCGGGCTATCTGCGCGCCGATCCGCGCGACAAGGCGGCGGTTGAGAAGGCCATCGCGGAGGCCGCCCAGCTCGTCGGCGTCTTCGACAAGCCTCGCTTCATCCATTTCAACGAAGGCGTCTGCGCCCATTCGCGCTCGAAGATCACTGGCTGCGTGCGCTGCCTTGATCTTTGCCCGACCGGCGCCATCACGCCCGATGGCGATCATGTGAAGATCAATCCCGAGATTTGCGCGGGCTGCGGCTCCTGCGCTTCGGTCTGCCCGACCGGCGCCGCCTCCTATGCGCTGCCCCCGGCGGATGCGGTGCTGCGGCGGTTGCGCGCGCTGCTGACGACCTATCGCGCCGCAGGCGGGCGGACGCCCATCGTGCTTCTGCATGACGGCGACCATGGCGCGGCCCTGATCGACGCGCTCGCCCGGTTTGGCGACGGCCTGCCCGCCCATGTGCTGCCGCTGCGGCTCAATGAGGTGACGCAGGTCGGGCCGGAGGTCATGACCGGCGCCTTCGCCTTCGGCGCCAGCGGCCTCGCCCTGCTGACGCGCGCCAAGCCCAAACATGATATCGCCGGGCTTCGCAGCATGGCCGACATGAGCGGCGCCATCGTCGCCGGGCTCGGCTATGGCCGGGATGTCCTGCAGATCATCGAGACCGATGATCCCGATCAGTTGCTGGAGCGTTTGAAGGCCCTGCCGCAGGGCACGCCATCTGCGCGTCCCGCGCAAATCGAGCCGCGTGGCTCCAAGCGTCCGGTGCTTGAGACGATGATGCGCGAGCTGCATGTCGCCGCGCCGAGCCCTGTCGATGTGATCGCGCTGGAACAGGGCGCGCCATTCGGCGGATTGGAGGTGAATGCGGAGGGCTGCACGCTCTGCCATTCCTGCGTCACCGCCTGCCCCACGGGCGCGCTGGGCGATGATCCCGAGCGCCCCCTTCTGCGCTTCACCGAAAGCGCCTGCGTGCAATGTGGCCTTTGCGCGGCCACCTGCCCGGAAAAGGTCATCAAGCTGAAGCCGCAGATTGATTTCAACGCCTGGCGCGAGCCTGCGCGCCTCCTCAAGGAGGAGGAGCCCTTCTGCTGCATCGGCTGTGGAACGCCTTTCGCGACCAAAAGCATGATCGACAAGATCACGTCCAGGCTCGCGGGCAAGCACTGGATGTTCAGCGGCGAGAACGCGCGCCGGGTGGATGTGGTGCGCATGTGCGAGAAATGCCGCGTCGAAGCCGTGATGAACGAGGGCTTTGATCCCTATGGCGCGCCGCAGCGCCCGCCGATCATGACCACGGAAGATTATCTCAAGATGCGCGATGCGGCGGGGCAGGATGACTGAGCCGCTCGCCACGCTCGGGGTCATTCTGGCGGGCGGTCTGGCGCGGCGCATGGGCGGCGGCGACAAGACCATGCGCAGGATCGCGGGGCGCCCGATCCTCGACCATGTGATCGAACGGTTCGAACCCCAGTGCGCCGCCCTCATCCTCAACGCCAATGGCGATCCCGCCCGCTTCACGTCCTATGGCCTGCCGGTCGTGGCTGACGATGTGCCGGATTTCGCCGGGCCGCTGGCGGGAGTCCTGGCGGCGCTCGACTGGTGCGCGGCGCATCATCCCGGCGTCGAGTGGGTCGCGAGCGTGGCGGCGGACTGCCCCTTCCTGCCCCGCGATCTTGTGGCGCGCCTGCAGGCGGACCGCTTGGCCATGCAGGCGGATCTGGCGGTGGCGGCGAGCGGCGGCCAGAGCCATCCCGTGATCGGCCTCTGGAAAGTCTCCCTGCGTGATGAGCTGCGCCATGCGCTCGTGGTCGAGCAGTGCCGCAAGGTCGGCCGCTGGACAGCCCGCCACAGGCTGGCGACGACCCAGTGGCCCGCGACGCCCGTCGACCCCTTCTTCAACGCCAATACGCCCGATGACCTGTCGGATGCTGAGGCCCTCGCCGCGCTCGCGCCCTAGGCCGGGCGGAAGCCGGCGGCAGTGAGCGCCTGGCGGATTTCAGCGCTGCGCAGCAGGTCCAGAAAAGCCTGAACGGCGGGCTTTTCCCGACGCGCGGCGACGAGCGCAAGATCATAATGCTCTTCGGCGAAGGGCGCGAAGCCAAGGCCATAGGCCTGTGCGACGGGCGCGATGGTCATGCCCCAATCCGCGCGCCCCTGCGCCACGGCGGCGGCCACCGCATTGTGCGATTTCGGCTGGTTCCAGTAGCCCTCGGGCCTTGCGCCGCCAAGCAGCCGGTCCAGCAGGATGCGCGTGCCCGCGCCCTGATTGCGGTTCACCATCAGGCATGTGTCGTCGAGGAGGGCTTTTGCGACGGCGGCGCGCGCGTCCAGCCCTTCAAAACGCGGATCGTCGCGCCGATGGACGATGCCCTGCATGCGCCGCCAGCCGGGGATCAGCTCAAGCCCCTCGCTCAGAAAGGGCTGGTTATAGGCCTCGCTTTTGTCGTCGAAGAGGTGAATGGGCGCGAGATCGCATTCCCCGCGTCTTGCGGCGGCGAGGCCCCCGAGGCTGCCGACCGCGATGACCCGCACCTGCCGTCCCCCCGCCATCAGCGGCCCGGTGATGAGGTCGAGCCCCGTGCAATGGCTGCCGATGATCGTGAGGTCGGGCAGCCGCAGATTCGGGCTGAAGAGCGTCACCTCCACCTGAGCGCCAGCGGGCGCATGGTCGGCGAGGGCGTCGATCTTCACAAAGCCGTCGGCCTGGGTGAAGGAGGTCACAGCGCCCGAGCCTTTCCCCGTGGGATAGGCCAGCAGGCCCTCGGGGCCATCGACGAGGGCGGTCATCACGAATTCGGTGCGGCCAAGCTCGGACGCCACATGCACCGGCAGCCGCGCCGTCACCTTCGATTCGGCGCGCGCCGGCAGGCCCGCCATGCGCCGCAGGACGGGGGCGATCATGTCGTGGAAGGTGAACATGGCGGAGGTCGGAAAGCCCGGCAGAATGACGACGGGCTTGCCGTCGCAGACCGCGAGGCAGAGCGGCTTGCCGGGCTTGAGCGCAACGCCATGGGCGATGACGCCGGGGGCGCCCAGCCGCGCGATGATGCGATAGGTGAGGTCGCCCGCGCCCTTTGAGGTGCCGCCCGACAGCAGCAGCATGTCGGCGTTCGTCAGCGCCTCGCGCATGGCCTTTTCGAGCGCGGATTCGTCGTCGTGGATGGCGCCGAGGAACAGGGGGTCGCCGCCATTCTCGGCGACGGCGCCGGCGATCATCGGGCCATTGGCGTCATGGATCTGCGCGGGGCCGAGACGGCCGCCCGGTTGAACAAGCTCGTCGCCTGTCGAGAGAATGGCGACGCGCGGCCTTGCGATGACATCGAGCGCGCCAATGCCGCAGGCCGCGAGCATGCCGATTTCGCGGGCGCTGATGAGGCTCCCCGCCCGCACCAGCGTTTCGCCGCGCGCCATGTCGGACCCTGCGTATGAGACGAACTGGCCGGGCGTCGCAGGGCGACGCAGTTCGATGGCGTCATGTCCTGCGGGCTGCGTCTGTTCGATCATCACGACCGCATCGGCGCCGCGGGGCAGGGGGCCGCCGGTCGCAATCGGCGTGGCGGACCCCTCGGTCACCCGCAGGCCCGGCGCAACCCCGCAGGCGATGATCTCCCCATTGAGCGACAGGCGAATGGGCGTTCCCTCGCTGGCGCCGGTCACATCAGCGGCGCGCAGGGCGAAGCCGTCCACATTGGCGCGGTCGAAGGGCGGGGCGTCCGTGGGCGCGACCACGTCTTGCGCCACGGCGCGGCCCAGCGCATCGGTCAGGGCGAGCCTTTCGTGGCGCAGGACGCGCGGGAAGAGCGCGGCGTCGAACCGCGCCGCCGCCTCATCGCGCGACAGGATCGAGAGAAACTGGTCTTGCGTCTTTGCGCCTGCGCTCATGCCCCTCACTCCGCGCCGCCAAGCGCAAGGGCTGCGACAAGCTCCCCTGCGGCGTGACCCTCCGCGCCCGCCGCGATGATCGCGGCATGGGTTGCGGTGCAAAGAGATTGCAGGGGCAGGTCGCCCACCGCAAGGGGCGTGAAGCGATCGCCCTCCTGGCGCAGCAGCGCAACCTCGGCGAGGCCGACGCGCGAGGCGATCTTGTGCGTCAGCGCAAGCCGCAGGGGTGAAGAGGGCGCGCGCAGCGTCAGATGGTCGAGGGCCGGACGCACAAGGCCAAGCCAGAGGCCGAAGGCCTGTTCGAAGAGCGCGGGCATGGCGATCACGACTGTCCCCGCCACACTTGCGATTACGGCGGGATGGCCGGGCGCAAGCGCGACGCCATGAAGATGAACCTCGCCGCACAGGCGCAGCGCCGCCATGGCGTGATCGCCGGCGCCTGAGCCCGTCCCGCCCATCAGGAGGATGAGATCGGCCTTCGCTCCCATCAGGGCTGCCTCCAGGGCTGGCGCAGAGCGGTCGGCGCTCCGCCTGACGCTCACGCGGGCGCCATATGCGGCGATGGCCCGCGCCAGAAAATCGCCTGTGACCTGCGCGCCATCAGGCCCCGGCGCCTCCACGATGGCGACATGGGGCTGGCGCACCCGGATCTGCGCCACCCCCAGCAGCGCGGCGCAGGCGAGATCGCTGGCCCGCAGGCGATGGCCGGGCGCGAGGAGAACCTGTCCCGCCTGCGCGTCTTCGCCGGGGCGGCGCACATTAGCGCCCGGCGCCGCCTCCACCACGACCTGCGCCATGGCGCCGATGCGCTCGAGCCCATAGGGTTCGATCACGCAATCATAGCCCGGCGGCAGGCAGTCGCCAGCCTCGATCGCCAGGGGCTCCCTTGCCGGCAGGACCGGCGCATAATTCGACGCCCCCACGATCTCATCCGCCCGCACCGCCCAACCCCTGCGCAAGGCATAGGCCTGCGGCGGATGGGCCGGGGCCGCCAGCGGTTCAGCGCAAATGCATCCAGCGGCGGCGTCCAGCGCCATGAGCACGGGTTCGGCAGGGCGCAGCCGCGCCATGAGCAGGGCCCGCGCGTCCTCCAACGACGTCAGCGCGCCCTGCTGCTGGTCCGATGGCGCCATGGGGCCTAGCGCTTCGCGTTGGGGAAGAACAATTGCTGACCCTCGATCTTGTAATCGGCGATGGTCTTCTGACCTTCGTCGGACAGCACATAGTCGATGAAGGCCTGGCCCGGTTCTTTCTTCACCCATGCGAATTTGGCGGGATTGGCGAGGATGACGCCATACTGGTTGAAGAGCCGCTTGTCGCCTTCGACGGCGATGGTCAGGCCTTCCTTGCCCTTGAAGGAGATCCATGTGCCGCGGTCAGCGAGCACATAGGCCTCCATGGCTTTGGCGGTGTTGAGCGCCGCGCCCATGCCCTGACCAATCTCGCGATACCAGGCGCCGCGCTTCGCGCCGAGGTCGACGCCCGCCTCCTTCCAGAGCGCAAGCTCCGCCGCATGGGTGCCGGACTTGTCGCCGCGTGACACGAAAGGCGCGCCCTGCGTCTGAATTTTGACGAGGGCCGCCGCAATGTCCTTCGAACCCTTGAGCCCCGCCGGATCGCTTGCGGGGCCGATCAGCACGAAATCGTTATACATCACATCGAAGCGCGCGACGCCGAAGCCCTGGGCGACGAACTCCTCTTCCTGCGGCTTTGCGTGCACGAAGAGCACATCCGCGTCCCCGCGCCGTCCCGTGTCGAGCGCTTGCCCCGTGCCCTGCGCGATGACTTTCACATCGATGCCTGTCCTTGCCTTGAAGATCGGCAGCAGATGGGAAAAGAGCCCCGAATCCTGCGTCGAGGTGGTGGAGGCGATCGTGATGGATTTCTCCTGCGCCGCAGCGCCCGTCAGGGTCAGCGCGAGGAGCGTGAGGGCAGGAATGAGCTTCTTCATGGGGTGGTCTCCGTCAATAGATCGCCGCGCAAGAAGCTTTGCGCCAATGGCGATGCGGTCTCGCTGAAGAATGTGGCCGCCGACGCGCTTTCGCGCAAGCGGCTGTTCACGAGGAAGTGTATGTCGCCTGCAAGACGCCGGACCTGCGCGGCGTCATGGGAGACCATGAGGATCTTCATGCCCGCAGCGGCTGCATCGGCGATGATCGCTTCGACGGCGCGGGTGGCGGCGGGATCAAGGTCAGCGGTCGGTTCGTCCAGCAACAGAAGATCGGGGTCGCGCGCGAGGGCGCGGGCCAGCGCAACGCGCTTCTGCTCCCCGCCGGACAGGCGCCGCGCAGGCCGGTCCGCAAGGGCGGTGAGGCCGACTTTCTCGAGAAGAGACTGGAGGCGCCCTTCGCGGGCCTCCGCCGGGCAGTCTGTCTGCGCCAGGGCGAAGATGATGTTGCCCCGCACAGTGCGCCGCAGCATGACCGGGCGCTGAAAGACGATGGCCCGGCGATGGGGCGTCGTTTCGCTGCATCCGCCCCAGGATATGGATCCAGAGGTGGGCCGCATCAGGCCCATGGCGATATGGAGCAGAGTGCTTTTGCCGGCGCCATTGGGCCCGAGGATGGCTGTGGGCGCGCCGCTGGAGACGGTCAGGGAGACATCGTCGAGAAGCTTCTGCTCGCCCACGCGATAACTGACGTTGCGCAGGATCAGGGGAAGGTTGGCGATGGCCATGTCAGCCCATCCTGCGTCTGGCCAAGGCGCTGAGCAGCCATGTGCTGGCGTTGACGCCGATGACGATGAGGATGAGCAGAAGACCAAGGCTCATGGCGAGCGGCAGGTCGCCTTTGGAGGTCTCCAGCGCGATGGCGGTCGTCATCGTGCGGGTGAAGCCCTCGATGTTGCCGCCGACGATCATCACCGCGCCGACCTCAGCCGCCGCGCGCCCGAAACCGGCGAGCAGGGTCGTCAGCAGGCTGATGCGCGCGTCGTAGAGAAGCGTCAGGAGGCATCCCAGGGGCGACAGGCCCATGGCGAGAAGCTCGTTGCGATATTCGCTCCAGAGATCCTCGATGGTCTGCCGCGTGAGCGCCACGATGATCGGCGTGATGAGGATCGCCTGCGCGATGATCATGGCGGTCGGCGTGAAGAGCAGCCCGAGCGAGCCCAGGGGCCCGCTGCGCGACAGGGCGAGGAAGACGCAGAGGCCGACCACGACAGGGGGCAGCCCCATGAAGGCGTTGGTCAGCACAATGAGGGCGCCGCGTCCGGGAAAGGAGGTGAAGGCGAGAAGAGCGCCCAGGGGAAAACCCATGAGCCCAGCCGCCACAACGGCGCTGAGGCTGATTTTAAGGGATAGATAGACGATGCCGAACAGCGCAGGATCGGCTGACGCGATCAGTCGCCATGCGCTTGGTTCCTCCATCATCGCGCGCTTCCCATGAACCCGCCCATCTAACCATATTTCAGCCCGGACGAACAACAGGTCTGTCTCTCATCGACCGGGAAGAAAGCTGCATCCGGTGATGAAGGGGGGCCGCAACGCATGAACCGCCTTTCCAGCTTGTGCTGGAAAGGCGGATTTTGGACAATCGATGAAACGACGTGGCGATGTTGGGGATGTTACAGGATCGCGTTCAACTGGTCTTCTGAGAGAGCTGCCAACTGCTCCTCTGATATTCTTGCCACCTGCTTCGGAAGCAGAGCGCTGATCTGGTCGGTCTTCAACGCCTGGACTTGATCGGTCGCCAGGAAAGAGATCTGATCGCCGGTCAGATGCTGGATCTGGTTGGTGGTCAGTTCGGCTACGGTCTCTGGAGCGAGCGCGGCGATCTGGGCGCTGTCGAATGCGCCGATATATCCATCGTTGATCCCCTTGATCTGATCGGTCGTCAGAGCGGCGATCTCCGCAGTGCTGAGGGCGCGCAAGTGCTTGGGAAGCAGCGCGTTGATCTGAGCCGAGGTGAAAGCCGCGAAACTCTCGGGATCGAAAGCTGCGATGCCGGCGGCGGAGAAGCCCTTGATCGAGAGGGGGTCGATGGCTTTCGCCTGATCTTCCGCCAGATTCATGATCTGAGCAGGTTGCAACGCCCCCATTTGCTTGTCGGACAGAGCATGGATCTGATCAGTCGTCATGGCGGTGATCTGGGGGATCATCAAGTTGCTGACTTGCGCCGGGGTCAGCGCGCGGATCTGTCCCGTGGTCAGGGCGGCGACTTCGTCCGACGTGAAGTATGAGAGGTTGAGCGGACTGAGGCCTGCGATGGCCGATGTCGTCAGCGCCTGTATCTGCTGCGGATCGAGGTTGATGATTTCGTCCGATGTCAAAGCGTTGATCTGTTTGTAGGTCAAGCCGGACATCTGCGCAGTGGTGAAAGCGGCGAAGCTGTCGGGGTCCAACATCGCAAGATCTTGCGTTTCGATTCCCTTGATGGCTTCCGTGGCGATGGCCGCCGTTTGCTCATCCGTCAGCACGGCGAATTGCGTGGTCGTCAGAGCGGCGATCTGCTTGCTGGAGAGAGCATTGATCCGATCTGAGGCCAGCGCCAAGATTTGATCTGTCCGCAATGAGCTCAGCTGCAGCGCGCTCATCGCCTTGATTTGCCCGGATGAGAACTCGTCCATCTCATCTGCGGTGAAGTACGAAAGCTGAGCGGTGGTCAGGCCAGCGAGCGCAGAGGTCGCAATGGCCTGAATTTGCGCGTCTTCCAAGCCGCCGATTTCGCTTGATGTCAATCCAGCCAATTGCTTGGCCGTCATTTGGGCAATCTGGTCGGTGGTGAAGCCATCGAAATTCATCGTGTCGATGGCTGTGATGTCGGCCGCGCTCAGCCCCTTGATGGCGCCTGTTGCAATGGCGGCCAACTGCTCGTCAGAAAAGGCGGCCATCTCTTCTGTGGTGAGAGCGGCGATCTGCTTGTCCGTCAGCGCATGAATTTGTTCGGTCGTCATCGCCTGGATCTGCGGCGTCGTCAGGACCGCCAATTGCTTGGCCGTCAATTGGGCGACCTGACCAGACGTAAGCTTTTCGATTTGGTCGCTCGTGAAGCTCACAATCTGACTGGTGGTGAAGCCCGACATGGCGGACGTGGCGATTTTGTTGAGCTTGTCGGGATCCAATGAGTGAATCTGGCTCGGCGTCAGCGCCACAAGCTGCTTGGCGGTGAGCCCCCCCAACTGATCCGTCGTCAAAGCCGCGAAACTGGCGGTCTGGAGCGCCACAATCTCGGAGACCGTCAGTCCCGCGATCGCGCTTGTGCTCATCGCCGCCGCCTGATCCTCATCGAGGGTCTGGACCTGCGGTATCGTCAAGGATGCAAGCTGCTTTGAGCTCAGGGCATTGATCTGCGCTGTGGTCAGGGCGTGGATCTGCATCGTGGTGAGGGCGGGGAGCTGCTTGACGGAGAGCGCCTGAATCTGCGCGGTCGTGAGAGCCGCGATCTGTGTCGTGCTCATGGACCGCAACACATTGGTCGCCATCGAGGCCAGAGCGGAAATCGACTGACCAGCCGCAGAAATGGAAACCGAGACGCTGGCCGTGGCAGGCTTGGCAGGGCTTGTCGTCGTCGTTGTGGCGGTCGAGGAAACGGGCTTTGTCGCCGACGAAGCGCTAACCGATGAGATGCTGACCATTAGGCAGGTTCCCGATTGTTTGTCTGCGCGGGACACAGCAATTTCCGTGCCATTAAGGTTTTTGCGCTTTTCCTTTACTTTTCATTAACTTATGGCGATCGATGGCAACCTGTATCCTTGCCGGGCAAAGGCTCCGGCAAGAACCAAAGGGCCCTTTCGACAGGCTACAATTTGTAATTCAAGCCGAGGCGGAAGGTCTGGGTCGTCGCGTTGAGCTGATGGTCGCGGCCATTGGCCGCAGAAGTGGCGGTATAGCTGAAAACCGAATCCAGAGCGCGCGGCGTCTGGACCTTTCCCTTCTCCCAGCGAGTGACGAAATAGGAAGCTGATAGCGACCAGCCCATGCTCCACGCATATTCGAGACCCCCGCCCAAAACGAGCCCTGTTTGCGACTTCGTCGCCGTCTCCGTAAAGACAGGGGCGGTCGCATAATCCGCCACAGCCAATTCTGCGCCAGCGACCGCATATTGGGTCCGCCCGATTTCAGTTGTCCTGATTGCGCCGCCGAAAGCGCCGTAAATAAGGAGATTGTCGGCGGCCAGACCCAAACGGCCGCGCAAGGAGACGTAGGACTTGTCCGCGCTTGCATATTTCGCTTCGATTTGCTGAAGCCCCGGAACTTGCGTGGTTCTTGAACCCTTGACGCTCCCGACCGACCCATCGCCCTCAAAGCCGAGGACAACCGCCCCAAATTGATGGTTGTAGCCGACATGAACCCCGCCCTGCAGGCCGCGTGAATTGAGGCTCAGGGAGCCGTAGGGCGAGCCTGCGTCATACGAACCCGTCGTGCGCTGGACAGAGGACTGAATGGTCGTTGGCTGCTTCGCCATATCGAAGTGAACGCCGAAATAGACGCCGCTCCAGTCGTAGGCGGGCGCCGAAACGGGCGCTTTCCTGGGCCTTTTGTAGAGGTCGTCGGCGGCGCCAGCCGTCACCGGCGGCAGAAGCAGAAGGCCGACGAGCAGGGCTCGGTTCATGGCTGAAGTCTCCAAAGACTAAAAAGCTGTCTCTGTGTCTTCAAGCACATGTCATGCCATTCCCTCTGAATCGGCGATGGCTGCTAAAATTCTGAAAATATTTGGTTTTTAGTCTCCCGCAGGGGCGCCGGATTTTTGACGCGGCGCCGCGCGGATTTTCAACAATACGAGTGTGCTTTCATTTCATGACATGTGTTGCGTTTATTGTTGCGCTTGATTGGATTGTGGACCCCCCGACGGGAATCCGATAAAGATTATTCATCGTCTTCCGAGGGGCATCTGGTCCGTCGTGGGGCTGGGGTCTGGCCAGGCGGGCGTATGACGTCGGCCTTGGTCGTTTCTTAATGAATATGGGTTGTGTTCAAAGGATATTTTTGGTGGAAAGAAACGTAAATGCGGACTGAGCGTGCAAGTTTGATCTGGAGGCTCCCGACGCTGGCTTTCCTCGGCCTTCTTGCGGGCTGCTCCGCCCTGCCGTCCGCAGGCCCCAGCGTTGGCGAGATCGTTCAGGATTCCCGTGACGCCAGCGGCGGCGGTTTTGAGCTTGTCACCATTTCCCCGGGGGTCAACGCCATTTTGTCGAGGCGAAAGGCCGACAGCTTTGTGAAGAGCTTTGGCGATCAACGCCCCTCCCTCGATCCGCTGATCGGCGTCGGCGACTCCCTGAGCATCACCATCTGGGAAGCGGCGGCCGGCGGCCTCTTTTCATCTGCGCTAGTGACCGATCGTTTCTCGACGGGATCGAAAAGCGCGACGATTCCCGATCAAGTGGTCGGTCGCGATGGTTCAATCACCGTTCCCTACGCCGGGCGCATTCGCGTCGCAGGGCAGAACAGCGCGGGTGTTCAGGCGTCGATCGAACAGGCGCTCGCGGGCAAGGCGATCCAGCCGCAGGCGCTTGTCACCGTGTCGCGCTCGGTCAGCAATTCCGTCACGGTCTCTGGCGAGGTGTCGAATGGCGCCCGCGTGCCGCTGTCGACGAAGGGGGACAGGCTCCTTGATGTCATCGCTTCGGCCGGAGGGATCAGGACTCCGGTCAGCGAGACATTCATTCAGTTGACTCGCGGCAAAGCGACGGCGCGCGTGGCCATGTCCCGCATCGTGCAGGATCCCGCCGAGAACGTCTTCATGCGTCCCGATGACATCGTGACGATCATCCGTCAGCCCCAGACTTTCGTGGCCTTTGGCGCGACCGGGCGCAATGCGGAGATCCCCTTCGACGCGGAGGCGATCAGCCTGTCGCAGGCCATGGCCAAGGCGGGCGGCCTTCTGGACCAGCGCGCCGACCCCACAGGCGTCTTCATCTTGCGGTATGAGCCCTACGAGACGGCGCGGCAGATCATTGAAAATCTGCCGCCTGCGCCTGATGGCGGGCGGACGCCGATCGTTTATCAACTCAACGCCCGCACGGCGGACGGCCTGTTCGTCGCTCAGAAATTTCCGATCTTTGTTGGTGATGTCCTGTATGTGAGCAATGCTCCGACATCCGACCTCGAAAAGGCGCTGCAGCTCATGGGGCAGGTCGTTGGTCCCGTCAGCGCGTCAGCCGCCGTCTATCGGCTGTCCGGCAAATAGGCGCGCCATGAGCGGATCGGTTTCTCCTTGAACACGAAGCGCCCAGCAACCGGCTCTGAGCAGGGACGAAGCCCCATCGCCATGGTGGGCGCCTCCTGTCGCCTGCCCGGTGCGCCCTCCCTCGACGCGTTCTGGCGACTTCTCGTCGAGGAGCGGAACGTCATCCGCAAGGCGCCGACGGGTCGCTGGAGCGTCGAGCGCTTCTTGCGCGAGGGCGAGCCCGCGCCCGGCTTCACCTATAGTTTCGCGGGCGGCTATCTCGACGATCCCTTTGAGTTTGATCCGATTCCCTTCGGCATGTCCTCGCGCGAAGGCGCGCAGACCGACCCTCAGCAGCGTCTTTTGCTGGAGCTCGTGTGGCAGGCCTTCGAGGATGCGGGCGTCGCGCCAGCGCATCTGGGCGCGAAGAAGGTCGGCGTCTATGTCGGCGCCTCCAATGTCGACTACCAGGGGGCGGCCGCTCTCGATGCGAGCATCATCGAGAGCCATTTCATGACCGGCAATTCGCTCTCGATCCTGGCCAACCGCATTTCCTATGTCTACGATTTCCATGGGCCGAGCGTCACCATCGACACCGCCTGCTCCTCTTCGCTGGCGGCGCTACACCAGGCCATGGCCGCGCTTGATGCGGGCGAGATCGATCTTGCGGTGGTGGCGGGCGTCAACCTTCTCCTGTCGCCGGTTCCCTTCATTGGCTTCGCGCAGGCGCGGATGATCTCGCCGACGGGCCTGTCACGGCCCTTCTCGGCCCAGGCGGATGGTTATGTCCGCTCGGAAGGCGGCGCGGCGATGCTGCTCGCGCGGGGCGATGAGGCCGCCGCGCTGGGTCTGCGCGCACGGTCCTTCATTCTTGGCTGCGCGCTGAACTCCGATGGCCGCACCTCCGGCATCGCGCTTCCCTCGAGCGAGGGGCAGCGCCGTCTGATGGAGGAGCTTTATGACGCGCTTGAAGTGACGCCGGATGCGCTGTCCTTCGTTGAAGCGCATGGCACGGGAACCCAGGTGGGCGATCCCGTCGAGGCCATGGCGATCGGCCGGGCGCTCGGACGCAAGCGCGATGCAGCGCTGCCGATCGGGTCGGCGAAGTCCAATGTCGGCCATCTCGAATCCGCCTCGGGCATGGTCAGCCTGCTGAAGACGAGCCTGGCGCTCGAGCAGGGGCTTTTCACACGGTCGCTCTTCTCGGAAAACCTCAATCCATCGATTGATTTCGCCGACCTTAACCTGCGGGTCGCGCAGGGGCCGCTGCGGCTGGGCAGGCGCGAGGGCGCGCTCTTCGCCGGCGTCTGCAATTACGGTTTCGGCGGCACCAACGCCCATGCCGTGCTGCGTTCGGTCCTGCCGGACGACATGATGCGGCCGACCCTGGTGGCAGGCGCTGCGCTCCCCGATGCTCCTGCGGATCTGCCGACCCTGATGGTTCTGTCCGCCGCCACCCCCGAGGCCCTCAAGGCGCGGGCGTCGCAGATGAGCGAGGCGCTTGAGACAGGCGCCTCGGCGCCGCTCCTTGCGGCGGCCCTCATGCATCAGCAACCCCTGATGAGCCACCGCCTCGCGTCTGGCGTGCAGGATCGCGAAGCCCTGGGCGAGCGTCTGCGGGGGTTCGCGCAATCCAGCGTCGCCGGTCCCGGCCTCGCCGCTGGCGTGCAGCGCGGCGTCGCCAAATGCGCCTTCATTTTCTCAGGGAATGGCTCGCAGCATCTGGAGATGGGCAAGGCCGCCTATGCGGCCAACGCCTCTTTCCGACGCGAGATCGACGATATTGATGGGCTTTTTCAGCCCCTCTCCGGCTGGTCCATCGCACAGGCGCTGCAGGAGGGGCTCGACGCCGAACGGTTCCGGCGAACCTCTGTCATCCAGCCCGTCATTTTCGCCATCCAGTCCGCGCTTGTCGCGGCGCTCGCGCGGTATGGCGTGGCGCCGTCGCTCGTTCTGGGGCACAGCATCGGCGAGGTTGCGGCTGCAGAATGCTGCGGAGCCCTGACCCGTGAGCAGGCGCTGAAGATCGTCCGACACCGCAGCACGCTTCAGGAAACGGTGCGCGGCGCGGGGCTCATGCTGGTCGCCGCCCTTGACGATGAAAGCGTTGCTGCGCAAATCGCGGCGGCGGGCGCGCAGATTGAAATCGCGGCGCTCAACAGCCCGACATCGACGACCGTCGTGGGTCCGCAGGATGAGATCCGCGCCTTCGCGCGGCACTGCCGCGAAAAGCGCATCGCATCCATCGAGCTGGATCTGGATTATCCCTTCCACTCCGCTGCGATGGATCCGCTGCGCGCCTCCATGATCGAAGGGCTCGCCGATCTTGCGCCGATGGAAGGACAGGCGAAATTCATTTCGACCGTGACTGGCGGCGTGACCAGCGGACCCGCCCTCGACGCCGCTTATTGGTGGAGCAACGCCCGCTCGCCCGTCCGCTTCAAGGACGCCGTCGCGACCGCGCTTGAGCAGGGCGCCAATCTCTTCGTCGAGGTGGGGCCCCACCCGATCCTCGCCGGTCCCCTGACCGATGTGTTCGGCGCCGCGCATGCCTCGGCCCGCGTCTTCGAAACGCTGAACCGCAGTGATGAGGCGGCCAGCGATCCCGTGCTGCGCATCCTTGCCCAGCTCGTCGCCAATGGCGCGGGGTTCGACCCTGTCGCGCTCGCCGGGCCAGGCCCGTTGGAGCCCGTGCGCCTGCCAAGCTATCCCTTCCAGCGCGACCGGCATTTGCTGACCCATTCGGCGGAGGCCCTCACGGTCTTCGGCGGTGTGTTCGAAAGCCAGCCGCGCCATCCCCTCCTTGGCGCGCGCATGGCGCAGGGCTCGCCGGAGTGGCGCACTCTGCTTGATCCGCTGATCCTGCCTTATCTCAGCGACCATAGGGCCAATGGCGTCATTGTGGCGCCCGCATCAAGCCTCATTGAAATGGCGCTGGCGGCTGGCCGCGATCTTCACGGCCCTGCTCCCCTCGCGCTTTCTGATTTCGATGTTTTGAACGCGCTGGTCGTCGGCGCCGACGAGACCCGTGAAATCTCGACGCGCTTCGCCGAAGCGACGCAGACCATCGAGATCTGGAGCCGCAAGCGTTTCGCGGAGGACAAGTGGCTGCTGAACGCGCGCGGGCGATTGACGGTTCTGGCGGGCGCTGGCGCGGAGCGTCTTTCCCCGCCGATCAAGGAGGAGATGCGCGCCGACACGCCGGACGCGGTTTACGCGGAAGCCCTGCGTGCGGGCCTTGATTATGGTCCGATGTTCCGCCTTGTGCGCCATTGCGAGCGCGACGAATTCACCAGCCATTCATGGCTCGACCAGCCTGCGGGCGGGCTCGGCGCTTTCACCGATGTTCACGTCCTCAACCCCATCTCGTTCGATGCCGCGTTCCATGGCCTGTTCATTTCGCGGCCGCAGCGTGATGGTGAGACGAAGGCGCATCTGCCGGTGCGGTTCCATAAGGTCGCTGTGTTTGAGCCGGGCGCCAAAATCCATCAGGCGATCACGCATCTCACGCACGAAACAGACCGCTATAAAACGGTGTCGATCAATTTCCTTGGCGAGGACGGCGCGCTTGTCGCCTCCGTCGAGGGGGCTGTGCTGCGCGCCGTATGGTTCGCAAGAGCCAGCGTCCATGACCGCACGTTCCGGCGGGCCTCGATCGCGCTTGGAGGGGGATCGTCGTCAGGCGCCCTCGCCGCCGTCCAGCATGGACCTGGCGGGGGGGAGGCCCCCAAGGCCTGGCTCCTGACGCGCGCCTTCTGCCTGTCGCTTGCGCATCGCACGCTTGAAGACGCCTTGAAGGAGACAGGCGCCGCCAGCCTGACCGATTTGCGCGGACATGCGGGGATCGCGGAGGCGGCGAAGCCCTATTTCGAGTCTCTTGTGACTGTGCTTGCTGACGGCGGCCTGCTCGATGAGGGCAGCGCGCTGAAGCCGCTGGATCTGCCTGCGCCCGGCGCATTGCTGTCCATGCTGATGCAGCGTCATCCCGAGGCCAGTTTCGAGATTCAGGCCGCTTCGATCGCCATGAGCGCGGCGGGCTCCCTCCTGCGCACGGGCCAGTTCATCGCCCCGCCCGTCTCCCTTCTGCGCAGATATGCAAGCGCCTCCTGCGCGCTCGCCCCTTCCGTGGCGGCCTTGACGCAGGGGCTTGACCAGCTCAGCGCGCATCATGGGCGCGTGCTGCGCATTCTGGCTCTTGAGCCAGAGTCGGCCGGGCTCGCGCGCGTCCTTGCGCCATTGGTGGACAGCGGCCGCGCGGAGGTGACGGTCGCCGTGTCCGGCAAAGCGCGGATGGACGGGGTCGAGGCCTCATGGGGCCTGAGCGCGCTCGCCCTGCTTGATCTCGAAAACATGGGTGATTCCCGGCATGGGTCTGCGCCGTTCGACGCGCTGGTCGGGCTCGCGCTCTCCGGCCCAGTCGGCCGATCGCAGGCGATGCTGGAGAAAGCCTGCAGCCTGCTCGCGCCCGCCGCGACCATCCTCATTGCGCTTCCTCTGGCGGAAGCCTTTCAGGATGTCCTGCTTGGGGTCTGGAAAGAGTGGTTCGTCGACAGCGCGTCTGGCCTTCCTGCGCTCGCGCCGACCTCGTCCAGACGCGCGGTCAGCGCGCTCAAACAATGCGGCGTGCGTGAGCTGGGGGTCACCGAGCTTGGCGGGGGCCTTGCGGCGCTCGTCACCGGCGAGGCCTCGCCGCCCGGATATGCAGGTGAAGAGGAGGTCAGCCGCACCGAATTCGTCATCGCGGACGACGCCGCGCTGATCGCAGCCTGGGGGCTGGAGGGCGCGGGGCTGCTTGATCCGGAGGCGGCTGTCGCGGGCCTGGCGGAATGGATGGATTCCGTTCCCGCCAACGAGCCGCTGACAGTTTATGTGGCTCCGCATGGATGCGGGCTTCCTGCGGCGGAGGAAGTCGCCCGGCGCATCGAGACCCTCAGGGACATTCTGCAGTTGACCGTCGGCGCATCGCGCGAGGTCGCCGTATTGCTGATGACGAAAGCCGAAGCAGGCGGGGCCGCTCGTCCGGAAGACGTCGCGCTGCGCGGTTTTGCGCAGGTCGCCATCAATGAATATCCGGCGGTGGACCTGCGCCTCATCCATGTGGGCTGCGACGTCGAATCTCTGGATCTTCGCAGCGTGCTTGCGCAGGCTCATGGCGAGCGCGACATCTCCATTGGAGGCGATGGCGTCAGCGTCGAGCGCGTCTGGCGCGGCCTGTCGGCCAGCGCGCCGCTGGGGCCGGAGGAGCGAAGCCGGCTGCGCTTCCGCCAGTCCGGGCGCGTCGAGAGCTTCGAATGGATCAGGGAGCGCCGCATCGCGCCCCGGCCCGACGAAATCGAGATCGAAGTGGCGGCCACGGGGCTGAATTTCCGCGATGTGCTGGTGGGGCTCGGGGTGCTCGATGACGAGATCCTACAGGCCGGCCTCACCAACGCCTCCCTTGGGTTTGAATGTTCGGGCGTCGTGGTGCGGGTCGGCGAAAAGGTCGAGGGGCTCAGCATCGGGGACCGGGTCATGGGTTTCGCCAGCGGCGCCCTTGCTTCGCATGTGACGGCGCCCGCCTGGCAATTCACGCCCATTCCCGCGTCGCTTTCGCTCGAGGCCGCCGCCACCATTCCCGTCGCCTTCGCGACGGCATGGCACAGCCTTATCGAGCGCGCCCATCTGCGCGCGGGCGATGACGTGCTGATCCATGGCGCCGCCGGCGGCGTGGGGCTTGCAGCCATCCAGATCGCCAGGCGCGCGGGCGCGCGTGTCATCGGCACGGCGAGCAGCGAGGCCCGCCGCAGGCTCGCCCTCACGCAGGGGGCGGATCTTGTCTTCGACTCGCGCGGCCAGCGTTTCGTCGAATCCGTGCGCGCTGCGGTCGGCGGCGTCGATGTCGCGCTCAATTCGCTCGATGGCGCGGCCATGCTCGCGACTTTTGATCTGATGAAGCCCTTCGGTCGTTTCGTCGAACTCGGCAAGAAGGATTTTCTGGACAATACGCACCTCGGCCTTCGTCCCTTCGTGCGCAACATCACCTATATGGGCGTCGATCTCGACGAGTTCCTGAGCTTTGACCGCAAGGGCGCCGAGCGCATCATGGGCGAACTCGTGGAATTGTTCGCGGCTGGACAGTTGCGGCCGCTTCCCCATCAGATCTGCGAGGCGCATGAGATCGGCTCCGCCTTCCGCGCGATGCAGGCGTCCGAACATGTCGGCAAGATCGTCATCCGCCCCGCCAGATATGCCGTCGCCGACAGCATGGCGGCTGATTTCAACGCCAGGCCTGGCGCTTATCTCATCGTTGGGGGCCTGAGCGGCCTTGGATTCGCCACGGCCCAATGGCTCGCGCGGAAGGGCGCGACCACGCTGGTCCTGGCGTCGCGCAGGGGCGTGATCGAAGAGGCGCTGAAGGACGAGCTGGAGACGCTGCGCGCTTCTGGCGTGACCGTGCTCACCGAGGCGCTTGATGTGCGCGACGGGCAGGCGGTGAAGGCCTTGACCTTGCGCCTTGCGCGCGACCATGGCCCGCTGCGCGGCGTCATACACGCCGCAGTGCAGCTCGATGACGGGCTCATCGCCGGGCTTGAAGGGCCGCGTCTGCGTGCGGTGCTTGAGACCAAGATCGACGGCGCCTTGAACCTCGACGCCGCGACCGCCGATCAGGATCTCGACTTCTTTGTTCTTTATTCCTCGGCGACCACCGTGATCGGCAGTCCCGGTCAGGCGGCCTATGTGGCGGCCAACGCCTATCTGGAAGGTTTCGCCCGGCGCCGTCGCCAATCGGGCCGACCTGGCCTCGCCATCGGCTGGGGGGCGATATCGGACGTCGGCCTCATCGCCCGCGACCGCAAGTTGGGCGAGCGCCTGCAGCGCTCGACCGGCGTCATCGGGGTCAGGGCTGCGGAGGCGCTGGCGCATCTGGGACGGCTGCTGGCGCTGGGCGATGCGGTCGATCCCCTGCAATTCTATACGATGATCTCCCCCGGCCCGGCGGCGGCCAAGCTGGCGCTGCTCAAGAGCCCTGCCTATGCGGCGCTCGGCCTGTGGCGGGATGGCGGCGAGGCCGAGAGCCTTGATGATCTCGACAGCGCCATCCGGGGCAAGAGCCGCGCGCAGACCCATGCCATCATCCTGAAGGCGCTTCGGCGGGAGGCCGCCCAGATCCTGCGCATGGCGGAGGACCAGATCGATCCGCACCGCCCGCTCTCCGAGTCCGGCTTCGATTCCCTCATGCTGCTGGAGCTCGTCATCAGCGTGGAGCGCCTGACCGGCCTGCAGCTTCGCGTCGTCGGCGGCGGCGAGCGCACTCTCGCCTCATTTGCAACCGATATCGTGAGCGAGATGATGGGCTCTGCTGACGGCGGCCCTGCGGAAGCGGCAGGCGAGGCTGCAAGCCCGCCGCAGAGCGCCACGAAAGGGTGAGCCGCCATGGGCCAGGACGAAAAGCCTATGCGGGACAGCGACTACGACAGCATGCTTGGCCGCATGAGCGCGGTGTCGTCCTCAGCTTCGCGGCCGGGGCGCGCGAGCGCCCGCCAGCATATGACATCCTTCGAGAACCATCCGCTTTATCGCCAGATGCTGGCGCAGCGGAATTTCGGCTCGAAGGTGCGGTTCCCCGACCCCCATTACCGGCTCCATGACGGGGCGGCGGGCGCGACGACCATCATCGATGGCGTCGAGCGGCTCAATTTCGCCTCCTATGATTACCTCGGCCTCAATCGTCACCCCCTGATCCTTGACGCCGCCGACAGGGCCACCCGCACCTTCGGCTCCTCGGTGTCCGCGAGCCGGATCAGCGCGGGCGAGCGCAGGGTCCATGGCGATCTTGAGGCGGCTCTGGCCGGGCTTTATGAGGCCGATGCGGCCATAGCCTTCGTCTCCGGCCATGCTGGCGTCCTCTCCACGCTGGCCACGCTCATGGGGCCGAAGGATCTCATCATTTTCGACGCCTTGAGCCATAATTGCATCGTCATGGGGGCCAAGCTCTGCGGCGCCGCCCGACGATCCTTTCCGCACAATGATCTGGACGCTGTGGAGTCGATCCTCGAGGACGAGCGTGACCGCTTCGAGCGGGTCATGATCGTGACCGAAGGGCTTTTCTCCATGGATGGAGATTGCCCTGATCTGGCGCGGCTCATCGACATCAAGCGCCGCCACGCCGCCGTCCTGATGGTGGATGACGCCCATGGGCTCGGCGTTCTGGGCGCAACAGGTCGGGGCGTGTTCGAACAGCAGGGGGTGAGGCCGAGCGATGTCGATCTTTGGGTGGGCACCCTCTCGAAGGCGCTGGTGAGTTGCGGCGGTTATGTGGCCGCCTCGCATGTGATCGTGGATCTTCTGAAGCATCATGCGCCGGGCTTCGTCTATAGCGTGGGCCTGCCTGCGGGCGTCGCGGTGGCCGCCACGACGGCGATCGAGATCATGCGCCGCGAACCCGAGCGCGTGGCGCTGGTGCAGGCCCGCTCGCGCGCGTTCTTCGAACTGGCCAGGTCCCGCGGCCTCGATGTGGGGACCAGCGGCGGCCTTGGCATCATTCCTGTGATGGTGGGCGATCCCGTGCGGACCGTCGCCCTGACCCAGCGGCTGTTCGAGCGGAACATCAACGCCTTCCCCGTGCTGCCCCCGGGCGTTCCCGATGGGTCGGCGCGCGTCAGGTTCTTCATCAGCGCCGCCCATGCCCCCGAACAGATCGACCAGGCGATCAGCGTGCTGGTGGAGGAGCTGGCCGCCGTCCAGTCCATTTCGCTCGATCATCTCTTGAATTCTCATGGTACAGTGTGACCCAGGCCCCCGGGATGGTGGACGGACATCGGGAAATGGCTTTCTATCGGCCCCCGGCGCCCGGGTTTCTGAGGGCATGGGGCCTCTGGCAGGTTGAGTCGACGCGCGATGAATGATCAGCCCACCACGGTGTCAGAGACCCCGACCGCGTCAGACATTGTCGCGGGCGCCGGGGCGAGCAAGGGCGCTCTGGCGAAAAGCGATGGCGGACGGCCGCAGCGGGGCGGCGGGATGATCCAGGTCCGGCAGGGGACGCGCGGCCTCATCCCCGCAGGTTTGTTCGACGTGGCCCGCAAGGTCCCCATTCTCTGGGCGAGCTTCATCCTGGGTGTGGTGATTCCGTCCCTTGGGGCGGTGCTCTATCTCGCATTCATAGCATCCGACCAATATGTCGCGGAGGCGCGCCTGTCCGTGCGCGCGGCCCCCATGGACCGGACCCCCGGCGCCGGTGCCGCCAATGCGCTGGCCAAGCTGAGCGCCGGCGCCCTGCCGCAGCTCGCCGACCAGGACGCCCATATCGTCGCGGAATATCTGCGCTCCCGCGCGGCTGTCGAGGATATCGGGCGGATGCTGGACCTCAACACGATCTTCCGCCGACCGGGCCTGGATTTCTGGGCGCGGCTCAAGGAGGAGCCCAGAGCGGAGGAGCTGCACAGCTACTGGTCGAAAATGCTGCGGACCTCCGTCGATGGTCCCAGCGGCATTCTGACCATCTCCATCCGCGCCTTCCGCCCCGAAGACGCCAGAGCCCTCGCGGAAGCCTGCGTGCGGGTGAGCGAAGATCTGGTCAACAGAATATCCGAGCGGGCCAGAACCGACGCCGTGCGCAAGGCCGAGGAGGAGGTCCGCCGCGCCGACGGGCTGGTTCAGCAGGCCCTGAGGGATCTGCGCGCGTTCCGCGACAAGGAAGGGATCCTCGACCCCGGCGCCGCCGCCAGCGCCACATCCCAACTGCTTCTTGGCGTCATTTCGGAGCGTGGAAAGCTCCAGACCGACATGTTCGTGATGTCGCGGGCGCTTGCCTCCAACGCGCCGACGGTGAAGGCGCTGAAGGACCGCATCGACGCCATGGACAGCCAGATCGAGCAGCTGCGGGGCGAACTGACCAATAAATCAGAGCAGGCGAGGACCCTCTCCGCCGCCCTGGTCCGCTTCGAGCAGCTGGAGATCCAGCGCATCTTCGCCGAGAAGCTCTTCGCCATGGCGCAGGGCGGGCTCGAGCGGGCGCGGATGCGCGCCCAGCAGCAGCAGGTCTATCTGACAGTTTTCGTGCCGCCCTATCTGCCTGAGGAGGCGCGCTACCCGGAACGGCTGGCGATGAGCCTTGTCATTCCCCTGGGGCTGATGGTGCTCTGGAGCATCTTCGCCCTGACGGGCCTTGCGATCGAGGATCATCTGACATGACGCGCGAGGCCTTGACCCTTGGGCGGCCGAGCCTTGGCGAGATCCTGCGGGCGCAGCGAAATGTCCTTGCGGCGCTGATCCTGCGGGACGTGAAGACGAGGTTCGGCAGCGCGCCGGGCTTCCTGATCGCCATAGCCTGGCCGCTCTCGCACATTTTCATTCTGGTGGGTCTGAACGTGGTCCTTGGCCGGCTCGTGCCCTATGGAGAGAGCGCTGTCCTGTGGTTTTCGGTGAGCATGACGCCCTTCATGATCGCGTCCTACACGTCGCGGTTCATGGTGATCGGCCTGGTGCTGAACCGGCCGCTGCTCGTCTTTCCCATCATCAGCGTCTTCGACATCCTCCTGTCGCGCGTCCTCATCGAGATGATCGTGGCGGCCTGCGTGGTCTGTTGCCTTGTGCTGACGATGCTCTGCCTTGATGTCGACTTCATGCCAGCCAACATATCCATGGCTGTGGCGGCGCTGGGCGGGGCCTTGCTGCTTGGCGTTGGCCTGGGCATCCTGAACGCCATCATCGCCATGATCATTCCCCAGTGGGTGACGGTCTATTCCCTCAGCAACATCTTTTTCTGGATGACATCGGGCGTCTATTTCATTCCAGGCGCACTGGATCCGCAGATCCGCAGCTATCTTTACTTCCATCCATTCATGCATTGCACGGAGTGGCTGCGGGAGGCCTATTTTGGCGGATACCATTCAGCACTGCTCGACAAATCCTATTTGCTGGGATGGGGCCTAGCGGCGATCAGCAGTGGTTTGGTGGTTGAAAGATTGTTGCGCGGGCGTGTGCTGCTGGCGTAGCTAATGTTGAAAAACTAGGCTAAAACACGAATCTAAAAAGTCCACTACACAAGAAATTTATCTACGGAGCTTGAAAGGTGAATCAAAAGTTTATCATTGACCAGGATCTAAAGGCAGAGTTTGTTGAAATCTCTGGTCCATATTTTGAATTTGTGGACATCAAATCCTGTTTGTCGAAGCGTAAGATAATTCATTCATCGAGTATTGTTGACGGGTCAGATTCATTGAATTTCACCCCCATAGGCGTTGTTCTATCTTCGGAAAAATTAGAACTGAAAGATGAGGTGGGATTTTGGCTAAAGTCGCTTGTTCCGCGAAATTCTAACGAACTGTCTGAACCATTCATCTTCTCACCCCCCATGTATAATGAGTTACTTCGCTGGTTTTTTTTAAAATTGGGTCAAAACACCCATGCTGCCGCGATAAATGGTCTGTCTTTATCTCTTGAACTCGCGCGCTTACGGACACTCTTCGAGCGTGCACAAAGGTCCATACTCCGTCTTACAGACATGAGTAGACAAAACGATCTGGTGCCCCCGATCGCATTTCAGGTTCCACCTGGCAGGCTGCCTCTGTCTTTGATGAAATCTCCATTAGAAATGGAAATCGGAGTCCGGTTGGAGGCCATTCACGCCGTCGACATTTTCTTTAATAAGCATAACACGCTTTTATCCACCGAGACTTTACTCGTTGAATTAAAAGGAATGACGACAGGCCGCATCATTCAGTCCTGGGAACTGAAAGAGGCTTTAATCGCACAGGGATGGAACCGTTTTTATTGTGACGTTCAGTCGGATCCACTGACGGAATGCATCAAGATTGTGATCGTCTTCAAAGTGGGGCGCCTAAATGTTACACTTTCAGTCCCCAGCGTCCAACTAAGCTCATATACTGAGCCAACTTCAGCGACTGGGAACAGCACTCATTTTGCCATTCGCGTCCTTGCTGGTGTTGTTGGAACGTCATTGTCCCGGCCTGGCCTCACGCAAGCTTGTGAATATGGGGCTGTCGATGGCCAGGCCCCGGAAGATGGTGCGGCTATGCTGCAGTTGATCACGCCTCTGCAGCAAGAAGCATTTGCGGGACAGTTCTGTTGGAGGTCGGACCTTCGTGGGTTCATGTTACATCCATCAGGTGTGCGGCCAGTCGTTGGGGTTCTTGAAAATCTGCGCGCAGTCAATGTGAAGCGGTTGACTGTTAGATTTCGCCTCGAAAACTCCGCAGCGCAGGCAACCGAATTCGCTTTTTGGGCGGAGACTTTGGATCCCTCTTTTTTAACGGTCAGTTCTTGGGGCCGGAATCTCAAACGCATGGCATTTAAAACAGTTGAAAAAGTAGGGATGAAGCTTCCATCCTTTGCGCCAGGTCTTGAACTTGTGCGGAGCGATTTGAAAAAGGAAGTGAAATGGGTTCTACTCTTCGCGGATCAAAGAGGGCAGATTGTTTTTGAATTCCCAGAGCCCTATTCAGGGCTAGTGAATCTGTTTTTTGCGACTAAGAATAAAGGTCATAAAAATGATTATTCTTGGGCGCTTTTCGATGATTTTGATATTGAATACTCGAAGTAATGGGGGTAGCCTTGATAAAGGACGTTAAAATGCCTGAGGCAGTAAATGCCAAAATCGCGATCATAACGCCGGTGTTTCGTCACAGCGTGCTCGTCATGGACGCTGTTGAAAGCATCATTTCTCAGGATTTGTTTCATCGTATAGAATATATTATTGTGGATGATGGTTGCGTCCATGAGCAGACGGTGTTGAATTGTGCTTCGCTGTGTCACACGTTTAAAAACATCCATTATATTCGAACTCCAAATGGTGGTCTCAGCGCGGCTCGAAACGCCGGAGTAGATTTTTGCTTGAAGTCTTTCGAAAACTGTGAGGCGATTTATTTTTTGGATGCTGATAATCGTCTAACGGCCGGCGCAGTGCAACGATTTTTTGATGTGATGATAACTAATCCGGAGGCAGATTGGTTTTATCCGGACATTCAAATGTTTGGAATCGAATTTCATGGAGATTATTCAGGACCATTTAGAATTCTGACAGAAGCAGTGATGAATATATGCGAGGCAGGCAGTCTTGTTCGAAGACGGGTGTTCACGAGCGGCTTGCGGTTTGATGAGCTGATGAAACTAGGCTACGAGGACTGGGAGTTCTGGATTTCAGCTATGGAGCATGGATACCGTGGACTTCATCTGCCCGCGTCGGGCTTCAATTATAGAAAGCGCGCAGAAAGCATGCTCTCAAATTCAGCACGCCGACATGAAGAAATTATGAATTATATGGAAGCAAAGCACAAGTGGTTAAACGATGGAAGGGTTCTTGTCGCGCTTGAAAATGAAGATGCTCCACGATATGCTATTGTAACAGTTGATGCAGATTCTGTTCAACTTTGCTCAGATCCAAATTCTGAATTTAAAATTTCGGTTAGGAAATATGTTGATCAGTTACGTTATTCCTTTTTTCGACCGAACTGGCACGCTGTTGGCGCTTATGTCGTTTTCACAACGCAAAAAGTGATCAATAGTTTAAAATTATGCGGTCTACTCAATTTTGTTTTTTGGCAATTAGAGCGTGATGTGGATGCTCAAGGTTTTTCCGCTTGGTCCCTGGATATGCATGCAGACAGAGCGATAAATTTTGCAACGAGAGATTTTATTCTCTCGGCGAACGTCGAACTTTTTGGGATTTCCATGTTCAAGCTGCGTGAACTTCTGAGCCAGTCTTCTCTTGGATCCGAGCTTAACGACATGCATGCCATGGGTTTTGTCGGTTATATGAACCGGCTTGATTTTCCCTTCGTCGGCCCCGCGTCCGACGCGGCCTTGAAAATGCATCATAGTCTTGCAAAGTTTATGAGTACTGAACGGAGCCTTGGATCGTTTCCATCGCTTTGGACTGGGAGACCTTTCGGGCAAACGACAGGAACTCCAGATCTCGCGACATTGCCCGGCTTGCTCCGTCTTCGTTGCGGGGGTCTTTTACCTAATCGTATCACATTAAGTGATCGTACCGCAGCTTTTGTGTTTTCTGTGTTTGAATTTGGCGGTGTTGAACGTGTTGGCTTCAATGTCGCAAAGAAGTTAGTGGAGCAGGGTTATCAAGTTGATTGCATCGTGATCGGGTCACCTTCTGTCAAAATGCCGTCGGGTTATGAAAATGTGTTCCGAGACACCTATATCTTCGATGTTCCAGACCACAAGCAATGGGATGGAGAAGATTTCATGGGCACTGTTCTACCCCGTAACTGGATCGAAAAATATCCCGATTTCCGCAGCCTCCTTCAGAATTATGACGTAGTCATCAATTGCCATTGCCATGGGCTCCTATATGCATCGAGTTTATTGAGAAAAGCCGGAGTCATATTTGTAAATTATTTACACTTGTTTGAATATCGGAGAAATGGCCATTCTTATGGCGCTCCATTCATTGGGCTCGCCTTTGAACATTCAATAGATATTTTCGCTTGTTGCTCGAACCATTTGGCTCAAGAAATGTGCGCGTTAGGAGTTCCGCGTGAGAAGGTCATAGCTGTTCCAAACGGGCCGGGCATTGTAATTCCGGATTCGTCCGTAACCGTCGGCCTTGAGGCGAGATCCGTGCGTCGACGCAATAAAGAACCGCTTCGAATTCTTTTCATGGGGCGTCTCGATCTTCAAAAAGGGCTTCATCATCTCGATGAATTAATTCATTTGTGTAATCGAGAACGGCTCGACGTCTCTTTTCGTGTTATTGGAGGGCAGGTTATCAGTGCCTCGGATTCTCCTCTCTCAGAGGAATTGTTATCGATAGTTGAGCCACCGTGTTACGATGAAGCTGAAATATGCGGCCTCTATCATTGGGCTGATATTGTTGTAATGCCGTCCTTGTTCGAGGGTTTACCCCTCGTTCTTATAGAGGCTATGGCGTGCGGGGTCGTGTCAATATGCACAGATGTGGGCGCGGTCAGTGAAATTGTTCATCATAATAGAAACGGTTTTCTGGTGTCGGATGAACACATCGCCCGTTCCATGTTTGATCGCATTTTGGAGTTGTCTAACGACAGAGAAAGGCTTGGTCAGATGGCAGATTCGGCCGTGTTGGCTCGAGACAATTTGGATTGGGGACGAAACGTAGAAGATCTTATTGAAAAGATCGAAGTTGTTCGAAAGGCCCGAAATCGTCACCATTCCAAGTCGCTTTTTTGTTTGAACTCGCATCCGCAGTAATGTCTCAAGAAAAGAGGAATCAAATGAGAAACGGGATCTGCCGATTGTTTTCAGATCCTCATAGCGCATGGTCATCATGTCTTGATAAGTTGGAGTGGGCTTATGGAAACGATATTTGATATCGGTGCAAATAACGGTGACGATTCATATTTTTATCTTCAAAAAGGCTTCCGCGTAATCGGTGTTGAGGCGAATCCAAGCCTTTGTGATGATCTACGTAAGAGGTTCGAGGCAGAGATTTTGAATAAGCAATTTGTTTTAATCGAAAAAGCTATTGTTGCTGATGAAACAGTTTCATTCGTCGATTTTTTTATAAATCAAAGAAACTCCCATTGGAGTTCGATATTTAGTCACTATGGTGAACGGGAGGGAGGATCCGTTCGTGTAGAAATTCCAACAATTACGGCTTCAAGTCTGCTCCGTTCTTACGGAGTTCCCTACTACATGAAGGTGGATGTGGAGGGAATGGATATCGAGATTGTGAAGGCTCTAAAAAAATTTAAGAAGCCAAAGTATGTATCAATTGAAGAATTTCAGGGGGTTCGGTGTCTTGAAGCTTTGTTGGATGCAGGTTTTAATAGATTTAAATTAGTGTCACAACGGGTAAAAAATCCTGCTGAGGCACCGTTTCCCAGTCTCGAAGGCCATTATTTCGCCAAGACTTTTACGGGTGAGGATTCTGGTTGCTTCGGTAAAGAGCTCGCCGGCAACTGGCTGAATTTTGATCATGCTGTGAATTTTATGCGGAAGTTTATTCGGGGGGACGATGGCGTCTGGGTTGGGGAAGAGGGTGAATGGTTTGATGTTCATGCCACGCAGTCTTTATGGAAACGTGCGTTGGGCCATTTACGTTTCTAGAAACTTCGGTTCCCCGCCCTCTTCCCATCCTCACAAATGTCGAGACGGCGCTTCGGCAGATGAGGCGCCGCCGGCGTCGACAGGGCGCGGGATGTGCCTGGCAGAGGGCAGGGGCTTGAATGGCGCCCTGAATGAAATCAGCAGTCCCCGCAGGCATCCACAGGCCTTCAATGCGCGGCGCGCTCCGGTGACCAACGAAGCCTGTGGCATAAAATTGTTAAAATGGTAGCGGAGGAGGGACTCGAACCCCCGACACAAGGATTATGATGGGCGATGGATCTACTAACCCATTCTAATCATTGATGAAAAAGCTCCTGATTTTTACCGTGCTACAAAATGTGCTACAAGTATCGTAATAAAACGTGCGTTTTTACGATGTCAATAAATATCATAAAAGACAATAATTACAGATACTTAATGCGTTCCTAGCCAAGCCCTAAAATTGACGCGACGCAGCTAGTTTGCTACAAACTGTGCTACAAGCTATCGCATACGCAGCGCAAGCCGCTTACTCACATACAATATGAATAAGACAAAGAAGGCAGAAGGCGACAGTGACTGCGGCGGCTGAGTAGAGGGCGGCGACGGCGCTTATTCATATTGTATGTGAATAAGAGTGAGAATGCTGAAGGCGCTGAGTGAGTGACTGATATAGTCAGGTTTGTTGCTTTTTATGTCACATTAGCTGAGTGAGCGACTACATGCCGAAATTAGCTGCGAAAGACAACACGCTGTTGGACGGGCGCATAGTGCTTAGCAGACGCTCTAACAGCTCTGCTTGGCAAGCACGTTATAAGATTGGCACACGATGGATACGTGTGAGCACGAAGCAGCTTGATAAGGCTGTTGCGGGCAGAGTTGCTGAGGAGATGTATTTAGAAGCGAAGTTTCGGCATAAAAACCAAATGCCGATACAGACACGCCGCTTTAAGACAGTGGCGCTGTTGGCGATAGAGACTATGGACGCTGCGCTTAAAGGCGGGCAGGGTAAGAAGGTTTATAAAGACTACATAATCGCTCTAAATCGCTATCTCATTCCATTCTTCGGTGCCTACAACATTGATAGCTTGGACTATGCGCTGATTAAAAAGTTTGAAGAGTGGCGCATAGAGAAATATGGCAAGCGTCCAAAAGCAAGCAGCATCGGCACACATAACTCAGCATTGAACAAGGTGTTTGACGAAGCTATCGAGCGTGGCTTTGTAAGTTCCAACAAGCGCCCTGAGCTTTTTAATAGGGGTGACGCTAGCGACAGGCGCCCTGACTTTACGCTTGAAGAGTATCGTCGTGTCCATGCTAATCTGCGCAATTGGGCTTCTAAAAGCAGAGATGGCAAGACACGTGAGATGCGATTG
>CANGFT010000031.1 GCA_947453205.1 Beijerinckiaceae bacterium | reverse complement strand
GGTCCGGGCCAAGAGCGGGAGCGATGATCGAGAAATCCGCGCCTGGGGCGCCGCAAGGCGATCAACCCAAACCATCACAGCGCCTTCCCGGCGCCCCCGGCCCCTCAGGGGCGAAAGCCAACCCACCAACCCGGCGCGTCCCCGCGTGCGGGCTATTCGCGCAAACCATTGAAATCGCGCACCCATTTACCCGCCCCAAGGCGCATGAAAGCAGCGACACCATCGCAAAAACCTCTCAAAACCCCCGTCCCAAGAAAGGAGAACTCCATGTCCAGACGAAAGAAGCCAGCCAACCCCCTGGTCGAGAGCCTGCGCCGCAAGATCGAGCGGCTGATCGTGCGGGAGATGATCGACAAGATCCCGGCGTTTCGCGCCAATGCGCAGATCGTGGTCGATGAATGCAACTTCCCCGCAACCTGCGGCGACCCCGATTGCGCCCGCGCCCAGGCCTGCGCCCGCAACCTCGAATGTTATGTCCTGACCCACCGCACCTTCTGCGCCATGCTGCCCCGCATGCAGGAGGCTCTGGGTCATGACAAGGCGGCGATCGGCAGCCGGCGTTAGCCGGTCAGCCCCGCCGCCCAATTCCGACTGCCGACTGCCGAATGCCTACCACCCCCTAGCCGTAAATCTCCTTGGCCAACTGCAGATAGGAATCAATCCGCGTGAAGTCCTCGGCCACCAGCGGCTTCACGTCTGCGAGCAGGGCGACCTCGGGGGCGAGTTTGGCCTTGAGGTCGGAGATGGTGATGCCATGGCCGGTGTCGGCGTAGATCTCCTGCGCATCGTCGGAGAGATAGTAATCGCACAGCAGGCGCGCCGCGTTCGGGTGCGGCGCATTGCGCAGCACCGACACCGAATAGGAGCCGTAGGTGACGCCCTCCTCAGGGATGATCATCTTCACCGGCAGGCCCTTGAGCCGCATATATTCCGACAGGATCAGCGGCACATAGATGGCGAATTCGCCCCGCGCCACGCGCCGCCCCGCCTCGCCATAGTCACGCGAGAAGACCGGCTGCTGCGCGGCGAGCTTCTCATGATAGCCGCGCCCGAACTTGTCCATGGTCATGTGGAACATCACGCGCCCGCCGCCGGAGGTGCGGGGATCATCGAAGAGGATCTTGCCCTTCCATTTGGGGTCGAGCAGATCCTGCCAGGTCTTCGGCTCGTCGCCGGGTTTGACGAGCGAGGTGTTGACGAGAAAGCCGTAGTTGATGGTGAAGATCGGCGCCTGCATGCCATCGGCGCGGCTGGCGAAGTCGGGCTTCAGCCGGGAGCTGCTGGGAAGGCCGCCATGGGGATCGAGCGTCTTGTCGATCTCGATGGACATGAAGATGTTGCTGGTGGCGGTGTGCAGCACATCGCCCAGAAACCGGCCCGCCGATTGCTCGATGCGTGTGCGTTCGCGCAATTCGGCGCCGCGCGCGGTCAGATAGTCGACCTTGATCCCATAGGCCTTCTCGAAGGCCGCGCCGATGCGCCCGTGGGTCGTGGGCGAGAGATAGGCCGAATAGACCACCACCTTGCCCTCGCGCCTGGCGGCCTCCACCAGCGCAGGCGGAGGCGCCGCCAGAGCGCGCGGAGCGCCAAGGCCCGAAAGACCCGCGCCGAGAAGGCCCGAAAAGGCGCGTCTGGTGAGCATGAATTCCCCCCGATGAATCAAGATGAGGCGGCCCGCGCGACATCAGCAAAGATTGAATTTTGCAAAAAGGTACCGAGGATGCGCCTGACTGTCCAGCAAAGCCGCCAAAGCCCAATCCAGCCCTTGATGCGGGCGCGCGCAAGCCTCAATATGCCGACAACTGAACGGGAGGAGCGAATGTTGAGTCACTTCAGAAGGCTGGCCGCGGGCCTGTGTCTTGGCGCGATTGCCGCAGCCTCTCCAGCAGCAGCCGCAGACTACTATCAGGGCAAGCGCCTCACCGTTCTCATCAATTTCGCCGCTGGCGGGCCGACGGACATCGAGGGCCGCCTCTTCGCCCGCCATGTCATCAAGCAACTGCCCGGCGCGACCGGCGTCATCGTGCAGAACATTGATGGCGGCGGCGGCGCCACGGGCACGAACTTCATCGGCGAGGTCGCGCCCAAGGATGGCACGGTCATCGGCTACCTCACGGGCTCGGCCTGGCGCTATGTCACGATCAAGGAGAGGTCGCGCGTCGACTTCCTCAGCTACAACATGATCGCCTATCAGCCCGGCACCACCGTCTACTATGCCCGCAGCAATATAGAACCGGGCCTCAAGGTCGCGACCGACCTCATGAAGGCGAAGAACATTGTGGTCGGCGGGCTGACGGCGGATTCCTCGAAGGACCTGCTGGAGCGCCTGTGCCTCGACATGCTCGGGCTCAAATACAAATATGTCACGGGCTACACCAGCAACGCCAACGCGCGTCTCGCCTTGCAGCGCAACGAGATCAACCTCTTCGCTGAATCGCCCCCCGGCTATATCTCGGTGATCGCGCCGGGCCTCGTGGCCTCCGGCGAAGCGGTCCCGCTCTTCTATGATCCCGGCTGGAACGGCCTGCGCTTCTCGACGCCCGCCCAGGCCAAAGACCTCAACATGAAACCCTTCCACGAATTCTTCCGCGAGGCGACAGGCCGCGACCCCGACGGCCAGCTCTGGAAGACCTACAAGCAGGCGCTGGCCATCAACGCCGCCATGCAGCGCCTCGTCGCCTTTCCGCCGGGCACGCCAAAGCCGGCGATCGACGCCATGCGCGAGGCCATCCGCAAGATGGCGACCGATCCGGAATATGCCGCAGACGCCATGAAGACCGTCGGCTTCGTGCCGGACTATGAGGCGGGCGACAATGTGCAGAGCGAAGTCGTGAACGCCCTGACCATTCCCTCGGAGGACCGTGACTTCATCGCGGACTATATCGCGCGCGGACAGATGAAATAGATGACCGACCTTCGCCCCATCATCCCGCGCCAGCCAGCGCCCCGGCTCGTCGTCCCCTTGGCGGGCGGGGGGCTCTATGATCTCGGGCGCGAGACGCCCCGGCTCTTCTCGATGGTCGTGTTTTATCGCGGCCTGCATTGCCAGCAATGCAACGCCTATCTCGTCGAACTCGACGCGATGCTTCACGAGTTCGACAAACGCGGCGTCTCCACGGTGGCGGTCTCCTGCGATGAAGCCGAGCGGGGCGCGCGGACGCCCGCAGACTGGGGCCTGAAGCATCTGCGCATCGGCTACGGCCTCACGCCCCGCGAGGCGCGCGACTGGGGCCTGTTCCTGACGGAGGGGCGCCCGCGCAAGGAAGGATTGTCCGAGCCGCCGGTCTGCTGCGAGCCCGGCCTCTTCCTCATCAGCCCCGACAAGACCCTCTTCTTTTCGGCAGTGCAGAACATGCCCTTCGCAAGGCCGCGTTTCGCAGACCTGATCGACGGATTCGAGTTCATGTTCTCGAAGGGCTATTTCATCGACAAGGAATGTCCGGCCAGAGGCGAATTGGCCTACGTTCCCTGAAGGCGCTTCAGCCGCCGAGCGATCTCAGGCCCGTCAAGCACGCCGACCGCGAGCAGGATGGCGCCGAGCGCTATGTCGTTGATGAAGGGCGGCGCGCCCAGGGCGTTGAGCCCGGCGCGCAAAAGGCCAAGCGTCAGCACCCCCAGCGCGACGCCGAGCGGACGCCCCGTGCCGCCCGCCAGCGACACCCCGCCGAGGATGGCTGCGGCCGCAGCAGGCGGGATGACATCCGAAAGGCCCGAGGCGGCGGCGGTCGCCAGAGCCATGGTCAACATCGCGCCCGACAGGGCGGCGCAGAAGCCGGAGAAAGCGAAGATGGCGATCAGCAATCCCGTCACAGGTGCGCCAGCGGTGATGGCGGCGCGGCGGTCCGAGCCCATGGCGATGATCTCCCGCCCCCAGCGCGTCACCCCAAACACGACCGCCACCAGAGCGACGACGGCGAGACAGACGAGGCTGCGCAGGGAGAAGAGCCCCCAGATGCGGCGCGTCACGGCCATGGTGGCCTCGATATTGTCGTAGGGAAGCGAGCGGTTTTCGGTCAGGACATAGGCGAGCCCGACGCAGGTGAGCAAACCGCCCAGCGTCACCCCGACCGAACTCAGCCCGAGGCGCACGATGATGAGGCCCTGCACGAGGCCGACCACCACGCCCGCCAGCAGGGCGGCCGCGAAGCCAAGGTAGGGATCGCTTCCGCCCATGAAGGCCATGAGGCAGCCCGCAAGGCTGAACACGCCCGCGACGGAGAGGTCGAACTCGCGGATCATCATGCAAAGCCCCAGCCCCAGCGCGACGAGCGCGCCCGTGGCGAAGGTCTCGAACATGGAGAAGCCGGTGGCGAGAGCCAGCACATTCCCCCGCCCCCGGTCGACGAGGACAAGCAGAATGAAACAGGCGACGAAGATGGCCAGCGGGCGGGCGAGCGGATGGTTGCGCAGGGATCCGGCCATGGCTCAGTCCCGCCCGCGCGATTGCAGCATGATGACGCCCAGAACCACCAGCCCGGAGATGAAATATTGCCATTCCGGCCGAAAGCCCCGCAGCAGCAGCACCACCTGGATGACGGCGATGACCAGCGCGCCCGCGAGGGTGCGCAAAGCCGATCCCTCGCCGCCCTTCATGGGCGTGCCGCCGACGAGAACCGCCGCGACGGCCTCATAATCGTAGCCCGCGCCGTAGGACATGCTCGCGCTCCCATAGCGCAGCGCCAGCATGACCCCCGCAAGCCCCGCCAGCAGGCCCGCCCAGACATAGGCGCCGGCCACAGTCAGCCAGACCCTCTGGCCGACAGCCACCGCCGCCCGATAGCTCGATCCCGCCATGAAGATTTCGCGGCCGAAAACGGTGAAAGACAGGAGCGTCTGCGTGACGACGGTCACCACCAGCAGCAGCACGAATTCGACGGGCACGCCAAGCAGCGCACCCCGGAACAGGCCGCTCGTCGCGCCGGGATTGACATAAACCGACCCCGTCTCGGCGAGCCATTCGGCGACGCCATAAATCAGCGAAAGCGAGGCGATGCTGACGATGATGGGATTGGCCCGCGCGAAGCCGATGACGAGCCCCTGCGCGCCGCTGAGCAGCCCGCCGAAGACCAGCGCGACCGCAAGGCCCGGATAGGCGCCGAAAGCATTGGCGGCGACGACGAAGATCATGGCCGAGGCGCCGACCGTGGCGCCGAGGCTGAAGGACATGATGTTGCCGCTGATGGTGATGAGCGTCATGCCCACCGCCACGCAGCCGATGAAGGAGATCGTGGTCAGCAGCGAGACGAAGCTTGGAACCGAGATGAAGCCCGGCGTCGTCAGCGCGATGACGGCGAGCGCCACGCCTGCGACTGCGCGAATCGCGGTTCCCACGGAGATGATCCGCTTGCCGCCTGCGGTTTCGCCCATGACGCTCATGCCGCAGCCTCGGGAGCCAGGGGATGAGTGATGTCCGCAAGAACGCCCGCAAGCTCGATCTCGGCGCCCTCGCGCCGGGCCACGAGGCGCCCGCGGTACATGGTGTAGACGAGGTCCGCCATGCCCACGACCTCCTCCAGCTCGGAGGTGGTCATGATCAGGGTCCAGCCGCGGGCGCAGAGATCGCGCATCAACCGATAGATGTCGGCGCGGGCCCCCACATCGACGCCGCGCGTCGGCTCGTTCATCAGCAGCACGCCGGGCGTGGCGCGGGCGAGCGCCCGGCCGAACAGGAGCTTCTGCTGGTTGCCGCCGCTGAGCGTCGAGGCGCGCGAGGCGAGCCTGCCCTCGCTGAGGCCGACCTTGCGCGCGATGTCGAGGCCAAGCTCACGCGCCCGGGTCCAGGACACGACGCCTGCGCTGGCATGAGCGCGCAGGTCGGCGGCGATGAGATTGTCGAGGGCCGAAAGATCGGGGAAAAGCCCCTCGGCCGCCCGGTCGTCGGAGACGAACAGAACATGATCCGCCGCGCTGGCGGGCGCAGATCCCAGCATCAGCGCGCTGCCATCGATCCGCACCTCGCCGCGCGCGGCTGGCTCCAGCCCGGCCAGCGCCCGGTTGACCGCCCCTGCCCCCGAACCGATCTGCCCCGCGATGGCGGTGATGCGGCCCTTGGGGGCGAAGAGGCTGAGGCCATGGACGACGCCCGGAACGGTCAGATGCGCGATGGATACGCCGCCCTTCATCGCCGCGTCCTCGTCGCGGGCGGGATACATGTCGCCGAAGGAGCGGCCCAGCATGTCCTCGATGAGGCTCTCGCGCGTCTGGCCGATGGCGGGTCCGGTCGAGACATGGGCGCCGTTGCGCAGCACCGTCACGCTGTCGCAGAGTTCGAAAACTTCGCCGAGGCGGTGGCTGATATAAATGATGCCGTGGCCCTGCGCGCGCAGTCCCTTGAGGATGCTCATCAGCCTCTCGATCTCGACGTCAGACAGGGTCGCGGTGGGCTCATCCAGAATGAGAACGCGAGCGTCGCGCGCCAGAAGCCGCGCGATCTCGACGATCTGGCGTTGGCCCACGGGCAGGTCGAGCACGGGCTGATCGAGGTCGAGATCCTCTGCGCCCAGAGCATCGAGCGCGGCGCGCGCGCGCAGGCGCAGCTTGCCCATGCGATAGATCAGCGGCGTCTCTTCGCCGCCAAGCCAGATGTTGTCGAGGATCGAGAGGCGCGGCGCAAGGCTGAGCTCTTGCGCCACGAGGCCGAGACCCAGCGATTGCGCGTGGCGCGGATTGCGGATCGTCCGCGGCTCGCCCGCGATCCGGATCACGCCGCTGTCGGGACGCACCAGCCCCATCAGCACCTTCATCAGGGTGGACTTGCCCGCGCCATTCTCGCCGCACAATCCGCGAATCTCGCCGGCGGCGACCGCCAGCGAGACATCGCGCAGGGCGGCGATCGGCCCGAAGGCCTTGCTCACGCCCTCCAGCGAAACGAGCGGCTGCGTCATCGGCCCTGCTCAATAGGTGCAGGCGGCTTCCCATTGGCTGAGGTTGGCCTTGTCGATCAGCTCGACAGGCAGCAGCGTCTCCTTCGGCAGGGTTTTGCCGGCGAAGAAATCGTTGGCGGCGTCGGCGAGCTTCTCGCCGAGATAGGTCGGAATCTGCGAGACGGAGCTGACCATCTTGCCAGCCTTGATCGCCTCGACGCCCTCCTTCTGGCAATTGCCGCCGAAGACCAGCAATTGCTTGGGGCCGGAGCCAAGCTGCACGCCGGCCGCCTCCGCCGCCTTGATGGCCGCGACGGCGAGATTGTCCGCCATGCCATAGACGCCATCAAGGCCGCCCTGCGCCGCGAAACGGGCGAACAACTGGCCAGCGATGCGCTCACCCGTCGCCGTATCCCACTTGGCGTCCTCGACCGCGACCACCTCGATCTTGGGATTGGCGGCGATGACCTCCTTGATCCCTGCGAGACGACGCGGACCAAGGCCTTCCGTCAGCGCGCCCGTGATGAAGGCGACCTTGCCGCCATCGCGCCCGGCCTCCTTGAAGGACTTGACGATCTGGCGGCCGACGATGCGGCCCATCTCATTCTGATCCTGGCCGACAAAGGTCTGGTAAAGCGCCTCGGTGCCGTCCTTCGGCGTGTTGTTGGAGATCATGACGGGAACGCCCGCCTCCTTGGCGCGCGCCAGCGCAGGAACGATGGCCTGTTCCGAAACCGGCTGCACGACGATGAGGTCGAATTTGCGGGCGACGCCGTCATCGAACTGGCGCGCCTGCAAGGCCGCGTCCACGCCCGCCGCCTGCACAGTCACCTCCATGCCATAGGATTCCGCCTTGGCCTTGAAAGACTTGATGATGCCCGCGACATAGGGATGAACGGCGAAGGACTGGACCATCAGCACCTTCTTGCCCTTGGCGTCAGCCAGCGCAGCGCCGCCCGAGCAAGCAAGGGCGAGAGCCGCTACGCCCGCCATCAGAACCCCAGACATGCGATTGCCCATATCGTCCCCCCTTTGATGATTTCAGGTTTTCGTGAGGGCGATTTGAAACGCAAAATCGGGCGGGGTCAATCACCCCGCGCCATAATCAGATCCTCAATTTCCGCCCAGCAGAACACCGGCTTCCTTGATCCGTTCAGGGGTCGCCTTGTAGAGGCCGGCCACGAGTTGATCGACCTCGACGCCGCTCATGGGGCCGCTGATCTCAAGGCGCATCTTTTCGACGTCGGTCAGAAATTCCGGATCCTTGAGAACCCTATCGAACGCTGCACGGTGGGCCTCGACCATGGCCTTCGGCACGCCGGGCGGGCCCATGATGACGCGGCCCATCTGGCTCTGGGCGAAGATCAGGCGCAGGATTTCGCGCTGGCTGTCATCGCGGGCGAGCTCCAGAACTGTGGGCACATTGGGCAGGTCAGGGTGCCGGGTCAGGGACATCTGGAGGAGGATGTTGATCTTTTTATCGCGCAGCCAGTCGGGGCGCATGGTCGTTACGGAGGAATAGTTCCAGCCCGCGATGCCCTGCACCTCGCCGCGGTCCAAAGCCATCACCGTATCGCCGCTGCCGTTGTAGCCGGCGACGAGCTTCAGCTTCGCGCCGAACATGCGGTTGAGGATCGTCGCGAAGACCACGCTGTTGTCAGAGGCGCCCGCGCCCCCGACCACCAACTCCTTCGTGAAGATTTCCTCGGTCGCGCTGACCGGCGAGTCCGAGCGGCTGACGGTCACGGAGACATCGTTGTTGAGGCTGCCGACCCAGGTGAATTCGCGGGCGTCATAACGCGCGCCCTGCGAGCCCAGCAGCGAGGCCGTGGCCATGGAGCCGGGGCCGAGCGCAATGAGCGAGCCGTTGCGCGGCGCCTGGGAGGCGACGAAATTCGCCATGACGACACCCGCCGCGCCGGGCATGTTGCGCACGATGAGATTGGGCTGGCCTGGAAGGAACCGCCCGACATGGCGGGCGTAGAGCCGCGCATAGGCGTCATAACCGCCGCCCGGCGCATGGCTCGCCAGCATGCTCACGGTCTTGGAGGGATCCTCGGACGACTGCGCAAGCGCGCCGCTGGTCAAGGCCCCGACCAACACGAAGGCCATGGCCGCAGAGCGAACCCACGACCCGCCGCGTCCCGCCATTCCCGCATCTTCAGTCATACGCAACTCCGAACAAAACAGGCGCACAAATGGCTGGAAACCTATGTAATGACTCAGTCTTTCTCCACACGCCGAACCGGAGTCTCAGGAGCGACGTCGGGGCGGCGGCGCTGGAAGGAGTTCTCGCCATTGCGCTCCCATTCGCCGCGGGCGGCCGCCTGCGCGAAACGCTCCCAGCGGTCATCCCAGTCGCCCAGATGGACCCCATGCCAGGGCGCCTGCGGGCTCAGGGGCGGCAGGCCGATGCGCTCCCAGATCTCCTTGGCCTCGTCCATATATTGGCGGGCGGGCAAGGCGAGCGGGGGCATGACGCTCTTGGCGGTGGCGTCGATCAGCAGGGTGGAGTTGGCCGCCCCGCTCTCCGACTTCGGGCCGTGGCTGCGCGAGCGATAGGGCACGACCAGCAAATCTTCGATGGGATTCGAGCGATAGGCCATCGACCAGAAGACTGCATCGGCGTTGCGCGGATCGACGTCGTTGGTCACGGCGATGACGATCTTGCCGCATTGCGCCTGCAAGGTCGAAGCGCCCTGAAGGCCGCGCCAGACTTCCGACTGGATCGACTTGGGAGCGAACTGGAGGAAGATGATCGGCCGCAGGTTGGACAGGGGCTCGTGCATGACGACGCCGGTGAGGCCCTTGATGTTCAGGACTTTCTTGAGGTGCTCAAGATAAAGCGGCTCATAGGCCACCTTCTTCATCACGCTGGATTCGCTGGGCGTGACCTGGCTGACGATGGAGACGAGGATCGGGTCGCGCCGGTGGGTGATCGCCGTCACCCGCATGGACATGTTGAATTCCTCGAGCGCGATATAGCCATGGCTCTCGCCAAAGGGGCCTTCGGGCTCGACGCAATCGGTGTCGATCAGGCCCTCGACCACGATCTCCGCATCGGCGGGGACCACCAGATCGACGGTGAGCGCCTTGCAGGTGCGGATCGGCGCGCCCGAGAGGCCGCCGGCGACGGCCATTTCATCAAGATCGGTGGCGAGCTTCTGGGGCCCCGTATATTGCACGATGGGCGAGGCGCCCACGACGATGGCGATGGGCATGGGCTTGCCCATCTCCTTATATTTCAGCCAATGCTGATAGCCCCCCGCGCCCGTCAGGCGCGTCGCCATGCGCACACAAAGACGATCCGTCGCCTTGAGGCCCGCGCGATAGGTGCCCATGTTCTGGACATGGGTCTCAGGATCCTTGGTGGTGCAGAGGGTCGCGGTGAAATAGGGAGCGGAATCGAAACCGGGCGTCGAGACGGGGATCGGGAGCGAGGCGAGGCCGCCGCCGGGCTTGCGCAGATCGTCCCCGGTGATGACGACTTCCTGACAGGGCGGGTTCTCGATGCGCACGGGGTCGATGGGCGAGGCGATGCCCCGCGTCCAGACGTCGCCGATCTCGTCGACGGTCACGCCCATGCCGGTGGCGTAGATTTCCGGCGAGGCGGCGAGGGCGCCGACCACCACAGGCGACGAGAACTTGCGCCCGTCCGCGCCGAAGACATTGGTGAACATGAAGGCGCGGCGCGCGCTCTCCGGCAGGCCGCCGGTGAACTGCCAGCGCACCAGCGGGTGCAGCTGCGTATCCTTGTTGACGGGCTCATCGATGCGCGTCAGCAGCCCCTTGGCCTCAAGCCGGGCGAGATGTTCGCGCAGATCGAGCGGCGCATGGAGGCGGGCTGTTCCAGTCATGATGTCTGTCTCTGAGCGTCGAGGTGAAACGTGCATGGCGCGCCGGTCGGCGGCGCCGATGTCTGACAGTGGTATGGCCTACGATGGCGGCGGGGGCAAGACTGTGCGCCAGCGGCGCCTCAGCCTGCGTCGGGGCCCGTGGCTGCGGGGCGCGCCGGGTCGGAGGTCCAGGCCGTCCAGGAACCCACATAAAGCGAGGCCTCACGCCCGGCCACCGCAAGAGCGGCGAGGGCGTGGGCTGCGGCATTGCCGCTGCCGCAATAGACCCCGATCTCCCGCGATGCGTCAGCGCCCAGCGCCGAGAAGCCCGCCTTGAGGTCGGCCTCGGCCTTGAAGGCGCCGTCCGCAGTCAGATTGTCCCCCGATGGCGCGCTGAGGGCTCCGGGGATATGCCCTGTTCCGGCTTTACCGGGCTCGCCGAGATAGGCGGCGCGGCCTCGGGCGTCCAGCAGCACGCCCTGGCGCGCCAGAGCCACAGCCTGAGCGGCGGTGAGGGTGGGCATATGGCCCGGCGTGAGAAAAGCGACCCCTGCCTTGTCCGCCGCCTCAATATGGGCGTGAGCGACAGGTTGACCCGAGGCCTTCCAGGCGGCGAAACCGCCATCGAGGATGCGGACATTGGCGAGCCCTGCCCAGCGTAGGGTCCACCACGCGCGGGAGGCCTGCGCCCCGCCCGTATTGTCATAGACCACGACGGTTGTGTCGGGGCCTATGCCCCAGCGTCGGACATTGGCCTGCAAGTCCATGATGTCGGGCAAGGGACGCTTGCCCGAAGTCTTGGTGGGTCTGGCCGAGAAGTCGCTCGCCAGGTGAACCGAGAGAGCCCCGGGAATCCGGGGCCGGTCGACCGGCGCGGCGCCCTGCTCGTCCAGAACGTCGAGCAACACGACGGGGGAACCCGTCTCCAGCAGTTGGATCAGACCAGAGACGGAGATGAGGATCCTTGAACGCGCGTCGCTCACGGCTGAAGCCCCAATCAGGCGGTCATGGTGGCGCGGTAGAGGACGCGACGTCCGCCACCCGCGTAGTCCTTGATGCCCTTGTGCTGCACCACGCGGTTGTCCCAGACCGCCAGAGCGCCCTTGGTCCAGCTGTAACGCACGGTCGCCTCGGGCGACTTGATCATGTCGAAGAGGATTCCGAGGATGTTCTGGCTCACGATGCGGCTCACGCCCTTGATGTAGCCCGCATAGGATTCGTTCACCGCGATCCACTTGCGGCCCGTGACCGGATGCACGCGCACCAGCGGCATTTCGAAGGGAGGCATCCGGATGCGGGCCTTGGTGGCCTCCTCGGCGTCGAGATAACGATCCGTGATATGCCCGGTGGCGTCGGCGGACTGGATCACCGTGAGGGATTCGAGATAGGCGGCGAAGAGCGGATCAAGCTGCTCGTAGACCCAGGCCGCGTTGCTGAAGATCGTGTCACCGCCGAACTCCGGCAACTGCTGCGCGAAAAGGGCGGTGAAGGCCGGCGCATCGGGACGGAACCCGCCATCCGCGTGCCAGATGTGGTTGCGCAGATTCTTGTCCTTGTTGGAGTCGATCATCGTGGCGTCCGGGTTCTCGGGCGCGCGCGGCGTATGGGGACCAGCGTAGTGGAAGAACTCGCCAAGGAAGCCAGCGAAAGCCGTGAAATTCTCGGCGGTGACAGTGCCCGGCTCAAAAACCACGAGGCCGCGATTGTGCAGCAGGTGGCGCATGGCGACGCGCGCTTCCTCGTCGAGCAGCTTGCCATCAAAGCGAAGGCCAGACACCAGCGAGCCGACGGCTGGCTGCAACTGCGTCACCCGGACGCCTGCGGGCATGGCGGACTCCGAAACGAGGCGGACCGAAGCGTTTCCTGATGACATGTGGCTGAGCCTTTCTTCTAAAACTTCGATGGCTAAGATGTAGGATTGCTTGATTGCCGCCTCCGCGTCAAGCCGAGTACGAAAACTTGATCGACGTGGCCCCCATCAGGGCGTCCCCGGGCCCCCGGCGCCCACGCCCATCGCCTGTTTGCGGACCGCCTGTGTGCGCTCGACCACTGCGGCCGGCGTGCGGTAGAGACGCTCCACACGCTCCGCAAGCTCCTCGCCGGACGCCGGGCTGATGTCCAGCTTCTGCTTCTGGGCCTCGGCGAGGAAGGCAGGATCCTTGAGGGCGGCGGTAAAGGCGGCGCGCAGAACAGCCTCCTTGTCCTTGGGGATGCCGGGAGGGGCGAAGACGGGACGCCCGAGCGACAGGGTCGCGTCAAGAAACTCAAAGGTTTCACGCGCCTCGGGGGTTGTGGCGAAATCGTAAATGGAGGGAGCGTCGAATTCGGGATGCTTGCCCTTGCCCAGATGCGCGATGATGCGCCAGTTGCCCGCTTTGTAGTCGTCCCATTCCTGCGTCTGCAGAGCCGCCCAGCTCCAGCCGATCAGACCCACGGTCTCGCCCCGGCGCACGGACAGGCGCTCTTCCGCCTTGCCCGTGTAACCCGAAACGATCTTGAATTTCGTGCCGATGGTCGCATTGAGGACGGCGGGCCAGATATAATCGTCGGATGCGGGACCGTCAGCGGCGACGGCGAACTCCTTCGACTGCGCATCCCTGATGCTGTCGATGCCCCGGTCCTTCCATGTCACGGCGATGAAAGCCTCGTCATTGAGGCTGGCGAGCCACGAGAATTTCGTCGGGTCGAAGCGCGCTTCCTTGGTTCCCAGCAGCGGCTCGACGAGCACGGACCGCTGGGTGATGCCGATGGTCAAACCGTCCTTCGGGGCTGCATTATAGAGCCAGTTTGTGGCGCGCATGCCGGCCGCGCCGGTCATGTTCTGCACGACGATATTGGGATTGCCGGGAATATGGCGCTCCAGATGGCGAGCCAGCGTGCGCGCATACTGGTCATAGCCCCCGCCCGCCGCCAAGGCCACGATGAAGTTGATGCTCTTCCCCTTGAAGGCGGCTTCGGCGCTCTCGCCCGCCGCATCCTGGGCGAAGCAAAGTCCAACGGGAATGCAGGCGGCGAGACCCGCCCCCGCCACGATCCAACCCCGGAGCTTTCGACCTGATGCCTGCGCCACTGCACTACCCCTTAGACCTTCTGCGGGCGCTCACGCGCGCCACGCCGGGACGAGGAAAGACTTTTCCGCCGACCGCCGAATTTTTGCAACTGGCGAATGAAGCCGACCCCGCCGCTTGCTTTCCTTATGAGGGCGAAGAGGCTAGAAACGTGGAAACAAGCGCAGCAATCAAGCGCCGGGGGAAACGACATGACCTTGATCCTTTCCAATGACGATGTCGAACGCCTGCTGACCATGCCCGATTGCATCGAGGCGCTGGAGCAGGCCTATCTCGACATGGCCGAGGGCCGCGGCATCTCCCGGCAGCGCTCCGATTGCATAACACCCACCACCTATGGCGAGGATGCGATCTATGGGCTCAAATCCATGGACGGCGTGGTGCCCTCGCTCGGCGTCGGCGCCATTCGGATCAATTCGGACATTGTCACGAATCCGCTGGTGGGCAATGCGCGCCGCCGCGTGAAGATCCCGGCTGCGCCGAACAATCGCTACGTCGGCCTCGTGCTCCTCTTCTCGACCCATAACGGCGAACCGCTGGCGATCTTCCCTGATGGAGTGCTGCAACGCATGCGCGTCGGCGCAACCAACGGCCTTGGCGTCAAATATATGGCGCGGGAGAACGCGCGCAGCATCGGCATCCTCGGCAGCGGCTGGCAGGCGGAGACGCAACTGACCGCCGCCTGCGCGGTGCGAAAGATCGAAACCGTCAAATGCTTCTCTCCCAACGAAGAGAACCGCGAGGCCTTCTGCGCACGCATGACGCAGTTGCTGAAAATCCCCGTCACATCTGTGAGCCAGCCAGAAGAGGCCGTCGCGGGAGCCGACATCGTGATGTGCAGTTCAAACTCTCTTGATCCAATCTTTTTTCAAGGGTGGATCGAGCCGGGAATGCACCTGTCCTCCATCAAGAAGCCGGAGATCGAGCCCGACGCCATCCGCGCCGCAAACAGGGTCGCCGTCCATACGCACGACACTTCGCCCATTCTTGTCGTCGCCAAGGGGGCCAACTTCAGGGAAGACACCAAGGACGCAGGCTGGAATGCCGCCAACAAGATCGACTTCAAGGCATACCCTGCCCTGCCCGAACTGATCTCGGGGCGCGCGGTCGGGCGCGCCAATGACGCCGAGGTGACCTGTTTCCTGAACAATCTGGGGCTCGGATATCAGTTCGCCGCCGCTGGCTCGGTGATCTACAAGCGCGCGAAGGAACAGAATGTCGGAATCGGCCTGCCGACCGACTGGTTCACCGAAACCGTGCATCCCTGAACGACAAACTTACGGAGGGCGCCATGACCCGTGACATCACCATCGCGATGGATCGCTATGATCGGCATTTCCCTTTTTTCGACGGGACGGTGACGGCGCCTGAGGGCTTCACTTACAAAGCCTTGCAGGTCGGCCAATCCGACATGCTGCGCGACGGCACAGCCCGCCACGAACAGATGATCCATCATCAGGCCTTCGACGTCGCAGAGTTCTCCATGTCGACCTTTCTGATGGCCATCGACAGGGGCGTTCCGCTGATCGGCGTCCCGATCTTTCCGCGTCGGCTGTTTTCGCAAAGCTGCATGTTCGTGCGCGCCGACAGCGACATCGAAAAGCCCAGCGATCTCATCGGGCGAAGGGTTGGCCTGTCATCTTTCCAGACAACCCTGTCGTTGCTCGCCAAAGGCGATCTGAAATTCGAATATGGCGTCGCATGGGAGGACATCAAATGGCTTCTCACCAGCGCAGAGAAGGTGACATTCACGCCCAAACCGGGTGTCGTCATTGACTATGCGCCGAAGGGAGCCGACCTTGGCCTGCTGCTCGAAAATGGCGACATCGACGCCATCTTCATGCCGCATCCCCCCCATTCCGTGATGAAGGGCAAGGTCAAGACGCGCAGGCTTTTCCGCGACACGCAGGGCGAAGAGAGGCGCTATTTCGACAAGCTCGGCTACTGGCCGATCATGCATATCGTGGCCATGACGCCGGCTCTGGCCGAAGAATGCCCGAGCCTGCCTGCGGCCCTCATGGACATGTTCACGCAGGCCCATGACATCTGCGACGATTACTACGCTGACCCCAACTGGGCGCGCCTGCCGGCGATCCGTCACCTCTACGAAGCTTCGCGCGAGGCGTTCGGCGATCCCTGGAAGAACGGTTTCGCCGCCAACCGCAGCAATCTGGAGCGCTTCATCCAGTATTCGCACGATCAAGGCCTGATCAGCGAATGCTATGCGCCTGAACGGCTCTTTGTGGCTTCGACGCTCACGACATGAGGCGACGCGCCTATTGGCCAGCCGCCAAGGCAGCCTTGGCGCGCTCCAACATCGGCTTGGGCGTAGCGTAGATTTTTCGCAATACGTCCTCAAGCATGGCGGCATCCACAAGGTCCGGCTCAAGCATCAAGCGCTCGGCTTCTTCGATGAACGCGGGATCACGAACCGTCTTGTTGAAGGCCTCGCGCAAGGCCTGCGCGCGGTCAGGCGGGATGCCGGGCGGCGCTGCGAAGGGCCGCGCGAAAACCTGAGGCGCCACCAGCATTTCAAGCAGGATGCGATCCTCCTGCGTTTTGGCGAGATCCAGAACGAGAGGCGTCTCGGGATGGTCCCTATGTTTGGCGAGTCCGATCTGAAACAGGACATTGAACTTCTTGTCGCGAATCCAGTCGCTGCGCATCGCCTTCATGGGCACCCAGCCCCAGGCGCAGAACCCATTGAGCTCGCCTGCCTCCAGAGCGGTCAAAATGGTGGCGGACGTCGTATACCCATTGACGACCTTCAGCTTCGTGCCAAGCAGCGAATTGAAGAGATATGGAAAGACAGCGGAAGGAGAGGCTGCGCCAGACGCGCCGACCGTAAGCTCGCTGGTGAACAGATCCTCCGCCTTCTTCACCGGCGCATCATGCCAGGCGACGCAGGTCGAGACCTCATTGGAGGTTGAGCCAAGCCAGGTGAATTTCAACGCGTCAAACTGGGCGCCCTTTGTCCCGAGCAATGGATCGATCGGCGCTGTTCGTCCGAAAATCCCGAAATCAAGCCCCTCTTTTGGAGCGACATTGTAAAGCCAGTTGGCGAGCGTTAGCGACCCCGCACCCGGCATGTTGCGCGCCACCAACGTAGGCTCGCCCGGCAGATGCCGCCCCATGTGACGGGCCAACACGCGCGCAGACAGGTCATAACCGCCGCCTGGTCCATATCCGACCCAGACATTGACCGTCTTGCCCCGATAAAAATCCGCCACCTGATCGGCCCGCGCGCCCCCACCCGGCGCAAGCCAGATCAACGCCAAAACCGCGATCAGAAACCGCATGGCCGCCTCCCCGTTTTTTCCATCATCGCGCGGGCGATGGCGAAGGTCAAACGGGCAAGCAGTCGTCAGGTCGGCAACGGAAAGGCCTCAAGATAGGGCAGATAGCTCGCCTCGACCTGAACCTCCAAAGCGCCTGTGAAGCGCACGAAGCCGCAATAGAAGCTGATGAGGAAAAGAAGATCCACGACCATTTCACTATCGAGGCTTTGCTTGAGCGTCGCGAATAGATCGTCGGACACACTTCCGCCATCCGCCATCTGGCGGGCGGCGGCGAGCGCAGCCCGGGTGAAGGGGTCGAGATGGCTCGCATCGCCGCGAGTCTCCGTCGCTATGGCGGATAGATCTGCGGGGTCAACGCCTGCATCGAGCGCGATCTTGATGTGATGGGAATATTCATAGGGCGAGCGCGCGCAATAGGCGACCTGCAGGATGGCGAGCTCGCGAAGGCGCAGATCCAGCCGGCTGAGATTACGGAAATAGAGCCCGAGATCACGAGACAAGCGGGCCACGCGGGGACTGTGCAGGGTCTGGCGGTGGACATTCATGCCCGCGCCAAAGATATCATGATATTCAGCGGCGACCTCGCTCTTTTCGAGAAGATGCAGACGCGACATGGCTTCCTCCTGTTCGGGCGATTGTTTCACGGACGCGCCGCCGGGCAAAGAGGGCGCATCGGCGCAATCCGGCGCCAAGGGAAAAGCAGTTTTTCCCCTTAAGCGCCGCCCTGCCCTTGCCTGCGCCTTGTCGCGCGCGGAGCGGCCACGCAGAATGAAAGCTGAATTTTGGGAGGATGGGCCGCGATGGCGTCTGTGCCGCTACGGGTAGCAATCATCGGGGCTGGCATGGGCGGGCTCGCCTGTGCGGCGGCGCTGCGCCAAAGCGGCGCCGAAGTGACGATCTATGAGCAGGCCCGCGCCTTCGCGCGGATCGGCGCCGGCATCCAGATGACGCCCAACGCCGTGAAGGCCCTGCGTGGCCTTGGCCTTGAGGAGCAGGTCTGCGATATCGGCTTTCAGGCCTCAAAAGGCCTCAACCGCGCCTCGGATGACGGGCGCGTGACCAACGAGGTCGAGCTTGGGGGCCGCATCGCCGAACAATGCGGCGCGCCGCTGATAACCCTTCATCGCGGCGATCTCCATTCGATCCTGCTGTCAGCGGTTGAACCTGAAACCATCCAGCGCGGCAAACGACTCCTGCGCTACGATCAGCATGGGGATCGCGTCGAGCTGACTTTCGAGGATGGGTCAAGCGCCGAGGCTGATCTGCTGGTGGCCGCAGATGGGGTCCATTCCGTGGTGCGTGAGCAGATGCTGGGCGCAGAGGCGCCACGCTTCACGGGCCGCGTCGCCTATCGAACCACATTTCCGGCAAGTCTGCTGGGCGGCCTCAGGATTGACGAGCGTTGCAAGTGGTGGGGACCGGACCGCCATATCGTGATCTATTACATCACCCGCAACCGCGACGAAGTCTATTTTGTCACGAGCACGCCGGAGCCGGAATTCAGCCTCGAGTCCTGGAGCGCGGTCGGAGACCTCGGCGCCCTTCGCGAGGCCTATAGGGATTTTCACCCCACGGTGCGCGGCGTGCTGGACGCCTGCCCACAGGTACATAAATGGGCGGTGGTGGTGCGCGATCCCCTGCCCCGCTGGCACGAGGGCGGCGTCGTGCTCCTTGGCGACGCCTGCCACCCCATGACGCCCTATATGGCGCAGGGCGCCGCGAGCGCCATTGAGGACGCGGTGATCCTCTCGCGCTGCCTCGCCCGGCGCGAGGGTGGGTTGGAAGCCTCGCTGCAAAGCTATGTCGCCACGCGCCACCCTCGCGCCAGCGCGATACAGCAGGGGTCGGCGGAAAACACCTGGATGCGGGACAAGACCGATTTCAACTGGGTGTATGGATATGACGCCTGGCAGGCGCCGCTTGCTTGAATGCAGGAAAAGCAGGGAAAGAGCATGAAGATTCGCCTGACCCCGAGACTGACCCGATGGAGCCGCGCGGCGCTCACGGCCTTCCTTGTGCTGGAAAGCGCCCCGCTACGCGCGCAGGAAGAACGATTTCCCACGAAGCCGATCAGCGTTGTGATCGGCTCCTCATCGGGCAGTTCGATGGAATTCGAGATGCGCATACTCCAGCCAAAATTTCGCGACATCCTCGGCCAGACTTTGCAGATCGATCTGCGTCCCGGCGCCAATGGCGCGATCGGCGCAACGCATGTCATGCGCGCCAAGCCCGACGGCTATACGCTGTTCACCTCGCCCGCCTCCCCCATGGTCTTCAATTCGCTCACCAACAAGAACCTCGGCTATGATCCGAAGAAATTCACGCCAATCATCGAAATCGGCGCCCAGCCCTTGGTGCTCGCCGCACGTGGCGATTTTCCGGGTAACTCGCTGCAAGATCTGATCTCCTATGCAAAGGCTCGGCCGGGCGGGACTTTCTACAGCAGCACTGGCATTGGGGGCGGCAACCATATGTCCGTGTTGCTTCTGGAGAAGTATAGCGGAACGCAGCTGAGGCATGTGCCCTATGAGGGCGCCGGCCCCGCGACGCAAGCGCTGCTGAAAGGCGAGGTCGATTTCGCCATTCTCTCCATAGCATCGCTTCTCACCTGGTACCGGGACGGCAAGCTCAAGATTCTTGCCGTCGGCTCGCCGGAGCGGTCGCCGGACGCACCGGATGTGCCGACCTTCCGAGAACTCGGCTACCCCGAGGAATTCATCCTGACCGCCTGGCGTGTGCTGGTCGGCCCGCCCAATATGCCAAGGCCAATCGTCGCGCGCCTCAACGAGGCGGTGAACAAGGCCTATGAAGATCCGGAGGTGCGCCAGAAATTCAAGGCCTTAGGGCTCGACCCAACCGGCGGCTCCCCCGAGACGGTAGCAGCCATGTTGCGGCGAGAGGCAGCGACATGGGAGCAGGTGGCGCGCGACAACAAGATCGAACCGCAATGAATCCGCTCAGGCCGGACGCTCGCCGCTGATCCGGATCAGGAAGTCGATGACGACCGAAACCTTTCGCGGCACATTGCGCTTGGCAGGATAAAAGACCGAGATCGGAACAGCGTCACGTTCGTAGGGTTCGAGCACGCGCACAAGACGCCCCTCCGCAAGATCCTTGCGAAAGAGCCACCATGTGGACTGCGCGAGCCCTATGCCCGCCACAGCCCCCTCTCGGACATTATCACCGCTGCGCAGAATGACGGCGCTGTGGATCTGAATGCGCTCCTCGGCGCCGTCAGGCATACGGAAACGCCAATCCGAGCCGAACACCCCGGTGATGCAGCGATGACGCAACAAATCCTGCGGCGTCTGCGGCGCACCATGTTTCGCCAGATAATCGGGGGATGCGACCGTCACCATGGGGCCACGGTGGAGGATGCGCTGAATGAGCTGGGAATCTTCCTGTTCGCGCGAGCGCACCGCGAGATCGAACCCTTCCTTGATCATATCGACCGGGGTGTCGCTGAAATGCACATCCAGCGTGATGCCGGGATTATCGTCGAGGAATCCTGGCAATTCCGGGGTGAAGGTGACGCGGCCGAAGGATGGCGGCATGACGATGCGCACCCGCCCACGCGCCTGCGAATTGGCTTCACGCAGATCCAACTCCGCCTCGTCAAGGCGCGACAGAATGGCGACGGTAGCTTCATAAAACTTCCGGCCATGATCTGTCAGCGCGATGCTTCGCGTCGAACGGTTGAGCAATTGAACGCCCAGATGGGCTTCGAGACTGGAGATGTTCTTTGTGGCGGCGGACGGGGACATATTGAGCTTGCGGGCGGCGGCGGTGAAGCCGCCTTGCTCAACCACCGTCCTGAAAATCTGCAAGGCCTGAAACCGATCCAATTCCCGCTCCCGGCTCCTGGACGATCCGTTACTTGCCGGACTTCTCGAGCAGCTCGATAGCCTCTTTCGCCAGGCTCATATCAGCGACCCGCGACATAGGCATCACGGCGTTCTGAACCTTCAGATCGACATTCAACTGCTGCATGTAGCGCAGGCGCTCCTCGCTCATCACAAGGCCCGTCGCATAGGACTTGTAATGCTGAATGTAATTCCACTGCGCGATTGCTTCGCTCTGCGGCGATGTCGGCAGCACCTTGGCGCGGGCCTTCAGGAAGGGTTCGCGCGATTCCGGGGAATGCAAAAAACGGTAGAGCTTGGCCTGCGCGGCGAGACTGCGCACGAGGATGTCGCGCTTGGTCTCGATCATGCGATCAGTCGTCCAGGCAGCCTGATAGGTATATTCGCTGAGCTCCGTCGTCATGTTGCCGCCCGGGATCAGGCGCACCGTGTAACCGCTCATGTCCTCGAGGATCGCCGCCTCGCCCGTGCCAGCATCGACCGTGCCCATGGTGGTCGCGCGGAAAACGTCGCCGCTGGCGCCGATGTTCACGAAGCGAACCTTTGAGACATCCACGCCATTCTTTTGCAAAAGCGCAACGACCAATTGATGCAAAAGGGCGCCCAGCGAACCAGTGCCGACAACCCTGCCCTCAAGATCTTTGAGGCTCTGCACCTCAGGCTTGCTGGTGAAAAGGCCCAGCGAAGGGGCAAGCGACGTCGCTGCGATGACCTTGAGCTTCGCGCCTTTCTCGATGGCGGGAAAGATCTGGCCAAAGCCAGACATCATGGACGAGTCGACATCGCCGCCAAGCAATCCGCCAAGAATCTTCGCGCCATCGGCGACATTCAGGAAATTGGGCTCAAGCCCGAACTCCTCCATATAGCCTTGCTGACGCAAGAGCTCCTGAACGGCGAGGTTAAGATTTCCGGCTGCATTGGCGATGGTCGTCTTGATGCGCCCGGTTTGCGCGAAGCACTCGCCAAGAGGCGCGCCCGCCATGAGGCCGCTGGCGACGCCCAGGGAGAAACCTCGTCTGCTGATCGTCTGACTCATGGTTAGCTCTCCCTGAGGATGTTCACTCTTCCGTATAGCGCCAGGGCGCGATCCATTGCTCTGCGCGACGCACGGCGATGGAGAGCGTGACGCCCAGCAGCATCAGAACGAAGATCGGCACGAACATTGTGGCGGTGTCATATTGGTTGCCGTATTTCACGATCAGAGCGCCGAGCCCAGTGATGGCGGTGAAGAACTCAGCCACCACCATGCCAATGATCGCGCGTCCGATGCCCAGCCGCAAGCCCGTCATCATATAGGGCAGCGCCGAAGGGAGGATGATCTTGGTGAAGATCTCCCGCTCGTTGGCGGCGAAAGCATTGCCAAGCTCGATCAGTTGCGGCGGCACGTTGCGCACGCCTGCGATCGTGTTGATGAGGATTGGAAAGACCGCGAGAATGGTCACGATGAACAGCTTCGCGCCATTGCCCAGACCAAACCACAGGATCACCAGGGGAATGATGGCCACCAGCGGCGTGGCGTACAGCGCGTTCACGAGCCAGTCCGTGGCCGCCTCAACCGATTTGTAGCGGCCGATCAGCAGACCCAGCGAAATGCCCGCCACCGATGCGATGATGAAGGCGAGGATCAGGCTCTGGAGGCTGCTCGCGAGCGCCGTGAAGAGCTCCCCCGTAGACACCAGACGCGCGGCGGAAATTGCGATCGCGCTCGGGAAAGACATGAACAAGGGATCAACCTGACGCCCCAGCACCTCCCAGGCTCCGATGACGAAGACCACCGAGAGAAGGCGAATGATCCATATGCGGCTGGCCTGCTGGGGCAGCGGGCCGATGTCTTCGATGTCGGTGAGCGTGGTGAGATCATCGCCCTTCGGAGCGGTGGACGACGGCGAGGAGAGTTGTGTCTGTGACATGGATGACCTCTGGCGTCGGATCAAGCGGCGGCTGCATGGGTGTTGCGGATCAACTCCCACATTTCGGAACGGATGGCCTGGAACGCCATGTCGCCCCGCATTTCCGGCAATTCCGGTCGATTAGGCCCGAAGGGGATGTCGATGATCTTCTTGATGCGTCCGGGCTTGGCGCCGAGCACGATCACGCGGTTGCTCAGATAGATCGCTTCGTCGAGATCATGGGTGACGAAAAGGATCGTCTTGCCGGTTTCATGCTGGATGCGCAGCAATTCGCGCTGCAGGATTTCGCGTGTCTGCGCGTCCAGCGCGCTGAAAGGCTCGTCCATGAGCAGGATCGAGGGATCGATGGCCAGCGCGCGGGCAAGGCCGACGCGCTGCTGCATGCCGCCCGAAAGCTGATGTGGAAATTGTTCACCCGCAGCGCCGAGGCCGACGAGTTCGAGCAACTCCTGCGCCTTCTTGTGGCGCTGGCTCGCGGGCATGCCCTGCAGCTCCAATCCGAACTCCACATTCGCGCGGGCCGTGCGCCAGGGCAGAAGGGTCGCCTGCTGAAAGACAAAGCCACGATCCCGGCCCGGACCTGTCACAGACTTGCCATCGACCCTGATTTCGCCCCTGTCGAGACGCACCAGTCCCTGAACAATGCGCAGCAGCGTGGTTTTCCCGCAGCCGCTTTCGCCGATCAGCGAAACGATCTCGCCCTCCTGCACATCAAAACTGATGTGGCGAAGCACCGGCAGAAGATGATCTTCGGTGTACCTTCCCCCGCGCACACGGAAGGTCTTCGACACATCATCGACGCTCAGCTTGATGCTGCGTGTCATGTTTCCTCACCTTCAGCAGGCCAGCCCTGCAAACACATCAGTCCGCCAGCGACGGATAGAGCTTCTGAGCGGTCCCCGCGAAGATCCAGTGACGCTCTGCGTCGCTGAGGCAAGCAAGGCATTCGTTCGCGATGCGCAGATTTTCCGCGAGCCCGCCAGCAGACGTTGGAAAATTGGATCCCCAGGTGATCCGATCGGCGCCGAACTCGCTCACGAGCTTCTTGAAGAAGCTTTCGGCGCTCGCAGGGGGAACCTGAACCTTGGAGAAAACCGGCGGCGTGATCTTCAAATAGACATTCTCGAAGGCGGCCATGGCGAAAAGCTGCACGCTCTTGTGATAGGGTGCGCCGTCCGTCAGGTCTGGACGCGAAAGGTGGTCGAGAATGATGTTCACCGTCGGGAAACGCTTGGCGAGGCCCGCCACCTGCGCGAGCCCCACATGGCCTGTCTGAACGACCATGGAGAGCCCCTCGGTGGCGAAGGTCTCCCAGGCAGGGAAAGAGCGCCGGTCATCGAGCAGGCTCGTGTCGAATTCAGCGGTGCTGCCGCCGGTGAAGACGCGAAATCCGGTGATGCCACGCTTGAACCAGCCGCGGATGACGGAGGGCGCGTCCGGCGCAAGGAGATCCACGGAGCCCACGCCGGTCAACCGGCCGGGATGCGCCTGAATGGAGTCGGCCAGATAAGAGTTATCAAAGCCGTAGCAGGTCGAGGCCTGAACGATGGCGGCCTTGTCAACGCCCGCCTCATCCATCGCGTGGATGAGGTCGTCGATGGTGACAGGCCGCTCCTTGGACCAGTCGGACTGGAGGCCGAAGAGCGGCTTGCGCGGATATTTCGCATCATCCGCCGAGATGATGTGAGGATGGGTGTCGATGTAGGAGGAGGGCATTTCCTGCTTCCGCTGAAAGGGGTGATTCAGATCTTGAAGGGGTCGACGAAGAGCTCGTCAATAGTCATGCGCCTGGGCACGAGCTTCTGCTTGGAAGCAGTGTCTTCCAGCGCGCGGATCGTGGGCATGTTGAGCTCCATGCCATAGGGCAGCGGATCAGAGCCGACGATCTTCGTGAGCGCCCGATAACGCTTGTCGACGGCGGTGTCGGCCTCGCCCGAAGCCAGGCGCTTGAGCCAATCCTGCTTGGCGCGGTCGAAGGCGTCATACAGGGAGCGGGCGACCCAGGGATGTTCCGCGAGGACCGAATCCTTGACCACGATGGTTCCGTGCATGGGATAGACGCCCGTGCGCTGGTGCCAGTCAGCCTCCAGCTCTTCGGCATTGGGAAAGAGGTCCGGATAGCCCTGCGACTCAACCTGCGACCAACCGCCCGTGGGGGCGCCTGCGCGGCCAATCCCTGCGTTGCCGTCAAAGCCGGCCGCCAGTTCGCCGCGCTGGATCATGTCGACGAGCGAAACGCCTTCTGGCGCATGGATCACATTGTCAGGCAGAACCATCTGCGTCACATGCTCTTCATCGTCGACGACCCATGTGACCTTGTCCGTATCGATGCCGAATTCATCGATCAGGATGCCGCGCGTCCAGACGCCAGTGGTCACGGAATAGGCCCGCACGCCCACCTTTTTGCCCTCAAGATCCTTGGGATGTTTGATCCCGGAATCGGGGCGCACCAGCAAGCCGCCGTGATGGAACTTGCGGAAGACGAAAATGGGCAGCGCGACGAACGGAGCCCCATAGGCGCGCGCGATGATATAGGTGGTCGGCGCGAGTTCGCACACATCGAACTCCACCTGCCGCACCATGCGGCGGAAGGCGGCGATCTGAGGGTGGACGCGCACGAACTCGGCGTCAACGCCTTCGATCTCGATCGAGCCGTTGAGCAGGGCCTGGGTGTGCGGATATTCCGCGACGGCGAGGGTGAGATGGATTTTTTTAGCCAAGGCGCTTCACCGCATCTAGAGCAATCGACATGTCCGCCACCTGTTGAAAGGGAAGGATTTTGGTCTGGCTTCCGGTCTTCATGTTCAGCTCCTGCATGAACCGCAGTTGCTCTTCAGTGAGGACGAGATTCTTCGCATAGGGCTGCTCGCGTTGAATGAAGCCCCATTCAGACGTAGCCTCCGCCGCGACCTGTTTGGCGTCGCCGCCCAAGGCGTCCTGCCTTGCGCGGATATAGTCATCCAGCGAGTCCGGCGACGATATGTATCGGTAGAGCTTGGCGTAGGCTGCCAGAAGCCGCACGAGCGGGTCGCGCTTTTCGGCGATGGCCTTATCTGAGGCGTAAGAGCCCTGATAGACATATTCGCGCAGTTCGCGCCAGAACTCGCCGTCGCTCGGAACGTGGACGCCATATTTCTGCTTCTGGTCATAGACGTCATAAAGGCCCGGCCCGGCATCAACGGTCCCGGCAACCACAGCCCGGAACACGTCAGCGCTGCTGCCGACATTGACGAAATTCACCTTCTTCGTGTCTACGCCCTTCTTCTCCAGCAAGGCGACGACTGTCTGGTGCAGGAGCGCGCCCAGCGAACCCGTGCCGATGGTCTTGCCCTCAAGATCCTTCATGGTGCGGATGTCGGCACGCTTGGTGAACATGGCCTGAAAGGGCACGACGCCAGCGCCCGCGACGACTTTCAGCCGACCGCCCTTCTCCACAGCAGCCAGCACCTGGCCAAAGCCGGAGAGCATGCAGATGTCGCTGGAGCCGCTGATGAGGGCCCCCATCAATTTGCTGCCATCCGCCACATTCTGGGTCCGGGCGGCGAGCCCCTGCTCCTCCAGCCATCCCTTGGCGCGCAAGAGGGCCTGCAGGGTGCGGGTGGAGTTGGAGTCTGTGTTGACGATCTCCACAGAAAGCGTCTGTCCGGACGCCTCGTCAATCAGGCCGAGACGAATTGCCGCAAAGCTGGCGGCGGCGAGCCCGGCGCCTCGAAACGCGCCGCGTCGGGTGATCCGATGGGTCATCATGCGCTTCCCCCAGAATTTGATCGCATACTGAACCTGCCCTCGGAGCGGTTCCAATAGGATCGCTGGCGCAGGCGATAAGTTTTAGCTATAAATGAAGAAGAGCCATCGGCTGGAGGGGAGGCGATATTGCGTGAAAGTTTGCCCCCGTTGCGGCAGCTGCGAGCGTTTTTCGCAGTTGCGAAGAGCCAGAGCGTCACGCGTGCGGCCCAGGCCATCAATCTCTCCCAGCCAGCCGTCACCCAGCTGATCGCCAATCTGGAGACGAGCCTCAAGGCGTCGCTGTTCAGCCGAACGCCGACGGGATCCTATCTGACGCCGCTGGGCGAGGTTTTCCTTGCCCGCGTGGAGCGGTTGCTGGGACATATGGAGGACGCGCTTTGCGAGCCGACTGTGGGCGCCCCCTTCGCCAGCCGCGAAACTGTGCGCGCCATGCTGATCAAGATCAGCTCGCACCATGTGCGCGCCCTGCGCTCCATCGCGGACAGCTCCTCCTTCGATGAAGCCGCGCGCCAGATCGGCGTCTCCCAGCCCTCGCTGCAAAGAGCTGCGCGCGAGCTTGAACGCATCGTGGAGCGACCGCTCTATCACCGCACGGCAAGCGGGATGAACGTGACGCGGCCGGCCTTTGAACTGGCGCGGCGCCTTGGCATCGCCATGCGCGAGGTGGAATATGGCGTTGAGGAAATCGAGGCGTCACGGGGGCATTTCACCGGGCGTTTCACCATCGGCGCCATTCCGCTCGCAGGCGTGAACCTGTTGGCTTTGGCGCTCAACGATCTGCTGGACGCCTACCCCAACACACAGATCGAAATCCGGGACGGGCGCTATGAACCCATGCTGGCGGAGCTGCGTTCGGGCAAAGTCGACATCCTCTATGGCATTTTGCGCTGCCCGCCAGAGATCGAGGACGTGGTGGAAGCGCCCCTCTTCCGCGACCGCTATCGCATCGTCGTGCGCCGCAGCCATCCCCTCGCGCGGCGCAAGGCGATCAAGGTCGATGAACTCGCGGAATATGACTGGATCCTGCCGGGCGCTGGCAATCCGCGCCGCCGCGTGGTTGAGCTGCTCTTTTCGGATGCGGCGCAGCAGCCGCGCATCGCCATCGAAACCAGCTCCATCGCCGCACATAAGGCGATCCTCGCGTCAAGCGACCGCATCACGCTCCTGACCGAGAGCGAGATCAAGGAGCGATCAGACAGCTTGATCGCCCTCCCCTTTGAGGGGCTCGCCGCCCGCCGCCCTGAGGGCTTCGCGATCCGCAAAGGCTGGAAGCCGACGCTCATCCAGCGACATTTCATGGATTTGATGCAACGCCATGCGCAGGCCTGGATGGCGACTGCCCCCGACGGATCGGCGCGAGGCCCGAGTTCTTAGCCAAAAATTATGACCCCGCCACACTTTCGATTGCGCCAACATCGCCTGTTCGTGTCGAACTATGGGCAATGATAAATGCTGGAGGATCGCGATGGGTATCGAGCGCATGATTGACCGCCGCAGCCTGACCCTGGGCGCCATCTCCGCCGCAGCAGCGCCCGCCTTTGGCGCCCGCGCCCAGGAAAAGCTCAAGATCAAGATCGTCAACACTCAGGGCAACGCCACCGTCACCTTGCAAGAGCTGATGCGCCGCAAAGGCTATTTGCAGCAATTCGGGGTTGAGCCGCAGATCACCTATGTCTCCGATGGCTCGAAGCTCATGGGTTCGCTGCTGAGCGGTGAAAACGACATCTGCATGTTCTCAGGGTTCGGCCAGGTCCTCACCGCCATCGAGAAAGGCGCGAAGCTGAGGATCGTGGCGGGCGCCGTGCAGAAGCCCGAACATGCCTTTTATACGAAGCGCCCGGAGATCCGGACCGTGAAGGATCTGGCGGGAAAGACCATCGGCACGGGATCGGTGGGGGCGCTCCTCCACGCCATGTCCATTTCGCTGATGCGCAAATATGGAGTGGACACCACTGGGGTCCGCTTCGTCAACATCGGCAGCTCCGTCGATGTGTTCCGCGCCGTCGCGGCTGGCACCGTGGACGCTGGCATCGCCGAAATCGACGTCTATGACCAGCAAGCCAAATATGGCGTGCATGTCATTCAGGAAGGCGACCTGTGGAAGGAGCTGCCGGATTTCACCTTTCAGGCGAGCTACGCATCCGAGCGCGCCATCTCCCAGAACCGCGCAGCAATCGTCGGCACCCTCGCGGCCTATGCAAAGCTCTACCGCTATCTCCTGACGCCGGAATCGAAGAACGACTTCATCGAAGCGCAGACGGCGGCGCTCGGGCGCCCTGATCCCGCGGCGGCGGAATGGCAGTGGCGTTTCTTCCGCGACACGCAGGTCTACGCCTCCGATCTCGTGCTCTCGCCGGAGCGCGTGAAGTGGATGCAGGATCTCAACTTCTCGCTGGACGTGCAGAAAAAGATCCTGCCCTACGAAAGCGTGGTCGACCCGACCGTCGCGCGGGATGCGCTGGCGCTTTTGAAGTGACGCGCCGCGCCGCCCTTGCCTGATGAGCGGGACCGTGGCGTAATCCCCGGAAACAGGGGGGAACGTATGGGAACGACAGGAAACAAGGGCGACGCGCCCTGGGCGACAGTCTGGACGACCGCATCACAAGGGCCCTACCCCGCAGGCAAGCCGACGGCGCAGCCTGATCTGAGCTTCGCTTTCCCCGACCCGGCGCGCGGCGCCTGCGACCAGTCGTTCCGCATGGTCCTGCGGCCCTCCCTCTGGGGCTCGCATCTGCGCCTGCGCTTCAGCAACGCCTTGGGCGCTCGCCCGATTCACCTCAGCGACGTCCATGCGGGGCTGCATGAAGGCAGCAGCGCGGTGATCGCAGGCACGAACCGGCCTGTTCTCTTCGGCGGCGCGAGCAGCGTCGTTGTTCCGCCGGGCGCCTGCATCTGGAGCGACGCGCTCTCGCTCGCCCATCTTGCAGAGCCCGAAACCCGGAAACTGGCGGTGAGCTTTCATGTGGAAGGCGAAAGCGGGCCGATGACCTGGCACGCCAAGGCGCTGCAAACCTCCTATGTCAGCCCCCCGCATGTGACGTCACGATGCGCGGACGAGGGCGAGGCGGGCTTCCCCTATCCCACAACCTCATGGTTCTTCCTTGACGCCGTCGATATGCGGGTCGACGCCCCGGTGGTGGTGTGCTTTGGCGACTCCATCACGGATGGTTCAGCCTCCACCATCAATGGGGATGATCGCTGGCCTGATGTGCTGTCGCGCCGCCTGCGGGCGGCAGGGCTCCGCGCGGCTGTCGTGAACCAGGGCATAGGCGCGAACGAGGTGATCTTTCCGGCCGCCTATGACATCACGCAGCCGACCGATGGCGGGCCTTGCGCGATCGAGCGGATCGACCGCGACGTCATCGGTCTGTCAGGCGTCTCGACCGTCATCTGGCTCGAAGCCATCAATGACTTCGGACGCGGCGAGGCGCGCGTGGAGGACGTGATCACTGGCCTCAAGGCGGGGGTGGCGCGCATCCGGGCAGGGATTCCGGGCGTGCGCGTGATAGCCGGCTTCCTGACGCCTGCGCTCGGCTCGACCATCATCACCCATGGAAGCGAGATCGTCGACGCCAAGCGCTGCGCCTATAATGACTTCCTGCGCGATGGCGGCCTGTTCGATGGCGTCATAGACTTTGACGCCGCCACCCGCGACCCTGCCACAGGCGCCCTTTTCGCTCATATGAAGCCCGGCTCCTCCATCGGAGGAACAGGGGATGGCCTTCACCCCAACAGGCTCGGCTATCAGGCCATGGCCGCGGCTGTGGATCTCGACCTGATCCTCCCGGCGCGATGAGTCAGCGCCCGTATTTCGCCTCAATGGCTTCAGTCGTCAGCAATTTGCGCTCGAGGGCCCGCATCTCATCGTAGCCCATGAGCTGCATGATGTCCTCGATGCCCACTGTGAGATCGGGGCGGTCCGCAGGCTTGCCAGTGCGTATGACCTCTTTCATGCAGTCGAGGGCGCGGGTCATTCCCATGATGGCGGCGGCGGGGAGCATGCGTGGCAGGCTGACGCGGCGCACGCCCATGCGCGCAAGGTCAGGCAGCGGGATCAATGGCGTCGTCGGGCGAGAGCGCACGCCAAAGCCCATGTTGATGGTGACGGGAATGCCCGCCGCCTCCACGATGCGCTTGATGTCTTCCTCCGAACGCGCGGCATCCGGGAAGATCATGTCGGCGCCCGCCTCGACATAGGCGCGCACACGACGCACGGCGCCATCAATGCCCTCGATGGCGAGGGCGTCCGTGCGCGCGATGATCATGAAGGCGTCGTCGCGGCGGGCGAGACAGGCGGCTTCGATCTTCTTGACCATTTCCGCGAGCGGCACCACCTCCTTGCCGGGCATATGGCCGCACCGCTTGGGGTGGACCTGATCCTCTATGTTGACGCCCGCAAGGCCCGCCATTTCGAACTGCCGCACGGTGTAGTGGACATTCATCGGATTGCCGTAACCCGTGTCCGCGTCAGCAGTGAGGGGAATGTCGATGGCCGCGGCGAGGCGCTGACAATGCGTCACATTTTCACTGAGGCCCATGACCCCGATGTCGTCGATGCCAAGAACCGAATTCGATATGGCGGCGCCGCTCGTCGCGGCCGTCTCGAAGCCCGCCGCCTGGACCAGGCGCGCGCTGTAGCCATCATAAACGCCGGGCGCGATGACGAGCTCGCCACGCTCCAGAATCCGCCTGAGTTGTTGTCCGCGACTGGTCATTTGAACCCCGATTTCATGCGATCCGGCGGGCCTGCGAAGCGATTCCGCCAGTTCACGCAATGTTGACACTTTTTTAAACCGCATGATAGCGCTGGACCCCTAGGGAGACTCTGAAATGCGCCTTAAACGACTCGCGGCCCATCTTGTCGCCGCGGCGGCCCTGTGTCTAACCATGTCGGCCGCAAGAGCCCAGACGCCCTTCTATCAAGGCAAGACGCTGCGTGTTCTCGTGGGCTTCCCGCCGGGGGGCGGAACCGACCTTTTCGGACGCGTGATCGCGGACGGCCTCGCCAAACATACGGCCGGCAAGCCCTCCGTCGTCGTGCAGAACATGCCGGGTGCCGGCAGCGTGATCGCTTCAAACTATTTCAGCAATGTCGCCCCACGCGATGGCGGCACGGTGCTGATCGGCACAGGACAATTGCTGTTGCGGATCCTGCTGGGCCTTGATGGCACGAAATCGCGCGCTGATGACTTCACGCCGATCATCGCAAGCCCCATGGGCCGCGTCGCCATCATCCGCAGGAGCGCCGGCGTCAGCGATCCCAAGCAGTTGCTGAATCCCTCCACCGCGCTTGTGCTCGGCGTTCCCGAAGTCATCGCGACGCTTGATACTGTGCTGGGGCTTAAAGTTCTTGATGCGAAATTCCGCGCGGTGATGGGCTATCCGGGCAAGGTCGACACGCGCATGGCGCTTGAGCGCGGCGAAGTGAACCTTGATGGCCAAACGACGCCCCTCTATCGCGAGGGCGTCATGCCGCTTGTGAAGAGCGGGGTCGCCGAGCCCCTGTTCGCACAGGGCCTGCTTGACGGAGACAAGCTTGTGCGCGACCCGGCCGCGCCAGAGATCCCCACCGTCGCAGAAGTCTACGAGCAGATCCACGGCAAGGCGCCAGCAGGCCCCGCCTGGGAGGCCTATAAAGCCTCCGTGCGCGCCTTCGGCAACGGCGGCAAGATCCTCATGGCCCATCCCAACATTCCCGCAGCCGCCATGACTGCGCTGGAGCAATCGGCCGAGGCCATGGCGCATGATCCAGAATTCCTCGCTCGTGCCGAGACCGTGCTGGAGGGCTATGGCCTGCAGACAGGCAAGCCTCTGCGGGACAGCGTCTCGGCCATCGGGGCGACAACGCCGGAGACCGTCGCCTGGCTGCGCGATCTCCTGAGCGCCGAGTTCAACATGCAGTTCAAGTAGGCCTGCGATGAGCGCGACCGAAGCAGCGCCGGTCTCCACCTTTTCCTGCGCCAGCGGGGATCATCGCTATGTTGACGTTCGCCGCTTCCTGGGCGGCGAAACCTACGACCGCCTGCCCTATGCGGCGCGCATCCTCGCTGAAAACGTGCTTCGCAACGCCGGTCCAGAAACGCTGCGGCGGAGCCTTGCGCTGACCGAAGGGGCCGACTGGCCGCTCGCCATTGCGCGCGTCATCCTGCCGGACTCCTCTGGCATTCCCGTGCTGATGGATCTCGCCGCCCTGCGCGCCGCCATCCACCGCAGGGGCGGACAGAGTGATCGCGTTGAGAGTCAGATCCCCATCACACTCGTCGTCGACCATTCCCTGCAGGTGGATGTCGCCGGAGACAAGTATGCGCCTCAGCGCAATCTTGAGCGCGAATACGCCCGCAACAGCGAACGCTATCGCTTTCTCAAATGGGCGCAGCAGGCCTTCAGCGGCATCGAGATATTTCCACCGGGCAGCGGTATCATCCATCAGGTGCATCTGGAGCGCGTGGCGCCTGTGGTCTGCGTGGACCGGCGCGATCCCATCCCCCTTGCCTTTCCCGACATGGTTCTGGGCGGCGACTCCCATACGCCCATGATCAACGCCCTTGGCGTCATGGGCTGGGGCGTCGGCGGGCTTGAGGCGGAGATGGCGGCGCTTGGCGAGCCCTATCCGCTCGCGCCGCCCGAATTCGTCGGCGTGGAGCTGCGGGGCGAACTGTGCGAAGGCGTCACCACCACGGACCTTGCGCTCACGCTCACCCATGTGTTGCGCAAGGAATCTGTCATCGGCGCCTTTGTGGAGTTCTTTGGCCCCGCCGCCTCGCGATTCACCGTGCCGGATCGCGCGACGCTGGCGAATATGGCGCCCGAATATGGCGCCACTACGGGGTTCTGGCCTGTTGACGAACAGACGCTCGCCTATCTCGCCCTCACAGGACGCTCAAGGGAGCAAATCGAACTGGTGGCTGCGCACGCCAAAGCCGCAGGCCTTTTTCGTCATGAGGACGCGTCAACCCCAGCTTATGACCGGGTGATCCCATTCGACCTGGCGAGCGTGAGGCGCAGCATTTCCGGTCCCAGCAAACCGCATCACCTGAAGGCGCCCTCAAGCCTGCGGGACGCCTTTCTCGATAAGGTCGGCCCTTTGGCTGACCAGACGACGGCGACGCAAGACGGCACCCCCGATGGCGCGGTCGCCATAGCGGCCATCGCCTCCTGCACCAACACCGCCAATCCCCTGGCGATCTTCGCGGCCGCGCTGCTGGCCCGCAACGCCATCGCGCGCGGATTGAAACCGCCGACATGGGTCAAGACCAGCTTTTCGCCGGGCTCGCGTGCGGTCCCCGCCTATCTCGCCCGCGCAGGGCTCCTCGCCCCGCTCGAAGAGCTCGGCTTCCACGTCATCGGCTTTGGCTGCACCACATGTGGCGGCAAGTCCGGGCCGCTCAAACCCGCCGCCCTCCAGTTGATCGAAAGCGGGCGCCGCTGCGTCGCCGTGCTGTCAGGGAACCGCAATTTCGATGGACGCATTCACCGCCTCATCGCCGCGAGCTTCCTGAGCTCGCCAAGCCTCGTCATCGCCTATGCGCTGGCTGGATCCGTGCTGCGGGATCTCGACGCCGAGCCGCTCGGCCGCGGCTCCGACGGCGAAGCGGTTTACCTGCGCGATGTCTGGCCCAGCCACGACGAAGTCGAACGTTTCGCCCGGACCTATGTGACCCCGGATCTTTTCGCGCAGACCGTCGGCCTTGACGATCACGCACAAGGCCAATGGGACGAAGTGGCCGCGCCCACCGGCGCCCTCTTCGCCTGGGATCCTCAGTCCAGCTATATCGTCGAGCCGCCATTCTTTGAAGAAACTGGCCCATACTTCACGCAATCCCAGAGCATCCACGGCGCGCGCGTGCTGGGCATCTACGAGGATGGCCTGACCACCGACCATTTGTCGCCCGGCGGGGAGATACCGCCGGAGAGCCCTGCAGGGCTGTATCTGCAGGAGATCGGCGTTAAGCCAGCCGATTTCAACTCCTATGTCGGCAGACGCGGCAACCACCATGTCCTCTCACGCGGCGCCTACGCCAACCTGCGCATTCGCAACCGCCTCACCCCGGAACGGGAGGGTTGGTGGACGCGGCGCTTTCCAGACGGCGGGATCGTCAGCATCTTTGACGCTGCGCAACACTACCGCGAAGCGGGGGCGCCCCTGATCGTGATCGGCGGACGCGACTTCGGCTCCGGCAGCAGCCGCGACTGGGCGGCGAAAGGTCCAGCGCTTCTGGGGGTCGGCGCCGTCATCGCGCGCTCATTCGAGCGCATCCATCGCTCCAACCTGATCGGGCTCGGCATCCTCCCCCTTCTCTTCAAGGCGGACGAAAGCGCCGATGCGCTGGGCCTCACCGGGAGCGAAGATTATGCGCTCGAAGGGATAAGAGACGCCCTTGCGACGCAGGGCGCCATCAAGGTCGTGGCCCGCACGCCAGATGGCGACGCCATCTGCTTTGAAGTTGGAATCGACACCCGCACGGATGCGGAAGCCGCAACCCTGCTTCAGGGCGGCGCCTTTCGGGCGACGCTGGAGCGGGCGCTCAGTTCTTGAGGCGATGATATTCCGCGATCGCCTCGGGGGTCGCCAGGGCGGCGAGATCGCGCATCATCTTCTCCACGAGTTCGCCGCGTAAAGGCGACGTGCGCGTCGTCTCGAACCGCGCGAGGTCAGCCTTGTAATCGGCGTCATTGGCCATGGCGAAGAATCCCTCGCGCAGGACAGCAAGCCGATCAGCGGGCACAGCGGGCGGGGCCACCATCATCAAGCCGAGGGTTTCCGCCGAGCGCGTCAATTCAAGCACAGCATGAAGGCGCGGCGGCACGACCTCGCGCAAATGCGGAAGACCGACGACATCGGGCTTGGACTGCAAAATCGGAATGACGAACTTCTTTTCGATCAGGCCCTGATGAAGCGCAAAGGAATCTTCGGTGAGATAGGTCGCAGGCAACTCCCCCTGCTCGAGTGCGATGAGCAGGCGCGAGGAGGAGGTATAGCCCACCACCAGCTTGATCGGCAGGCCGGTCGATGCAAGCAAGGCGGGAACCATGGCTGTCGGCGTGCCGGGACCAAGGGCGCCGAAGATCACCTTCTCCTTCGACTTCTGCAAATCCTCGAATGTGCGGATGCCTGAGTCAGCCCGCACCCATGCGAAGGAATTCATGGCCCCCGTGCTGCCGACATAGCTGAGCTTGCTGACATCGAACTGGACGCCAGGGCTGCGGATCAGCCCCTCCACATGCCAACTGCGCCCGGGCACCGCCACGGTGAGGCCATCGGGCGCCGCCTTGCGATCCAGATAATTCGCTGAGACGACCCCTGCGGCGCCCTCCATGTTCTGCACCAAAATGGTGGGATTGCCGGGAATGAAGCGGGATATATGACGAGCGATCACGCGCCCCGCCGTGTCGACGCCGCCGCCAGGAGCATAGCCCAGAATGAGGGTGAGGGTTTTGCCGCGGTAGACATCGTCAGCCGCAGACGCCTCGCCTGCAAGCGCGCAGGCGAGAACGGCGGCGATCAATGCGCAGCGGCTCGGCCGCGGGCTCATTCCGCAGCGGCGGCCGGCGCGTGGCGCAGGCTTTCCAGCCCCGAAAGATCCGGCAGGCCGTAATGGAGAAGCTGCATCGCCTCGCTGGCTTCGATGGTCGCCTCCTCGCCCTTCTCAAGGGAGATGGCGGTGTATTGCTTGAGCGGCTCGGCCTCGACCCGCCCCGCGCCATTGAGCACCACCCAGACGCCGCGCCCCTGCAACTGGTGGCGCGCGCCTTTCTGGAGACGCAACAGGCCGCCTTCCGTGCGCCGTTCGGTGAAGACGCCGAGCAGTTTCTCCTCGACGCCATCGCCCACGCGCACCCAGTCAAAACTTGCGGGATCCATGAAGACCGGGGCGTCATAGCGCGGCTGGGGATAGACCATCTCCCGGCCATGCACATGCTCCCAGACCGCCTGGAAACCATCGACATTGCGCTTTCCGTCGCCGCTCTTGCGGTGAAAGACGCCGTCCTTGAACTCACCGAATTTGCGCAGTTCCTCCGTGCCGGCCTTCACTTCGGAGGGGAGCAGATACCCGCTGCCGCTGGCGCCGCCGAACTGGAGGACGATGAGGAATGTATCCGTCGGATTGGTCTGCGGCCCGTAATGCACCCCCTCCGGGAAATAACCGAGCATGCCTTCCTTCAGGACGCCATCCCGGTCAAAGCTCGAAGAGCCCTGCACCATGAAACGGAACTGATCGAAATTATGCCGATGACGAGGGCCGGAATGATCCGCGCCGCTCTCAGAGAGCGAGAGCTTGAAGTTGCCGGGCGTGCCGGGGACGCCCTGCACCAGCGTTCTGGCGTAGAAAGTGCCGCCGCGATGTTCAAGGCCACGCTTACGCTCGACATCTTCCTGCTGAACGACCTGCATAGCGCCCTCCCCTTTTCATTCCGCTGATTACCACTGAACTTGCCCTGACCCGGCTTCTTTGACAAGCGCCCGGCCCGCTTTGGCTCAGGTCATGTAGCCATATCGCCCCGCCACAACGCCCACAGCGATGGCGATGACGATGGGAATCAATGGGTTCTGCTTGGTCAGGGCCACGAACAGGGCGACCCCGGCTGCGATCCCGACGCCGACCGCGCCCTCGACGGCGATCTTGGCGGTGATGAGGCCGCTCGCCATCATGAGCCCTATGACGATGGGCGGCAGGCTTTCGCGCGCCATCCTGAGATATTTCGAGGCGGCGAACCGCACTTCCATCCGCCCCATCGCCAAGGCCAGGAGGCCCGGCGGAATCACGATGGCCAGGGTGCCGACGATCAGCCCCGCAGCGCCGAATGCGCGCCAGCCGACGAGGCTCATCAACATGATGTTGGGGCCTGGCGCCATTTGCGAGACAGCGAAGGAGCTGGCGAATTCTGCGTCGCTGACCCAGCCATAAAGCTCGACCGCCTGACGATGGATTTCCGGCACCATGACAAGGATGCCGCCGAACGAGACGAGGGCCGTCGTCGCAAAGGAGATCGCAAGGACCAGCAAACCCGCGATATTCATTCGCCCCTCCGGATGAGATGCAGCGAAAAGGCGCCGATCATGAGCGCGAGCATCGCGGGAATCATGGGCATGCGGAAAATGCCTATGGCGACGAATGCAGCCATAGCCATAATAATTTTCGACGGGCTGTGAAGAACGCGCAAAGACGCCTTCAGGGCTGTGCCAAGGCTGAGCCCAGCAGCGGCCGCGACAGAGGCCACGGTGCCATAGTGGACCTCGGGCAGATCAGCGAAATGGTCATATGCCAAAGCCAGCATGATGAGACTGGCGAGCGGCACGCACAGAAGCCCGCTGATCGCGCAGATCACGCCCGCAATGCCTTGAAAGCGGTCGGCGATCATGATGGAGGTGTTGATCGGCGCGGCGCCCGGCAGGATCTGGGCCATGCCGAAAGTCATCGTATATTCTTCGGCGGTGAGCCATTTCCGTTTATCGACGACCACATGATAGAGAGCGTTGGCTATGCCGCCAAAACCGATCATGCCGACGGTGATGAAGCCGAGCAAAAGGCTGAGGCAGGACACAGGGTTTGACCTTTGCGCCGTGTGGTCGTCAGCTTTGCTATCCATTCACCCACCCTTCCATGATGCGCCGTCGGCTATTGCAGACCCGCCCTCGTCAGAAACGACAGATCGACGAAGCGCGAGGCCTCGGGGAGCGGCGCGGCGAGTTCGCCGCCTTCATGCATGAGCGCAAGCACTGAACTCATCCCCTCCATATTGATTTCGCCACGCCTTGGCATGATGCCCCGATAGGGTTCGAAATAGTAGGCATAGATCTCGGCGGCAATATCTGCAGGCGCGCGCGTCGCCTCGGCGATGAGGGCGATGACATCGGCGCGGTTCGCCGGATCGTTCATGAACTTGTAAGCCTCGCCAATAGCGCGCACATAGCGCGTCGTCACCGCTTCATTCGCATGGGCCCAGGCCCGACGGGCGGCGAGCACGTTGAATTGCAGCGTCGGGATCACCTCAAGGGAGTCGCCGATCTTTTCATATCCCTTGCGCATGAGCACGAGATCGTCGGGCTGCCCGATGGGAACTGCGGCGCAATCGACATCGACCAGGCAATTGACCCGCGGCGGCGTTCCAACGAGCACCCGGGTCTCATAGGCGTCGGGCGGCAAACCCGCCTTGGCGAAAAGCCGCAGGGCCCCGAGCGTGATCGTATCGACGGGCAAGGACATGCCGACCACCTTGCCCCTGAGATCCCCATAAGTCTTCAGGCCCGGCTTTGCGATGATGGAGAAAACGGGATTGGCCAGACCGCCGGTGATGGCGACCGCGTCCGAGCCTGCCAGAACGCCCTGAATGAGATAAGGCGTGGCCGTATGGCTGATGTCCACCCTTCCCTTGTCGAGCGCCTCGATCTGGAATTGGACGCCAGGGAGCGGAACGATCTCAAGCTCGATCTGCTCGCGCTCCATGAAGCCTCGCTTGATCGCGATGTTAAGGCCAAGGTGGGAAATGCTGCGGGCGGAATTCTCGATCACGCCCATACGCAACCGGGTTCGCTCCTGAGCCTGGGCCGTCGCGAGGCCTAAGCAGAGGAACAGACCGGCAAGCAGGATCTGGGCGCGATTGTGCATATTTTTCCCCCTGGCGTTTATATGAGGCAGGGTAGCCGCGACGTCCCCGTGGAGCAATAGAGGGCTTGCCGCCAGGCACCGAACCGCATAATTCAGAAAATCCGTTGAACACGTCGTGTCCGGGCCTGCGCGCCAAGGCGTCAACTCGGAAGGGTCGCATAGACAAGGACCAGAATTGAGCATTCCCGGCCTATCCATTTTCAGCAACCGGTCAGGCTACCGGGCCGGGATTGAAGATTATCTCTTCGAAAAGCTCAACCGGCTCAATCTGGAGACGATCGTCAACCGGGAAATCCTGAAGACCTCCGTCAAGTCCAACATCAAACACGCGACCTGGTATCAGCCCATCAGCTGCCGCAATTTGAAGCTCATTTTCCATGAGGCGCAGAAAACAAGAATCCCCTTCGACCATTTCATCGACATTGGCGCAGGCAAGGGAAAAGCCTGCTTTTATGCGGCCAAAAACTTCAGATGCCGGAAGATAACCGGCGTTGAATTCTCCATGAGCCTCGTCAAGGTGGCCAACCGCAACAAAACAGTCTTTGGCCACCGCAACATATCCTTCGTGAATGAGGACGCCGCGAGTTTTCTTTTGCCGTCCGGCCGATGCCTTGTTTTTCTATTCAATCCCTTCGACGACGTGATCCTCGAGAAATTCATCGCCAACAACTACGCGCATTTCAAGGAGAACGAGTCCGTCATCGCCTATGCCTATGACGTTCATCGCGAGACTTTGCTCGTCAACGGGTTCCGGACCTTGTTCAGGTCGGCCGAACGCAAGCTCTCCCTCTACAAACTGCGGTCTCATTTCCAAAAGCCAAAATGAGTTGACAGGCGGCGACTGTCCCAAGGCGGGACTTGCCTGCTGGTGGAGATTGGGGCAGATTCCCCGGCAAAAGGGAGGCTGGCGATGCCGTATACAATAGACGTCAATGGCGCAAAACGAACGGTCGATGTCGACCCGGACATGCCGCTTCTGTGGGTTCTCCGCGACGAACTAGACCTCAAGGGCAGCAAATTCGGCTGCGGCGCGGGACTTTGCGGCGCTTGCACCGTCCATATCGACGGGCAACCGACGCGCTCCTGCCAGGTCGCGATCTCCACCATAGGCTCAGCCTCCATCGCAACCATCGAGGGCATGGCGGCCCATCAGATCGGCGCCAAAGTGCAGGCCGCCTGGATGGCGCTGGACGTTCCCCAATGCGGCTATTGTCAGGCGGGTCAGATCATGTCGGCGACCGCGCTTCTCAGCAAGACGCCCCGCCCGACCGATCAGGACATTGATGCGGCGATGAGCGGCAATGTCTGCCGTTGCTGCAGCTACACGCGCATACGCGCTGGCGTGAAACAGATCGCGGAGGGGAAATAACATGACCAGGCCCCTTGATCTTTCCCGCCGCGCTCTGCTGCGCGCCAGCCTCACCATCGGCGGCGGGCTCGCGCTGCAAGCCATTTTGCCCGGCGTCGCACAGGCCGCCGCCAGCGAAGGCGCCCCCATCACCGCTTTCGTCACCATCGCCCCCGATGGCGTCGTGACGATTCTGTCGAAAAACCCCGAGATCGGACAGGGCATCCGCACGATGCTGCCCATGCTGATCGCCGAGGAGCTCGACGTCTCCTGGAAAGATGTGCGCATCGAGCAGGCGCCGCTCAACGAAGCGGTCTATGGACGGCAGCATTCGGGCGGCAGCAATTCGACGCCCGAAAACTACATGCGCCTGCGTCGGGTCGGGGCTGCCGGTCGGCAGATGCTCATTGAGGCGGCTGCGCAGGAATGGAGCGTCGCGCCGGAGGAATGTGAGACCGAGGCGGGCGTCGTCCACCATCGCAAGAGCGGGCGCTCGCTGACCTATGGCGCGCTTGCGGCCAAGGCGGCGGCGCGCAAGGTTCCTGACCTCGCCAGCGTCAAGCTGAAAGACCCAAAAACGTTCAAGATCATCGGCCAGCGCATCCCCGGCGTCGAGAACGCCAGGATCGTGACGGGACAGCCCCTCTTCGGCATCGACGTCAGCATGCCCGGCTTGCTCCATGCTGTTTTCGAAAAATGCCCGGTCTTCGGCGGCAAGGTCAAAAGCGCCAACATCGACGCCATCAAGGCGCTGCCGGGGATTCACGACGCCTTCATCATTCAGGCGAGCGAAGCCAATCCCTCCAAAGATCCCGAAGGCCTTGTCGATGGCGTGGCCATCGTCGCCAAAAGCTGGTGGACCGCCAACAAGGCACGCGAAAAACTTGAGATCGTTTGGGATGAAGGCGTCGGCGCGACCCAGAGCAGCGAAGGCTTCTCCGCGCTCGCCGCTAAATTGCTGGGTGAAGCGCCTGCCACCGTTCTGCGCAACGACGGCGACGCAGATGCGGCGATGAAAACCGCCACGAAGGTGCTCGAGGCCTCCTACAGCTATCCCTTCCTGTCACATATCGTGCTTGAGCCGCAAAACTGCACGGCGCATTTCAAGGATGGAAAGATCGCTCTCTGGGCGCCCGCCCAAAATCCTGGTCCCGGCCGCAAACTCGTCGCAAAGACCCTTGGCCTTCAGGAAAGCGACATCACCGTACATGTGACGCGCGGCGGCGGCGGCTTTGGTCGCCGCTTGCAAAGCGACTTCATGGCCGAAGCCGCGTGGATCTCACGCAAGGTCGAGGCGCCCGTCAAGTTGCTGTGGAGCCGCCGCGACGACATGCAGCATGATTTCTATCGTCCTGCCGGTTTCCATAAATTCAAGGCGGGGCTCGACGAAAAGGGCGGCCTTGTCGCTTTCACGGATCATTTCGTGACCTTCGGAAAAGGGGGCAAACCAGCAAATTCCGCCTCCACCATGCCGGTGACGGAATTTCCGGCCATGCTTGCGCCCAACCTGCGTTATGGCCAGTCGGTGATCGAGTCGAATGTGCCGACCGGGCCCATGCGCGCGCCGCGCTCCAATGCGCTTGGCTTTGCATTTCAGTCCTTCATAGATGAGCTCGCGCATGCCGCCGCCAAAGACCCGGTGGCCTTTCGTCTCTCCTTGCTTGGCGAACCCCGGAGCGTGCCGAGCGACCCCGCCAAGCCCGAACCTCAGAAGGATTTCAACACAGGCCGGATGCGGAACGTGCTGGCGCGCGTCGCCGAACTGTCCGGCTGGAAGAACCGGGACAAATTGCCCAAAGGAACCGGCATGGGCGTCGCCTTCTACTTCAGCCATCTCGGTTATTTCGCTGAGGTGGTGCAGGCGACAGTGTCAACCTCCGGGGCGATCAAACTCGACCATGTCTGGGTCGTCGGCGACATCGGCGCGCAGATCATCAATCCCGCAGGCGCTGAACATCAGGCGCAGGGCGCCGCGCTCGATGGATTGGGGACAGCGCTCGGGCAAAAGGTGACCCTCGAAAAGGGCCGCGTTGTCGAGGCGAATTTTGACAGCGTGCTTCCGCTTCGCATCGATCAGGCGCCGCCGGTCGTCGTCGAATTCATCACCAGCGATTTCCCGACCACAGGCCTTGGCGAGCCCGCGCTTCCGCCCGTCGCGCCGGCCCTCTGCAATGCTATTTTTGCAGCGACCGGGAAACGCATCCGGCAACTGCCTATCGATACGAACCTGCTGAAAGCCTAGTCTCGGCAGCACAGACAATGTGGCGCTGGCGGAAACCCGTCAGCGCCATTTACTTGGCCTGGACACCACTTTGTGAGACGTCCTTCCCTAACCCATCAAAACGGCAGGCGCGTCATCAGACAGGGGGCGCACTGAGCTTGCGAGGCGCCTGCTGCAAGGGGCTGGCGAAAAGCTCATCCGCCTGCGCTCTGCTGGGAACGGAACGCCCACCCGGTCATCCGGCCTTCCAACCAGGCTGTGACCGCATACATGCCGATGCCCTCGATCGCCAGAGCCAGAAGCCCGGCGAAGACCAGCGGCATCTGGAAATTGGAGCCTGCCTGCGTCATGAGATGGCCGAGCCCCGCATTGGCGGCGATGGTCTCCGACACGACCGCGCCGACGAAAGCGAGGGTGATGGCGACTTTCAGCGAGCCGAAGAAATAAGGCATGGCGCGGGGGATGCCGACCTTGCGCATGACGTCGAGCTTGGAGGCGCCCAGGGCGCGCAGCACATCCTCCAGCTCCGGCTCGATGGTGGCGAGACCCGTCGCCACATTCACCACCACGGGGAAGAAGGAGATCAGGAAGGCGGTGAGGATGGCGGGCACTTCGCCAATGCCGAACCACATCACGAGGATCGGCACGACCGCCACTTTGGGAATCGAGTTGAAGCCGATCATCACGGGATAGAGGCCGCGATAAATGGTCCGCGACCACCCGACGAAGAGGCCGAGCAGCAGCCCGAAGCCCACCGCCAGCAGAAAGCCCGCGAGCGTGGTCCACAAGGTGACCAGGGAGTTTTTCAGAAGGGGCGACCAGTAGCGCAGGGCCGCCGCCCAGATTTCCGAGGGCGCCGGCAGAATGATGCTGGCCACGTTGAAGCCCTTGCAGATGACTTCCCAGATGACGAAGAGCCCGATGGTGAAGAGCCAGGGCGCGAGGATTTCGATCCTGCGTGTCATGCCTTGCGCACCTCCGCAATCTTGTTGCGCAAAGCCAGCACCAGTTCGGAGAAGGCCGGTTCGTAGCAGACCTCCAGCTCGCGCGGCCGGGGGAACTGGACTGTGCGGGTCTCGATGATGCGGCCCGGACGGGCGCTCATCACATGGATCGTGTCCGCCAGAAAGGCGGCTTCGCGAAGGTCATGGGTCACGAGCACGACGGTGAAGCCCAGCCGCTGCCAGACGTCGCGCAGCACGCACCACAATTCCTCGCGGGTGAAGGCGTCGAGCGCGGCGAAGGGCTCGTCGAGCATCAGCAGGGCGGGCTCATGGATCAAGGAGCGGCACAGGGAGGCGCGCTGCTGCATGCCGCCCGAGAGCTCCCAGGGGAAACGGTCGCCGAACCCGGTGAGGCCCACGGTGTCCAGGAGCTTTTCGGCACGGGCCCGGAACTCATCCTTCCTGGCGCGGAAGCTGGAGCGATAGGGCTCCACGATCTCCAGCGGGAGCAGGATATTGTCGATGACCGTGCGCCAGGGCAGCAGATTGGCGTTCTGGAACGCCATGCCCGCCAGTTTGACAGGCCCGGTCACCGGGCGCCCATCCACCGTCACCTTGCCCGACGTTGGCTTCACGAGGCCGGTGACGAGCTTCATGAGGGTGGATTTGCCGCAGCCCGAGGGGCCGACGACCGCGGCGAACTCCCCTTTGGCGACGGCGATGCTGGTTCCTTGCAGAGCCAGCACCGGGCCGGTTCGGCCGGCATAGGCGAGCGAAACGTCATCCAGAACAATCACGATGCCTGCCCTTTCAGACGCTGGCGCAAGACGTTGCGGCTCAGAGCTTGCGCTCTGAGGCCGGGGGCAGGAACTCGGAGGTGAAGAGGTCTTCAGTCTTCGGGCGGTTCTTGAACTCATAGGTGTCGGCGATCTGGTCGATGGACTTGGCGAAACGGGCCGCATCAATGCCGCCCACGCCATTGGCCTTCACCCAGGGGGTCGCCATATTGTCGCGAAGGGCCATCTTGAGGCGGTCGAGCTCGATCTTCTCGTCAGCCGTTTCGTTGCGCTTCATCACCGACTTGATCGCGGCGTCGGGATCCTTCGCCGTGTCGATGAAGCCCTTGACCGTGGCGCGGACGAAGCCGGCGACGATCTTAGGGTTGGCCTTGGCGAATTCGGGATTGACCATGATGGCGTTGCCATAGAGCACGAGGCCATGGTCGCTCATCAACATGACCGAAATGTCCTCGGCCTTGATGTTGTTCTGCAGCAGGTTGAAATAGGAGGAGAAGGAGAAGCCGGTGATGGCGTCCACCTTGCCCTGGGCCAGCATGGGCTCGCGCACGGGGAAGCCGACATTCTCGATCTTCACCTTTGAATCATCAAACTTGTTGACCTTCACGAAGGCTTTCCACTGAGCGAAGGCGCCATCGGGCGCGGGAGCGCCGAGCAGCTTGCCTTCCAGATCCTTCGGAGCCTTGATCCCGGCCTTGTTGAGGCTGACGATGGCGAAAGGCGGCACATCATAGACCATCATGACTGCCTGAACCTTCTGGTCCGGGTTCTGGTCGCGGAACTTCACGAGGGAGTTGATGTCGAAGAAGCCGATGGGATAGGCGCCAGCCGCCACACGGGCGATGCCCGCCACCGAGCCGGGACCACTGTCGACGGTCACATCAAGGCCTTCAGCCTTGTAGTAGCCCTTGTCGATGGCGACGAAATAGGGCGCGGAAGGCCCCTCGAACTTCCAGTCCAGGGCGAATTTGACGGCTGTTTGGGCAGATGCCTGAAACGAGGCGCCTACAAAAAGGGCAGCAGCCGCGCAGGCGAGCTTCAAGGTACGAACGCTCATAGGTAACCCCTCATTTATCGCGTCCGCCGCATGCTGCGACAGACCATGCACGCCGGAAAGCAAAGGCCGTACCAGCCTGCAGCCCGGGGGCGGCCGAGGACAGAACCGCCCTCAACCCCAGGTGGAGCCTGACTCCGGTAATCGCGAAAATGGGACTGGATCAACCATGGGTTGTTTCCGTTCACTGAGACACAATCTCCAGCCGAGTGATTGACCATGCCGAATTGCGTGCCATCCGTGAGAGCCGAAACTCAAGACACATCACGAACTGCAGACTGGAGGCGCCTGGCATCCTCCGGGCAATGACATTGGAATCGCCCGGAATGTGCTTACCCAGAACCGCGCGGCGGCGCGGACATAGGCGCCAAATCAGCAGCTAGGAGCATCCTGAACATGAACTTGACTTGCTTGCGCCAGAGGAACCCAGCCGCCGACTGGGCGCGCGCGGTCGCAGTCGAGGCTGCGGCCCATCTCGTCCCCATCGCCAACAACTTCAACTTCCCACGAGGGATTTTCGTTACGCCCAAGTTTCGAGATCGCCCCGCGCCGGCGCCAGAGCGCGCGCACAAGCTCAAAGGCCCCTGGCGCAGCGGCAATTCACTAGTCCGCATTCGGCCTTTTAAGCCGCATTCCCAGAAATCAGCGGGTCGTGTCCCGGAGCGTGGTGTAACAAGCTGGCGCTGATCACCGCCATCGCCGGTCTTGGCGAGTTGGTCAGGTCGCCACGGCGGGCAGCCCGACGATGTGATTATCGCTTAATGGGGCGATTGTTTCCAGCGTCATGTAGCGGGCT
>CANGFT010000030.1 GCA_947453205.1 Beijerinckiaceae bacterium | reverse complement strand
GGTGAGGCCGGCGATCTGGTCGAGCGTCAGCGCGCGCATCTGGCGGACGCTCATCTCTTTCAGGTCGTTGGTCTCGATGTAGCTGATCTGGCTCGACGTCATCGCAGCGATCTGCGTCGGCGTAAGGTTGGCGGTCTGCTCGGACGACAGCGCTTCGATTTGTGTCTTGGTCAGATACTGGATTTGAATGCCGCTGAAAGCGCTGATCTGCGCAGTGCCCAAATTGGCGATTTTATCCGTCGTCAGAGTGTTGATCTGCTGTTGTGTCAGGCCTCTGATCTGCCCAGTGGTCAGCAGGGCGATCTGCACGCTGGACAGTTCCTTGAACTTTTGGGACGCAAGGGCTCCGAGCTGTATCGACGTAAGGGCTTGCAAGGCGTTGGACGCCAGTTTTTGCAATTGAACAGTCGTCAGTTCCTGGATTTTTGAAGGCGCGATGGATGCGATCTGCTGCGCGCTCATTGCATTCAGGTCAGACGTCTCGATCGCCTGAATCTGTTCTGTTGTGATGCTGAGAAGCTGGGTTGTGGTCAGTGCGGCGATCTGGTTCGTGCCTAAGGCGACGATCTGATCCGTACTGAGAGCCGCCACTTGGAGGCCCTTCAAGGCTCTGATTTGTGCGCCGGTCAAGGCTTTGAAATCATCGGTGGCGATGGATTGGATCTGCAGCGTGCCGAGCGCTGCGATCTGCGCGGTTGTGATTTCCGCCGTCTGCGTGCTCGTCAGGGCATCGATATGCACAGTGTCCAGCGATGAAAAAACAGAGGCCTTGATCCGCACCAGGTCCGAAACTTCTATCGCCGCCATCTGCCCCGCGGTCAGACTATTGAGCTGATAGGCCGAAAGAGCGCCAATCTGGGCGCCGGTCAGAGCGGCGATCTGATCGGTTCCAAGCTTATTGACCTGATCCGATTTCAGGGCGGCGATCTGCGCGGTCGTCAGGGCCTGAATTCCCGCTGTGCCAAGGGCTTTCAGCTGATCGGATTCGAGCGCCTGGATTTGATCGTTCTTGAGCACCCTGAGGTATGGCGCAAACAAAGCTTTGATTTGCTTGGTTTCAAGCGCCGAGACCTTTGTGCCGAGCGCGACTGCTTGCTGCGTCGTCAATGCGCGGATCTGGTCTGTCGTCAAATTCGCGATCTGCAATGTGGTCAGGCTGGCGATCTGAGTCGCCTTGAGGGCGACGAAATCGTCCACCGACAGGGCAGCGATCTGTCCGGCGTCAAGTCCCATCAATTGCATGGTCGACAGATTAATCGCCTGCAAGCGCGTCAGCGCCTGCACATGCTCGGTCTTGAGCGCATTGATCTGATCCGAATCCAGACTCCCGATCTGGTTGGTCTTGAGCGCCAACACCTGCTCGGTCTTGAGCTTCTGTATATCCTCCGAGCTCAACTGATCGAGCTGCGTGGCTGTCAGGGCTCTGATCTGTGTGGCGGAAAGATCCTGAATGCGTCCGAATAAACCAGGGATGGCATCGGCGTCGAGGTTGGCGATCTGGGACGTGGTGAGCGCGCTGATCTGTTCGGTGGACAGGCCGCCAATGTCTTCCGAAGTGAAGCCTATGATGCCGTTGATGGAGATGGCTGCGAGATCTCCGGGCTCAAGCGCAGCGATCTGCACAGAGGTCAGGGCTCTGACCTGGGCGCTTGTGAGGGCTTTCGCTTGGGCAGGCGTAAGGGCGGCGATGCGATCCGTGTAGAGATCGGCGATATCCAGCGGGTCCACGCTGGCGATGGTCGCAGGGGTCTGCCCGCCGATATTGGTCGGCAGGAATCGCTGATTGATCGTCAAGCTCATTTTCGCACCCACTATCGAAGCCCGTCGGGTAGCCTAGTCCCCGACCCCATAGGAAACGGACGTCGAGCGTAATCCTTGAATCCTGACAGGCAGATTAGCCGGAACTGGTGAAGACTTTGTTTCCTCTTTCCCCTTGAAGAGATTCGATTTTCCGCCCGTATTTCGGGGACATTTTGAATTTTGTTGCTTGAATTAACCTTGGCGCCAGTTTTTGATGAGTTATATTTGTTGCAAAAAAATAAATGTTTGATTCTAAGCTGTGATAGCCTGGTTGTTGGCTTGATCCTGCAGGGGATTGGCTGATGGGAAGTCCGGATTTGAAGTCGCCACCAGACGCCAGGCATGAGCCTCAGGATCGGGGCGTGAACGAACGTCCAGTCCGCAAGCTCGCCCTGACCGTCATCAGCGCCCCCTTGGCGCGGCCTTGACGCGCCAGGCCACGACAGCGCCTTCGATGACGTCTCCCGTCTTCGCATTGCGCCAATGGCCGCCCGCCCATGAGCAGGGGAAGGGCAGCCGATAGGTTCCAACATGATCTTCACAAAGAACGTCGCAGGGGACGTCGACCGGCGGCTCCCCTTCGCCGGGAAAATCATCCAGACGAAACTGCCGGGCTTCCGCCTGATTGCGTGATGGAGGGTTTGGCATGGCAAATCTTTTCGGGCGCTATCACTTTTGTTAACGCACTAGTGATTCCTGATTTTCGCGGATAAGGCAAGCCGATTGCGTCGGGGCGCAAAGGCGGCTCGAATGGGGCGTCGCTGAACCGGAGGCCATGGCGCCCCGTAAGGAGATGCAGAAAGGCGCTGGTTCCATGACGACGCTCACGATGAATGAAGAGGTCCGCAGCGAAGCGCAGGTCATCGGCCTCGTGTCATTCGCCCATCTGCTCAGCCATCTCTACATGCTGGTGTTGCCGCCCTTTTTCTTCCAGTTGCGGCAGGATCTCGGGGTCAGCTATGTGGAGCTTGGCCTGACGGTGACGGCCTTTTCGGTCACCACAGGCGCCCTGCAGACGCCGATGGGCTTCCTTGTGCAGAAATATGGCGGGCGGCGTGTGCTGATTGGTGGCCTCTTCGTCAATTCGGTCGCCATCGGCCTCATCGCATTCGTCTCGACCTATTGGCAGCTCATGGGGCTGATGCTGCTGGCGGGCGTCGGCTCAAGCGTCTTCCACCCGGCTGATTACGCCATCTTGAATGCGCGGGTGGACCCCCGGCGCCTTGGGCGGGCTCTTTCGGTCCACGCCCTCGGGGGCAATCTGGGCTTTGTGGCGGCGCCGCCCATCATGGTCTTGCTGGCGCATGTGCTGGACTGGCGCTTGGCGACCCTGGTCATCGGCGGCGTCGGGGTCGTGCTCGCGCTCATCATGCTGGGGCTCTCCGCCGTGCTTGGCGATAGCGGCAAGACCAAGGGGCGCGCCGCAGACAGCTGGAGAAAGCTCGTCACCTCCCCGCGTATCATGCTCCTCTTCGCCTTTTACGCGCTGTCTTCCGCCGCCAATTGCGGCATGGTCTATTTTTCGGTCGTCGCCTTCACCGATATCTATGCGATTCCGGCCGCGGCCGCCGCCAGCGCCCTCACCGCCTATCAGCTTTTGTCCATGATGGCGGTGCTGCCGGGCGGCTGGCTGGCGGATCGCTCCAAAAATCCGGAGCTGTTGCTCTGTCTGTGCTTCCTCGCCTCAGGCGTCCTCATCGTGATCTCGAGCTTCGGGCTCATTCCCTTCTGGCTGGTGATTGGCCTCATCGGCGCTGCGGGGGCGCTTCGCGGCCTCGTCAACGCCTCCCGCGATGTGTCGGTGCGCCACGCCGCGACCGATGTCAGCGTCGGAACCCTCTTCGGCTTTGTGACCACAGGCTATTCGGGCGGGCAGATCCTCGGCCCCGGCCTTTATGGCTGGCTGATGGACAGCGGCCATCCCCAGCTCATCTTCTGGGCCTCGGCGGGCTTCTCCACCCTCGCCATCGCCACCATGGCGACGGGTCGTTTTTGGCGCCTGCGCGAGCAGTCAGCCTGACGGAGACAGGCGACAAAGTGTAATTAAAATTGAAATTATATTATTAATAATGGAAACGGTCGGTCTTCGTTGAGCGCTCGTCATCTGTTCTGTCTTTTTAGCCATTAGAACCATGACGGAAACAGGGTCAGGGCTCGTCTTGTTCAAATTTTCATGATAAACGCCGCCCTCATCTGGGAAGCTGAGCCTTGGCGGCGGCTATTTATTCATGAGCCCGCCGACATGAACCAGACATTATGGGGGCTGTGGATGTTGAAGCATAAGAGCAGGCACGAACATTCCGGGCCTTCTAATCTCACGCTCGCCGCGCTCGGCGTTGTCTATGGCGATATCGGCACCTCCCCGCTCTACGCATTCAAACAGTCCATCGAGGCCATTGGCGGACCCAGCGAGACCAATGTTCTGGCCATCCTGTCGCTCATGATCTGGGCGCTCATCATGGTCGTCACGGTCAAATATGTCTTCGTGATCCTGAAGGCCAACAACAATGGGGAGGGCGGAACCATCGCGCTCACCTCCATCGCCCTTGGGCTGATGGAGACGAAACGGGGCAAGACGGCTGTGCTTGCTGCAGGCCTTTTCGGGGTCTCCATGTTTTATGGCGACTCCATCATCACCCCCGCGATTTCGGTGCTGAGCGCCATCGAGGGCCTCAAGATCATCGCGCCGTCGCTGGAAGCCTATGTGATACCCGTCACCATGCTGCTGATCGCCGGCTTCTTTGCGATCCAGCGTTTCGGAACGGGCGCCATCGGCAAGTTCTTCGGTCCCATCATGATCGTCTGGTTTTTGACCCTTGGCGTGCTGGGATTGATGTCGATCATCCACAATCCGCAGGTCTTGCGGGCGATCAATCCGCTCTATGGGCTCAGCTTTCTCATGTCCAACCCGATGGTCGGCTTCATGGCCATGGGCGCGGTGGTGCTCGCCGTCACGGGCGGCGAGGCGCTTTATGCGGATATGGGCCATTTCGGCATCGTCCCCATTCGCCGCACCTGGCTCTTCGTGGTGCTGCCCTCGCTCATGCTGAACTATCTGGGGCAGGGTTCGCTGCTCCTGTCCGATCCCCATGCCCTGGAGAGCCCCTTCTATCTGCTCGCGCCGTCGTGGATGCTGGCGCCGCTGGTGGTGCTGGCTGCGGCTGCGACCATCATCGCATCGCAGGCGGTGATCTCCGGCGCCTTCTCCATCACCAATCAGGCAGTGCAGCTCGGCTATATCCCGCGCATCAAGGTGCTGCACACGTCTGCTGAAGAGATGGGGCAGGTCTACGTCAATTACGTCAACGTGTTCCTCTTCGTCTGCGTCGAGTTGCTGGTTGTGTCGTTCCGCTCATCGGACGCGCTCGCCAACGCCTATGGCATCGCCGTCACCGGCTCCATGGCCATCGACACTGCGCTGGGCTATTTCGTGATGGTGCGCAAGGAGCATTGGAACCCGCTTCATGCGATCCCGCTTTTCGCAACCTTCCTCGTCATCGATCTCGGCTTCTTCTCGGCCAACACCCTGAAGTTCTTCGAAGGCGGCTGGTTCCCCATCATGGTCGCGGGCACGCTGTTCTTCATCATGATGGCCTGGAACACAGGCCGCAACCGCCTGCTGGCGGCGCGCCACAAGCGCAAGCAGCCGCTCGACGCCTTCCTCGAATCCATCAAGCACGATGCGCCGCCGCGCGTGCCGGGCACCGCCATCTTCATGGTGCCCGATGTTGCGAATGTGCCCCATTCCCTGCTCTACAGCCTGCGGCACTACCGCATTCTGCATGAGCGGGTGATCCTGCTTCATGTGAAGACCGAGATGGTGCCCTGGGTGAAGACCGAAGACATGATCGACGTGAAGCACCTCGACAGCAATTTCCACGCTGTCACCCTGCATTACGGCTTCTTTGAAATGCCCAGAATCCTGCGCGCGCTGGCCTATCTGCGCGTCAATGATTTCCACTTCAAGCTGCAGGATGTGTCCTTCTTCATGGGCACGGAGCATCTCATCAACAAGGCCGACACACGCTGGGGACGCATCGCCGATGCGATCTTCATCTTCCTGCACAACAACATGTACCGCGCGCGCGATTACTTCCAATTGCCGCATGACCATGTGGTGGAGGTTGGAGGCCAGATCGAAATATGATCCGCAGCCCCTCCTTTTGATCCTCCCAGCGCAGTCCTTCGGGGCTGCGCTTTTTTATGTGGCCCCTTTTTGGGGGCGATCACGGGGCAGCAATCCTGTTCAAGGCGCAAAAAACACGCCTTGACCCCTGAGCGGCGGCATACCATCATCCCCATAATTGATTGATCGGTCAGCAGACCGGCCAGAGTCAAAGCAGCTCCAACGTGGGCTGGGGATGGAGGGGAACATGCGTCGACTTTTGTCAGGATTCGTTGCGGTCTCGGCCCTGCTGGTCGCCACCGCCGCTCAGGCCCAGGTGAAGATCGGGCTCATCATCTCCTACTCCGGCCAGTTCGCCGACACCGGCATCCAGCTCGACAATGGCTTCAAGCTCTACATGAAGCAGAAGGGCGATACGGTCGCGGGCAAGAAGATCGAGGTCATCCGCAAGGACAATGGCGGCATCGCCCCCGATGTGGCCAAGCGTCTCGCCCAGGAGCTCGTGGTCCGTGACAAGGTCGACATTCTCGGCGGCTTCGAACTGACCCCCAACGCCCTCGCGGTCGGCGACGTCTCCGCCGAGGCGAAGAAATTCATGGTGGTGATGAACGCCGCCACCTCCATCATCACCACCAAGTCGCCCTATATGAGCCGCACTTCGGTGACCACGCCCATGCTCAACGACGCCATGGGTCGCTGGGCCGCCAAGAACGGCGTCAAGAAAGCCTATACGCTGGTCTCCGATTTCGGGCCCGGCCATGACGCCGTCGCGGCCTTCAAGGAGGCCTTCACCGCCAATGGCGGAACCATCGTTGGCTCTGCGCTCTACCCCGTCGCCAATATGGACTTCGGCGCCTTCGTGCAGGCGGCCAAGGACACCAATCCCGACGCCATCTATATCTGGACCCCCGGCGGCACCCAGCCCGCCGCCATCGGCAAGGCGCTGAACGAGCGCGGCGTCGACACATCCAAGATCAAGATCCTCGGGCAGGATGAGCTGACTGGCGTCTCCGCGCTCAAGAGCATGGGCGACCTTGGCCTCGGGATCATCACCGCGGCCCATTATGACTATAACCTGCAGAACCCGCTCAATGAGGAGTTCGTGAAGGCGTTCCGGGCCGAATATAATCGCGAGCCCGATATTTTCGCGATTGGCGGCTATGATGGCGCGCAGCTCATCTACAAGGCGCTGGAGAAGGCCGGCGGCAAGACGGATGGCGAGTCTCTCATCGCCGCCGCCAAGGGCATGGCCTGGCAGAGCCCGCGCGGGCCCATGTCCATCGATCCCGAAACCCGCGACATGATCGAGAATGTCTATATCCGCCGCGTCGAAAAGGTGAATGGCGAACTGCGCAACGTCACCATCGACACGGTGCCCGATCAGAAGGATCCGGTGAAGGCGAAGATGAAATAAGCGACGCCGGGGCGGGCGCGCAGGGAGGCGCTTGGCATGATCGGTTTCATCGGCGTGCTCTATGATGGCTTCGCCTATGGCATGCTGCTGTTTCTGCTGTCCGTCGGGCTTTCCGTGACGCTTGGGATGATGAATTTCGTCAACCTCGCTCATTGCGCCTTCGGCATGCTCGGCGGCTTCGTCACGGTGACGCTGATCAACGACCTTAGCTGGCCCTTCCTCGCAACCCTGCCCATCGCCTTCCTGGCTGCGGCTCTGGCGAGCGTCCTGTTCGAGCGCGTTCTCTACCGGCGTTTCTACGGCAAGAGCGATCTCGACCAGTGCCTGCTCACCATCGGCATCGTCTTCATGTCCATCGCCTCTGCGGCCTATCTCTTCGGCACCGTGCAGCAGCCCGTGCAATTGCCGTCGTGGCTGCGCGGGTCGGTTTCGATCATGGGACGCGGCTTTGGCGTCTACCGCTTCTTCCTGATCTGCGTGGCGCTGACCCTGACGGCGGCGCTGATCCTCATGCTGGAATATACGCGCTTCGGGGCGCAGGTGCGGGCCGCCGTCGACAACCTGCGCATGGCGCGCGGGCTTGGCATCGACGTCGACAGGGTCTTCATGCTGACCTTCGCCCTTGGCAGCGGCCTCGCCGGGCTTGGCGGCGCGCTCGCCATCGACATCACCGGCCTCGACCCATCCTTCGCGCTGGCCTATCTGGTCTATGTGCTGATTGTCGTGGCTGTCGGGGGCTTGAGCTCCATTGGCGGCTCTCTCGTTGCGGCCGTGCTGCTGGGCGTCAGCGACACCGCAGGCAAATATTATTTTCCCGCCATCAGCTCCTTCCTCATCTATCTCGTCATGGTGGGTCTGCTGATGTGGCGGCCCGCCGGGCTTTTCGGGAGGCGCTAGATGGGGCTTTCCGCCGCCGACGCCTCGCCCCTCGCCCATGTCGCGCGCCGCGCCGCCTGGCGCCCGCTGGAGGTCGTCTTCTGGCTGCTGACCCTGCTGCCCTTCTGGCTCACGCCTGATTATCTCCAGCTTGCGAGCCAGATCGCCATCACCGCCCTTTTCGCGATCTCGCTGGATCTCATTCTGGGCTATGGCGGGCTGGTCTCGCTCGGCCATGCCGCCTTCTTCGGCCTTGGCGCCTATGCGGCGGGCCTGTTCTCGAAACATCTGTGGGGCGAGCCGCTCAGCGGCCTTCTGCTGGCGGCTGTGATCGCGGGGCTCTTCGGTTATCTCCTCAGCTTCATCATCGCGCGTTTTCGCGGCCTCGCGCTCATCATGATCACCATGGGCGTCGGCCAGTTGATGCTTGAGGCCGCCAATAGCGCGGGCAAGATCACCGGCGGCGCCGATGGGCTGCAGGGCGTGAAGACCTGGCCGCTCTTCAACGCCATTCGTTTCGATCTCTATGGCAATACGGCCTATGGCTATTCGCTGGCGGCGCTGTTCCTGTGTTTTCTCGTGGCGCGCCGCATCACCAATTCGCCCTTCGGCCTTTCGTTGCAGGGCATCCGCGAAAACTCCACGCGCATGCTGGCCATTGGGGCGCCCAACAATGCGCATGTGCGCAGGATCTTCACCATCGCGGCCGTCATGGCGGGCGTCGCCGGCGCCTTGCTCACGCAAACCACCGAGACCGTCTCGCTGGAGACGCTGAGCTTCCAGCGCTCCGCCGACCTGCTGGTGGTGTTGATTCTCGGTGGCGTCGGCCGCCTTTACGGGGGCATCATCGGCGCCATCATCTATATGGTGGCGCGTGACCATTTCTCCGGCGTCAATCCGCAATACTGGTATTTCTGGATCGGCATGCTGCTCATCGCGGTTGTGGTGTTCCTGCCCAATGGCATTCTGGGCGGCGCCGAGCGGCTCGTGCCCAAGGCATGGAGGCGCAGGGCATGAGCGCTGCGCTCGCCACCCTTGGCCTCAACAAGGCCTTTGGCTCGCTGGTGGTCTCCAGCGACATCGCCTTCAGCCTGCCCAAGGGCGAGCGATACGCCCTCATCGGCCCTAATGGCGCGGGCAAGACGACGCTCATCAACCTTCTGACGGGCATGTTGAAGCCTGATGGCGGCCAGATCCTGCTGGATGGGCAGGATATAACCGCACTGCCTCCCGCAGCCCGCGTCGAGGGCGGTCTTGTGCGCACGTTCCAGATCAATTCGCTCTTCCCCAAACTCACCGCGCTTGATGCGGTGACGCTGGCCGTCTGCGAAAGGCGCGGGGAATCGGGCGTCTGGTGGCGCGGTCTGTCGCGCTATGGGGAAGCGATCGAGGAGGCCCATACGATCCTCGCCTCGCTGCGCCTCGCCCATGTCGAGCGCACCATCACGAAAGAGCTGGCCTATGGGCAGCAGCGGCTCCTCGAAATCGCGCTGGCCCTCGCCACCAGGCCCAAGGTTCTCCTGCTCGATGAGCCTGCGGCGGGCGTGCCGAAGGATGAGAGCGGCGATCTCTTCGCGGCCATCGACGGCCTGTCGCGCGATCTGTCGATCCTCTTCATCGAGCATGACATGAACATCGTCTTCCGTTTCGCGACGCGCATCATCGTGATGGTGAGCGGGCGCATCCTGCTGGAGGGAACGCCAGCCGAAATCGCGGCGGATCCGCGTGTGCGTGAAGTCTATCTCGGCAAGGCGCGCCATGGCTGACACATTGCTCTCCCTCCGGGACGTTCGGGCCGGTTATGGCGACGCCGTCGTGCTCGATGGCGTTTCCTTCGATCTGCCGGCGGGCGGGAGCCTGGCGGTGCTCGGGCGCAATGGCGTGGGCAAGAGCACGCTGCTCCTGACCATCATGGGCCACACGCGCCTGCATCGCGGCGCCATTGTCTGGGAGGGGCGCGACATCGCCCGCCTCGCCGCCCATAAACGCGCGCTTGGCGGCATCGGCTGGGTGGCTCAGGAGCGCGAGATCTTCCCCTCGCTCACCGTCGAGGAAAACCTCACCGTCGCGGCCCGCGCCGGGCGGTGGGATCTGCGCTCCATCTACACCCTCTTTCCCCGGTTGCAGGAGCGGCGCGGCAACAAGGGCAATCATCTGTCGGGCGGCGAACAGCAGATGCTCGCCTTCGGCCGCGCCCTGATGACCAATCCGCGCCTGCTCCTGCTTGATGAGCCCATGGAGGGCCTTGCGCCCATCATCGTCGAGGAGATCACAGCGGCCATCGAGCGCATGACCGCCGATGGCGGAATGTCCTTCATCCTTGTCGAACAGCACAGCCATCTTGCTTTGTCGCTGACCCGCGAGGCCATCGTCATCGAGCGCGGCGCCATCGTCCATCGCGCAGCCTCAGCCGAGCTTGCAAAGGATCACGAAACGCTGGAGCGTCTGATCGGCCTCGCCGAAGAGGAGCCGGAGGCCTTGGTGAAGGCCAGGGGGCTCTAGCCTCGCCATGCGTTGACCGCGCGTGGATTGGATGAAACCATGCGCGCAATTCAAAAGCTCCAGAGGTGAGGTTCCATGCGCCTGATCGCCGCCCTGTTCACGGCCCTGTTCTGCGCCAGTCTTTGCGCATCCTCAGCCCTTGCGCAGGACGGCGCCTCGTGGCCGAGCCAGCCCGTGCGCATGGTCGTGCCCTTCCCTGCGGGTGGGCCTGCCGACATTGTCGCGCGCATGGTGGGCGAACGCTTGTCGCAGGCCTGGGGGCAGGGGGTCATCATCGAGAACAAGCCCGGAGCCAACACCGCCATCGCCGCCGCGCAGGTCGCCAAGGCGCCAGCCAATGGCTACACGCTGCTGGTGGTGATGGATGTGACCATGGTGCTCAATCCCCTCACCAGCAAGACCATGTCCTATGATCCGATCCGCGACTTCGATCCGATCAGCCTGCTGGCCAAAAACACCTCGCTCCTGACGGTCCATGTCGATGGGCCAAAGACGCTGGCGGAGCTCATCGCGAAGGGGAGGGCCAATCCGGGCAAGCTGAACTTCGGCGCGGGCATCATCACCACCCGGCTCGCCGCAGAACTCTTCAACAAGGAGACCGGCATCGTCGCCCAATATGTGCCGTTCCAGGGAAGCCCGCCGACGGTCCAGGCCCTGCTGTCGAAATCGGTCGACTATATCGTTGATGGACAAGCCGCCAGCCTGCCCCTGATCCAGGCCGGCATGTTCCGCGCGCTCGCGAAAACCAATGAAGGGCCGGTGCCCGCTCTGCCGGAGCTGCGCTCGCTCGCGGTTGAGGCGGGCGCGCCTGCGCTGGACGACGTGTCGACCTGGATCGGCGTCGTGGCGCCTGCGGGCACGCCGCGCGCCATCATCGACAAGGTGCAGGGGGAGATTGCGAGGGCCTATGGGGATCCGGCTCTGGCGGATCGGGTGTTCAAGGCGGGCATCAACCCTGTATCCAACACGCCCGAGGCCTTCGCCCAGTTCATCCAGTCGGAAAGCCATCGCTGGGGCAAGGTCGTGAAAGACTCCGGCATTGAGCTCAACTGAGGCCGCCCGCATGGGAAAACCCGCCTGATCGCTCAGGCGGGTTTCATGGTTCAGCTTGTTTATTTCACGCCTGTTTTATTTTACGCCCATCTTATTTTACGCCCATGCCCGTGAGCAACGGCAGGCTCTTGGCGTCCGGCGATTTCGGAAGGCTCTTCATATAGGCGTAGATGTCGGCCACCGTCTTGTCCGAAATGATCTTCGCCTCATAGGGAGGCATGTCATTCGCTGGGTGTCGCAACTGCATCAGAAAAGCGTCGAAAGGAAGCTCCGTATTGGCGAGCTTCGGCCCTGTGAGGGCGGCGCCATTGCCCAACGTTCCGTGGCACTGGTAGCAGCCGTCAGTCGTATAGTGCTTCTTGCCATTCTCGATGTCGCCAGCGGGAGCGGCGGCTTGCTGGGCCAGCGCGCTGTTGGCGCAGAGCGAGAGGCCGGCGAGCAGGGTGATTGCGAAAATCTTCATGTGAGCTCTCCCTTAACCGCGCGGCTGCATGATGACGTCGATCAGGACGGGTTCGCCCGCCTTGACGGCGGCGACGCCCTTCTTGATGGCTTCGCCCAATTCCTTGGGATCGCTGATCGGACCGATGCCGACCGCGCCATAGCTCCTGGCGAGGCCCGCATAGTCGATGTTCGGATTGGTGATCTCGGTTCCGATGACCCCGCTTTCGATGCCGCGATTATGCCGGTTGGCCATGCGCTGGATATGCATGACCTCCTGATGGTAGGCGCGGTTGTTCTGGATGATCATGAGGAAGGGGATCTTGTGGTGGGCGGCGGTCCACATGACGCTGGGCGCCATGTTGAAGTTGCCGTCGCCGACGATAGCGATGGGCAGGCGGCCCCCGACCTCGCGATGGGCCAGCGCCGCGCCAAGCGCCGCCACCGGCTCATAACCGACGCCCGAGCCGCCGGAGTTGCCGATAAATTGATAGTGCTTCTCGATCGGCCAAAGACGATGCTGCCAGTTGCCGCTGTAATTGTTGGGCGACATGAAGGCCCAGTCTTCGTTCTTCACCTGATTCCAGAGCTCAGCGAACATGCGCGCGCCGCTGATGGGGCTCGAATCCCAGCCAAGCGCGCCATCGGCATGGGCGCGGGCGGCGAAGGCTTTCTGCGCATCGCGCATCTTCTGGCCACGCGCCGCGAAAGCGGACTTGCGGTCGCCGATCTCACGCTCCACGGCCTCGATGAGGTAGGGCATGGTGGCCTGCGCATCCGCCGTGATCGCGAGATCGGCGGCGCTGTAGCGCTGGAAGTCCTGATAATTGGCCTTCATCAGGAGATCATGGGTGGACAGGCTGATGACCTTGGCGGTCGGCTTGGACGTGCTGCGCCAGGTGCGTTCGATCTGGTCGCGCACGCGGTTGAGCTGCCCGAAGAGATCGACGGGCTCAAGGGAGAGGATGCAGTCGGCCTGCGCGACCAGCACCCCGCCGCGGGCGTTCTGATAGAGATAATGCTGGCTGGGGAAGTTCATGCGGCTCTGCTTGTCCACCACAGGCGCCTGCAGAAGCTCGGCCAGCCGAACGAGATCGTCCACGCCCTGCTGGGAGCGCGCATAGCGGTCGACAAGGATCACCGGGTTCTCGGCGGCCACCAGCATCTTCGCCGCTTCCTTCAAGGCGGCGGGATCGCCCACGGTCTGCGTGCCCCGGGTGAGCTTGGGGATCCTGAGCTTTGCTTCCTCTTGCTTTGACAGCTCCGATTCCTGCAACTTTCCATCTGCGGTGATGAGGATCGGTCCGGGCGGCTCGGCGCAGGCCAGCGCATAGCCGCGAACCGTGGATTCGGCGAAGCTCTGCAGCGACCAGGGATAGTCGTCCCATTTGATGAAGTCGCGGACGGTGGCGGCGCCATCCTGCACCGAATGCATCCATTCGACGCCGGGCCGGCGGTCCTCGACCGGGCCCGCGCTGGCGGTGAAGAGGATCATGGGCACGCGGTCGCAATAGGCGTTGTAGATGCCCATGGCGGCGTGCTGGGTTCCGACGGTGCCATGCAGCATGGCGGCCATCGGCTTGCCCGCCACTTTCGCATAGCCATGGGCCATGCCGACCGAGACTTCCTCATGCAGGCAGGTCAGCCATTCCGGCTTTTTGTTCTGGCCGTAGTTGATGAAGGATTCCTGCAGCGCGCGGAAGGTGGAGCCGGGACAGGAGGCCAGGAAATCAATGTTCAGGGTCTTGCAGACGTCGACCATGAAGTCCGAGCCGGTCTTCTCGGTCGTCAGCGCCTCCACATGGGCGGGCGTCTCATTCTCGGCAGCGGTCTGGGCTGCGGTGGGGAGCGGGGCCTTGGGGCGCGCTGCGGGCGCCGGGGCGGTCTGCGCCTGCGCCATTCGCGTCTGGTTTGACTGCGCTTGCGCCGGGCCGCTCAGCCCCGCGCCGCCTGCTACGGCCACGCCGGTGAGAAAGCCGCGGCGGTCCAGCCCGGCCTGGTCGGAAGTCTTTTTGCCCATGGCGTATCCCCCTTCGCCTTTTAATTGGAGCCAAGGCTATTCCCTCGCCGGACGGATTGCAATCGGGTCCATGGCTCTGGCGTCCCGCCTGCGGTCGTGGCATGTTTCGGGCAAACAGGCGCCGGTCGGACGCCATCGACAGGCCAAAGGGAGGTTTTGATGACCATTCAGACCAGCCGCCGTTCCTTTCTCGCCGCCGCCGGCGCCTTGACGGTTGGCGTCGCCTTGCCGGGCGCGCGGGCGCAGGCGGGCGTCGTGGCCTCGCGCCTGCCGCTGAACCCCGAACGGCTCGCGACCTACATCAGCATCAACGCCGATGGGTCTGCGGTCGGCTGGATCGGCAAGATCGACATGGGGCAGGGCACCGATGTCGGCTGGGCGCAGATGATCGCCGAGGAGCTCGACCTGCCGGTTGAAAAGGTCAGCATCGTGCAAGGCCATACGGACGTCACCTTCAACATGGGCGGCGCCTCCGGCTCGACCGGCATCTGGAAAGGCGGCGCCGCCATGCGCGCGGCTGCTGCTGAGGCGCGCGGCGTGCTTGTGGGCATGGCGGCTGAAAAGCTCGGCGTTCCCGCAGAGCAGTTGAGCGTCGATGACGGCGTGGTCAGCGTCAAGGGCGATCCTGCCAAACGGGTCACCTATGCCGCGCTTGTGGGCGGACAGCATTTCGACACGCTGCTCACCTGGAACAAGCAGGTCGGCAGCGACCTCATGGTCGAGGGCAAGACCAAGCCGAAGTCGCCGAAAGATTATAAAATCGTCGGCAAGACCAGCCCCAAGCGCCGCGATGTCGCGGAGAAGATCCTCGGCCAGCACATTTACAATGTCGACGCCAAGGTTGAGGGCATGGTCCATGGGCGGGTCATCCGGCCGCCGGTCGCAGGCGCGGTCCCCGTGTCGGTGGACGAAAGCTCCATTGCGAAAATTCCCGGCGTGCGGGTGGTGCGCGAGAAAGACTTCATCGGCGTCGTCGCGCCCCGCGAATGGCATGCGGTGAAGGCCGCCCGCGAATTGAAGGTCGTCTGGTCTGATGTGAAGCCGCCATTCCCCGGCTCCGAAGGGATCCACGACCATATCCGCGCCGCCCCGACGCTGAAGCGCGATGTGGACAAGGAGAAGGGCAAGATCGACGAACCCTTCGCCAAGGCGGCGAAGGTGTTCGAAGCCGCCTATGAATGGCCCTTCCAGTCCCACGCCTCCATGGGCCCGGCCAGCGGCCTGGTGGACGCCCGCCCCGATGGCGCCCGGGTGTGGTCCGGCTCGCAGAAGCCCCATTACGCCCGTGACGGCGTGGCGAAATTGCTGGGTCTGCCGCCGGACAAGGTGGTCTGCGTCTCCTTGACGGGGCCGGGCTCCTACGGGCGCAACGACTCCGGCGATGTCGTCATGGATGCGGCCGTTCTGTCGCGCGCAGTCGGCAGGCCCGTGCGTGTGCAGAGCATGCGTCACGAAGGCACGGGCTGGGATCCCAAGGCGCCGGCCTCGGTCCATGTCTCCCGCGTCGCGCTCGACGCCGACAACAAGGTCACCGCCTGGTATTTCGAGTCGAAGGTCTTCTCCAAGCGCGACGCCTTCAACAACGAGGGCGATCCATCCCATACGCTCGCAGGACACCTGCTTGGCGCGCCGCTGAAGCCGACGATCATCTTCGGCGGGCCGGATGAGAGCTATGGCTTTCCCGCCTATCTCAAGATCTCCAACATCATTCCGCCGCTGCTCGACCGCGCCTCGCCGCTGCGCACAGCGCATATGCGCGATCCCGGCGGCCCGCAGGTGCATTTCGCCGTCGAGTCCTTCATGGACGAGCTTGCCTATCATCTGGACATGGACCCCCTCGAGTTCCGCCTCAAGAACGTCGAGAATCCCAGGGATCTTGCGGTCATCAAGGCGGCGGCGGAGAAGGCGGGCTGGCAGCCCCGCAAGGCCGCGCGTCGGCAGGCGCGCGGCGATGTCTTCCTGGGGCAGGGCATGGCCTATGCCGCACGCTCAGGCACCCGCGTCGCCATGGTGGCGGATGTTGAGGTCCACCGCGTCACAGGCCGGGTCTGGGTGCGCAAATGGACCGTGGCGCATGATTGCGGCCAGATCATCAATCCCGGCCTGCTGCGTTCGACCATTGAGGGCAATGTGGTGCAGTCAACCAGCCGCGCCCTCTTTGAAGAGGTGCGTTTTGACGACAAGATGGTGACCAGCGTCGACTGGAGCACCTATCCCATCGCTGACATCAGGGATGCCCCTGAGTCTATCGACATCGTGCTGATCGACCGGCCCGAGGTCGCGCCCACGGGGGCAGGCGAAGGCGCGTCGCGCCCGACCGCCGCCGCCATCGCCAACGCCATCTACGACGCGACGGGCGTCCGGTTGCGCCGCGCGCCCCTGACGCCTGAGCGCGTCAAGGCGGGCATGGCCTAGGAGCCGTCATGCGTCAGATGAAGCTTGGCCTGTTCCTCGCGCCTGGCGGCCATCATATGGCGGCCTGGCGCCACCCCGACGCCTATCCCGCAGGCTTCAGCATCGACTCCTACATCGCGGTGGCGCAACTCGCCGAGCGCGGCTGCTTCGACATGATGTTCGTCGCGGATGTCTATTCGACGACCCGCGATGGCGGGCGTCAGGACTCCTTCCGTTTTGAGCCCTTGACGCTTCTGTCGGCGCTGGCCATGGCCACGAAGCGGATCGGCCTAGTGGCGACGGCAACGACGTCTTTCAACGAGCCCTATAACGTCGCGCGCAAATTCTCTTCGCTGGATCATCTGAGCAAGGGGCGCGCAGGCTGGAACATCGTCACCTCGTCCTCGACCGTGGAAGCCTACAATTTCGGGCGCGAGGCGCATCGCCATCTCACCGACCGCTACCGCAAGGCCCATGAATTCGTGGAGGTCGTGCGCGGCCTCTGGGACAGCTGGGAAGACGACGCCCTGCTCATCGACAAGGAGCGGGGCCTTTTCTTCGATTCGAGCAAGCTGCATCAACTCGATCATGACGGCGCCGAATTCAGCGTGCGCGGGCCCTTGACCCTGCCGCGCGCCCCCCAGGGCCACCCTGTGCTGGTGCAGGCCGGTTCTTCGGAGGACGGCAAGGGGCTCGCCGCCAAGTATGCCGAAGTGATCTTCACCATTCAGCGCGAACTCGATGTCGCGCAGGCTTTCTACGCCGACATCAAGGCGCGCGTCATCTCCTTCGGCCGCGATCCGGGCCATGCTCTGGTCATGCCGGGCGTGATGCCCGTGGTGGGGCGGACCCGGCAGGAGGCGCAGGACAAATATGCGCAGCTGCAGGCGCTGATCCACCCGCAAGCTGGGCTCAGCGGACTGTCGCGCACGCTGGGAATCGATCTCACCGGCGTCGATGTCGATGGCCCATTGCCGCCCATCGACATAGCGCAGTTGCCCCAAAGCCGGGCCGTCGGCATGGTGGAGACGGCGCGGCGCGATGACCTCAGCGTGCGCCAGGTCTATGAGCGCCTGCTCGTGTCCAAGGGGCATCGGCAATTGATCGGCTCAGCCATGGAGGTCGCCGATTCCCTGCACGAATGGTTCGAGGCCTCGGGCGCGGACGGCTTCAACGTCATGCCCGCCATGATGCCGAACGGCCTGCGGGATTTCGTGGAGCTCGTGGTCCCCGAGCTCCAGAGGCGCGGCGTGTTTCGCAAGGCCTATGCGGGCGCCACGTTGCGGGAGCATCTGGGCTTGCCGAAGCCCGGCGCCTGAGGGGTTGAATACTTCGTGTTCGCCCGGTCTTTGCGCTGCGGGAGGCTTGCCATAGCGCGCGCAGCATATGAATAATGCGTCAAGCAAAAGTCGGGAGGTTGTCCTTGATCATCAGCGGTTACGAATCCTATCCCAATGTCATGCGCAAGGAAGACCCCACCTGGAAGTTCGCCCTTGGCGCGAGCCCGGTGACGGAAGGCTCGATCCTGCGGCTTGTCGATGAACAGGGCAACGAAGGTTTCGGCTATGCTTCGGCGACGCCGCATATGGGGGCCATTCCCGGCTCGTTGGAGGCGGAGCTCGCCTATTTCCGCCCGCATGTGATGGGCCGCGACGCCGACGACATCGAAGCGATCGGCGCCGCCCTCGACCGCGCCATGCGCGGCGCGCCGCAGGCCAAGGCCGCCATTGATTGCGCGCTCCATGAATTGCTCGCCAAGCGGCTGGGCGTTCCGCTCTGCCAACTCTTCGGTGGCAAGATGCGCGCCAGCCTGCCCATTCTGCGCATCCTCGCGATCAAGACGCCGCAGGAGATGGCCAAGCAGGCGCGCAAGCTCGTGGACGAGGGCTACCGCTATCTCAAGATCAAGGTCCATGGCGAAGTGGATCTGGACGTGGCGCGCGTCGCCGCCATCCGCAAGGAAGTCGGCGATGATGTGAACCTGACGATCGACGCCAACCAGGCCTATACCGTCAAGAACGCCATCATCGCGATCAACCGCATGGCCGAACACCGGATCGATCTGGTCGAACAGCCCGTGCCTGCGGAAGATTTCGAAGGGCTCGCCCTCGTCACCCACACGGTTCCGGTCAAGGTCGAGGCCGATGAGGCCGCGGGATCGCTGGCCGAGGTCTATCAACTCGTCACCCGCCGCGCGGTGGACGCGGTGAGCCTCAAGGTTCCCAAGCTCGGCGGCATCCGCAACACGATCGCCGCCGCAAGGCTCTGCGAGCAGGGCGGCGTCTCCTACCGGCTGGGCGCGGCGGTGGGCTCGCGGCTTCTGGCCGCCCATGCGCTGCATCTGGCCTGCGCGCTGCCGGGCGTCGATTACGCCTGCGAACTGGGCGAATTCGCCCGTCTGCTGGACGATCCTTTCGATGGGATCGAAGTCGAGAACGGCGAGTTGAAGCTGCCCAAGGGCCCCGGTTCCGGCGTGCGCTGGAAGGGCCCCTCGGCGACCTGACCTGCGCGGCCAAGGAGAGATCCGGCATGTTCATCAAGTCTTCCCGTTCGGGCGCTGGCCGCCTGTCGTCACTCTGCGCCGCAGTCGTTCTGTCGGTCGCGGGATCCGCGGCCTTCGCGCAGGACATCCTGACGAGCCGCGCAGAGAACCGCGAGCAGCTTCTGCTGGAGGGCGCACGCAAGGAAGGGCAGGTCGTCATTTACTCGGCGGCCATCGTCAATCAGGCGCTTCGGCCCATGGCCGAGGCCTTCATGAAGAAATATCCCTTCATCAAGCTCACCTATTGGCGCGGCGACACCGAAGAGATCGTGGCCAAGCTGTCCGCCGAAGTGCGCGCGAAGAATGTCGTCGCCGATCTTGTCGAGGGCACGGGCGTCGGCGAACTGGCGGTCGAGGCCGGGCTCACGGTTCCCTTCTCCACGCCCGCGACCGACGCCTTGCCCGAAATGTACCGCGACCCCCGCGGCAACTGGGTGAGCACACGCGTCAGCTATTTCGGCATCGCTTACAACACGAAGCTCGTGCCCGCCGATCAGGCGCCCAGAACCTATGACGATCTGCTCGATCCCCGCTGGAAGGGCAAGCTCGCCTGGCGCATCGGCACCTCCAGCGGCACGCCGCTGTTCCTCACCACGATCCGCATCGCGCGCGGCGAGGACAAGGCGCGCGAATATTTCGAGAAGCTCGCCCAGCAGAAGGTGATCAATTTCGGCTCTGGCAGCGCCCGCACCTTGGTCGACCGCGTCATCGCCGGAGAGTTTCCCATCGCGCTCAACATATTCGCGCATCATCCGCTCATCAGCAAAGCCAAGGGCGCGCCGGTCAATACGCATTTGCTGGAGCCCACGGCCTCCACCGCCGGCACGATGATCGTGCCCAGGGGCGTGCGCCATCCCTATGCCGCCATGCTGCTCGCCGATTTCATTCTCTCGCAAGAAGGGCAGTCGATCTTCTCGAAGGCGGAATATTTCCCCGTCCGGCCGGATGTCGCGCCGCTCGAGACATTGGCGCCGGTCGTGCCGAAGACGGCGGGCGTGAAGGAGCTTTTCGTGAGCTCCGAGCAGCTCAACCGTTACAACGACAGCTCCCAGAAGATCTTCGACGAGCTGTTTCGATGATGCTGACTGAAGGCGCGCGCTCGTGACGACCCAAGCCGAACCGACCCTGCCTGCGGCTTCGCCTTGGCGTCTCCTGTGGCCTGAGCAAGGCCTGCGCCTGTCGCCGCTCGTGATGGTTCTGGTGGCGGTGCTTCTCTTCGCCGTTGCGCCGCCGGTCATCTTTCTGGTCAACGCCAGTCTGCACGAGACGCTGCCTGACGGTTCGTCAGGCGCCTTCACCCTGCGTTTTTACGAACAGCTTGTGTCAGGCCGTTTCTTTCTGCCGAGCCTGTTCAATACGCTGATCTACTCCTGCGGATCGGCGGTGATCGCGATCTTCATCGGCACGGTGCAGGCGCTCATCGTCGAGCGGACGAACACGCCGGGCCGCAAGCTGGCCTTTCTCGCCGCGATCATTTCGCTCGGCGTGCCCCATGTGCTCTATGTCGTCGCATGGCTTTTGTTGCTGGGCCGCTCCGGTCCCGTGAATGATCTGATCGAGAGCCTGTCGCATCAGCCGCAGGCGCTCGATGTCTATTCGCTCTGGGGCATGATGCTGATCGAGGGCGTCGGCTTCGTGCCCCTCACCTTCCTGCTGATGTCCTCGATCCTGCGCTCGACCGACGCCTCGTTCGAGGAAGCGGCGATGATGTCGGGCGCGAGCCCTCTGGGCGCCTTCATCAGGGTCACCCTGCGCATGGCGGCGCCTGCGCTGTGCGGTTTGACGCTGCTGATCTTCATCAAGGCCTTCGAATCCTTCGAGGTGCCCGCGCTTGTCGGCCTTGCGGGCAATGTCAGCGTCATCACCACGATGATCTTCCAGAGCTCCCGCCGCGTGGGCGCGCCCAATTACGGGGAGGCTGGCGCCTATTCGGTCTGTCTCGTCGTGATCCTCTTTGGACTGATGCTCTGGCAGAACCGCCTGTCCCAAGACGCCAAGCGCTATCAGACGATCACCGGCAAGGGCTTTCGCCCGCGCGTCATAGACCTCGGGAGCTGGCGTTTTCTGACCTCCGCCGTGCTGGTTCTGCTTTTCCTCATGGTGACCGTCGTTCCCGTCGCCATGCTGGCCTTCACGTCCTTCCAGCCCTTCTATGGCGGCGTGTCGCTGGAGGCCTTTGGCCGCATGTCCCTTGAGAATTACGAGGCGCTGTTCCGCCCCGGATCCTTCCGCGACTCCATCGTCAACACGCTCGTCCTTGGCGCCATGACGGCGACGGCGATTGTGCCATTCACGGCGCTTTGCGCCTGGCTTGTGGTGCGCCGCAGCCCCGGCGCCTGGCTCATCGACCAGATCGCAGCCGTGCCGCTCGTTTTCCCCGCGCTCATTCTCAGCGTCGCTTTCCTCGACATCTTCGTGAACATGTCCCTGCCGCTCTACGGCACCTTGCTCTCCATCATCATCGCCTCCTCGGTGCGCTATCTGCCCTATGGCATGCGCTACGCCTTTGCGGGGGTGATGACGATCCATTCGGATCTCGAGGAGGCCGCCTCGATCGCCGGCGCCAGCAAGACCAAGCTGTTCCTGCGGGTGCTCGTGCCGCTGCTCGCGACGACGCTGGTCTCATCCTGGCTGCTGATCTTCCTGCTCTCCGTGCAGGCGGTGTCCCTGCCGTTGCTGCTGGTGGGGCCGGGATCGGAGATCATGTCGGTCACCCTGTTCGAGCTGTGGCAGAACGGGCAGGTCACGGAGCTCGCGGCCATGGGCATGCTCTGGATCGCGCTGATGACCGTCGTCAGCGTGATCTTCCATCTGTTGACGCGGCGCCACCAGATCAGCGTCTGAGGGCGCTTCCAGTCTCAGCCCATAAGGCCTCAGCGCTTCAGGGGTTCGCGCAGGCCCGCCCGCTCCATCCGCGGGATCAGCTCGTCGCGGATATGCGGGAAATCGTCGATGTAATTGATCATGCCGCAGGCGAGGCCGTTCAGCCCCATGGAATGAAGGGTCTGGAAGGTCTCCACGGCGTCGTCATAGGAGCCGACCATGGGATAGCCGGCGCCACTGATGAGGCGGGCCTTCAGATCCGTCTGCTCCTTCATCCAGGTGTTGAGCCGGTTGCCCCGGAAATTCGCGGCATAGGCGGCGGCTTCCCAATCGCCTTTCTCGTGGACGATGTAGTGGTGGTAGTCCTGCGCCTCCTTGCGCGTCTTGCGCACCATCAGATGGCAGCTTGCGAAGATGTTGCGAAGCTGGCCGGGAGGGGCGGCGGCGCGGAACCCGTCGATCTTGGGTTTGAGGTCGTCAAGCTTGGGGATGGAGGTGAAGAGGCAGTCCGCATTGCCGGCGGCGAACTCGCGCCCGGTCGGCGAATTGCCCGCGCTGACCAGAATCGGCCGCGTGCCCCACCATGGCCTTGGTTTGGCGAGCACCGCCTTCAGCTTGTAATAGCGCCCCTCATGGTCGAAGGGCTCGGTCTCCGACCAGATGCGTTTGACGATGCTGATCCATTCCTCGCTATAGGCGTAGCGGTCGTCATGTTCCTGCAGTTCGACGCCGAACATGCCGAACTCCACGGGGTTCCAGCCCGAGACGATGTTGAGGCCGAAGCGCCCGTGGCCGATATGGTCCGCCGTCACCATCTGCTTGGCCGCGAAGACCGGGTTGACGAAGGCGACATGCAGCGTGCCGAAGGTGGTGATCTCCTGCGTCGAGGCGAGCAGGCCGCAGGCCCAGGTCAGCGTCTCGAAGGTGGTGCCCTGCGTGTCGCTCTGGCCCTGATAGCCATGCCAGCGGCCGATCGGCAGCAGAAATTCAAGCCCCGCCTCGTCCGCGAGTCTGGCGGCGCGCACATTGTTGTCCCAGGACGCGTCCCAGCGCTCCGGGGCGAGGGTCAGGCTCAGGCCGCCTGAGCAATTCATGCCGAACAGGCCAAGCTTGAACTTGTTGTCGTTGTAGATGCGCGTCTGGTCGCGATTTTCCGTCATGGCGGCCTCTTTCCTCCGGTCCAGCATGTTCGTCGTCGGCAGCTGTTGAGAGCATGATACCCATCAGAAACAGAATGCAAAAGCGCGGGTTTGCAGACACGGTGTCACAGGCGCTGGGGCGGTGGCTGCGGGCCGGGCGGATGACGCTCCTGTGAGCGTGCGCGGGACCGCCGTGGGGCGTCGCCCACTAGCGGACAACTCTGGGTTAGGCTATTCTGAGAGAAGTTTCGCCGGTTTTCCGGCTGGGGGCGGGATCGCCGCAGAGCGATGGACGATGGGAGCAAAGCGGAATGTTTGCAAGAGCGACACGGGCCATTCTTCTTGGCGCTGCGGCGGGCATCGCCTTTTCGGCGGCGGCCAGCGCCCAGACGATCAAAATCGGCGTCATCAACTCCTATTCCGGCTTCCTCGCCCAGCAGGGCGACGAGATGGAGAAGGGGATGGACCTCTACATCAAGACCCATCAGGCCAATCTCCCGCCGGGCGTGAAGATCGAGCTCGTGCGCCGCGACGACGGCGCGAACCCCGAGACCGGCAAGCGCGTCGCGCAGGAGCTCATCACCCGCGAGCGCGTGCAGCTCATGTTCGGCATCGTGGCCTCGCCGGTTGGCGCGGCCGTGGCGCCGCTGGCGGGCGAGGCGAAGGTGCCGCTGGTGCTCACCAATGCCGCGGGCTCGGCCATCACCCGCATTTCGCCCTTCGTGGTCCGCACCTCCTTCACCCAGTGGCAGTTTGCGGTGCCCATGGGCGAGTGGTCGGCCAAGCAGGGCTGGAAGACCGCCATCACCGCCGTCAGCGACTTCATCCCCGGCCATGACGCTGAGGGCGCCTTCACGCAGGGCTTCACCCAGGGCGGGGGCAAGATCCTGAGCGCGCTGCGTTTCCCCCCGGCCAACCCTGACTTTGCGCCCTTTGTGCAGCGCATCAAGGACGCCAAGCCCGATGTCGCCTTCCTCTGGGTGCCTGCCGGCGCGCAGGCCTCGGGCATGCTGAAGGCCATCCGTGACCTTGGCGTGCGCACCGCCGGCACCAAGATCGTCGCGACGCAGGATCTGGTTCCTGATGAGGAACTGCCCAACATCGGTGAAGTCGGCGACGGCGTCATCAGCGCGGGCAACTGGACCAGCACCTCCGACCGCCCGGCCAACAAGGCCTTCCTGGCGGCCTGGGAGAAGGAATATCAGGGCAAGGTCGTCGCCGACTTTCTGTCGGTCGACGCCTGGGACGGCATGGACATGGTCTTTGACCTGATCAATGCGACCAAGGGCAAGTTCACCGGCGACGAGGCGATGAAGTTCTTCTCCAACTGGAAGAGCGACAAGAGCCCTCGCGGCCCGATCTCCATCGATCCCGTCGAGCGTGAGATCGTGCAGAACGTCTATATCCGTCGGTCCGAGTTCAAGAACGGCAAGCTCGTCAATGTCGACATCGACACGATTCCTGACGTGAAGGATCCCTGGAAGATCCTGAACCCCGCCAAGAAATAAGATCATTGGCGCGGGGCCCTTCGGCTCCGCGCCAAGTCCGCCATGAGCGATTTTTTCTCGATCACCACCAGCATTCTGTTCCATGGCCTGGCCATGGCGATGGTGCTTTATCTCATCTCCGTGGGCCTGTCGGTGACGATGGGCCTCATGGGCTTCGTGAACCTTGCCCATGGCGCCTTCGCCATGGCGGGCGGCTATACGCTGGTCATTCTGATGAAGCAGCAGAACCTGCCTTTCGGCGTGGCGCTGCTTGCGGCCATCGTCATCTGCGTGGTGCTGAGCCTCATTCTGGAGCGTCTGCTCTACCGGCGGCTTTACGGCGGCGATGAGCTGGACCAGGTGCTCATGACCATGGGCCTGATCTTCGCCTCGGTCGGCGCCGCCACCTTCCTTTTCGGACCCGTCTCGCAATCTCTGGAGCCTCCGGCGATGCTGCGTGGGCAGATCAATGTCCTTGGCCGTGAGTTCCCGACCTACCGCAGCTTCCTCATTCTTTGCGGCGCCCTGCTCGTCACCGCGCTCTGGCTCGGCCTTGAGCGCACGCGCTTTGGCGCGCAGATCCGCGCCTCCGTCGACAATCTGCGCATGGCGCAGACTTTGGGCATCAACACCTCGCAGCTCTTCACGGTGGCCTTTGCGCTCGGCAGCGGCCTCGCCGCCCTTGGCGGCGGCCTCGGCGCCGACTTCCTGAATGTCGGGCCCAACTATGCGCTGGAATATCTCGTCTACTTCCTCATCGTCGTGGCGGTCGGCGGCCTTGGCAGCATCCGCGGCCCCTTCGTGGCCGCGCTGATCGTGGGCGTGAGCGATACGGCCTTCAAATATCTGGCGCCCCAATACGGCGCTTTCTTCATCTACGCGATCACCATGGCGATCCTGCTGTGGCGGCCTCGCGGCCTGTTTGGTCAATCCGCATGACGGACCTCAGCTCTCGCGATCTCCTGGGGGACCGCAAGGCGGTGATCGACGCCTTCGCGCGCCGCCATCGCTTCAAATGGTACGAGGCCATTCCCTGGCTCGCCGCCATCGCCTGCTATTTTCTGTTCGAAAGCTATCACGCGCTCGGCGCCCAGATCTTCGCCACGATCCTGTTCGCGCTGTCGCTCGATCTGCTCATCGGCTTTGCGGGCATCGTCACGCTGGGCCATGCGGCATTCTTCGGCGTGGGCGCCTATGCGGCTGGCGTCATGGCCGCCAATGGCTGGCATGAGCCGCTGAGCGAGGTTCTGGTCGCCGCCATTGTGGCGGCGGGCGTCGGCTTCGCCTCCGGCCTCATCGTGCTGCGCACGGCGGGACTGACGCTGCTGATGCAGACCCTTGTGGTCGCAGCCCTGCTGCAGGAGCTCGCCAACAAATGGAGTTCGGTCACGGGCGGCTCTGACGGGCTTCTGGGCATGAAGATTGATCCGATCTTCGGCCTGTTCCGCTTCGATCTCTTCGGCGACACCGCCTATGTCTATTGCCTCGCCGTCCTCTTCATCGGCTGGCTGATCGCGCGGAACATCGTTTATTCCTCTTTCGGGCGCTCGCTGACAGGCATCCGCGAGAACACCAACCGCATGCACGCCATCGGCGCGCCGGTGGATCGCCGCAAGCTCGTCATCTACACGATTTCGGCCGCGCTGGCGGGCGTCTCCGGCGCCTTGATCGCGCAGACGACGGCCCTGGTCGGCCTCAACACGCTGGCGCTCAGCAAATCGGGCGAGCTCATCATCATGCTGGTGATCGGCGGCATCGGCCGTCTCTATGGCGCCTTCATCGGCGTGCCCCTCTACATGATCGCGCAGGACCGTTTCTCGCAGATCGACCCGATCTACTGGTATTTCTGGATCGGCCTCTTCATGATCTTCGTCGTCGTTTTCGCCCGGGGCGGCGTCCTCGGCGTCTTCGAACGTTTCAATCAACGGCGCAGGAGCCGCTGATGGCGCCCGCTCTCGAAACAAAATCGCTGGTGAAACGATTCGGCGCCCTCGCCGTCGCCAACGACATCAATTTCACCCTCGAACGCGGCGCCCGCCATGCCTTGATCGGGCCGAACGGCGCTGGCAAGACGAGCTTCGTCAACCTTGTGACGGGCGTGCTGACGCCAAGCTCCGGCGACATCCACCTTGCTGGCGAGAGCATCACCGCCCTGTCGCGCGCCCAGCGGGTCAAGCGCGGCCTTGTGCGCACCTTCCAGATCAGCGCCCTCTTCAAAAAGCTGACCGTTCTCGAAAACGTCACCCTCGCCATCGCCGAGCGCGTGGGCGCCGCCAATGACCTGTGGCGCCCGGCGGGCCACCACCGCGACATCATCGAGGAGGCCTATGACCTGCTCGTGCCGCTTGGCCTTGCGGACGAAGCCCTGCGTCCGGTCACGGAACTCGCCTATGGCCGCCAGCGCATGATCGAAATCGCCATGGCGCTGGCGCTGAAGCCCAAGGTGCTGTTGCTCGACGAGCCCGCCGCCGGCGTGCCCCCGCGCGAAACCGGCGCCATCATCGAGACCATCGAGCGCCTGCCCGCCGACATCGCCGTGCTCTTCATCGAACATGACATGGAGCTGGTCTTCCGGGTCGCGCAGCGCATCACCGTGCTGGTGCAGGGCGCCGTGCTCGTCGAAGGTACGCCCGCCGAGATCGCTGAGGATCCGAAGGTGCGTCAGGTCTATCTCGGGGAGAGCAAACACTGATGAGCGCTCCAGGCGAAGGCCTTGTGCTGACCAATGTGCGGGCAGGCTATGGCGAAACCGTCGTCATCGACGAAATCTCGCTCAACCTGCGGCCGGGCGCGACGCTCGCCCTGCTTGGCCGCAATGGCGTGGGCAAGACGACCCTCTTCTCGACGATCATGGGCCACACCACCATGCACGGCGGATCCATCCGCCTGAATGGCGTCGAGATCGGCAAGCTTCCGCCCTATCGCCGCGCCCTCATGGGCCTCGCGCTGGTGCCGCAGGAGCGCGAGATCTTCAAATCCCTGACCGTCGAGGAAAATCTCATCGTCGCCGAACGTCCGGGCCGCTGGACCCTGCAGCGGGTCTATGACTTCTTCCCCTCCCTCGCGGGCCGGCGCAAGAACCGGGGCGATCAGCTCTCCGGCGGCGAGCAGCAGATGCTCGCCATCGGCCGCGCGCTCATGGGCAACCCCGCTTTCGTCCTCATGGACGAGCCGATGGAGGGCCTTGCGCCCGTCATCGTCGACGCCGTGCTCGATGGTCTCGAGCGGCTGAAGAAAGAGGGCGACACCGCCTTGATGCTGGTGGAGCAGCACGCCCGCCTCGCCCTCGATTTCGCGGATGAGACGATCGTGCTCGATCGCGGCCGCATCGTCTTTTCGGGCCCGAGCAGCGCCCTGGCCGCCGAGCCTGAAAAGATGTCCGCCCTGCTGGGCGTCGCCGGGCGCTAGGCGCCGGCGCCGCCGCCGATCGCGGAAGCGATGATCGTTGCGGCGTCCGGGACCGGCGCGTCCCCCGCGAAAGCGACGAAAGCGTCCGGGCGCACGAGCACAAGCCGCGCTTCATAGGCGCTGCGCCCGTCCGCGCATGTGTCGCGCAGCACTTTCAGCGGAACGCCCTGCGCTTTCGCCGCCGCCTCGAAAGCGGCGACATGAGCGTCAACAGCATCGAAGGCCAGCAGGGTGAAGCCTGCGCCCAGCTCCTCGAACACATTGCGCCCGTTCGAGAGGAGCTGCGGCGCCAGATGGTGGCCCGCCCGGGCCTTGAAGCTGTGGTCGCCCACGGCGCCCGTGGGGCCGCCTGCCGATCCCACCACCACAGGCGAGCTCTCGTAATTGGGCGCGAAGCTGCGGATCTCCTCGCTCACCCCTGACGCGCGGGCCGCCCAGGCCTGTTCGAAGTCTGCCTTGTCGCGCGCGGGATCATGGGCGCGCAGGAAGGCCCTGTCCGCCTCGATGAAATTCACGATGAAGTCGCGCGCCGTCGAGACGAAGACGGGCTGACGCTCCTCGCTGTAGCTTTCAAGCAGGCGGCTCCCCGCCCAGCCCTGCAGGGTCGCCGCCAGTTTCCAGCCGAGGTTGCGCGCGTCCTCAAGGCCGGTGTTGACGCCATAGCCCCCATAGGGGGGATGGCTATGGGCCGCGTCGCCCGCGATGAAGAGGCGTCCCGCGCCATAGCTGTCCGCCACCGCCACGCGCAGATCCCAGAAGCCGATGTGCTGGAAGGCGCAGTCGAAGGGCGCGCCCACGACGTCTTCGAGATAGGCGTGGAAATCGAAATTCTCGCGCGTCGTGCCAGCCGGCACGGGGGCGTGAAAGAACCAGGTCTCGCCTGTGTCGACCCGCCCGAAGAAGCGCCAGTAGCCGTCAAGTTCGGGATGCAGCACATTGAAGAAGGACTTGCCCTTGAAATGGGCGAGCAGCTCGTTCAGCCGCTTCGAGCGGAAGACGAGCAGCGCCATGCGCGTCTCGTGATCGTCGGAGGTCTGCGTGATCCCCGCCTGTTCGCGCACGAGCGAGCGGGCGCCGTCGCAGCCAACGGCATATTTCGCCCGCAGCTTGCGCGTCTCGCCCTCAGCCGAAAGCAGGCTGATCGTCACGCCTGCTTCATCCTGCGCCACGTCCTGCGCGGTCCAGCCATAGAGCGCCGTGACCCCCGGCAGTTGCGCCACCCGCGCCCACAGGGCGGCTTCCGTGTCGTATTGGGGCAGGCGCTCGTTGTCGCGGAAGTAGAAGGGCCGCACGATCACGCGCTGGTACCAGTCGTAATGGTAGGGGCCGAGCAGCGTGCCATAGGCGGTCAGCCCGCCGATCCCGAAGTCCACGGGGATTGGCGAGGCCGCCCGCACCGCCTCCTCCACGCCCCAGACATGGAAATGCTCCATGGTGCGCTGGGTGAGGTTCTGGCCCTTGGGGATCGGCTGGGGCGTGAGGTGTCGTTCAATCACGACGCAGTTGATCCCGCGCTGGCCGAGTTCGATGGCGAGGCCCATGCCGACAGGGCCGCCGCCAATGATGACTACATCCGCCTCTTGCTGGTCCATCCGCATCGCACTTTCACTTGAAGGCTGCAACTACCCGGCGCTTATAGGGGCGAATCGGCCGGGATCAAAGGCGCCGCGCCAGTGCCTGCCCCGGCCATGGCGCGCTGACCCCTGATGATCTAACCTCTGCATCGGATTCCCTGCGCGGATCAACAGCACGATAAAACGAAGGTGGAAACATGCGCATCGTCGCCCTTGAAGAACACTTCACATTTCCCGAGCTCCAGCGCCGCATCGATCCGGCGCTCGTGGTCAAGCGCGGCTACCCCCCGCCGGACGCGCCCTCCGCGCGGCCTGATGTGGATGAGCGGTTGAAGGACTTTGGCGAGAAGCGCATCCAGTCGCTGGATGAGTCGGGCGTCAGCATGCAGGTCATGGGCCCGTCCGGCCCCGGCGCCGATCTTCTGCCGCCCGCCGAGGGCCCGGCCTTCGCGCGGGAGTTGAACGACGCTTTGGCGGCCGAGATCGCCAGACGGCCGGATCGCTACGCTGGCTTCGCCCACCTGCCGCTCACCGCGCCGGAGGCCGCCGCCGACGAGCTGGAGCGTTGCGTGACGAAGCTCGGCTTTCACGGCTGCATGGTCAATGGCACGACGGACGGCAAGTTTCTGGATGATCCCATGTTCGAGCCGGTGCTGGCCCGCGCCGAGGCGCTGGATGTGCCGATCTACATCCATCCGGGCATTCCCCCGCAGGTCGTCCGCGACGCCTATTACGGCGGACTGCCCGGCCCGCTGCCGACGATCTTCGCCCGCGCCGGTTATGGCTGGCACATGGAGACGGCGGTTCATGTGGTCCGCCTCGCCCTGTCCGGCGCCCTCGACCGCCACCCGAAGCTGCAGATCATCATCGGCCATCAGGGCGAGGGGCTGCCCGCCATGCTCGAGCGTTTCGAAGAGAGCTTCTCGGGGTCCGTGCCGAAGTTCCTCCAGCGTCATCCCGCGCAGACCATCCTCGATCAGGTCCATGTGACGACGAGCGGCTTCTACAGCCTGCCGTCCTTCCTCATGCTGATGCAGACCTTCGGCGCCGACCGCATCATGTTCTCGGTCGACTATCCCTTCAGCGCCAACAATGTCGCGCGCGAATTTCTCGACAGCCTGTCGCTCTCGCCAGCCGACCGCGCGAAGATCGCCCATGGCAATGCCGACAGGTTGCTGAAGCTGAAGGTGGCCTGAGCCGCCTTCAGTCCGTCAGTCCCATCCTTCGCCCCCGGAACAAGCCCGCCTTTGCGCGGGCTTGTTTTCGACAACCCTCAGGGCAGGGCGAACACGTAGATCGCGTTATGCGCACGCGGCGGGCGCGTCTCCTTCGCCACCTGCAGGGGACCGGCCGTGCCGGATTGGGCGTCGCCCGTATAGATGGCGACATATTGCTTGCCCTTCACCGAATAGGTGATCGTGCTGGTCTGAACGATGCCGCCCACGAGCTGCTCCCAGAGCACTTCGCCCGTGTCCGCGTCGAAGGCGCGGAAGCGTCGGTCCATGTCGCCCCAGAACAGAAGATCGCCAGCCGTGACGAGCGCCGAGCCGTTGCCGGGCGTCCCCTGGGAGTAGATGCGCTTCATCTCTCCGGTGGAAAGGTCGATGCGCGCCATGCCCATATAGGCGTTGAGGTCGGCGCCGGGGCGAAGGATGCCGTTGCGCGGCCCAAAGCCCTGCGGGTTCTTGGCGTTGGCGGTCATGTCCAGACAGTTGTCGTTGAACGGCACATAAAGCGCCTTCTTGCCGGGATGATAGGCGGTCGACCAGAAGCTGCGGACATTGTGGTAGCAGACGATGGAGCGATCCCCGTCCTTCTTGAAGATCTTGTCCCAGTTGATGTGCACCCGCCCCGTTTCGACGTCGATGTCGGAGATGTTGAACTCCGGTACGTCATAGGGGAAGGGCGATGCCCACAGGAACTGGCCGGTGTCGCGGTCCAGCGAAAAGATGCCGCCCGCCTCGCCCACGGCGATCACCATGTCGCGCTCCTGCCCGCGCGGGATCTTCGGATTGATCCATTTCACCGACTTGGGGTCCGGATTGAACGGCGCGCGCACGAGGGTGCGCTCATGGATATGGTCGGCGTCCCAATCATCGCCGGGCAGGTGCTGATAATGCCATTTCAGCTTGCCCGTTTCGACGTCGAGCGCCACGGTCGTATTACTGTAGAGGTCGGCGGGCGACGTCTTGCTGATCGCGTCGGCCGAACCATGGCGAGACAGGCGCGTATAGGGCTTGGGGTTCGAGATCGCCCAGTAAACAAGTTTGCGCGCCGGATCATAGGAGCCTGGCAGGCCCCAGGAGCTGGCGACGCGCTTTTCGGTCTCCAGCTTGCCCCATGAATCGCCGCCTGGTTCGCCGGCCGCGGCGGTGGTGTAGAATTTCCAGACTTCCTTGCCGGTCCTGGCGTCATGGGCGGAGATGAAGCAGCCGACGCGCGTCTCGCAGGTGCGGTTGGAGATGACCTTGCCTTCAGCGACGATCACGCCGCCCGTATGTTGCGTTTTGTCCTTGTAATCATGCGCCTTGGTCTCCCAGCGCAATTTGCCGGTTTTCGCGTCCAGCGCGATGATGAAGCCATCGGGCGCGTCGTAGTAGATCATGTCCTCCCAGATGGCGAGGCTCTTGCTGCGCGCCGTCGCGGGCCCGCCGATGGCGTCGGCCATGTCGCGGGGGTAATTGCGCGTATATTCCCAGATCTGGTCGCCGGTCGTGGCGTCCAGCGCAATGATTCCGGCGCCGGGGCGGAAGGAATACATGATCCCGTTGTAGACGATCGGGGTCGATTCCTGCGTGCCCGCCGGCAGGCCGCGCGACCAGGCCATGCGCAGGCCCCGCACATTGCTTTTGTTGATCTGGTCGAGCGGGCTGAACCTTTGCTCATCATAGGTGCGGTTGATCATCAGCCAATCCGCAGGATCCGGATTCATCAGCGTTTCCCGCGACACCGGCTTGAAGTCCTGCGCCAGCGCCGCGCCGCCCAGCGCGAGCAAAAGGCCGGCGGCGGAACATCCAAGCGCGCGAATGGATTTTGAACGGCTCTTGCTGCTAGACTGCCTCATGTTTCGCTCCCCTGCGTAAGTCTGCGGCGCTCTTGTGGGCGTCCGCCGATTGGGATGAATTGGATCATTGCAGGGCGCTTAAAACAAGGGGAGTTGCGGATTTGGAGAGCGTTCATCGGCAATTTCGCATTGCAGCAGGGCTGTTGGCCCTCGTGCTGACCCAAGGGTTGGTTCATGGGCCGGCTCTGGCTCAGGACGCCGAGAAGGCGCAGGCCGGCGAACGCGTCTTCGAGGCCAATTGCGCGCCCTGCCACGGGGAGAGAATGAGCAACCCCAACGGCATCTTCGACCTCAGGCAACTGCGCGCCGACGAGCGGCCCCGGTTCGACAAGGTGCTGGCCACAGGCAAGGGACAGATGCCCTCCTGGGCAGGCGTGCTGTCGCCCGAGGAGATGGATCAGGTCTGGGCCTATATCCAATCCTCCGGCGGTTGAACCGGGAGGGGATGGTCAGGCGCGCATTGCGCGTCCATAAAGGCGTCCACGACCTGCGGCGCGCTGAACAGGAGGCCTGATTGACGGCGAGCGACACCCCCATGATCATCGACGTGCACTGCCATGTGGTCTCGCCCGACCGCGCGGCCTGGCCGCTCGCCCCCATCGGCGGCAAGCAGTCGGACTGGTCCTCCGAGCGCCCCACCACCCCCGAGCAGCTCATCGCCGCCATGGATGAGGCGGGCGTGGCCAAGGCCGCCGTGGTGCAGGCCTCGACCGCCTATGGACACGATTCGTCCTATCTGGCGGCGTCGCTGAAATATGCGCCCAGCCGCTTCACCGGCGTCTTCTCCATTGATCCGCTGGATCCCGGGGCCACCGGGCAGATGGACCATTGGGTCTCCCTCGGCATGACCGGCATGCGCGTCTTCACCACCGGCTCCACCATGCCGGGCCAGCAGACCTGGCTCGACGATGAGCGCGCCTGGCCGGTCTGGGAGAAGGCGGGACGGCTCAATCTCCCCATCGCCATGCAGATGACCGCCGAGGGCATCCCCCTGCTGCTCAAGATCGTGAAGGCGTTCCCTAACGTCAATTTCCTGCTCGACCATCTGGCGCGCCCTGTCATCAGCGATGGCCCGCCCTATGCCGCGGCCGATAGCCTCTGGTCTCTGGCTGACTACAAGAACATCTATCTCAAGCTCACCAGCCGCACCGTCGAGCACTGCCAGGCGGGCAAGGCGACGCCGGAGACCTTCATGCCCAAGCTGGTCGCCGCCTTCGGCTCGGACCATATTCTATGGGGCTCCAACTTCCCCGCCCATGACGACACCCTGGCCGGCATCGTCAGGGAGACGCTGCATGTGCTGGCGCCCCTGGCGCCCGCCGACCGCGCCAACATCCTCAGCGGCACGGCGCTGCGTCTCTATCCCGTCCTGAGCGGCGCCTGATCCGGGAGTTTGATCCATGTTCAAGAAACCTGCCCGCCTCTTCGCAGGCCTCGCCCTGTCCCTGCCTCTGACCCTCGGCGCCGCGCTGGCGCAGAGCCCGGCCGAGTTCTTCCGCGACAAGACGATCAAGGTCATGGTCGGCCATCCGCCGGGCGGCTCCTATGACTTCTACGCCCGCCTCGCCGCCGACATGCTGCGGGCCCACCTGCCGCAGGCCAAGGCGGTGATCGTGGAGAACAAGCCCGGCGGCGGCGGCCTCATCGCCACCAGCTACATCTATGGTCAGGCCCCACGGGATGGCACGGTGCTGGCGGTTCTGCCGGAGACCATCGGCAACACCCAGGTCATGGAGCCCGAGGTCGGCAAATGGAAGGTCGAGACGATGCGCTACATCGGCTCCTTCTCGCCCGTGAACACCGCCTTCGTGCGCCGCAAGGACTCCCCCTCCAAGACGCCGGCGGACATGAAGCGGCAGGAGACCATCGTCGGCTGCACGGGCACGACCGCCCAGTCCTATCAATATCCCGCCCTGCTGAAAGTGCTTGGCGATTACAAGTTCAAGATGATCTGCGGCTATCCCGGCGCCAATGAATATTCGATTGCGCTGGAGCGCGGCGAGATCGACCTTGTCTCCTCAGCCTGGAACTCCTGGCGCGTGACCCATAGCCGTCAGCTCGCTGAAGGCGAGCTTGTGGCCATCATCCAGACGGGCCTCAAGCGCAACCGCGAATTGCCGGATGTGCCGCTCATGCAGGAGCTGGTCGAGGATCCCGTGGCCAAGAAGGTCATCGAATTCGCCTCCGCCGGCGCCATGATCGGCCGTGCGCTTCTGGCGCCCCCCGGCGTGCCGGAAGACCGCATCGCCTTCCTGCGCGAGACCTTCGACAAGATGGTGGCCGACCCCGCCATGATCGACATGGCCGCCAAGCGGGCCCTCGAGCTTGATCCGGCGCCGGGCACGGTCGTGCAGGGCTATTCCGACGCCATCGTGAAGACCCCGCCCGACGTGGTCGAGAAGGCCGCCGTCGCCTTCAAGGGCTGAGGAATCGCCGACCGGGTTGATCGGCCCCTCCCGCATGCGGGAGGGGCCTTTATTTTAAACGCCTGTTTTAATGAAATAATTTCTAACCATCAGCCCTGCGGTCCGCAGCCGGACAGCGGACCTCCTGTCCGGCGCCCAAGCCGATAGACCCTCCCCATCCCATTCCCGACGCCGTCGAAAGCGCCAACTGCGCCATTTCCCGCGGTGAAAAAACGACGCCTGTGAACATGATAATTTTTCAAAAAAAACAAAGATTTAAAAAAAATTATTATATTTTACATCATTATTTTCAATAAAAATCCATTGTGTAACACCACAGTTAATAATAGTGTCGCCAAGCCACTGTTGAGATGCAGGGGATGTCGCTTCGCGCGCCGTCCACCCGCGCCGGTGGGTTTTGGAGTTGGAAGCGAATTCAGTTTGGAAAAAGGCGCACAACCGATGAGCAACACCACCTATACGGTCGCCGAATATCTCTCCCGCCATAACGCGAACACGCTCAGCGGTCCGATCGACATCAGGGACACCGGCGCCAATCTGGCGACGCTCACCACGCAGACCATCGGCTATTTTTCGGCTGACAAGGTCAATTCGCTCGATGCGTCAGATGATTATGTCGCCTTCACCGACGCCCAATATGAGGCCGTTCGCGCGCAGGGCGTCACATTCACCACCCTCGACACAGTGGCGATCCTTGTCGATCCGGTCGCGCTGCCGACAGCCAAATATGCCGGATACGCGGCGCGCGGCGTGGACGTTCTGGCCACCTCCACGATCTCCAAGGCCTGGACGCTCTCGGTCGCCCAATACAAAGACATCATCACTGCGGGCCTCGGCCTCGCCGGAGGCGATACGGTCACCATCAAAGATGCGGCGGCTAACCTCAAATCGCTGGATCTCGCGGCGCTCGCAGGCAAGGGCGTTGACGTCATCGATTCGAATGATGGGCCTCTCGAGCTCACAGTGGCGCAGGCGACGTCGCTTGGGGCGGTGGCCTTTGGCGCGACGAATGAGGCGCGCATCGTGGACACGGGTCCGGTCATCCAGGGGCTGACCAAGGTCCAGATCGCCGCCTTGTCTGTGGGGGGCCTCGACAAGATTGCGTTGGCCGCCGGGCAAGGCATTCAACTCAGCGTCGATCAGGCGACGTCGCTTGGAAACGTCAGGATCACCGGCGACGCCCATGCCGCGACCCTCGCCGATTCCGGTCTGAAGGTCACGAGCCTGACCGTCACGCAGATCAACGCCCTGAAGACCAATGGCGTTGCGGACATCAATCTGAGCGATGACGCGGTCAATCTGACCGTCGCCCAACTCGGGGCCATCAGCGCCCAGGGCATCGCTTTCGCCTCTGAGGATCGCATCACCCTCTCCGATACGGCTGCAAATCTGGCCACGCTCGCTGCTGATGCGATCGGCAAGCTGAAAGGCTCGCAGGTCTTTGGCGTCACCGTCCTCGATGGCAATAGCCTGTCTCTGGACGCCGCCAGGACCGCAAAGCTTGATCTGAAGATCACCTCCACCGGCCCGGTCATCCTCAGCGACATCGGCGCGGAAATCAAAGACAAGCTCGACGCGACAAAGCTCGGCGCGCTCTCAGCAGGCCTTGGCTTCACCCTCATCAATGTCTCTGACAACGCCCTGAATCTGAACGTCCAGCAGCATCGGGCGATCTACGATACGGCGTTGCGATTCGCCGCCGATGATGTGGTCGCAATCCTCGACACCGCCGCCAATCTCAAGCAGCTCACCACCACTGACCTCACCCAGCTCTACGACAGGGGCGTCAAGTCGATCCAGTCGACCGAGAACCTTTTCCTGACGGTGGAGCAATATGACAAGCTGGTGGAGAAGGGCTTCACCTTCAAGGCGGCTGACGGCCAAAGCATTGTTCTTTCCGATGCCAGGATCAATCTCGAAAAGCTCCTCACGACAGAGCTTGGCGCCCTCAAGGGCAAGGGTTTCGCCAGCATAGATTCAACTGATGACGCGCTCTCCCTTTCCGTTGAAAAATACCAGAAGCTTATGTCGACCGGCGTCGCCCTGACCAGTGACGATGCGGTCACGCTCATTGATCTCGGCTCGAATATACAGACCCTTTCCGCCGACGACTTTGGAAAGCTCAAGACCAATGGCGTCGACTATCTCAGCCTAAGGGCTGATGGAAATGGCGCCAAGAGCCTCACGCTGGACAAGGTGAAATGGGACGCTTTCTTCTCCAGCGGCGGCCAATTCGACGCAGACACCAGGGCTGTCGCTATTAAGGGCGCCGAAAACAACAGCCCAACGATCAAGCTGTCTGACACATCCCAGAACATTCAGTCGCTCGACCCGGATCATCTCGGGAAGATAATCGGGGCCGGCGTCGTCATCGACGCCACCGACGACAAGCTTACGCTCGACCAAGCCCACTACAAGGCGATCATCGACGCTACGACAACCTCTGGCGATCAAAGATATTGGCTCTTTTCTGACGCCGATGTCGTGACCCTGTCCTTGACGCAGAACGAGATCGCAAATCTCCAGGCGAGCGCCCTGGCTGATCTCTCGAAGATCGGTGTCGACAAGATCGTCTCGGCTGAAGCCAACCACACGCTGACCCTCTCGAAGGCGCAATATGATTCGTTGATTGCGCCGGTCACCGGCCTGACCAATGGTTGGGTGAGCCGCGCCTCCGTTGCGGCGGACGATCTGGTCTCAGTGACCATGTCGAAAGCGGAGTTGGAAGGCCGGGATGCAGCCTACCTTGGAGCGCTCGCCGCCAATAAAATCGACAAGATCGCCTTGTCATCTGCGAGTGTCGTTACGTTCACGGCGGAACAGGCCAGGGCCCTTGGCGCCGTCGTCATCGCCAATGCGGCCAGCGTCACCCTGTCCGACACAGGACAGAACATCGCAAACCTCAGCGCCACAGTTTTCGCGGACCTCGTCGCCAGCGGCATCACGAAGATCGACGCCTCTGACAACGCCCTGAATCTGACTGTCGCCCAATATCAGGCCATCGCCGGAACGTCCCTCAAGCTCGATGCGGGCGATGTCGTCACCCTCCGCGACAAGGCGGACTTCATCGCCGAGCGCAATCCGGCACAGTTGGGCGCCCTCTCGGGCAATGGCGTCGACGCCATCTACACCACCGACAAGATGCTGAGCCTGACGGTTGAGAAGGCCGTCGCCCTTGGCGGCACTATCGTGGTCGATCACGCCGGGCACGCCCCGGCAGCCCCAGACGCAGCCCCCGATTTCGCGGGCCCCTATTTCGAAATCCTCGACACCTCCGCCAATATCTCGAAACTCACCAAGGCGCAGCTTCAAGCGCTGAACAATAACAAACTCGATCAGATCAATTCATCTGACGCCAAAATATCGCTCAGCAGCGAAGCACTGATGGCGCTGGACAAGATCAAGATCGCAACGGGCGATGTGGTCACCCTCTTCGATGGGGGTGCGAATATCGCGAAGATCGACTATTCGAAGCTGTCTGCGATTGGCGCTGCCGGCGTCACAAACTCCATCGACGCCAGCGACAACGCCCTGTCGCTCTCCCTCGCCCAGTTCCGCGCGCTCGTCGGGGCGACAAACTGGAGGCTGAGCGACAACGACGTCGTGACCCTCAGGGATGCGCAGGTTGAACTTGCAAAGTTGACCGTGGATGAAATCCTCGGCCCGGTTACGAACACGCAAACTGGCGTGCGCGACGCCACAAAGGGCCTCACCGCCCGCGGCGTCGATCAGTTGAGCACCACTGCCAATGATCGCGCCTTCTCCATCTCGCTCGCCCAATATGACGCGCTGGTGCAGACGTCTTGCACTCTTCTGGCCGATGACACGGTGACCCTAGGGGGCCTGACGCAAGCCGATCTGGACGCCAAATCAACCGCCTGGCTCACAGCGCTGGCCAAAAACCACATCGACAAGATCGGGATCGCAAATAATGCGGATCTCTCGCTCAATGCTGCGAACTATTTCGCCCTCGGCGCCGTTGCGCTGGTCACCAACGGCGTCTTCACCCTGAAGGACACAGCGGAGGTCCTGAGCAAGCTGAACCCGGATCAGATCGGCGGTCTTGCGGGCAAATCCGTCGATGTCATCAAGGTGAGCGATGGCGCCACTCTCAAGCTCACCGTCGAGCAATACAGGAAACTCGGCGCGGTTGCGCTGACGGAGGGCGACAGGGTGGTCCTCTCCGACACCGTCGCAAACCTCGACACGCTGCAGAAAAGCGAGATCGCTGGCCTCACCGCCAAATTTGTCGACGCCATCGAAGCGACCAACGGCCCCCTCAGCCTTACGGTCGAGAAGGCGCTCGCTTTGGGCTCCGTCACCTTCGATACGACAAACCTCGTGAAGATCGTGGACACCGTGGCGCACATAGCCGACCTGACGGACAATGATATCAAGTCTCTCGATGCCGCCGGCCTCGACTGGATCGACGCTACGGATAAGGATGCGCAGATCACGCTCTCGATCGCGCAAGCCAAGGCTCTTGGCGGCATCAAAATCGCCGCTGATGATTATGTCGTAGTTGTCGATACCGCTGACAACATTGCAACAACTCTTACGCCCGCAGACATCACGGCTTTCATCACCCATGGCGTTGACGAGATCAGGGTCGGCAGCGAGGAGGGCGCGACATCCATCGACGCTCTCGTCTTGACCGTCGTCCAGGCCAAGGCCCTTGGCGTCATCAAACTCGGCGAGGCCTCCATCACCTACCACGATGAGGACAGCAAGCAAGATGTCACTCTTACATCAAAGAGCCGGATCGAAGACACCGCAGCAAACATCAAGACTCTGACCGCTCCGGATCTCACCGCCCTCGCGAATTCCGGTCTTGATGGGATCATCGTAAGCGATAACGCCCCGCTCACCCTGTCTCTCGCGCAGGCGCGGGCGCTCACGCTCACTCATGCGGAACAATCTGGCTACGCCGTCGATCAGCGCATCTTCACCTCTGGCGATGTCACCGTCGAAGACACGGGCATCGCCATCGCTGGGCTCTCCGCCCGTGAGCTTGGCTATCTCAGTGATGTCGGCGTCGACTCCATCAACATCAGCGGAGACGGCTCCGTCTCCATCACAGTCGCCCAGTATCGCGCCTTGGGGGACGTGTATTTTGGAGGAGGCAGCAAGGTCACGCTGTCCGATACGGTCGTCAATCTGAGCTTGCTTTCAGTCTCCGAATTTAAGGAACTTAGCTCTTACGGCGTCGATTTAATCAACGCCAGCGACGGCACGCTCGATCTCAGCGCTGACAAGGCTACGGCTCTCCCGTCCAACATATCCTTCACGAACACCAATCCGGTGCGTCTGGTCGATAAGGGCGCTGAAGTCTCCAAATTGACCGCCACAAAGATCGCGGAGCTTAATGCCTCCGGGGTCGACGAGTTCAACGCCACGGATTCCGATCCGCAGATAACCCTGACAGCTGCCAAGGCGACGGCCCTCGGAAAGATCAAGATAGCAGCAGATGACGCGGTCACGCTCAGGGATGAAGCTGCAAACATCAAGGCCTTGGACAAGGACAAGATCGCTGCTCTTGCAGGCAACGGCGTCGATGTGATCGACGCCAGCGACGCAACCCTGAATCTTCTCGTCGAGCAGGCCAAGGCGATCGGCAAGGTCACCTTCGGGACTACGAACGCGGTCCAGATTCAGGATGCCGTCGCCAACGTGCAGACCCTGTCGGCCGAGGATCTCACCAATCTCGCCAGGGCCGGGCTCGACGGCGTCGATGTCGGCGCAAACGCCCTCACCCTCAACGTCGCGCAAGCCACGGCCCTCACGCTCACCCATGCGGACAGCGCTCAACCCTCGGGCTACGCCGTCGATCAGCGCATCGTGGTCAATGCTGCGGCTACTGTCACCCTCGAAGACACCGGCGTGAACATCGCCGCCCTCAGCGCGCGGCAGATCGGCTACCTCGCCGCCAATGGCGTCGACAAGATCCATTCGTCTGACACAGACGCCAGACTGTCCCTCTCCCTTGCCCAGTTCCAGGCTCTGGGGACCGTCCAACTCACCAGCGCTGACAAGGTCACGCTGTTCGATACGGCGGACAACATTTCCGGGCTCAAGGTGGAGGACATCAAGGCTCTGGCGGGCAAGGGGATCGACTTCATCGACGTGAGCGACGGGGCCATGTCCCTCACGGTCGCTCAATACAATGCGCTGGGAGCTGTGAAACTCACCGGCGCCGACACCATCAGCCTCAAGGACACGAACGCAAATATCACCAAGCTGGACGCATCAACATTCGCCGTCTTTGCGACGAACGGCGTCGACTATATCGACGCCTATGACGCCAGCGCGACGGGGCATGAGAACGATCTTGTCCTCAGCATAGCCCAGTACCGCGCGCTCGTGGCGACCGCGACCGCGCTCACCAGCGCTGACACGGTCACGCTGAAGGACACAGTCGCCAATATCCAGGCCCTCAGCCTCCCCGAGATCAAGGCGCTCAAGGGCAACAACATTGACTATATCGAGCCCAGTGACGGCGACCTCACGCTGACCATCGGCGGCGCCCTCGCCTTCGGGGATGTCGGGTTCAAGATCGATGCTAACAGGAAAATCATCGTCAGCGACGCCGCCAGCGTCATTTCCGCCACGTCCGCAGAGAATATAGCCAAACTCGCTGCTGGCGGCGTCAAGATATTCACGGCGCCGGAGGGATATCTGCGCATCAGCGTCGCCCAGGCCAAGGCCCTCGGCGACGCCGCTTGCGATGGCGCCATTGAGGTCAGCCTCCTCGATAGCGCCAGCAACATTCAGGCGCTCCCGGCTGAAGACATCGGCAAATTCGCCGCCAGGGGCATCGACCGCATCGACGTCGAGGACGACCCGAGCACAACGACGGTGGTCGAGCGCGATCTGAGCCTGAGGATCGATCAGTACAACGCTCTGAAGGGCGTCAAGCTCACCTCCAGCGACAATGTCACGCTGACCGGGAAAAAAGCCGATATTGAAATGCTCGGCGATGCCGGGTTTGCCGGGCTGGCGGGTAATTTCGTTGACGTCATAGACGTCACGGACAATCAGCTTTCACTTTCCATCAAACAGTTCAACAGCCTTAAAACGCAAGCGCAGACGGTTGCTCTGACGTCCGCCGATACGGTCACGCTGACCGATTCTGGCGACAATCTCGGCGCCCTCAGCGCTGATGAGGTCGGCGCGCTCGCCGGCCGAAACATCGACGTCATCGCCTCCAGCACCAACACCCTGACGCTGGACATCGCCCGCTACAACAAACTCGGCGCCGTCACGCTGACGAGCGCAGATCAAGTCACGCTGAAGGATGCTGCGGCCACCATCGCAAGTCAGGATGTTTCCTTCTTCACGAGCCTCAATGGCAAGAACATCGACGTCATCACCGTCAGTGACGCGGACCGCAAACTGTCGCTTTCGGTCGCGCAGTACCGGGAGCTGATCAAATCAGCAAAGCTGAATGGCGACGACATCGTCACGCTTTTGGATAAGGCGGCAAATCTGAAGGCATTGTCGACCAGCGAAATCACCGCGCTTGCAACCAATGGCGTCGATGTTCTCGACGCGACGGATGGAAGGCTTGACCTCTCCATCGCCCAGGCCAAGGCGTTGCCGTCAGCCCTTGTGGCCAATGTTCTCAAGGCGAAGGTGACCTTTGGCGCGACCAATGAGGTTTGGGTCGTCGATTCAGCTTCGAACATCGAATCTCTGACAATCGATCAGATAAAGACCCTGGCTGACGCCGGCGTAGACTATTTCGATGCGACCGGCGCCGCCGCGATCACCCTCCCCTATGCAAAAGCCGCAGCCCTTGGCGCGCTCAAATTCGATGGCAGCGATGCAGTCACGGTGACCTGCTCATCTGCTGAGCTCGGGGGCGCAGACATCGCCAAGCTTGGCGCCGCCGGCGTCGACGTCATCAAGTCGAGCGACGCGAACAAACTTTTGAGCCTGACGGTCGCTCAATACAAGGCCTTGATGAACGCAGGCCTCAAGCTGACGCCCGACGATACAGTCACCCTGTCGGACCTTGCGGGGAATTTGAAGGGCCTTCAGCCCACCGATATCGCCGCTCTTAAAACCAATGGCGTCGATGTGCTCGACGCGACGGACGCGGCGCTGGACCTCAGCGTCGCTCAGGTCAACGCGCTTCCTTCAGGCTTGACCTTCGGTCCGACGAAAGAGGTGCGGATTGTCGATGCGGGCTCAACTGTCTCGAGCCTCTCCGCGACGCGCATCGCGCAACTCGACAGCGCCGGCCTCGACAAGATCGCGCCGCTGGGCGCCAATCTAGCCGTCACATTCGACGTGGCGAAGGTGGGGGCGCTCGGAAACATCACCATCGACGCAGCCTTCGACGTGACGCTCTCCGATTCGAATGGCGCCATCAAAAACATGGCTCTGAGCCTCTTCCTGGGCCTCAGCGCCCATGGCGTCGACAAGATCGAAGCCACCGGGGGCACGCTAGACCTCACGGTCCAAAAGGCGACGGCGCTGGATGACAAAGTGCTGTTCACCAGCACCAATTCCGTCCGGATCGCCGACACGGGCCAGAGCATTTCGGCCATGTCGGATGTGCAGATCGCCAAGCTGAACGCCATCGGGGTCGATTTGATCGACGCCAGCGATCAGATCGTGACCTTGACTGCGCTCAAGGCGAAGGCGCTGGGCAATATCGTCATCGACTCAGGCGACGCCGTCACCCTGCTCGACAGCGGGGCGAACATCGCCTCGCTGACGGCGGCCCAGCTTGGCGCGCTGGCCACCAACGGCGTCGACAAGATCGACGTGTCTGACAATGTCCTGTCGCTCGACAAGGCGCAGTATCTGGCCTTGATCGGAACCTCAACGACCCTGATGTCTGCGGATGTGGTGACGCTGTCCGACTCTGGGGCGAACATCGCTACGCTGACGTCGGCCCAGCTTGGCGCGCTTGCGGCCAACGGCGTCGACAAGATCGACGCTACTGACAATGTCCTGTCGCTCGACAAGGCGCAGTATCTGGCGCTGATCGGAACCTCAACGACCCTGACGGCGGGGGATGTGGTGACGCTGTCCGACACCGGGGCGAACATCGCTGGGTTGACTCCTGTGCAGCTTGGCGCGCTCGCCACCAACGGCGTCGACAAGATCGACGCTACTGACAATGTCCTGTCGCTCGACAAGGCGCAGTATCTGGCGCTGATCGCGAACTCAACCACGCTGACGTCTGCTGATGTGGTGACGCTTGCCGACACCGGGGCGAACATCGCCTCTTTGTCGTCAACGCAGATCGGCGCGCTCGCAACCAACGGCGTCGACAAGATCGATGCGACGGATGGTGTCCTGTCGCTCGACAAGGCGCAATATCTGGCGCTCATCTGGACCTCGACGACGCTGACGGCGGAGGATTTGGTGACGCTGTCCGACACCGGGGCGAACATCGCCTCGCTGACGGCGGCGCAGCTTGGCGCGCTCGCCACCAAGGGCGTCGACAAGATCGACGCAACGGACAATGTCCTGTCGCTCGACAAGGCGCAGTATATGGCGTTGATCGGAACCTCAACGACCCTGACGTCTGCTGATGTGGTGACCCTGTTCGACACCGGGGCGAACATCGCCTCGCTGTCGGCAACGCAGATCGGCGCGCTTGCGGCCAACGGCGTCGATGTCATCGACGCCAATGATGGCGCCTTGTCCCTGAGGGTCGATCAATACCGCGAGCTTGTGAAGACGACCTGCAAGCTCACGCTCGCAGACAAGGTCACGTTGTCCGACGCTGCAGCGCAGCTCAAGACGCTGACGGTCGAGGAGATCAAGGCCCTTGCAGTCAACGGCGTCGATGTCATCGAAGCGAATGATACGGCCGCCACTGCCCTCGAATGGACTGTCGCGCAGGCCACCGCCTTGCCCTCATCCATCAATTTCGGCGCCAACATCGTCAAGATCAAGGACGCGTCTGCTCAGATCGAGACATTGGACGCCAACCAGATCAGGGCGCTCAATACGGCGGGGCTTGATCTCATTGACGCTGGCGGCGCCGCTGTGAGCCTGACTGCGGACAAGGCGGCGGCTCTCGGCGGCATCAAGATGTCGGCGGATGACACTGTCACCCTTGCGGATTCCGCTGGAAACATCGGGGGGCTGTCCACCGATAAATTGAGTAAGCTCAAAGACGCCACTATCGACGCCATTGATGTTGGCGGCGACGGCAAGATGAGCCTATCGGTTGAGCGCTTCAGTGCGTTGGGAACGGTCAAGCTCACTTCAGCCGACATCATCACCCTGTCCGACACCTCGAGTGAACTGAAAAAGCTTTGGACGGGCGACGTCATCAGCACGCTGGGCGCCAAATTTGTCGACTTCATCGACGTGACCGGGGGGCCGCTTGCGCTGACTGCCGCCGAAGCCCTCAAGCTGCCGATCTACGATCCGGTCGGCGCAAACAACATCAAGTTCACCACGACCAACGTCGTCCGCATCGCCGACGTGGGTGGGACGATCTCGTCCACCCTAGACGCCGCGAAGCTCGCGGCCCTGTCGACCGCTGGCGTCAGATCCATCGACGCGGGTGACGACGCCATCAGCCTGTCGGTCGCACAGGCCAGGGCGCTCGGCGACATCGTCATCGCCTCTGGCGATGCCGCAACACTCTCGGACACAGGCGCAAACATCGCCAATCTCTCCTCTTCGGAGATCAGCAAGCTTGCGGGCAATGGGATCGACGCCATCGACGCCACGGATGATAAGCTCACGCTCTCCGTGGCCCAGTATCGCAATCTGGGGGCAGTGAGATTGTCGGATGGCGACAGCATCACCCTTTCGGATGATTCTTCGACGCTCGCCCTGCTCACCCCCGGGGAAATCCGCTCTCTTGGCGACAACAGCGTCGACCGGATCGAGGCCAAGGGGTCGACGCTCTCCTGGACGGTGGCCAAGGCTACGGCCCTTAGTTCGGCCATGACCTTCACCGGGTCGCAAGAGGTTCATATCGCCGATGTCGGATCCTTGATCTCGTTGATGACGGCCGATCAGTTTGCGTCGCTGGCCCGCGCAGGCCTGACAGCCATTGATGCGGCTGGCTCCGATCTCAACATCACCCTGACCGCGCAAAAGGCCACGTCTCTCGGCAAGATCAAGATCAACTCGACGGGATCGGTGACTGTCGCCGATTACGGCGGGGCCATTGGTTCGTTGTCGGCCGAGGAGCTCGGCAAATTTGCGGGCAATGGCGTCAAGACCATTGATGTCATCGGCGATAACAAGCTGTCCCTGCGGGTGGACCAGTATCAGGCGCTCGGCACGGTGGCCCTGACCTCGGGCGATGCGGTGACGCTGGCGGACGCCGGTTCGACCCTTGCGGGTCTGGATGCGACGGCCATCGGCGCTCTGGCCGCCAAGCAGATCGACGTGATAGACGCCACCGACAATGTCCTGTCGCTCGACAAGGCGCAGTATCTGGCGCTGATCGCGACCACGACGACGCTGTCGGCGGGGGATGTGGTGACGCTTGCCGACACCGGGGCGAACATCGCTACGCTGTCGGCAACGCAGATCGGCGCCCTCACCACTAATGGCGTCGACAAGATCGACGCAACGGACAACGTCCTGTCGCTCGACAAGGCGCAGTATCTGGCGCTGATCGCGACCGCGACAACGCTGACGGCGGGGGATGTGGTGACGCTGTCCGACACCGGTGCGAACATCGCCTCGCTGTCGTCAACGCAGATCGGCGCCCTCGCCACCAACGGCGTCGACAAGATCGATGCTTCGGACAACGTCCTGTCGCTCGACAAGGCGCAGTATCTCGCGCTGATCGGAACCTCAACGACCCTGACGTCTGCGGATGTGGTGACCCTGTCCGACACCTCTGCGAACATCGCCTCGCTGTCGTCAACGCAGTTCGGCGCGCTCGCCACCAACGGCGTCGACAAGATCGACGCGACGGATGGCGTCCTGTCGCTCGACAAGGCGCAGTATCTGGCGTTGATCGCGACCACGACAACGCTCACGG
>CANGFT010000029.1 GCA_947453205.1 Beijerinckiaceae bacterium | reverse complement strand
GGATCGATGAGGCCCGTGGGGCGGATGACCTGCTCCACGAAGACGCCGCCCGTGCGCTCCATCTCCCATTCGCCGGGGGTGGCGGAGACATGGACGGTCTGCGGCCGCATGGCCTCCCATTCCTCGAAGCGCAGCGGGCGATTGTCGAGGCAGGAGGGCAGGCGGAAGCCATATTCGGCCAGCGTCGCCTTGCGCCTGAAGTCGCCCTTATACATGGCGCCGATCTGCGGCACGGTGACATGGGATTCGTCGGTGAAGACGAGGGCGTTGTCGGGCAGATATTCGAACAGGGTCGGCGGCGGCTCGCCCGGCTTGCGGCCCGTGAGATAGCGCGAATAGTTCTCGATGCCCGCGCAGGAGCCCGTGGACTCCAGCATTTCGATGTCGAAGATGGTGCGCTGCTCAAGCCTCTGGGCTTCAAGCAGGCGGCCCGCATTGTTCAGCTCGTTGAGCCGCTGCTTCAGCTCGCTCTTGATGGAGCTGACGGCCTGCAACAGGGTGGGGCGCGGCGTCACATAATGCGAATTGGCGTAGACCTTCACGAATTCGAGGTCTTGCGTCTTGCGTCCTGTGAGCGGATCGAACTCCACGATGCTCTCGATCTCGTCGCCGAAGAAGCTGATGCGCCAGGCGCGGTCTTCATAGTGGGCGGGAAAGAGTTCGATCGTGTCGCCGCGCACCCGGAACACGCCGCGTGAGAAGTCGCCGCCGCTGCGCTTGTATTGCAGGGCCACGAGGTCGGCGAGAAGCTGGCGCTGGTTGATCTGCTCGCCCACCTTCAGCGAGAAGGTCATAGCCGTATAGGTCTCGACCGAGCCGATGCCGTAGATGCAGGAGACGGAGGCCACGATGATGACGTCGTCCCGCTCCAGCAGGGCGCGCGTGGCCGCATGGCGCATGCGGTCGATCTGCTCGTTGATGGAGCTTTCCTTCTCGATGTAGGTGTCGGTCCGCGGCACATAGGCCTCGGGCTGATAGTAGTCGTAGTAGGAGACGAAATATTCGACGGCGTTGTCGGGGAAGAAGGATTTGAACTCGCCGTAGAGCTGCGCCGCCAGCGTCTTGTTGGGCGCCAGAATCAGGGCGGGGCGATTGGTGCGGGCGATCACCTGCGCCATGGTGAAGGTCTTGCCCGAGCCCGTCACGCCCAGCAGCACCTGATCGCGTTCGTGCTCTGCGACGCCGCTGACCAGCTCCTCGATGGCGCGGGGCTGGTCGCCCTTGGGCTCATATTCGGACACGAGCCGGAAGGGCACGCCGCCCTCGGACTTCTCGGGCCGGGGCGGGCGATGGGGCGCCCATGGCTTGCTGTCGCGCAGATTGGGGTCGCCCTGCTCCAGCAGGGCCTTGAGGCTGTCGAGAGTGGCCGAAGCGCCGGTGACCGCTTCGCCGCGCGGGCGCACCCGGCGCACCTCGTCGGTTGGCAGGGCGACGTCCGGCCCGCCATTGCGGCGGCTGAGCGAGCGGGCGAGGGCTTCCGCCGCCTCGCTGGCCTCGCCGGAGTCGAATCCCGCCTGCGGCGCCTCCTCCAGCCCCGGCCGCCGCTCGTTGAGTGCGGGATTGAGGAGGGCGGCGAGATGCTCGCCAAGGGGATGCACATCTGGCCGTGAGGCGCGCGAGCGCGGCGTGCGGGTGGGGGATTTCGTCGGTTTCGCCATGGAGGGGAATATGGGCTGAGTCCGCGCCTTATGGAAGGCTTGCGATCGCTTCCGCTTCCGGCCGCCGCCGCGTATAGGCCAGCGCCGCAGCGATCAGCCCCAGACCGATGGCGATCCCGGCCAGAACGTCCACGAGATAGTGGCCGCCATGAAGCGGGGTCGCCGCCAGCATGAGGGCGTTGAGGCCCAAAAAACTGAACCGGGCGGGGCCGAGTGCAGTGGAGAATCCAGCGAACAGGCAGGCGGCCACGGCATGAAAACTGGGAAAGCAAACAATGCCTGTCATATTCCAAAGCTGCAATGTCGTCATGGACCCGTTCCTCAACATGAGCAGATGGTCAATCCGATTGAGCCCGGTGTAGCCTTGCGCATCAACCGCGACCGACCCATGCCAGAGTTGTGCGTCCACGGTCGGCACGATCATGGCTCCAAGCGTGATGGCGATGATCCCCAGAACGAAACAATTGATCGTCAGGCGCGCTTGCGCAGGGCGCCCGCAAATCAACAGCAGCAAGGGAATGGCGAAGAATTGGAGCTGAAAATTATGGTAGGCGATGAAGAAAATCTGATCGAGGATTGGTGATCCCGTTATGAACTCCCTATAGGCGAGCCATTCAAAGCCCATCCAACGGTCGAGACTGGCGATCAAACTCGTTTTTTCATCTCCCCCGAATGCGGTCGCAGCATAGGTGAAGGGGATGGTCGCCAAAGGCGTGATCATGGCCTCGCCGATCAGCGCCGTCACAGCTCCCAGATGGGGGTTGGGTTGAATGTGATTGAAGCACAGCGCGACGGCCACGAAGAAAACGGCGACCCAGACATAGGGCGCCCACGAACCGATCTCGATTTGGCAGTTCCGCCAGCCCAACCCCAGATAGGTGAGCACAATCATGAGGAGCAAGCTGAGGCGCATGATGCGGTCAAGCTGCTTCAGCCTTCTGGCGTCGAATGCGCCGAGATCGTGACCAAGGTAGACGCCGCCCTCACACGCCATATGACCCGGACCGGGCAGCCAATGCGCGACAGGCGAAAAAATAGATTTCCAAGCCCTGGGCATGTGACGAGGCCCATCATTAAAGAAAACGCCTCATAACATAAGCTATGCTTTAGAATCAATCTGTGCGTGACCATTCCCTCGCCGCGCCGCCCTCCCAGCGCGATCAGCCCGAGGCGCTGATCGCGCGCTGGACGGCCGCAAGCAGAGCGGGCGACACGGCGCTTTGATCCTCTGGACGCCTTCCAGCCGCCCTGCGTTTGTCCCGATCCCCAGCGGCGTGGCGGCGCATGGTTTCAGCTTCACTGTGGGTTTGGCGCGTTTCCGCCTCTTTTCCCCACTCTTTGGCGTTGCTCTTGAGGCCCGCCGCGCCTATGTTCGCGCCGCAAAATCAGCCTTACCGGAGCAATGTCCATGTCGTTCCTCGCCGGAGCCGTCACCCGCGTGAAGCCGTCCGCCACCATGGTGGCGACCCAACGGGCGCGCGATCTTAAAAACAGCGGGCGCGACATCATCTCGCTCTCGGTCGGCGAGCCCGACTTCGACACGCCCGACCACATCAAGGAGGCGGCCATCGAGGCCATTCGCCGCGGCGAGACCAAATATCCGCCCGTGCTGGGCATCGTGCCCCTGCGCGAGGCCATCGCGGCCAAGTTCAAGCGCGAGAACAACCTCGACTACAAGGCCAGCCAGACCATCGTCGGCACCGGCGGCAAGCAGATCCTCTTCAACACCTTTCTGGCCACCTGCGACGAGGGCGACGAGGTCATCATTCCCGCGCCCTATTGGGTCAGCTATCCCGACATGGTCATCATCGCCAATGGCAAGCCGGTGATCGTGCCGACCAAGCTCGAGAAGGGCTTCAAGCTCGAGCCGGAGGATCTCCAGCGCGCCATCACGCCGCGCACCAAGTGGCTGCTGCTGAACTCACCCTCGAACCCCACGGGCGCGGCCTATACGCGCGACGAGCTGAAGGCGCTGACCGATGTTCTGATGCGCCCGCAGAACCGCCATGTCTGGGTGCTCACCGACGACATCTACGAGCACCTGACCTACGGTGACTTCAAGTTCTCCACGGTCTGCGAGGTCGAGCCCAATCTCATGGACCGCACCCTGACCCTCAACGGCATGTCCAAGAGCTACGCCATGACGGGCTGGCGCATCGGCTACGCCGCCGGCCCCGATTCGCTCATCAAGGCGCTCGACCTGCTCCATGGGCAGCAGACCTCCGGGGCCTGCACCATCGCCCAGTGGGCCTCCGTTCAGGCCCTCAACGGCCCGCAGGACCACCTGCCGATCTTCCGCGACGCCTTCGAGAAGCGCCGCGACCTCGTCGTCTCCATGCTGAACCAGGCCAAATACATCAAGTGCCCGGTCCCCGAGGGCGCCTTCTATGTCTATCCCGACTGCTCGGAAGCCCTTGGCAAGAAGACGCAGGACGGCAAGCTCATCGCCACCGATGAGGACTTCATCTCGAACCTGCTGGATCAGGAAGGCGTCGCCGTGGTGCATGGCTCGGCCTTCGGCCAGGGCCCGAACTTCCGCATCTCCTATGCGGCCAAGACCGAGCAGCTCGAAGACGCCTGCCGCCGCATCCAGAAGTTCACGGCGAGCCTCGTCTGAGCCGAAGGCTTTCCGTTTCCATCAGCGGCGGTCCGGGGATCCCGGGCCGCCGTTTTCTTTTGGCGCCGCCGCCTCAGTCAAACAGCCCCTTCAGCGGCGCGAACAGCTCCTCCACCGGCATGCGCCGACCGATCATGTGCTGCTGGTGCAGGAACATGATGAGGGCTTCGAGCGTGGAGCGGTTGGGCTCGATTCCATAGGGCCAGGGGTCGCCGCCCATGAGCTGCTCGACCTCGTCGAATTCGCTGAGATGCCAGGGGAACATGGTGGACTGGGTGATGGAGACGCGCATGCGGTCCACGGCCCAGTCCTTGGCCTCGTTGAAGGCCTTGAAGAGGCTCGCGGCCACCCAGGGGTTGCGCTCGTAGACGTCGCGGCGGATCGCCAGCACATGCATCACCGGATGCACTTTCGTGCGCACATACATGTCGCGTTCGATCTCCCGGAAGTTCGGGAAGAGACGCACGATGTCCGGATTCTTGCCGAAGCCCGGCGGGCGACGCGCGGGAATCATCGCGTCGATCTCGCCGCGCGCCAGCAGTTCGGCCAAAGAATAGGGGCTCTCGTTTTCGGTGATGTCGATGGGCTGCAGCAGCGGGCGCGTGGAGGGCTGGCCATGGGGGCCGGGCTTTTCAATGGCGCCCTGCACCCATTTCACTTTCGAGAAGTCGACGCCGAAATCGTTCTGCAGATGGCCGCGGATATAGACCGCCGCCGTCTGGGTGTAGAGGCCCGTGCCGATTCGCTTGCCCTCCAGATCCTTCGGCGTGCGGATGCCCGCGTTGCGGTTCACGAAGATGAAGCCGTGGCGGAAGGCGCGCGAGGGGAAGACGGGAACCGCCACGAAGGGCGCCTTGCCGCCATCCACCATGCGGATGAATTCCGAGCTCGAGAGCTCCGCGCAATCAAATTCATGGTTGCCGACCATGCGGTCGAAGATCTCGCGCGAGGCTTCGATGGGAATGTAGTTGAGCGCGATTCCTTCGGGCTGAATCTCGCCCGTGCGCAGGGCTTCCGTACGGTCATAGCGCCCGCAGGCGAATGTGAGCGGCAGACGATTCATGAGCGTTTCCCTTGCGACTGATTTGGCCTTGTCTGTCTTTTCGATGATTTTCGCCTGCCTCGCAAGCGTGTCCGCCGGCGCGGCGCAACCCTCGTGAGCCCGAAAAAGGCGCGTCATTTAAGTTATGAACATCAGGAATCCACAGGCTTTGAAACAGCCTGTGAAGTGTTGGCGAAGTCCTGTTTCCCCCGAGAGTCGTTTGCTGCATATATTGTTCATGGAGTTGATTCGTCGGCGCGTTTGTATCGCCGCCTCCAGAAGTATCGCCGCCTCTAAAGTGTCAGGTCCGGGTAGCGCCCGCGTCATAAAGTGTCCCGTCGCGTTCCGCCCCCGCATCCAAGGCAATAGCAAACATGTCGATAACTGAGACCGAGTCCCGCCGCACCGCTCATCCGGTCGACGTCGTGGAACATATGGCCTCGCTCAACCACTGGTCGTTCGACCGGGAGGACGATGATGAGATCTCCATCTCCGTCGCTGGCGGATGGACCGATTATCACGTCGCCTTCACCTGGCTGCCTGATCTCGAAGCCATGCATGTCGGCTGCGCTTTCGACATCAAGTTCAACGACCGCCGCCGCGCCGAAATCCTGAATCTGATCGCCATCATGAACGAGCAGCTTTGGGTCGGCCATTTCGGCCTGTGGGAGCGCGAGAGCGTGGTGATCTTCCGTCACGCCCTTCTGCTGGCGGGCGGCGCCGAGCCGAGCCGCAGCCAGTGCGAGGCGATTCTGCAGGCCGCCATCGCCGCCTGCGAGCGTTATTATCAGGCCTTCCAGTTCGTGATCTGGGCCGGACGCAGCGCGCGCGAGGCCCTTGACGCGGCCCTGTTCGAAACCGCCGGAGAGGCCTGACGATGAGCCCGACGGATCTTCCCTCTTCGCTCGTGCTGGTCGGCGCGGGCAAGATGGGCGGCGCCATGCTGCAGGGATGGCTGGCCCTCGGGCTTCCCCCCGCCGCCGTCTCGGCGCTTGATCCGTTCGCCTCGCAGGAGTTGATCGACCTTTGCGCGGCCCGGGGGGTCGCGCTCAATCCGCCTCTCGCGAGCCTCTCCCCGCCTCAGGTGCTGGTGCTGGCGGTCAAGCCGCAGATGCTTGACCAGGCGGCGCTGGGCATCGCCCCGCTCGTCGGCTCCGATACGCTCGTCGTCTCCATCATGGCGGGCAAGACCATGGGCGACATCGCCGCCCGCCTGCCCGCCAGCGCCATCGTCCGCGCCATGCCCAACACGCCCGCCGCCGTCGGGCGGGGCGTCACGGGCGCAGCCGCGAGCGCGGGCGTCGCTCCCGCCCAGCGCGCCATGGCCGACGCCCTGCTGCGCGCCATCGGCCGCGTGGAATGGGTGGCTGACGAGGCCCTGATCGACGCCGTGACCGCCGTCTCCGGCTCCGGCCCCGCCTATGTCTTCCATATGGTCGAGGCTCTGGCCGCGGCCGGCGAGGCGGTCGGCCTTCCCGCAGATATCGCCATGCGCCTTGCGCGGGCGACGGTGGAGGGCTCCGGCGAACTCATGTTCCGGGAGCCGGACGTCAGCGCCGCCCAGCTGCGCAAGAACGTCACCTCGCCCGGCGGCACCACCGCCGCCGCGCTCGACGTCCTGATGGCGCCGGATGGCCTGACGCAGCTCATGGAGCGCGCCGTCGCTGCGGCAAGGCGCCGCGCTGGCGAATTGTCGGGCTGATCGGGCCTCTTTTTCGCGACTCATGCTTGGCTGGGCTTCGGGGCGTCCCTAAATAGGGAAGGTTCATCCCGGAGTTGATCCATGGCCGCAGACCCGCAGACCGCCGCTCCCTCTGGCGATACGAGGGGCAAGATCGTCGATGCGCTCATGCAGCTCGCCGGCGAGCGCGCCTTCGAGAACATCAACATCGCCGACATCGCCCGCAGGGCCGGGATCACCCTTGGCCAGTTCCGCGAGCTCTTCCCCTCCAAGGGCGCGGTCCTCGCCGCCTTCACCCGCCGCATCGACAGGATCGTGCTCGACGATGCGTCGGACGATCTCATGGCCGAGCCCGCCAAGGAGCGGCTCTTTGACGTGCTGATGCGCCGTCTCGACGCCATGTCGCCCTATAAGCGCGGCGTCGAGGGCGTCATGGACTGGGCCCGGCGCGATCCGCTGTCGGCGGCCGCGCTCAACCGCGAAGTCCTCAACTCCATGCGCTTCATGCTGGAGTCGGCGGGCATTGATTGCGAGGGCGCGGTGGGCGCCGTCAAGCTGCAGGGCCTCGCCATGGCCTGGGCGCGGGTGCTGGAGGTCTGGTTCCGCGACGACGATCCCGGGCTCTCCGCCACCATGGCGGCGCTGGACAAGGAGCTGACCCGCGGCAGGCGCATCGTCGCCCGTGTCGAGGATCTCGACCGCCTCGCCTCTCCCCTGCGCTCCCTGATGAGCGCCGTCCTCGACCCCCGGCGCGGCTTCGGCGGCCGCAAGCGCGGACAATCGCGCCGGGAACAGGCGCGGGACGACCTCGAAACCACCTGAACGAACCCTGCGGAACGCGATCACGCGCCTTGCGTTGCCTTGAGGGCCTGACGGTCTTCAGGAGGAGCGCGAGATGACGGACAAGGATCGCATCAAGGGAGCAGGCCGCGAGCTGTACGGGCGTGGCGAGGAGGCCTTCGGCGCCGCCACAGACGATCTGGAGATGCGCGCCCGCGGCGGCCTCGACCAGATGGCCGGCAAGGCGCAATCGGCTGTTGGCCGCGCTGGCGAGGCGCTGCGTGAGACAGCCGATGACGCCATTGAGGCGGGGCGCGACTATTTCGGCCAGGGCAGGCGCAGCCTTGGCCGCCAGCGCATGGGCCGATACAGCAGGTCCGGCGAAAGCGGGGGGCAGGAGACCGGCGCGCTCGCCGCCTCGCCCCTCGGCTTCCTGCTCATCACAGCCGTGGCGGGCTTCGCCCTCGCCTCCCTGCTGCGCCGGCGCGATTGATCAGACAGGCAGGCGCACGCTCGCCCGCAAGCCGCCCATGGGGCTCTCGGCGAGGATGATCTCCCCGCCGTGCGATCGGGCGATGTCGCGGGCGATGGCGAGGCCAAGGCCCGTCCCGCCCTCGTCCTGATTGCGCGCCTCGTCGAGGCGGAAGAAGGGACGGAAGACGTCTTCGCGCTGGTCGGGGGCGATCCCCGGCCCGTCGTCATCCACATTGATGGTGAGAAAGCGCTTGTCGCAGGCCGCCTCTATGGTGATGCGGTCGCCGTGGCGCTGGGCGTTGCTCACGAGATTGAACAGGCAGCGCTTGAAGGCGTCGGCGCGCACGGTGACGATGGGCTCGCCCGAGACGCGGATCTGCGTCGCATGGCCGTGGCGTTCGGCGTCGGCCTTCAGCTCTTCGAGCAGCGCGCCGATGTCGGTGGGGACGGCCTGCTCGCCAGCATCCCCGCGCGCAAAGGCGAGATAGGCCTCGAGCATGCGCTGCATCTCCTCCACATCCCTGATGAGGGCGTCGGTCTCGGGGCCCTCCTCCAGCAGGGCGAGGGAGAGTTTGAAGCGCGTCAGGATGGTGCGCAGGTCGTGGCTGACGCCATTGAGCATGGCGGTGCGCTGCTCCATGGCGCGTTCGATGCGGCGCTTCATTTCAAAGAAGGCGAAGGTCGCCTGCCGCACCTCGCGCGCGCCCTGAGGCCGCAGCTCGACGTCGCGCCCCTTGCCGAAATCCTCCGCCGCCGTGGCGAGGCGCAGGATGGGGCGGATCTGGTTGCGCAGGAAGGCGATGGCGACGGCCAGCAGCACCAGCGAGGCGCCGATCATCCACATCAGGAAGATATGGGAGTTCGACGCATAGGCGGAGTTGCGCAGGGTGAGGACGCGCAGCACGCCGTCGTCGAGCATGATTTGAATTTCGACGAGATTCGACCGGCCCACCGTGTCGATCCAGAAGGGACGTTTGATCTGCAGCGCCAGTTCACGCGACAGCGCGCTGTCGAGCAGCGAGAAGAAGGGCTTGGGGAGCGGCGGCGGCAATTCCTGCTTGGGCAGCAGATCCACATCAAGCTGCAATCGCTGGCCTGCGATCTTGCGCAGATCGGCGCGCGCCTCTTCCGCGGGCAGGATTTTATAAAGCTCGATCACAGCGCTGATGTCGCGCACGACGCCGGCCGAGAGGCGGAAGGTCACGGTCTGCCAGTGCCGCTCCATGAAGAAATAGGCGACCACCGATTGCAGGATGACCATGGGCAGGATGACGATCAGCAGGGAGCGCGCATAAAGGCCCTTGGGCATGAGCCCGGTCATCCAGCGCGCCGCCGCCTCCCAGCGTCCACGCCAATGCGACAGAAGAAAAGCGACGCTCCCGGTGGGGATTTTCGCGCTCATCTGTCGATGACCAGTCGGTAGCCGGCGCCCCGCGCAGTCTGCAGATACAGGGGATCGGCCGGGTCGCGCTCGATCTTGCGGCGCAGGCGGTTCATCTGCACGTCGATGGTCCGCTCGTTGCCGGGCGCCACATCGCCCGCCAGCGCCTCGCGCGAGACAGGCTCGCCGGGCGTCTGCGCCAGCAGCTTGAGCATGTAGCGTTCGCGGTCGGTCAGCTTCAGCGCCTCATCGCCCTGCCGCAGCTCGCCCCGCTCCACATCAAAGACGAAGTCCCCGAAGCGGACCTGCTGCACGAAGCTCGTCTCCGGCTGCGGCGGCGGCGCCTGCGTGCGGCGCAGGATCGAGGCGATGCGCAGCGACAGCTCCTTGGGCTCGAAGGGTTTCGAAAGATAATCATCCGCGCCCGCCTCAAAGCCGCGCACGCGGTCCTCGGCCTCCGAACGTGCGGTCAGCATGAGGATCGGCAGCTGCGACTCCTTGCGCAGGGAGATGGCGAGGTCGAAGCCGTTCTCGCCGGGCATCATCACATCAAGGATCAGGAGATCGAAGGCGATGCTGGCCATATGTTTGCGCGCCTCGGCGGCGTTCTGCGCCGTCGTCACGCGATAGCCCTGCGCGCCGAGATAACGCGACATGAGCGCGCGGATGCGCCGGTCGTCATCGACCAGCAGAAGATGCGCCGCATCGTCGGCGGGCGCCGGGCGGCTGACGGTCTTCACCGCTGGGCTGGCCTCATCGCTCATGGCGCCGTCCCCTGTTCACGCCAGACGAGGCGCGCCACCTTCTCGCGCTCGTCCGGGTCGATCATGCCGAGCAGGAACTCGACCGCCCCCGCGCGTGCGCCGCTCTCCAGCCCGTCGAGCGCGCGCGTGAAGCGCTCTGTCTGCAGCCGCGCGAGATCACGCGCCAGCCGCCGCCCCTCGGGCGTGGGGTAGAGAAGCCTTTGCCTGCGGTCGCTCACCCCTGCGCGCTGCTCCACATAGTTCTGATCCAGCAGCTCCTTGAGCACCCGGCTGAGGCTCTGCTTGGTGATGCGCAGAATATCCAGCAATTCGGCGATGGTGAGGCCGGGTTGGCGGTCGACGAAATGCAGGACGCGGTGATGGGCGCGGCCAAAGCCGATATTGGCGAGGATGCGGTCGGGGTCGCCCACGAAGTCGCGATAGGCGAAGAACAGCAGCTCGATGAGATCGAACATGGGTTCGGGGTCTTCGGCCATGGGCGGGGCCGCAGGCTGTCCGGCTTTTTGCACGGCTGACGGCATCAAGAGAACCCATCATCTTTATGTCAGTGACATTGACATATTTCAGGTTGAAGTTTAAGCGTCAAGGCGCGATAATTCAGCTATAGGGGGCGCAATTTCGGCTTTTTTCCGCCGATTTCGACGCAGATCGCCCCGAGGAGGCAAGCCCATGTCAGTTCTTCCCTTTGACCAGCGCGACGGCTTCATCTGGATGAATGGCGTGCTCATGCCCGCGCAGGACGCCAAGCTGCATGTTCTCTCCCACGGGCTGCACTATGGCAGCAGCGTCTTCGAGGGCGAGCGCGCCTATGGCGGCAAGATCTTCAAGATTTCAGAACATTCCGAGCGCTTCCGCAAGTCGGCCGAGATCCTCGATTTCGAGATCCCCTACAGCGTCGCCGAGCTCGACGCCGCCAAGCAGCTCGTGGTCGAGAAGAACGCCATGCAGAGCTGCTATGTGCGGCCTGTCGCCTGGCGCGGCAGCGAGATGATGGCCGTCTCCGCGCAGAACGCCACCATCAATGTCGCCATCGCCGTCTGGGACTGGCCGAGCATGTTCGATGTGAACGAGAAGATGCGCGGCATCCGTCTCGACATCGCCGAATTCCGCCGCCCTGATCCTGCGACCGCGCCCTGCCACGCCAAGGCGGCCGGCCTCTACATGATCTGCACGATCTCCAAGCACCGGGCCGAGCGTCGCGGCTATGCTGACGCCATGATGCTGGACTGGCAGGGCCGCGTGGCTGAATGCACGGGCGCCAACATCTTCTTCACGAAGGACGGCGTCATCCACACGCCCATCGCCGATTGTTTCCTCGACGGCATCACGCGCCGCACGGTCATCGACCTCGCCCGCGCGCGGGGCATCGAGGTGGTCCAGCGCCGCATCATGCCCGAAGAGCTCGCCACGCTCGACGAATGCTTCATCTGCGGCACGGGCGCCGAAGTGACCCCCGTCTCCGAAGTGGGCCCCTACAAGTTCACCCCCGGCCAGATCTCGCGCACGCTGATCGAGGATTATACGGCGGCGGTGAATAAGTGAGGCTGGCGGCGCAGGCCGCCCCTCAAACCAGCTCCACCCGCAGATTCCGCCCTACCGCATGGGCGGCGCGGGTGAGGGTTGAAAGCGTGACGGATTCGTTGTGCGGATCGAGCAGGCGGTCCAGCTGCGCCCGGCTGGTCTTCATGCGTCGCGCAAGCTCCGCCTTGGTGATCTTCTGATCGATCATGAGCGCATCGAGCTGACGCGCGAGAACGCGCTTGATGGCTCGGGCGCTGACCTCTTCATAGATCCCTTCGTCCTTGAGGAAATCGTCGAAGGAGGAGCCGATCTTGCTTTTGGTTTCTTCGGTCATGGCGAAATGTCCTCTCGCCCGCTTTGTATCAAAAAAGATACTCTTCTTTCAAGGCGTGCGGCTATGCCTTATGCATCCCACCGCCCCGCAGCCGCATCGTCCGCCTCGGTCGCGGCCACCCAGTCGCCGGAGGTTCCGTCCTTGCGGTGCTCCTTCTTCCAGAAGGGGGCGCGGGTCTTCAGATAGTCCATCAGGAAGGTCGCCGCCTCGAAAGCCGCCACGCGGTGGCTGGAGGCGGTCACGACCAGCACGATCTGCGCGCCCGGCGCGATCTTGCCGAAGCGGTGGATCACCGTGACGCCCTGAAGGGGCCAACGCTCGACGGCCTGCGCGGCCACGCGGCTGATCTCCTCCTCGGCCATGCCGGGATAGTGCTCAAGCTCCAGCGCGGCGAGGCGCCCGCCCTCGTCCCGGCAAAGGCCGGTGAAGGTCACGACCGCCCCGATGTCGGCGCGGCCCTGCGTGAGCCTTGCGGCCTCTTGCGCGGCGTCGAAATCCTGCGCCTGCACGCGGATGGTGGGGATCACGTCAGCCCCCGGTCATGGGCGGAAAGAAGGCCGCCTCGCGCGCATCCCCGAGGGGGGCGTCATGCTTCACATGGGCGCGGTCGAGCGCCACGCGGATCACCTTCGGGTTTTCGAAGGCGTAGGCGTATTCCTCGCCCTGCGCGCTGAGCCAGGCGATGAGGTCGCCTGCGGTGCGCACCTCGGCGGGCGGGGCGATCTCTTCCTCGGTCTTGCCGATGCGCTCGCGCACCCATGCGAAGTAAACGGCCTTCATGCTCAATCCTCGACGTATTTCATGCCGGCCCTCATATAGTCCCAGCCGGTGTAGAGCGTGAGGACGGCGGCCATCCAGAGCAGCGTCGTGCCGATCATGATGTTGCCCGGCAGAACCTTTTCGCCCGCCGGACCGACGATCAGAAACCCCAGCGACAGAAGCTGCACGGTGGTCTTCCATTTCGCCACGGTCGAGACGGGCAGGCCGACATGCAGTTCGGCGAGAAACTCGCGCATGCCCGAAACCAGGATCTCGCGGCACAGGATCACCATGGCGGCCCAGATGGAGAAGCCGGCGATGTCACGATTGGCCACCAGCATCATCAGGCAGGCCGAGACCAGCAGCTTGTCGGCGATGGGGTCGAGCATGCGCCCCAGGGCCGATTGCTGTGACAGCACGCGGGCGAGATAGCCGTCGAAGAAGTCGGTGATGGCGGCGACGGCGTAGATCCCCAGCGCCGTCCAGCGCATCCAGTGCTCCTCGGGCCAGAACATCAGGCCGACCACGATAGGGACAGCCACCACCCGGCCATAGGTCAGGAGGTTCGGGAGGGCCCAGCGTGCATTGGTTCTCGACATCGACATGGCCATCGCCGAAAGGAGCGGGGTTGCGGCTTCGTCTTCACTCTCGCCTAAAAAGGTTACTCAAGTTTGGCGCCGGAGACGCGCACCACCTCGGCCCACTTCTTTTCTTCCGAAAGGATGTAGGCGCTGAAGGCCTCGGGCGTGTCGCCAACCAGAATGGCGCCGATGGGCACGAGCTTGTCGCGCACCTCCGCCGAGCGCAGGGCCGCGACGATGGTGGCGTTGAGCTTGGCGACGATGGCGGGCGGCGTGGCGCCGGGCGCGACGATCCCGTACCAGTTCTCGGCCTCCACCGCAGGCAGGCCCTTTTCGGCGGTGGTCGGCACATCCGGCAGCATCGGGACGCGCGCGGCGCTGCCGACCGCAAGCGCCCGCAGGGTTCCGGCCTTCACATGGGGCAGCAGGACGGGGATGTCCGCGAACATCATTTCGGTCCGCGCGCCCAGAAGGTCGGTCACGGCGGGGGCCGCGCCGCTGTAGGGCACATGAACCATGTCGATCTTTGCGATGGCCTTCAGGAGCTCGGCCGCCAGATGCGGCATGCCGCCCGGCCCAGTGGAGGCGAAGTTGAAGGCGCCGGGCTTCGCTTTGGCCGCCGCGACGAAGTCCTCAAGCGTCCCGGCGGGGGAGGCGGCGGGCACGACCAGCAGCTCCGGCACCTTGGCGACGAGGGTGATCGGCGCGAGGTCTTTTGTGGAATTGTAGGGCATGCGCTGGAGCGACGGCGAGATGGAAAGAGCGCCCGCGCTCGACAGCGCCAGCGTGTAGCCGTCCGGCGCCGCTTTGGCGACCTGATCGGTCCCGGTGACGCCGCCAGCCCCGCCGCGATTGTCGATCACCACGGGCTGGCCGAGCGCATCGGTCATGGCCTGTCCGACGACGCGGGCGATGATGTCCGTCGGCCCGCCAGCGGGGAAGGGGACCACGAGGCGAATGGACCGCTCGGGCCAGGTCTGCGCGAGCGCGGGGCTGGAAATGAGCAGCGCGAGGGCCGCCAGAGCTTTGTTGAGCGGACGCATCAGGGCCTTCCCTCCAATGGTTCGGAAGGACAATGCCCTATTCCCTCGCTTTTCGAAAGCCGCGTCAGTTGGCGAAGCGGAAATGCAGGACATCGCCGTCCTGCACCACATAGTCCTTGCCTTCGAGGCGGAACTTGCCAGCCTCGCGCGCGCCCGTCTCGCCCTTGTTGGCGACATAGTCGTCATAGGCGATGGTTTCGGAGCGGATGAAGCCCTTCTCGAAATCCGTGTGGATGACGCCCGCCGCAGCCGGGGCGCGTGTGCCCTTCTCGATGGTCCAGGCGCGGGCCTCTTTCGGGCCGACGGTGAAATAGGTCACGAGATGCAGCAGGTCATAGCCCGCGCGGATCACGCGGTTGAGGCCGGGCTCGGCGAGGCCGACGGCGTCGAGATAATCCTTCTGGTCTTCGAGCGGCAGCACCGCGATCTCGCTCTCGATCTTGGCGGAGACGACCACGGCCACGGCGCCTTCGCTCGCGGCGCGGGCCTTCACCTTTTCTGAAAAGGCGTTGCCCTGATCGGCTGCGCTCTCCTCGACATTGCAGACATAGAGCACGGGCTTCGACGACAGCAGCCCAAGGCCCGCGAAGGCCTTGCGCTCGTCGGCGCTGACCTGCGCCATGCGGGCGGGCTTGCCCTCGCGCAGCGGCGCGAGGCAGCGCGTCATGAGGTCGAAGAGCTCCTTGGCCTCCTTGTCGCCGCCCTTGGCTTTCTTTTCGAGGGGCACGATGCGCTTTTCGAGGCTCTCGAGATCGGCCAGCATCAGCTCGGTCTCGATGGTCTCGATGTCGTCGATCGGGTCGATCTTGCCCTCGACATGGGTGATGTCCGAGTCCTCGAAGCAGCGCACCACATGGGCGATGGCGTCGCATTCCCGGATATTGGCGAGGAACTGGTTGCCGAGGCCCTCGCCCTTGGAGGCGCCGCGCACGAGGCCGGCGATGTCGACGAAGGTGAGGCGGGTGGGGATGATCTCTTTCGAGCCGGCGATGGCGGCCAGCGCCTCAAGGCGCGCGTCGGGCACGGCCACGTCGCCCACGTTCGGCTCGATGGTGCAGAACGGATAATTCGCCGCCTGCGCAGCCGCCGTCTGGGTCAGCGCGTTGAAGAGGGTCGACTTGCCGACGTTCGGCAGGCCGACGATGCCGCATTTGAAGCCCATGATGCGTCCATGTGTCTGGAAAGGGCGCCGCGCGCCGTTGGCGGTGGTAATGGAGCCATGGGCGGGAAAAGGCAAGGGCTTGCGCGTTTCCGCCCCTGTCGTTCGCCCTCTTGCCCAGCCGCCCCCGGACAGGCTAAGTGCGCGCATGGATATGAACATCTGCCCCTGCCGCAAGTCGGCGCCCGCCAAGCGCTCCTACGCCGAGTGCTGCCAGCCCTATATCGAGGGGCGCGCTCAGGCGCCCTCGCCCGAGGCCCTGATGCGCGCGCGCTACAGCGCCTTCGCCGTCGGCGCGATCGATTATCTCATGGACACCGTCGCCCCCGAGTCGCGCAACGACATGGAGCGCGGCTCGCTTGAGGCATGGTCGCGCGAATCCGAATGGCTCGGCCTCGACATCGTGGAGACCGTGGACGGCAAGCCCGGCGACAAGACGGGCATTGTCGAGTTCACCGCCCATTTTGCGCGCGGCGGCAAGCGCGAGGCCCATTACGAGCGCTCCACCTTCCGTTTCGACGAGGCTGGCCAGCGCTGGTATTTCCTCGAGGGCGGCAAGCCCAAGGGCAAGACTGTGGTCAAGGGCCTTCAGGTCGGCCGCAACGACCCCTGCACCTGCGGCAGCGGCAAGAAATTCAAGAAATGCTGCGGAGCGGCGGCCTAGACAAAGTTGTATTTCTGATCGAGCTCTTTCCAGTAGGGCAGGACGAGCATGGCGAGTTGCGAGGCCAGCTTGATCGAGGTCATGGGCTGGGGGCGCAGGCCCAACTGGCGGATGATATGGTCTGAATTATAGGTCGCGCTGCCGTTCAGCAGGCCTTCGCGCAGCAGTTTCGTGTGCTGGAGAAAACGCTCCAGCAGAAAATCGACCATCGGCGCGTGGGACTGGCTTATTTTCGCGATCATCTCCGAGCGCACCCGCTTGAACTTGTCCTCGCCCCAGATGTTCTGAACGGGTTCGATGCCCAGCGCCCAGACGGCGGGCATGACCTCCATGTAGATTTCCTCGTCGGCCGGGCAACGGTCGTCATAGGCCGCGTGAAACGTGCTGAGGATCTCGGGGTAATGCGCTTCGAAAGCCGAGGCGATCTTGTCGTAGAACTCCGCCGTCGCGGCGGGCGCCGAAATCGTGCTTTTTCCGAATGGCCACATCGCTCGCCTCGCTTGGTGTCGGCCCTTTCGGCAGCTTAACCGATTCGCGCTTCAGGCCGAATTGAACCCTGCCGCCGCCATGGCGAGGTGGGTCTTGTTCTGGAAGCCCGCGTCATCGCCCTTCGCCAGAAGCTCGGCGTTGCGGGCGACAGCCTCGCAAAGCGCGCTGACCCAGCCCTGCTGTTCGGCCTTGGAGAAATCGCTCAGCACATGGTTGTGGACCAGCGCCTTGTCGCCGGGATGGCCGATGCCGAGGCGCACGCGCTTGTAGTCGTTGCCCAGATGGGCGGTGATGGAGCGCAGGCCATTATGGCCCGCATTGCCGCCGCCGACCTTCACCCGCAGCTTGCCGGGCGCAAGGTCGAGCTCGTCGTGGAAGACGGCTATGTCGCCAAGGGCGATCTTGTAGAATTTGGCGGCTTCCCCGACCGCGCGGCCCGACTCGTTCATATAGGTCGCGGGCTTCAGCAGGATCACGCGCTCAGCGCCGATGGCGCCCTCGCTGGCGAGGCCCTGAAAGCGGGCGCGGAAGGGCGGGAAATTGGCCAGGCGGGCGATCTCGTCGAGGGCCATGAAGCCGATGTTGTGACGATTGCCTGCATAGGCTTTGCCGGGATTGCCGAGGCCGACGAACAGGAGCATGGGCATATCCGCGTGGGTCGCTCCCGCCCGGATTGGGGCGGGAGCGGGATCGGCTTACTTCTTGCCCTTGCCCTTGGCGGGCGCGGCGGCGGCGGCAGGCGCCTCCTCGACGACGACCGGGGGCGTGATGTTCGCCAGGGTCACATCGCCCTTGCCGCGAACCATGGGCTTGCAGCCCTCGGGCAGCGCCACGGTGGACAGGTAGACGGAGTCGTTGATGTCGGCCTTGGCCAGATCGATCGTGATCGCCTCGGGGATGTTGTCCGCGGGGACGCGCATCTCGACCGAATGCAGCACGATGTTCAGCGAGCCGCCCTTCTTCACGCCGGGGCAGATGTCCTGGTTGATGAAGTGCAGGGGCACGTCGATGCGCAGGCTCGAGCCCGCGCGCAGGCGCAGGAAGTCGATGTGCATGGGGGTGTCGCGCACGACGTCGAGCTGGTAGTCGCGCGGAATGACGCGCTCCTTGCGGCCGTCGATGTCGATGTCGAAGATCGTGGTCAGGAAGTGACCAGCGTAGATGAGCTTGTTCAGCTCGCGGTAATCGAGCGTGATGGTCTCGGGCGCTTCGCCGCCGCCATAAATGACGGCAGGAATGCGGCCTTCACGGCGAACGCTGCGGGCGGCCCCCTTGCCGCTTCCACTGCGCACCGCGGCCGCGAGAGTCTTGGTCTCGGCCATTTCGGTGTCCTTTCATGAGAAAACCCGCCCACGCCTCCAGGGGTGTCGGAAACGGGCGGGTCGGGGGCTCTATAACCGCCTTGGGCCTCGCAGGCAACAGGGCGGTGGGATGAGAAGCCTCAATCGAAGAGGCTCGACACGCTTTCCTCGCGCGCGGTGCGGGCGATGGCCTCCCCGATGAGCGGGGCGATGGAGATCACGCGGATGTTGGAGGTCACGCGCATGGCCTCGGTCGGCTGGATGGAGTCGGTGACGACCAGCTCCTTCAGCTTGGAGCTGGAGACGCGGGCGACCGCGCCGCCCGAAAGCACGCCGTGGGTGATGTAGGCGCGCACTTCCTTGGCGCCCTTGGCCAGCAAAGCCTCGGCGGCGTTGCAGAGCGTGCCGCCGGAATCCACGATGTCGTCGACGAGGATGCAGCTTTTGCCCTGGACGTCGCCGATGATGTTCATGACTTCGGACTCGCCCGCCCGCTCGCGGCGCTTGTCCACGATGGCGAGGGGCGCGTCGATGCGCTTGGCGAGGGCGCGGGCGCGCACCACGCCGCCGACATCCGGCGAAACGACCATGACATTGTTGAGGTCAAGCCGCTCCTTGATGTCGCGCACCATGACGGGCGCAGCGAAGAGGTTGTCGGTGGGAATGTCGAAGAAGCCCTGGATCTGGCCGGCGTGGAGATCGACCGTCAGCACGCGGTCGGCGCCCGCGCGGGTGATGAGGTTCGACACGAGTTTGGCCGAAATGGGGGTGCGGGGACCGGGTTTACGGTCCTGCCGGGCGTAGCCGAAATAGGGCAGCACGGCGGTGATGCGGCGGGCCGAGGCGCGGCGCAGCGCATCGGTCATGATGAGCAGCTCCATCAGGTGGTCGTTCGTCGGAAACGAGGTCGACTGGACGATGAAGGCGTCGGCGCCGCGGACATTTTCCTGAATTTCGACGAAGATCTCCATGTCGGCGAAGCGCCGCACCTGCGCCTTGCAGAGGGGCAGGCCGAGATAGGCGGCGACCGCATCGGTCAGCGCGCGGTTCGAGTTGCCAGCCAGAATCTTCATGCTATCGGCCATATGACAACCCCCGGGAGCTTAAAAACACACGCGCGCGCCTCTTAGCAAGGTTGCGGCGTCCAAACAATATGACGCAGATGTGAAGTCGCCGCCCTTGGGATAACTTGCTGGGATGACCGCGGGATCAGCGCGCGCCTGCGCCCGCGTCCGGCATGGCGGAGAGCACGGCGGCGAGGTCTTCCGCGCTTTTGGCCGCAAGCTGGCCCAGCGCCTTGTCGTCGGCCAGAGTCCAAGGGTCGGCGCCGGAGCCTTGCACGGCGATCCGGTCCTCGATGCGCTGGATGCGCGCCTTGCGGCTGTCGAAGACGTCCCAGACATAGCCGAGCGTCGCGCCATTGGTGGTCTTTGAAGCGCTCAAATAGCCGTGGACGAGATATTTCGCGGCCTCGGGCTCCACGGGCGTGATGTCGTGGCCCTTGGCCTCAGCGGCGAGGCTGCGGATGAAGCGGTCGATCACGGGCTGGGGCGCGCCTTCGAGCCGCGTGAAGGCCGCTGTCGTGGCGCGGGGGGCGGTCTGGGCGCGCGCCTGAGCGGAGGCGGGCGCCCCGGCGCTGGCGTCCAGCTCTGCGGCCTGCTCCACGCAGCCCGCCAGGGGAATGGCGAGGCTCAAGGCGAGGCTTGCGGCCAGAATGCGCGCCACGAGCCGGAAATCCGGCAGGCGGCGGGTCAGCTTGGCGCCAGACGTCATGAGGCTCCTTTTCGCCCGGGGGCGTCCACACGGGTCGCAAGAAGCGTTAACGGTTTATGAAGATCGGGTCCAGACTTAGCTCCCGGCTTGGTGAACGTGGCCCGCCGCGCGTGGCCATTGCATCCTGCGGGGGCTCGTCTAAATCTCGCTCATGCAGCGCAAACCCGCCGACCCCTCAGATCAGCCCGGCCTCGACCCGCAGGCGGACCTGTCTCCCGCCGAGCTCCTTGACGAGTCGGCCGAGGACGATCTTGCGGAGGCGCCGCCGCTCGAACTCGACCTGACCAGCGAGGAGGCCTCCCCCGCCGCCGTCCTGAAGGGAACGGCGGTCATCCGCGCCCATCTGCGCGACGCGCCCAAGGGCCCCGGCGTCTATCGCATGCTCAGCGCCGAGGGCGAGGTGCTCTATGTCGGCAAGGCCCGCAGCATCGCCAAGCGCATCGCCAGCTATGCGCGGGGCGTCGGCCATTCCAACCGCATCGCGCGGATGATCTCGCTCACGGCGTCCATGCTCTTCGTCTCGACCAGCACGGAGACCGAGGCGCTGTTGCTGGAGGCGAACTACATCAAGCAGATGAAGCCGCGCTTCAATGTGCTGCTGCGCGACGACAAGTCCTTTCCCTACATCCTGCTGACGGGCGACCATGACGCGCCCCAGCTCACCAAGCATCGCGGCGCGCGCAACCGCAAGGGCGACTACTTCGGCCCCTTCGCCAGCGTCTGGGCGGTCAACCGCACCCTCAACGCCCTGCAGCGCGCCTTTCTCCTGCGCTCCTGCACGGACAGCTATTACGAGAACCGCACGCGGCCCTGCCTGCTCTGGCAGATCAAGCGATGCGCCGGGCCCTGCACGGGCGAGGTCTCCAAAGAGGACTACGCGCTATTTGTGGAGGAGGCGCGGGACTTTTTGTCCGGCAAGAGCCGCGCGGTGCGCGACCGGCTGGCGCAGGACATGGGCGAGGCGGCGGAGGCGCTGGAGTTCGAGCGCGCCGCGCGCCTGCGCGACCGCATCGCCGCCCTCTCGGCCATTCAGGGCCAGCAGGGAATCAATCCCCGCAACACCGAAGAGGCCGATGTCTTCGCCATCGTGGAGCAGGCCGGGCAATTCGCCATAGAGGTCTTCTTCTTCCGCACGTTCCAGAACTGGGGCAACCGCACCTATTACCCGCGCGCCGACCGCAGCCTGACGCCCGGCGAGGTGCTCGACGCCTTTCTCGCGCAGTTCTACGCCGACAAGCCCGCGCCCCGCCTCGTGCTGCTCTCCGATGACATCGAAAACCGCGAGGTGCTGGCGCAGGCCCTCGCCATCCGCTCCGGCCATCGCGTCGAGATCGCCGCGCCCCAGCGGGGCGAGAAGAAGGAGCTGGTCGACCACGCCGCCCAGAACGCCCGCGAGGCGCTGGCGCGCCGATTGGCGGATGCGGCGAGCCAGGAGAAGCTGCTGGTGGCGCTGGGCGAGGCGCTGGGCGTGGCCCGTCCGATCCGCCGCGTGGAGGTCTATGACAACTCCCACATCATGGGCTCGAACGCTGTGGGCGGCATGATCGTCGCCGGACCCGGCGGCTTCATGAAGGCCCATTACCGCACCTTCAACATCAAGTCGGAAGACGTGACCCCCGGCGACGACTTCGGCATGATGCGCGAGGTTCTGCGCCGCCGCTTCTCCCGCCTGCTCAAGGATGAGCAGCAGGCGGCGAGCGCTGCGCCCGGGGACGCCGACGCCTTCCCCTCCCGGCCTGACCTCGTGGTGATCGACGGCGGGGCGGGGCAGTTCGCGGCGGCGCGCGAGATTTTCAGCGAGCTTGGCGTCGAGGGGGTGTCGCTGATCTCCATCGCCAAGGGCGTCGATCGCGACGCCGGGCGCGAGACCTTCTTCGTGGAGGGCCGCGCCCCCTTCCGCCTGCCCCCGCGCGATCCCGCGCTCTATTTCGTCCAGCGCCTGCGCGATGAGGCCCATCGCTTCGCCATCGGAACCCATCGGGCGCGGCGCAAGAAGGATTTCACAAAGAGCCCGCTCGACGAGATCGCGGGCGTCGGCCCCGCCCGCAAGCGCGCCCTGCTCAACGCCTTCGGCACCGCCAAGGCGATTTCGCGCGCGGGGCTCGGCGATCTTGAGAAAGTCCCCGGCATCAATGCGGCGACGGCCAAACTCGTCTACGATCATTTCAATGACCGGAATTGAGCGGGGCTTTTGCAAAGCCGGGCGAGGGTGTATTGCGCAGGGGTGGATTGGCTCCGCCTGAAACGGCCCTGAAGATCAGCATTTCGCGCCCTCGACGCGTCGCTGGCATGACCGACGGCGAATGAGGAGAGACGACGTGGCGGGCGCCCAAAACAAAGACGCGCAAGACAAAACGGCGCAAAATAAAAGCTGGCGAGAAAAAACCTGGAAGTGGCTTTCCCTGAAGACCCTGCCCGGCGAATGCCTGACCCTCGCCATCGGCGCCTTCGGCGGCCTGCTCTTCACCTATCTGCACATTCCCGGCGGCGCCATGTCGGGCTCGGTGATCGCCGTGGCCTTGACCACCGTCTACGCGAAGCCGACGCCGCTCGCGGGGCCTCTGCGCGTGCTGGCGCTCTCGACCATGGGCATGGCCATCGGCGCTGTCGTGGGCCCCGACACTTTCGCCAATATGGCGGCCTACCCCGGCTCCATGGCGCTGATGACCCTCTGCGTCATTCTCATGACCCTCGCCTCCACGGCGGTCTGGACCTATGTCATGGGCTGGCCGCCGGCCATGGCTTTGCTGTCCTCCGTGCCGGGATCCATGTCCTACATCCTCTCGGTCTCCATGAGCCTTGGCGCGGACGCCGCCAAGGTCGCGGTGGTCCAGATGTCGCGGGTGATCTTCCTCGTGACGGTGCTGCCCTTCATCGTGGTCTGGGAATCGGGCGACCATCACGCCACGCTGGCGCAGGTTCCCGTGGACACGATCAAGGTCATCGCGCCAACGCTCGCTGTGGGCATTGTGACAGGCGCCGTCTTCACGCGCCTTGGCATGGGCGGCGGCTTTCTCTTCGGCGCCCTGGTCGCCTCGGGGGTGATCCACTATCTGGGCTATGGCGAGGGCAGGGCGCCGGGCTGGGTGCTCTTCGTCGGCCAGATCCTGCTGGGCTCGTGGGTCGGCACGCGCTTCGTCGGCTTCGACTGGCGTCTCTTCGGCAAGATCTTTCTCGGCACGACCGCATCGGTGGGCGCCGCCATGGGCGTCTCGGTCATCTTCGCCATGGGCGTCTCGGCCTTTTTCGGCGTCTCCTTCGGCACGACGCTCATGGCCTATGCGCCGGGCGGGCAGGACGCCATGATGATCCTCGCCCTGTCTCTGGGCGTTGATCCCATCTTCGTCAGCGCGCATCATCTGGCGCGTTATTTCTTCATCAACCTGACCCTCCCCTTCATCGTCGCGCGCATGCAGCGTGCGGGCGGAGCGGATAAAAGCGAGGACGCCGCATGATGATCCTGCGCACGACCGACACCTCTCCCTTCGGCCGCAAGGCGCGCATGGGGGCGCTGCATCTGGGACTGATGGACCGCATCGCCATCGAACCCGCCGATGCGCTGGAGGAGGGCAGCGCCCTGCGCCGCGAGAACCCGCTCGGCAAGATGCCGGTGCTGACGCTTGCCGATGGGCGGCGCATCTATGACAGCCGCGTGATCCTCGAACATTTCGATCATCTGGCGGGGGGCGGACGTCTCCTTCCCTTGGACTGGGACGCGCGCCTCGCCGCCCTCACCGCCCAGGCGCTCGCCGATGGCGTCATGGATGCGGCGGTGCTGATCGTCTATGAGGGCCGCCATCGCCCGGCCGAACTCCACCACAAGCCCTGGCTCGATTATCAACGCGGCAAGATCGAGCGCGCGCTGGCGCGGCTCGCCCTCGCCCCGCCCGATCCGCGCGAGGTGAATGTCGGAACCATCGCCACCGCCTGCATGCTTGGCTATCTTGACTGGCGCAAGCAGGTCGACTGGCGCTCGACGACGCCAGCGCTGATCGACTGGCTCATCTCCTTCCGCGCCGCCGCGCCCGCTTTCGACGCGACGGAGGCGAGCGGGACATGAGCAAGAAGACCTTCGAGGATCTCCCCGTCGGGACCGTCGTGCAGATGCGCGGCTATCTGGTCAACGAGCCCGAAATCATCGCCTTCGCCAAATCCTTCGATCCCCAGCCCATGCATCTCGACCCCGAGGCCGCCAAGGCCACGCGGCACAAGGGCCTGTCATCGCCGGGCATGCTCAATTGCTCCATGGTCATGCGCATGCTTTGCGACGGCGTCCTGAACCACGCCGAGGCCCTTGGCGCGCCCGGCCTCGATGAGGCCCGCTGGCTGCGTCCGGTGCGGCCGGGCATGGAGCTGCATGTGGAATGGCGCGTCGCCTCCGCGCGGGTCGTGCAGTCGCGGCCGCAGATGGGCCTGCTCGGCATCGAGGTGGATGCGCGCGACCAGACGGGCGAGCTGTTGATGACCCTGCGCTATCCCGGCCTCTTCGCCCGGCGCGACGCGACGCCTCCGCCGCCCCGGCCCGAAGCGCCGGAAGCCCCGCGCGCCGCGCCGATTCAGCTTCCCGTCTTCGATGATCCCATGGTCAACATGACGCGCTTCGCCCATCGGCATGAGGATGTGATGATCGGCGCGCGGGTGGAGCTTGGCGTGAAGCTTTTCACGCGTGAGGACATCCTCGACTTCGCCACGAAATACGACCCGCAGCCCTTTCACCTCTCCGACGAAGCTGCGGCGCGAACCCATTTCGGCAGGCTCTCGGCCTCGGGCTGGCATACGGCCGCCAATTATATGCGCTGCCTGATCGATGCGCGCGACCGCGTGCGCGCGCGCGCCGCTTCCCTGCCGTTCGCGCTCAATCCGGGCGGGCCTTCGCCGGGCTTCCGCAACCTGCGCTGGCTGCGTCCCGTCCACCCGGGCGACGTCATCATCTACGATTCGACCGTGATCGCCAAAGAGCCCCATCCCAGAAGGCCGGGCCTTGGAATCGTCCGCAACCGCGCCACCGGCGTCAACCAGAACGGCGTGAGGGTCTTTGAGGTCGAGGGGTCGTCGCTGACTGTGCTGGACTGAGGCGGTCAGTGCCCCTCGAAGCTCATCAGCGTGCGCACGGGCACGCCGAGGTCGCGGATCTTTTGGGCGCCGCCGAGGTCCGGCAGGTCGATCACGAAACAGGCGGCCACGACCTCCGCGCCGATCTGCTTCAATAGTTTCACAGCGCCTTCGGCGGTCCCGCCGGTGGCGACGAGGTCGTCGACCAGGATCACGCGCTCGCCGGGCGTGATGGCGTCGTCGTGCATCTCCATCTCGTCGATCCCATATTCCAGCGAATAGGCGACGGAGACCTTGGTGAAGGGCAGCTTGCCCTTTTTGCGGATGGGCGCGAAGCCTGCCGAAAGCTGATGCGCCACCGCGCCGCCCAGAATGAAGCCCCGCGCCTCCATGCCCGCGACCTTGTCGATCTTGGCGCCCGCCCAGGGCTGCACCAGTTCGTCGATGGCCCGGCGGAAGGCGCGCGCGTCGCCCAGCAGCGTGGTGATGTCGCGAAAGAGGATGCCGGGCTTGGGATAGTCCGGAATCGTGCGGATGGAGGCCTTGAGATCGTCGGCGATGGTCATGGGAGCAGTCCTCAGGTCTGACGCAGCAGGCGGCCCATGACGGCGTCGAGCTTCGCCGTCAGGTCGGGGTCGCGGGCTTGCGGATGGGTCATGATGGCGCCTTCGAGCGCGCGGTCGGAGCCCACGGGGCAGGGCTCGTGATGGGCGGGGAAATCGCGCAGCACGCGGGCGATGAGGCGGGCGGCCTTTTCGGCGTTCTCATGCACCGTCCTAATGACGGAGGCCACGTCCACCGCGTCGTGGTCGGGGTGCCAGCAGTCGAAATCGGTCACCATGGAGATGGTGGCGTAGGAGAGTTCGGCCTCGCGGGCGAGCTTGGCTTCGGGCATGGCGGTCATGCCGATCACATCGAAGCCCTGAGCCTTGTAGATCAGGGATTCGGCCTGGGAGGAGAACTGCGGGCCCTCCATGCAGACATAGGTTCCGCTCCTCACGCAGGGAATGTCCTCGGCCTGCGCCGCCGCATGGATGCGCCCGGCCAGCAGCGGCGCGACCGGATGGGCCATGGACACATGGGCCACGCAGCCATCGCCGAAAAAGGTCGAGGCGCGCCCATGGGTGCGGTCGACATATTGATCGACCAGCACGAAGGTTCCCGGCGGCAGATCCGGTTTGAAGGAGCCGCAGGCGGAGATGGAGATGAGGTCGGTGACGCCCGCCCGCTTCAGGGCGTCGATATTGGCGCGGTAATTGATCCCCGAGGGGGAAAATCTGTGCCCGCGCCCGTGGCGCGGCAGGAAGACGGCCTCGGTCGCCCCGATGCGCCCGAAGCGCAGGGCGTCGGAGGGCTCGCCCCAGGGGGTGCTGATCCGTTCCTCGCGCGTCACCGTAAGACCGGGGAGATCATAGACCCCTGATCCGCCGATGATTCCCACAATCGCTCTGGCCATGACCGCTCCCGTTCCCAACCGCACCGCTTTGTGCCCGCCTGCGCGGCGCAGCGCAAGGGAGCCGGCGGAGCGGGCTGGCCGCGCTGAAGCTTAATATCGCGGAGCCGCTTGTCAGCCGGCGTCGCACAAGTCACTTTCTGACGAGCCGCAGGAGGAAACCATGCATGTCATCCATCGCAAGGGCTGGGAGATTCCGGAGCGCGAGGCGACGCCGGAGCATCTGTTCCTCAACCGCCGCTCCCTCTTGAAAGCAGGCGCCATGCTGGGCGCTGGGACCATCGCGCCGGGCCTCTCCAGCCTCGCGCTCGCCGCTGACAACCCCACCGCCGCGCTCTATCCCGCCCGCCGCAGCGATCTGTTCACGGGCGCCTTCACGCCCGAGGATGTGGGCGCGCGCTATAATAATTTCTACGAATTCGGCATGTCCAAGAAGGCCTACATCGCCGCCGAAGCGCTCAAGGCCCGGCCATGGACCGTGAAGATCGACGGCCTCGTTGAAAAGTCCATCGAGATCGACGCTGAGGATCTCATCAAGCGCATGCCGCTTGAGGAGCGCATCTATCGCCACCGCTGCGTCGAGGCATGGTCCATGGTCCTGCCCTGGACCGGATTTCCCCTGAAGTCGCTCGTCGATTTCGCGCGGCCCCTGTCGGGGGCGAAATATCTGCGCTTCGAGACCTTCATGGATCCCAAGATGGCCTCAGGCCAGCGCAGCTTCTTCCCCTGGCCCTATGTGGAGGGCCTGACCATGGCGGAAGCCACGAATGATCTCTCGCTGATGGTGACCGGCGCCTATGGCAAGCCCCTCGCCAATGTCTTCGGCGCCCCGATCCGGCTTCATGCGCCCTGGAAATATGGCTTCAAGTCCATCAAGTCGATCGTCAAGATCAGCTTCGTGGCGGATCGCCCCAAGACCTTCTGGGAAGAGTCCGGGCCCGGCGAATATGGCTTCTGGGCCAATGTGAACCCGCAGGTTCCCCATCCCCGCTGGAGCCAGGCGAGCGAAGAGGTCATCGGCACGGGCGACCGCAAGCCGACGCAGCTCTTCAACGGCTATGGCGAATATGTCGCCGACCTCTACAAGGGGCTGGAGGGCGAGAAGCTCTATCTGTGAGCTTCAGGGCCTGCGCTTGTAGGGGCCGAGCGCGGCGACGGCGGCCTCCGCAAAGGAGGGGTCGAGCGCCTGCTCCAGCGTGACCTTGCCCTCGATGTCGCCGGCGGCGCGGAAGAAGTCGAGGTCTTCGCGCAGGCTCGCCAGCTGCACCTTGCCGTCTGGATCGCAGGCGGGCGGGATCAGGGTCTTGTAGAGGTTGTTGTCCTTGAGCGGGATCTTCTCGGAGAAGATCGCGATGATCTCGTCGCCCAGGGGGCCGGCCAGCCGCCCGTTGACGATGGCGTCGTTGTAGTAGCGCACGCCCCTGAGATAGGCGCGCATGTAGCGCTTCGCCGCCTCAGGCTTCTTCTTGATGAAATCGCCGGAATAAAAGACCACGGCGAGCTGGTGCATGGGATAGATTTCATCATCGCCCATGACGCGCACCGCAGAGCCGCTGTTGACCGCCTGCGTCGCGGAGGGCTCCGCCGTGAAGGCCGCGTCGATGGCCTTGTTGGACAGCGCGATGGCCTGCTGGGGAAAGCCCATATAGACCTGATCGACGTCGGTGATCTTGAGGCCCGCCATTTTCAGCGCGCGGTCGAGCGTCGTCGATGCGGCGCTGCCGGGCGCCGCCGTGGAGATCTTCATGCCCTTGAGGTCGGCGAGGGTTTTATAGCGGCCGGACTCCACATGATCCCTGCGGATCAGCAGGGGCTGGATGCCCTGGCCGGGCGGCGTGTGGTTCTTGTCGGCGACGATCTTGATGTCGATGCCGCGCGCCACCGCATTATAGAGGCCAGCGGATGTGCCGCCCCCGCCCACGTCGAGATCCCCCGAGGCGAAGGGGGCGATCATCTTGGCGGCGGAATCGAAAGCGATGAAGTTGACCGCCAGCCCTTCCTCCTTGAAGTAGCCTTTCTTCTCCGCGACATAGACCGCGATGTCCGTGGCGGAGTTGGCTGTGCCCACCGTCACGGGAATGGGGTCGGCGGCGAAAGCCGGGGCCGCGCACAAGGCCAGCGCGGCGGCGAGAATCTGTCTGCGCATCAGCATGTCACTTGTCTCCGCGCTTGTAGGGGCCGAGCTCCTTCACGACAGCTTCGGCGAAAGATGTGTCGATGACCTTGTCCATGTCGACCTTGCCTTCGATGAGCCCTTCCTTGGCGAAGATGGCGAGGTCCGCCTTGAGGCTCTCGACGCCGAGCTTGCCGTCAGGGTCGATGTTGGCGGCGGCGATGGAGCGGTAGATTTCGGGATCCTTGATCTGGCTCATCGTGGTGAGGATGGCGATCATCTCTTCGCCCTTCGGCCCCGTGAGCTTGCCGTTCACGATGGCGTCGGCGTAATCGCGCGCACCCTTGATATAGGCGCGCATGAAGCGCTTCGCGGCCTCTGGCTTGTTCTTGATGAACTGGCCCGCATAGAAGATCGCGGCGAGCTGGTGGTTCGGATAGATTTCATCATCGCCGATGATGCGCACGGCCGAGCCCCGCTTCACCGCCTCGCTGGCGGCGGGCTCGGTCGGCAGCGCCGCATCCACAGCCTTGTTCTCGAGCGCGATGGCCTGTTGCGGGAAACCGAGATAGACGCGCTCCACATCCGCGATGCGCAGCCCCGCCATCTCCAGCAGCTTGTCGAGCGTGGTCGTCGCCGCCCCGCCGGGCGCGGCGCCCGCGACCTTCATCCCCTTGAGGTCGGCGAGGGTCTTGTAGCGGCCGGACTCCACATGGTCCTTGCGCACCAGCAGAAAGTTGATGGGCCGTCCCGGCGGCGTCGAGCTTTTATCGGCGACGATGCGGATGTCGATGCCGCGCGCCACGGCGTTGTAGAGCCCCGCCGAAGGCCCGCCCGCGCCCACATCAAGATCGCCCGATGCGAAAGGCGCGATCATGCGCGCGCCTGAATCAAAGGCGATGAAATTGACGTCGATGCCCTCGGCCTTGAAATGGCCCTTGCGGTCGGCGACGAAAAGCGCGGCGTCGGTCGCCGAATTGGCGATGCCGACATTGACCCGCACAGTGTCGGCGGCGGCGGGGGCTAACGTCGCCGCAAGGCCCATAAGAGCCACGGCGGCGCTCCAGCGCTTGTTCATTCTTTCCTCCCTCGCCGACGTTGCGGCTTATTAAGTCAGTCGGGCTTCGGCTATTTCTTCACATAGGGCCCAAGATCCTTCAGGGCCCATTCGACGAAGCTCGTGTCGATGGCCTTGTCAGCCTCGACCGGGACTTCGATCAGGCCCTGCTGTTTCCAGATCGCCAGGTCTTCCTTGATGCTGGCGACATGCAGCGTTCCATCAGGCCCGCAGGCGCTGAAGATGAAGGAGCGCCAGACCTTCGGATCCTTGAAGGAGCCGTATTGGGTCAGGATCGAAACGATCTCGTCGCCCTTCTCGCCGACGAAGGCGCCGTCGGGGCCGAGCGAATCGTTGTGGGCGCGCACGCCGCGCAGGAAGGCGCGCATGAACTTGCGGGCGACTTCGGGCTTCTCCTTGGCGAATTTGCCGGAGTAGAGGATCTCCGAGATCTGGTGGACGGGATAGACGTCGTAGTCGTTGGCCACCGCGACGATGCCGCCAAGGCGCAGGGCCGAGCTCACCGCAGGCTCCGCAGGCAGGGCCGCGTCGACGGCCCCGTTCTGGAGGGCGACGCCCATCTGGGGGAAGGCCATGTAGACATTGTCGATGTCGTCGGCCTTGAGCCCGCCCTTCTCCAGAAATTTCAGGATCACGGTGGAGGCGGCGCTGCCGGGCGCGGAGCCCGCGATCTTCATGCCCTTGAGGTCGGCGAAGCTCTTGTAGCGGCCTGAATCGATATGGGCCTGACGCACCAGCAGCTTCTGGCTGCCGCGACCCGTCACGTTCTGGCTCTTGTCGGCGACGATGCGGATGTCGATCCCGCGCCCGACCGCGTTGAAGAGGCCCGCCGAATGGGCGCCGGCGCCGACGTCAAGCTCAGAGGTGCCGAGCAGGGAGATCATGCGCGCGGCGGAGTCGAAGGTGTTGAAGGTGACGGTGATGCCTTCCTCGCGGAAGAAGCCCTTCTTGTCGGCGACCCACAGGCCCACATCCGTGGCCGAGCCTGTCACGCCGACGGAGACATTCGTCTGGGCGGCGGCTGACCCGGTCCAGCCGAAAGCGGCTGCGAGGGCGAGGGCGGCGAGCGTGACGCGTTTCATGGTGTCTCCCTTGATCTGTGGGCAAAGCCTTACCACGCGCCTGCGCCGCGCCAAAGGGGGCGGGCGGCGTCAGTAATCCCAGCGCTGCGCGTTCGAGACGAGAAAGTCGCGGAAGACCTGCACCCGCGCCAGGTTCTTCAATTCTTCGGGATAGACAAGGAAACATTCGAGCTCGGGCATGTCCGCCTCGGGCAGAATGGGGATGAGGTCGGACTGGGTCTGCACGAGATAATCCGGCAGCACGGCGATGCCGACCCCGGCCGCCACGGCGTTGCAGACGGCGGTCAGGTTGTTGATTGTGAGCGCCGAGACGCGGGGGGCGTGGTAATCGCGGCCTGTAAACTGCAAAGAGTTGATATTATTGAGATAATTTCCGGCCGACGCGCCGTAGATCAGAATCCTGTGCTTGTCCAGCTCATGCAGGGCGCGTGGCTGGCCGTGGCGCTTGATGTAGGCGGGCGAGGCATAGGCGTGGAAATGCATGGTGAAGAGGCGGCGCCGGATCAGGTCAGGCTGCTGCGGCTCGCGCACGCGGATGGCCATGTCGGCCTGGCGCATGCTCAGATCAAGGTCATCGTCCGAGAGGATCACCTTCACGGTGATGTCGGGATAAAGCTCGAGGAATTCGCCAAGGCGGGGCGCCAGCCAGTTGGTGCCGATGCCGACCGTCGTCGTGATGCGCAGCTCGCCATGGGGCCGCTCGCGGCTGTCGGTGAGGCGCATGCGCGTCATCTCGAGCTTCTGCACCACCTCCTGCACCGTGCGGAACAATTGCTCGCCCTGTTCGGTCAGGATGAGCCCGCGGGCGTGGCGGTGGAAGAGCGGCGCCTGCAGATCCTGCTCAAGCGCGCTGACCTGACGGCTGACTGCGGATTGGCTGAGGCCGAGCACTTCGCCGGCATGGGTGAAGGAGCCAGCTTCGGCGGCCGCGTTGAAGATGCGCAGCTTGTCCCAGTCCATGGCCCGGCTTCCCTTTCAGCCTGCATGCGCCCGGCGGATCATTCCGCGGCGGCGCGCGCATTCTCCTCAGCGGCGAGCCAGCGTTCGGCTTCGAGGGCGGCCATGCAGCCCATGCCGGCGGCGGTCACGGCCTGGCGGTAGATGTCGTCAGTCACATCGCCAGCGGCGAAGACGCCGGGGACATTGGTGGCGGTGGAATCGGGGGCGGTGCGGATATAGCCGTTGGGCTTGATCTCGACCTGGCCCGCGAAGAGCTCGGAGGCGGGTTGATGCCCGATGGCGACGAAGACGCCATGCACTGCGCGCTCCGTGGCCTCACCCGTCTTCACGTTGCGAAGCTTCACATGGGTGACGCCCAGCGGCTGTTCATCGCCGCAGATCTCGTCGACCACGGTGTCCCAGACCACCTCCACCTTGGGATGGCGGAACAGGCGCTCCTGCAGGATGCGCTCGGAGCGGAAATGGTCGCGCCTGTGGACAACCGTCACCTTCGAGGCGAGGTTGGCGAGATAGAGCGCCTCCTCGACGGCTGAATTGCCGCCGCCGACCACGATGACCTCCTTGCCGCGGTAGAAGAAGCCGTCGCAGGTGGCGCAGGCCGAGACGCCATAGCCCTTGAACTTCTCTTCCGAGGGCATGCCCAGCCACTTGGCCTTGGCGCCGGTCGCGATGACCAGCGTGTCGCAGGTGTAGGTCTTGCCGCTGTCGCCATGCAGCACGAAGGGGCGCTTGCCAAGATCGACCGAGGTGATGTGGTCGGAGACCATGCGGGTTCCCACATGCTCGGCCTGCCCTTTCATCTGCTCCATCAGCCAGGGCCCCTGGATCGGATCCTTGAAGCCGGGGTAGTTCTCCACATCTGTCGTGATCATCAGCTGCCCGCCGGGCTCGAAGCCGGAGATCATGACGGGCTCGAGCATGGCGCGGGCGGCGTAGATGGCCGCCGTATAGCCAGCGGGGCCTGAGCCGACGATGATCATGCGGGCATGGTTGGGCGTGGTTTCAGCGGACATCAGGGGCTCCGGAGGCGCATGGCTCATGCGCGCCGTTGAATAGGGTCGGATTATCTAAGCCAGCCCCGCAGGGCCGGGCAAGCCGGGGTCAGGCCTTGTCGGCAAGCCTGGCCTCAAGCGCGGCGATGCGCGCCTCAAGGCGCTCATTGTCGTCGCGGGCGGCGGCGGCCATGTCCCGGACGGCCTCGTATTCCTCGCGGCTCACCATATCCATGGTGGCGAGCAGGCGCTCAAGCTGGGTCTTCACGAGGGTTTCGGCCTCGCGGCGCATGCCGGTGGCGACGCCTGCCGCATCGCTGGCGAGGCGGGCGAATTCCTCGATGATGGAATTGCGGGACTGGGACATGGTGAAGCTCCTTGGCGTTCGGCAGCGCCAGCGCACAGATGATCCGCCACGGCGCGCGATGCAAGCGCAAAGAGCAGGATCACCCTCGACAGTCCGCCTTGCAGACGCGAAGATCAGGCGACAGCGCCCCTCCAGAGGACCAACCCATGCCCAACCGGCCCCGCCGTCGCAGCTTCATCGCCGCCACGCCTGCCTTCGTCAGCGGGCAGGATACGCCGCGCGCTTTTCTTGAGCGTTGCCTTGGCGAGATGGATGCGCGGGAGAAGGATGTGCTCGCCTTCGTCGAGACCGCCATTCCCGCCGCCCGCGCGGCGGCTGATGCGGCGAGCGCGCGCTGGCGCGACAACCGGCCCCTCTCTTCGATCGACGGCATGCCCGTGGGCGTCAAGGATGTCATCGAGACCGCCGACATGGCCACCGGCATGGGCTCGCCCCTCTTCACCGGCTGGCGCTCGGGCTGGGATTCGGCGAGCGTCAAAGCCTTGCGCGACGCGGGCGCCCTGATTCTCGGCAAGACCGTGACCACGGAGTTCGCGGCCTCCTTCCCCGGCCCCACCCGCAACCCCCATGACCTCACGCGCACGCCGGGCGGCTCATCCAGCGGCTCTGCGGCGGGCGTGGCGGCGGGCTTCTTCAGCGCGGGTCTTGGGACGCAGGTCGTGGGCTCCATCCTGCGCCCCGCGAGCTTCTGCGGCGTCTATGGCTTCAAGCCGTCGCTGGGGGGAATCAATCGTGGCGGCAGCCATGACTACATGAGCCAGAGCTGCCAGGGCGTGCTGGGCGCGAGCCTCGCCGACCTCTGGCTGACCGTCATCGAAATCGTCACGCGCACCGGCGGCGATCCCGGCTATCCCGGCGTCGCCGGGCCGATGACCCTGCCGTCGCCGAAGCAGCCGCGTCGGCTGGTGGCGCTCGAGACGCCGGGCTGGGGCAAGGTGGGGGCGCCGCTCAAGGCCGCCTTTGAGGGCATGCTGGCGAAGCTGCGGGCGGCGGGGGTCGAGATCGTCGGCCGGGCCAGCGCAGCGGAGGTTTCGCAGGTCGAGACCGCCCTTGAAGAGGCGCTGCCCCTGACGCGCGACATCAATGGCTGGGAATCGCTCTGGCCGCTCAACATCTACGCCCAACGCGACGCCTCCAAACTCAGCCCGGCCATGCGCCAGCGCTTTGAAGAATCATGCCATATGAAGCCGGAGGATTACCGGCGCAGCCTCACTCGCCGCGCCGCCATCCGCGCGCTCTACGCAGGCCTCGCCAGCGGCGCCGATGGCTGCATCTCCCTATCCGCCACGGGCGCAGCCCTCGTGGGGCTCCAATCGACGGGCGATCCCGCCTTCGTCGTGCCAGGTTCGCTGCTCGGCGTTCCCGCCCTGTCGCTGCCGCTTCTGTCCGAAGGCGGCTTGCCCGTGGGCTTGCAGCTTCTGGGCTTCGAGCAGAAGGACGCCGAGCTTTTCGCCCTCGCGGGCGCCGTGGAGCAGATTCTGGGTTGATGACGGCTTCGCCCGCAGGCGCAGGTGGTTGACGCGGCAGTCAGGGGCGCGCATCACGGCGAAGCAATTCAGCGGATTCCCTCATGCTTCCAGCGGTCATCGCCTATCCGCAGATCGACCCCGTGGCCATCAGCCTCGGGCCGCTGCCCATTCGCTGGTATGCGCTCGCCTATATCGCGGGCCTGCTGCTGGGCTGGGCCTATGCGCGCAGGCTGGCGGGCGATGACCGGCTGTGGGGCGACGTCGCGCGGCCCAGCGTCATGAGCCTCGATGATCTGCTGGTCTATGCGGCGCTTGGCGTCGTCGTCGGCGGGCGGCTCGGCTATGTGCTGTTCTACAATCCGTCTTTCTACCTCGCCAACCCCGAAGAGATCATCGCGGTCTGGCGCGGCGGCATGGCGTTCCATGGAGGTCTGGCGGGGGCTGCGCTGGGTGTGTGGTGGTTCGCGCGGCGCGCCCAAGTTTCGGCGCTGGTGGTGGCGGACATCTGTTCGGCGGTCGTGCCCATCGGCCTGTTCCTTGGCCGCATCGCCAATTTCATCAAGCCGGAATTGTGGGGCCGCGAGAGCGACGTTTCCTGGGCCATGGTCTTTCCTGACGCCGGGCCCCTGCCGCGTCATCCAAGTCAACTCTACGAAGCCGGACTTGAGGGCCTTGCGCTGCTTGTGGTCCTGCATGTCGCCGTCAGGGCGGGCGGCCTGCGTCGCCCCGGCCTCATCACCGGCCTCTTCGCCATCGGCTATGGCGCGGCGCGCATCTTCTGCGAGTTTTTCCGCGAGCCGGACCCGCAGCTCGGCTTCCTCTTCGGCGGGGCGACCATGGGCATGCTGCTGTCGCTGCCGCTCATCGCCATCGGCGCCGGTTTCGTCATTCATGCGCAGCGAAAGGCGCGCACGGCATGAGCGCGCTCGAAGATTATCTGCGCGACCTCATCGTGCAAGACGGCCCGCTGACGCTGGAGCGTTACATGGGCCTCGCCCTCGGCCACCCCACCATGGGCTATTACACGACGCGCGATCCCTTCGGCGCAGCGGGCGATTTCACGACGGCGCCGGAGATCAGCCAGATGTTCGGCGAATTGATCGGGCTCTGGGCGGCGGAGACCTGGGTCGCCATGGGCGCGCCGCCGCGCCTGCATCTCGTGGAGATCGGTCCGGGGCGCGGCACGCTGATGCAGGACGCCCTGCGCGCCGCGAGCGTCGCTCCCGCCTTCGCGCAGGTGATCGAGGCCCACCTCGTCGAGACCTCGCCCGTGCTGGCGCAGGCGCAGCGGGACAAGCTGGCGGCCGTGAGCGTTCCCGTATCCTGGCACAGCGCGATCGAAACCGTTCCGCCCGGCCCCGCCATCGTGATCGCCAATGAATTTTTCGATGCGCTGCCCGTGCGCCACTATGTGAGCCATGCCGGCGCCTGGCGCGAGCGGCTGGTCGGCCTCGACGCGCAGAACCGTTTCACCTTCGGCCTCTCGCGCGAGGTCGAGCCCAGCATCAAGGTGGCTGCGCCCGAGGGTTCGGTGATCGAGATCAGCGCGGTCGGCCAGCGCATCATGGCCACGCTTGCGGCGCGGCTTGTCGAGCAGGGCGGCGCCGCGCTCATCATCGACTATGGCTATGTCGAGACCGCCCTTGGCGAGACGCTGCAGGCGCTTCGCCGCCATCGCTTCGTCGATCCGCTGGACTGCCCCGGCGAGGCGGACCTCACGACGCATGTCGATTTCGCAGCGCTGGCCCGCGCCGCGCGCGCCGCAGGGGCGCATGTTTATGGGCCCGTCACACAGGGCGCCCTGCTGACGGGGCTGGGGATTTTCGAGCGCGCCCGCGCCCTCTCGCGCCGCGCCGACGCGGCTCAGATCGCGACGCTCGAAGCGGCCTTGTTGCGCCTTGTTTCGGGACAGTCTGGACTGGAAGTGGAGGGCGGCGTGGTCGACGGCATGGGCGAACTCTTCAAGGCGATCTGCGTCACGGCGCCCGGCATGGCCGCGCCCGCAGGCTTCGAGGCGCAGCCATGAGCGGCGCTGTCTTCCTGCGCTCCAGCGCGCTGCCGGGCGAGGGCGTGGCCCATGCCTTCTTCACGCGGCAGGGCGGCGTCTCCACAGGCGTTTATGACAGCCTCAATGGCGGCGTCGGCTCAAAAGACGATCCGGCCTGCGTCGCGCAGAACCGCGCCCGCATGGCGCAGGCGCTGGGCGTGTCCGCCACCCATCTGCTCGTGCCCTACCAGATCCATTCGCCTGATGTTCTGTATGTGCGCGAGCCCTGGGCGCCGGAGGCCCGTCCCCGCGTCGATGGCCTCGTCACGGACCGGCCAGGCGTCGCGCTCGGGGTCACGGGCGCCGACTGCGGCATGATCCTCTTCGCCGACGAAAAGGCGCGCGTCATCGGCGCCTGCCACGCCGGCTGGAAAGGCGCCTTCACCGGCGTTCTCGAAGCGACGGTTGAAGCGATGGAGGCCCTTGGCGCGGATCGCCGTCGCATCGTCGCCGTGCTGGGCCCGACCATCGGCGCGGCGAGCTATGAGGTGGGGCCGGAATTCGTGGCGCGCTTCACCGAGGCCGACGCTGGCCAAAAGCGCTATTTCAAGCCCTCGGCCCGCACGGACCACGCCATGTTCGATCTGCCGGGCTTCATCGGCATGCGCCTGCAAAGAGCGGGCGTCGGGCGTTTCGACGACATGGGCCTCGACACCTACGCCGACCCCGCGCGCTTCTTCAGCTATCGCCGCACGACCCATCAGGGCGAGCCCGATTATGGGCGGCTGGTGTCGGCGATCACGCTGGCGTGAGGCTCACGCCTTCACCCGCGCAACCATCATCATGCGGCTCTGGTTGTGGCCGAGGTTGTGGTTGGCGCGGGTCGCCTCGAAGCCTTGTGTCGCCAGGAGAACGCGCAGGTCTGACTCCGCATAGGATGTGAGGCCGAGATTGCTGCGCAGCTGCCGGTAGTCGGAAAAATAAGTCGCCACCAGTCCCGCGCAGGCCGCAAAAAAGAAGCCGCCCTGCCAGGCGAAATGCAGGAGGGCGCGCACGTCGCGCATGGGGCTCGCGCCGGGCGGGATGATGTCCGCCAGCACCAGCTTTCCCTCGGGCTTGAGCTTGCCGCGCCAGAAAACGAGCAGCGTCTCGAATTCGGCGTGGGAGAGATATTGCAGCAGGGAATTGGCGACGATCATATCGAGGGAGCCATCGGGAATGGCCTCCAGCGACTCGTTGGTCAGCACGATGATGCGGTCGTTGTTTTCAAACCGCAGCCGTTGCTTCAACTGCACGTTGGGCGCGGCGTCATAGAGATAGAGCAGGCCGCAGCGCCGCGCCACGAGATCGGAGGACAAAGCCTCCCCCGAGCCATGGTCGAGCACGCTCCAGCCGGGGGCGTCAATGAGATCGGCGAGCCCGCGCGCGATGCGGTCATAGTGCAGGACACGATGACGCTCGTTCACATAGATCGGGTTTTCGCGGTTCCAGAAATCTCGCCAGTTCATGCCAGCATCCACAGGGCGCCCGTCGGCGCGTGACGCATCCTAGCGGCCACCCGCATGAAAACAATGACCAAGACGGCTCAGGCCGCCTTGTTCTTCTCCATCAGTTCGACAAAGCGCCTGAAGAGATAGTGGCTGTCCTGCGGGCCGGGCGCGGCTTCGGGATGGTGCTGGACCGAGAAGGCGGGCCGATCAGTCAAGCTGATGCCGCAGTTGGAGCCGTCGAAGAGCGAGCGATGGGTCTCTTTGGCGTTGGCAGGCAGCGAGGCCGCATCCACGGCGAAGCCATGGTTCATGGAGACGATCTCGACCTTGTTGGTCGTGTAGTCCATCACCGGATGGTTCGCGCCGTGATGGCCCTGATGCATCTTCTGCGTCTTCGCGCCGACCGCCAGCGCCATCATCTGATGGCCGAGGCAGATGCCGAAGGTCGGCACCTTGCGCGCCAGAAGGTCGCGGATCACGGGCACGGCGTATTTGCCGGTCTCGGCGGGATCGCCGGGGCCATTGGAGAGAAAGACGCCGTCGGGCTTGAGGGCGATGATGTCTTCGGCCGAAGCGGTCGCCGGCACCACCGTCACATCGCAGCCCTGCGCCGCGAGGAGGCGCAGGATATTGCGCTTCACGCCATAGTCGATGGCCACGACCTTGTATTTCGCCTCGCCGCGCTGGCCATAGCCTTTGCCGAGCGTCCAGGTGGATTCGGTCCAGTCATAGCGCTGGGCGGCGGTGACGGAGGGCACGAGGTCCATGCCGTCGATGCCCGGCCACTGCGCGGCCTCCTGCTTCAATTCAGACAGTTCGAAGACCCCGTCGGGCGCATGGGCGATCACGGCGTTGGGCATGCCGTTTTCGCGGATCAGCGTGGTGAGCGCGCGGGTGTCGACGCCGCACAGACCGATGATGTTGCGCGCCTTGAGCCACTGGTCGAGATGATGCGTCGCGCGATGGTTCGAAGGATCGGTGATGGGGGCCTGGATGATGGCGCCGCGCACGCCCGCGCTTGCGGCCATGTTCACGGTCTCGATGTCTTCCTCATTCGCGCCGACATTGCCGATATGGGGGAAGGTGAAGGTGATGATCTGGCCCGCATAGGAGGGATCGGTCAGTATCTCCTCATAGCCGGTCATGGCCGTATTGAAGCAGACCTCGCCCACCGCCTTGCCCGTGGCGCCAAGCCCGAAGCCTTCGATGACCGTGCCATCGGCGAGAACAAGGAGGGCGGTCGGCTTGGGCTCAGCCCAGACATTGGCTTGATGTGCGGACATGGTCGCTCTACACGTTTCGCGCGACCTCGCGCGCGCCATCTGGGGCGTGCGGGGCGCGCTGATAGGTCTTAGGAACTCGCGGCGGAAGCTAGGGGACGTTGAAAGCGGCGTCAACCCCGCTGCGATTCTGGAAAATTACGATATATCAGTTGTTTGGTTCAGTTGCGCCGCCGGGGATGCTGGTTTTCCACCGCTCCGGGGCGCTCAAAGGTCCGGGATCAGCCATGCGCGAACAATTCACCGCCGAGCTCAAGACAGCCATGAAGGCTGGCGACAAGCGTCGTGTCGACACCATCCGCCTCATCACCGCCGCCCTCAAGGATCGCGAGATCGACGCGCGCGGCCAGGGCAAGGAGATCAACGACGGCGACATTCTCGCCCTGCTCCAGAAGATGGTGAAGAGCCGTCAGGAGTCCATGGAGATCTATGACGCCAACGGCCGTCCCGAACTCGCCCAGGTCGAGCGCGAGGAGATCGCGATCATCCAGGGCTTCCTGCCCAAACAGATGAGCGAAGACGAGGTCAAGGCCGCCATCGCCGCCGCCATCGCCGAAACCGGCGCCGCCACCATCAAGGATATGGGCAAGGTCGTCGGCGCCCTGAAGGCGAAATATACGGGCCAGATGGACTTCGCCAAGGCGAGCGTCGCCGTGAAGGGCATGCTGGGGAGCTGAGGCTCACGCCTCTTCCCCATAGGCCTCGCGCATGAGGGCGATGTCGCGCAATTTGTCCTCAAAGCGTGACCAGTCGTCCGCCTCAGCGATGGGCGCCCAGATCGCCTCTACCTCGTCGATGACCATGGAGCAGGGGACGCGCCTTTCGAAATAGGGATGGTCGAGGCGCAGGTCCGCAGCGCTCGCAAATGCGGCCATGGCGGCGAACACCGGCTCGAAGGCGCCCTGCGCATAAAATTCCGCATCGGGGCTGCGGGCCGCGCGCTCCTGCGAGGCGAGGCCCCCGCGCCAGTCGAACAGGGTCTGTTCGAAGGGCGCCCTGGTGGAGACCATGAAGCCGACGAGGGCGCTGACGAAGGATGCGTCCGCCTGAGTTCCTGCGGAGGTCAGCCCCAGGCGGCGCAGGAACGCCGCGGCGAAAGCCTCCTGCACCGCAGGCTCGAAAGTCGCCAGCGCCTCCTCCAGCGGTTCGCGCGGCGCGATCAAGAGCAGGCATTCGGCGAGGCGTCCGAGGTTCCACATGAGCGCGCCCGGCTGACGCCCGAAAGCGTAAAGGCCGGTTTCATCGAAATAGGCGGCGGTCAGCGCCGGATCGAAGGTTGGGGCGAAACGCCAGGGGCCATAGTCGAAGCTCTCCCCGGTGATGTTGATGTTGTCCGAGTTCAGCACGCCATGAACAAAGCCCGCCGCCATCCATTGCGCGCCCATCTGCGCCACACGGCGGCAGACCTCCGCAAGAAACAGGGGCGCCAGCCGCTCCGGCGGCGCCTGCGGGTCGAGATCCGGCAGGTAATGCGTCACGCTATGGGCGAGGAGATGGGCCAGCGAGGCCTTGTCCTCGAAATAGGCGAGGCGCTGAAAGGTGCCGATCCGGATATGGGAATGGCTGAGCCGCACCAGCACGCTCGAGCGCGTGGGCGAAGGCTCATCCCCGCGCATCAGCTTTTCGCCGGTCTCGATCAGGCTGAAGCTTTTGGAGGTGTTGACGCCCGCGGCCTCCAGCATCTCCGTCGCCAGAATCTCGCGCACCCCGCCCTTGAGGGTGAGGCGCCCGTCGCCGCGCCGCGACCAGGGGGTCTGGCCGCTGCCCTTCGTGCCGAGGTCGAGGAGCCGCCCATCGGCGTCGCGGAGCTGGGCGAAGAGAAAGCCGCGCCCGTCGCCAAGATCAGGGTTGTAGTGGCGGAACTGGTGGCCGTGGTAGCGAAGGGCGAGGGGCTGCGGGAATGAGCCGGGCAGGGGCTGAAACCTGCCGAAATGGGCGATCCATTCTGCGTCGGTCAGCTTCCCGAGCCCGAGGCGCTCCGCCTGCCGCTGGTTGCGGTGGCGCAGGACATGCTTGGGGAAGTCCGCCGCCTCGACCGGGTCATAGAACTCCGCCCCCAGGCGATCATGCAGGGCTTCAGGGCGATATGTCTCAGAAAAAGGCATCAGTCATCCTTGAAATCTCCCCGCAGGGCGCAAAGTCAGGCTTTAGCGGAGCCTGTGGATAGCGTGCATAAGAGGATTGATTCGTTTCTGGTCTGTTCCAAGCCGCCGCCACATTGTATGAACACGAGAGCCCTGCGGATAGCGATGCGTTTCACCCCCTCCTTTCTGGACGAGATCAAGGCCCGGCTTCCTGTCTCGGAAGTCGTGCGTCGTCGCGTCAAATTGGTGAAGGCGGGGCGTGAATGGAAGGGGCTTTCGCCCTTCAACGCCGAGAAGAGCCCCTCCTTCTTCGTCAATGACCAGAAAATGGCCTGGTTCGACTTCTCGTCCGGCCAGAACGGCAACATTTTCGATTTCGTCATGCGCACGGAGGGCCTGTCCTTCCCCGAAGCCGTCGAGCGGCTGGCCGGGGAGGCCGGGCTGCAGATGCCCGTCGCCTCCTACGAAAGCGAGGAGCGCGAGCGCCAGCGCGCCTCCCTTCAGGATGTCATGGAGCTGGCGGCGGCCTTTTTCGAGGCGCAGCTTCAGGTCAAGGAAGGCGCGCGGGCCCGGGGCTATCTGGCGGATCGCGGCGTCGCCCCTGCGGTGCAGCGCCAGTTTCGCCTCGGCTATTCCCCGGCCGAGCGTTACGCCCTGCGCGATCATCTGGCCTCCAAGGGCGTCCTTGCGGAGCAGATGATCGAGGCGGGGCTTCTAGTCCATGGCGAGGACATCGCCGTCCCCTATGATCGTTTCCGCGACCGGGTGATGTTCCCGATCTGCGACCGCTCGGGCCATGTGATCGCCTTCGGCGGCCGCGCCATGGATAAGGAGGTCGCGGCCAAATACCTGAACTCCCCGGAGACTCCGCTCTTTCACAAGAGTCATGTGCTTTACAACCATCACAACGCCCGCAAGCCCGCCCATGACCGCGGCTCGGTCATCGCGGTGGAGGGCTATGTGGACGTCATCTCCATGACGGCGGTGGGCTTCGCCAATGTCGTGGCGCCCATGGGCACGGCCCTGACGCCCGAGCAATGCCAGCTTCTCTGGCGCATGGCCGAGGAGCCCGTGCTGTGCTTTGACGGCGACCGCGCGGGCCGCAAGGCGGCCTATCGGGCCATCGAGACCGCGCTGCCGCTGATTGGCGCAGGCAAGAGCCTGCGGTTCGCCTTCCTGCCCGACGGTCAGGATCCCGATGATCTCGCCCGCTCCGGCGGCGCCGAGGCCATCGAGGCGGTGCTGGGCGCCTCGCGGCCCCTTGTCGATGTGCTCTGGGGGCGGGAGACAGAGGCGGGCCAGCTCGACACGCCCGAGCGCCGGGCCGCGCTGGAGCGCCGGTTGCTTGAGTCGATCAAGGTCATTTCGGACGAGACCCTGCGCCGCCATTACCGGCAGGAGATCGAGACGCGCCTCTCGGGGCTTTTCGGCCGCCCCGCGGGCGAGGGCGGGCGCGCAGGCTATGGCCGGGCGGGCGGGCGGCCCGGCTTTGGGGGAAACGCCGGCCGGCCCCCCGGCGGGCGGTTCGGCGCCCCGGCGGCGCCGAGGGGCTATCTCGATCAGGCCTTGCCCCTGAGCCAGAGCCTTGCGCGATCTCCCCTTTTCGCCGCAGGGCGCACGGTGATCTCGCCTCGCGAAGCCCTCATTGCGCTCATCGCCGTGAACCATCCGGGCCTCGCCGCGCGCTATGCCGAGGATCTCGTGGGGGCGGATTTCGCCAGCCGCGAGCTGGTCGGGCTGCTCGATTGCGTGCTTGGCCGCCTCTCGGACCCCTATATCGACGCCCCCGCCGTTCGGGCCGCCATCTCCAACGTCGGGCTCGCGGACCTTTTGAGCCGGGTGGAGCGGGCTGCGGGCCAGTCGACGGCCTGGTGCGTGCTGCCTGATGCGGAAGAACGTGACGCCGAAGAGGTCCTCAAGCAGGCCTTGGCCTTGCATCGGCGGGCGCGGGCGCTACATAAGGAGCTAAGATCAGCCGAATTGGCTCTTGGATCTGACACAACGGATGAAAACCTCAACCGTTTGCGGGAGATTCAGGCGGAATTATCGGGCATTGACGGACGCGAAGCCATGATCGAGGGGTTCGGCCTGTCGATCGGTCGGCAGAGCACGGGGTTGTAGGGGTCTCGTCCTGGTTAAGCTCAGCTTAATCCGGCGGGGCCAAAGTGCTTGCGAATCAGGGCGGTCCTTGCGGCCGTCCGCTTATTTTATGACGTGGCGCGGTCTTTTCTGACGTGGCGCAAGTCGCGACGCAACGGAGTTGGGCGAAATGGCGAAGAAGGAAGAGAAGGCCGAGGGACAGGGCGCTGCGGTCGAGACCATCGACAGCCCGCTCCTCGACCTCTCCGACGCCGCTGTGAAGCGGATGATCAAGCAGGCCAAGAAGCGCGGCTTCGTCACCCATGATGAGCTGAACGCCGTTCTGCCGTCTGAAGAAGTGTCCTCCGACCAGATCGAGGACATCTACGCCATGCTCAACGAGATGGGCATCAGCGTTCAGGAAGGCGAGGGCGATGACGCCGAGGGCGAGAACGAGGAGGAGGCCGAGCAAGAGACCGCCGGCGACCTCGTCGAGGCCGCCCGCACCACGACGGTCGTCGCCACCACCCGCTCCGAGCCCGGCGACCGCACGGACGATCCCGTGCGCATGTATCTGCGCGAGATGGGCTCCGTCGAGCTTCTGTCGCGCGAGGGCGAAATCGCCATCGCCAAGCGCATCGAGGCTGGCCGCGAGGCCATGATCGCGGGCCTGTGCGAGAGCCCGCTGACCTTCCAGGCCATCATCATCTGGCGCGACGAGCTCAACGACGCCAAGGTTCTGCTGCGCGACATCATCGACCTCGAGGCGACCTATGCCGGCCCTGACGGCAAGCGCGTCGACATGACCGCCCCCGGCGCCGAGCTTGCGCCCGCAACCGCGCCCCACAGCCCCCCCGCAGGGCTCGATGGCGACATGCCCCCCGCCGAGGAATTCTCCGAGGAAGAGGACGACATGGAGAATTCCGTGTCGCTCTCGGCCATGGAGGCGGAGCTCAAGCCCAAGGTTCTCGACACCTTCGACCGCATCGCCGACGCCTACAAGAAGCTGCGTCGCCTGCAGGACCAGAATGTCGAGAACAAGCTCAAGAACGAGATGCTCACGCCCGCCCAAGAGCGCAAATACAAGGCGCTCAAGAAGGAGATCGTGGCGGATGTGAAGTCCCTGTCGCTCAACCAGAACCGCATCGACGCTCTGGTGGCGCAGCTCTACGACATCAACAAGCGCCTGCTGACCCTTGAGACGAAGCTCTTTCGCCTCGCTGAATCCTTCGGCGTCGGCCGTGAGGACTTCCTGCGGAATTATCAGAACTCCGAGCTTGATCCGAAGTGGGTGCTGCGCGTCTCCAAGCTGGGCTCCCGCGGCTGGCGCGATTTCGTGGCCAAGGAGAAGGATGGCATCAAGCTGATCCGCTCCGACATCCACGGGCTGGCGACGGAGACGGGGCTTGAGATTCAAGAGTTCCGCAAGATCGTCCAGATGGTGCAGAAGGGCGAGCGCGAAGCCCGTCAGGCCAAGAAGGAGATGGTCGAGGCCAACCTGCGCCTCGTGATCTCCATCGCCAAGAAATACACCAACCGCGGCCTGCAGTTCCTCGACCTCATCCAGGAAGGCAACATCGGCCTGATGAAGGCGGTCGACAAGTTCGAATATCGCCGCGGCTACAAGTTCTCGACCTATGCGACCTGGTGGATCCGGCAGGCCATCACCCGCTCCATCGCCGATCAGGCCCGCACGATCCGCATTCCCGTGCATATGATCGAGACGATCAACAAGATCGTGCGCACCTCGCGCCAGATGCTCCACGAGATCGGCCGCGAGCCCACCCCGGAGGAATTGGCCGAAAAGCTCGCCATGCCCCTCGAGAAGGTGCGCAAGGTGCTCAAGATCGCCAAGGAGCCCATCTCGCTGGAAACGCCCATCGGCGATGAAGAGGATTCGCACCTCGGCGACTTCATCGAGGACAAGAACGCCATCCTGCCCATCGACGCGGCGATCCAGAGCAACCTGCGCGAGACCACGACGCGCGTTCTGGCCTCGCTCACCCCGCGCGAGGAGCGCGTGCTGCGCATGCGCTTCGGCATCGGCATGAACACCGACCACACCCTCGAAGAGGTCGGCCAGCAGTTCTCGGTCACGCGCGAACGCATCCGCCAGATCGAGGCCAAGGCCCTGCGCAAGCTCAAGCACCCCTCAAGGTCGCGCAAGCTGCGGTCGTTTCTGGATAATTGAGGCGCGCCTCATTTCGGCTGAAAGCGCGGGCCTCATTCTGACCTTACGCGCGCGCTCAAGGCGCGGCTTGTGGCCCGCGTTTGTTTCAGGCGGCGAGCAGGCGCTCGACTTGCCGCGTGAATTCGAAACAGAGCTGGGCGGCTTCGGTCTCGGGCAGCCAGCGCGACATCTGCGGAAAGACCGTCTGGTGGTGGCGCAGGTCTTCCTGCGACCATGGCATGACGGACGCGGCTTTCATTTCGGCCAGCAGCGCATGCAGTTCAAGACGCACCTTGTCAGGATCAGCGCGATAGACGACCGGCGCGCGCGCCTCGTCGAGGAGGTCGGCTTGCGGGTCGGGGTCGAACAGGTCTGGCTGGCGCATGGGGCTCTTGAGGCGGGAGGTCGGCGCATCATAGACGCGCCCTTCGCGGCGGGCGAGGCTGCGACGCCCGTTGTCTACAGGATCAGCTTGCGGGCTCTTGCGCGGCGAGGCCTGCGGCGGCGAGCGCCTGGGGCAGGATCATCGGCCCCGCGCAGATGGCGTCGAGAACCTGCGCTTGCGCGGGCTCCAGCGCGATCAGGCGGCCGAGCACGTTCAGGAGGTCGATGAGGTCGCTGGTGTATTCGGCCAGCCATCCCTCGGGCTGGATCTTCTCCAGCGGCGAGGGCGGGCGCCGGTCGCCGATGACGGGGCGCGAACGGTCGGCCTTGCGATAGCTGAACCAATGCCGGACCACCTGCTTGCCCGACACTTCATAGTCCCACATGGCCTTGGTGACATTGTCGACATAGCCAAGCCCCACATGCAGGCGGTTCTTCAGGGGATCATGCTCCATGGCGTCGGGCAGGGGCGCGGGGGCGGGCGGTATGGCGCCCTTTGTGGGGATGGTGGGCCGCTGGCCGACAGGCAGGCGCGGCGGACCCTTGGGGCGGCCAGCGGCGGGGTCCGCGAAACGCTCCCCATAGCTGTGCAGCCAGACGACCTCGCGGCCAAGGGCGCAGGCCCGCCGGAAGAGCGCGGCGTCGGCGGTGAGGGGCAGGCGCAGGCCGGGCTGGATCAGGTCCTGCGCGAAACGCGCGGTGAAGGCGGGGTGCGCCATGACCCCCGCCATATAAGCGAAAAGATCCTCCGGCCCCACCGGCTCCCCATAGGTCATGGCGAGAAGCTGGAGCGCCTCGGCGCGGATGTTGGGCTGGCTGGCCTTGGCGTCGGCCCAGAGGGGGTAAACGCGGCCGCCACGGCCGTTGTAGTGGTCGAGATCGGGAATCAGGCTCGTCAGGGTGATGGCGGGGCCACCCCTTGGCGCGGTGCGCTCAATCGCGGTGATGTAGACTTGGGCGTTTGAGTGGTGCGCCCAGAGATTTGGATTTGGGCGGTTCAGCAATCTGTTGTCGGGGATCAGCCATTGGCGATCAAATGAACGAAATGAGTAATGCATAGGAACGATGCAATCGCCGCGATCTTTGGCGACGGAATATTTCCGGGTCTCATGTCCGCTCAGCCCATCCCTTATAGTTTTCTCCAAGGCTCTGTCGCCATTTGGATGGGGATGAAAAAATTTCTCTTTCTTCGCTTGATCTTTTTCTTGGACCAGAGTTCTCCAACGTGTTTGCAATGTCTCCTTATCAGGCGCGATGACCCACGTGCGCCCGGGCATGCAGCCCAGTCCATTATAGTCGAAAAGCGACCCTAGGAATGGGATCTGGCCCCAAAGACCTTTTCTTGCGGGCAGGAAAGGCGATCTCCAATCCTGCGAGCAGTCGAGCCAATCTTTACTGATGAGAGAAAGGCTATCCAAACATTTAAATTTATCTTGGCGCTTACCCGCTGGCAGGGCGCGGTAACGCACTTCTGCTGCCTTGTCTGTGCTTTCACCGCGTCGCCGAACTGCAAGCACAATGCATATTTCATGCTGAACGCCTGGAAAAATTCTGGACGGCACGTCCGGCTGATGGCCTTCGGGTGAGCAGTCTATGATCCAGATGGCTGTGCAGGTGCGGCGTAGATCGTCGCGCATCCGCTCGAAGCCCGGGCCATTGAGGAATCCCGATGCTGTAATGAAACAGATCAAGCCATCCTCATCGCGTTCCTGTAAGCCTGTCGCTTGCTGAATGCCTGCTCCAAAGACCTTGAGCGTCGCCCATCGCCAAAAATAAACGTATAAGTTTTTAAGTTTGTTTGTGCTGACGGCTTTCCATTCTTTCGGCGCCTTCCAATAGTCCAGCGGCGCAGGTCGGCCATCCGAGCCCTTCTCGATCCAGCCGCCACGACCTTCCGCCTTTTCCTTATAAGGCGGATTGCCGATCACCACAGTGATCGGCTCCTTGCGCTTCACGCGGTTGGCCTCGCGCCTTGAGCGGGCGACCGCCTCCATCACCTGCGGCAAATGCTCGTCCTCCGCAAAGGGATTGTCGAGCGTGTCGGTGATGAAGAGGCGCAGATTCTTGATGAGGTCGGCGTTGGCCTCGTTCATGCCGGCGAGGCTGCGCAGCTCCGCGATGATGCGCAGTTGCGCCACGGCGAAGGGGCCGAACTGCAGCTCGAATCCGAAGATCCGCTTCATCGCCGCCAGCAGCGCCCCGCGCACCGCGCCCGCGCCCTGATCGGCCTCCACATTGGCGGCGATGCGGCGCATGACGCCAAGCATGAAGGAGCCCGTTCCCACCGCAGGATCGGCTATGGTGACGTCGCTTGAGGCGAGGCCCGCAGGCCGTTCGAACAAGGGCCCGCGCAAAGCCTCGTCCACCAGCCCCACCATCGCGCTCACCACTTCGGGCGGGGTGTAGTAGGAGCCGGTCTGCTTGCGCAGGTCGTTGTCATAGACCGCCAGAAAATATTCGTAGAAATTGAGCCAGGCGTCCCGGTCCGCGTCGATGTCGTCCCAGCTCACGGCGTCGAAGACCCGCGCCATCGTCGTCAGCGATGTGCCCAGCGCCTTTTGCGTATCCTCGTTCTCGGTGAGCAGCGACAGGGCCGAGCCGATGAGCGAGTTCGATTTCTTGAGTTTGGGCGCCGCCTGATCGACGCCCTCGGCCAGCGATATGCCAAAGGCGCGGGCGATGAGCAGGCCGAAGGTGACGGCCTGCGCATAGCCGTCGGCGAAATGTTCGTCGTTGGCGTTGGGGAACAGCATCTGGCGCCAGTCGTCCGCCAGCGCCGCGAGGCTGGCGTCGCCCGTCGTGATCTGCTCCAGCACTTCGTCGCGCAGCAGGCGGCAAAGACGGGCTGCGACCTTGGCGAGCGCCTCGGCGCTTTTCGGCGGCGTCGGCTCCCAGCTCAGGAAATCCTGCAGCAGCGTCAGCAGAGGGGCGGGCGCGGCGAGCTTCGCCCCGGCGCTGTAAAGGTCGCCTTCAAGCGCGACGATCTTCTCCGCCAGCTCCCCATTGCGCCACAGGCTGAAGCTGGCGCCGTCGGTATAGAGCAGGTTAGGCAGGGCCTTGAGCTTGCCCCACTGGGTCTTGTCGTGCTGATCCGTGAACCGGCGGGGATCAGCCCCCTTGCCGGGCGCCTTGAGTTCGATGAAGCCCACGAGCGGACCGCCGACCGTGACGGCGTAATCGGGCCGCAGGGCATGTTCCGAAAGCGAGGCCTCGCCGACCAGCGCCACCGCGCCGCCGATTTTCGCCAGCGCCGCCAGATCCCTGACGAGGGCTTCCAGCGGCGCGCGCAACTGGTCTTCGGGCGCGCCTGCTATGGCGGGATTGGCCAGTTTGGCCCTGGCGGCGGCGCCGAAGGCGGAGACCGCCTCCGCCAGCGAAGAGACTTTTGGCAAGGAAAGCGTTTCCTGAAATTATTTCAATCATTACTTTTGTAACTGATTCGCTGGCGATGCGTAAACATGGCTTTCGCAGGAGGTGCATCCGATGGCGCATTCCGCTACATTGGCGGACCATTGAAGGGAACGAGCACCATGTCCTTCCTCAAGAAACTCTTCGGCATTGGCGGCGGCGGCGCCCCTGCGGCCTTGCCCGAGCGCACCGAGCCCTATGAGGGCTTCGAGATCCGCGCCACGCCCTATGAGGAAGAGGGGAAGTATCAGCTGTGCGGGGTGATCTCGCGTGAGGTGGATGGCGTGCTCAGGGAGCATCG
>CANGFT010000028.1 GCA_947453205.1 Beijerinckiaceae bacterium | reverse complement strand
TCATGTGCAGGGGCGAGGTGGAGATGAAGGTGTGGATGCGCGGGCGCACCGCATGGCGCACCGCCTCGCCGCAGCGGTCGATGTCCTTGATGGCGGCGCGGGCGAGCCCCGCCACGGTCGCGCGCTTCACGCGCTTGGCGATGGCCGAGACCGCCTCGAAGTCGCCCTCGGAGGCGATGGGGAAGCCCGCCTCGATCACGTCGACGCCCAGGGCGTCGAGGAGGTCTGCGACCTCCAGCTTCTCCTCGAAGGTCATGGTGGCGCCGGGCGATTGCTCGCCGTCGCGCAGGGTCGTGTCGAAAATGATGACTCGGTTGCTGTTGCTGCCTGATGTGGATGGGTTGGTCATGGCTGATCCTGAAAGTCGTCCCGGCTCTGCGGCGCGGAAAATCGGGTTGGTCGTCTTCGCCTTCAATCCCCTGAGCGCCCAGGCATGAGCCCGGCCGGCCCTCAGGGGCGGCTAAGAAGAAGCAGGAGACCCGAAAGCTTCGAGGACAGCGCAACGGTCCGCGAGGCGCTCACGCCCGCGTTCGAACCGTTCATCTGGGTGGCCAAGCGCGCCACGTCGTCCTCTTCCCGATCACTGATCGCCCCTTGCCGGGACTTGTCCACAATAACCGAGAAAGGGCGGCCCTGACAAGCCGCCGCCCTGCCCCATGGTGACGGAAAGGTTTATTCCGCCGTCACGCCGGCGTCGCGGATCAGCTTGCCCCAATGCTCGGCCTCGGCGCGCGCGAAGGCCTCGGCCTCGGCGGGGCTCATGGTGGACATGGCGCCGCCGGACTTGGCGAAGACCTCGACCACGCTCGAATCAGCCCGCACCTTGGCCATCTCGGCCCTCAGACGCTCCAGCACGGGCTGGGGCGTGGCGCGCGGGGCGAACAGGCCGAACCAGCTGTCCATGTCCATATCCGCGACGCCGGTCTCCTTCACGCTCGGCAACTCCGGGGTGGGGCCATAGCGCCTGGCGGTCGAGACGGCGAAAGCCTTCACCTTCTCGCCCTTCACCTGCGGCAGGGCGGTGGAGGAATTGTCGAAGAAAAGGTCGATCCGCCCGCCCAGCAGATCCTGATAGGCGGGCTGGGCGCCGCTATAGGGCACATGGACCATGTCGAGCCTGGCGAGATGCCCCAGCACCGCCGAAGCCAGATGCTGGCCTGTGCCGCGCCCTGCGGAGGCGTAATTGAGCTTGCCGGGATTGGCCCGCACGAAGTCGATGAGCTCCTTGAAGCTGTTCTGCGGCAAGTCCTTGCGGGCGATGAGCATATAGGGCCAGCTCACCACCATGGCGACGGGAGTGAAGTCGCGCACGGGGTCGTAGGAGAGCTTGGGATAGAGGCCGACGTTGAAGGCCATGTTCGAGACGCCGCCCAGCAGCAGCGTATAGCCGTCAGGCGCGGCCTTGGAGGCGAGGTCGGTGCCCACCAGCGTGCCTGCGCCCGGCTTGTTCTCGACGATCACCGCCTGACCCAGCAACGGCTGCAGGCGATCCGCCACAATGCGCGCCACGGTGTCGAAACCGCCGCCGGGGGGCTGGGGAACGATGATTTTGACCGGACGGTCAGGGAAAGTCTGGGCTTGCGCCGGGAGCGCGCCCGCAAGGACCGCGCCCAGAACCAAAGCGCCAAGCGCGCGACGCCGGATGATGCTCATGGATTACCCTCCTGATCGGCTGCGACACTGGGACAGAGCGCCTCGATTGGCAAGGGCGGGCGGCGCGCGAAGGGGACTGGCGGAATCCGCTGCTTGGGGTAAAAGACCAGCGAACCCCAAGCCCCCGGAGGCGCCATGAGCGAACGCCTGTCCATGCCGAAGGACAAAATCAGAGTCCTTCTGCTTGAGAACATCAATGACAGCGCCGTGGCGCTCTTCCACGCGGCTGGCTACACCAACCTGACGCGCCTGACCAAGGCGCTGGATGGCGAGGCCCTGCGCGAGGCTCTGGAGGGCGTCCATGTGCTGGGCATCCGCTCGCGCACCCAGCTCACCGACGAGGTCTTCGCCAAGGCCGACCGTCTGATCGCCGTGGGCTGCTTCAGCGTCGGCACCAATCAGGTGGATCTCGATGCAGGAAGCCTGCGCGGCGTGCCTGTGTTCAACGCCCCCTATTCCAACACGCGCAGCGTCGCCGAACTCGTCATCGGCGAGATCGTCATGCTGCTGCGCCGGATCATTCCGCGCTCGGTCGACGCCCATCAGGGCGGCTGGGACAAATCGGCGGACGGCAGCTTTGAAGTGCGCGGCAAGACGCTGGGCATCGTGGGCTACGGCAACATCGGCTCGCAGCTCTCCAACCTCGGCGAGGCCATGGGCCTGCGGGTGATCTACTACGATCACACGGACAAGCTGCGCCACGGCAACACCGAGCCTGTCGCCACGCTCGACGAATTGCTGGCGCAGTCGGACATCGTGAGCATGCATGTGCCGGAGACGCCGCAGACCGCGAACATGATCGGCGAGGCGCAGCTTCGCATGATGCGCAAGGGCTCCTTCTTCATCAACAACAGCCGCGGCACGGTGGTCGATCTCGACGCGCTCGCCGCCGCGCTGAAGGACGGGCATCTGGCGGGCGCTGCGGTCGACGTGTTCCCGGTGGAGCCCGCCTCCAACAAGGACCGTTTCGTCTCGCCGCTGCAGGGCATCGACAATGTGATCCTGACCCCCCATATCGGCGGCTCGACCGAAGAGGCGCAGGAGCGCATCGGCGCGGAAGTCGCCAAGAAGCTCATCGAATATAGCGACATCGGCTCGACGCTGGGCGCGGTGAACTTCCCTCAGGTGCAGTTGCCGCCCCGCCCTGCGGGCACGCGCTACATCCATGTGCATCGCAACGTGCCGGGCATGCTGAACGCCCTCAACCAGGCCTTCTCGAAGCGCGGCCACAACATCGCCTCGCAATATCTGCAGACCTTCGGCGATCTCGGCTATGTCGTGATCGACGCGGAAGGCGACCATGCCGAGGCGCCTCTGATCCTCGACGAGCTGCGGGCCATTCAGGGCACGGTGCGCGCGCGCCTGCTCTATGACCGCTGAGACGCCGACATGAAGGCTCTGGCCCCGCTCCTCCTCGCCCTGACGCTCGCTGGCTGCAACGCCAGCGCGCCCGTCGCGCCTGTGGCGAGCGCGCCGCAGCCCGCCTCCACCAACATCACGCCGCCCGACTTCAAGCTGCCGGAAGGGCGAGGCTGTGCGGGCGATGTGGCGCGCTGGCAGGCGATCCAGCAGAACGACCTCAACATGGGCCATGTGAGCCAGTCGGTCTATAACGAGATCCAGCGCGAGATCGCCGCCGCCGCCAGCGCCTGTCAGGCAGGCCGCGACGCGGAGGCGAGCGCCATGGTCACGGCGTCCAAGCGTCGCCACGGCTATCCCGGCTAGGCCTCGATCACGCCCTGGCTCACCCGCACTGCGGCGCCTCCCACAGAGGCGCCGACCAGCGCGCCGCCCTCGATCTGAAGGCGCAGGTGTATGATGCTTGGCCGCCCCATCTCGAAACCCTGCTCGATCACCAGCAGATGATCCCCGTCCTCCGGCGCCTCGAACAGCGCCGCCACGCCCGCGAAGGCGGCGGCGGCCGATCCGGTGGCGGGGTCTTCCGTCATGCCCAGCCCCGGCGCGAACATGCGCGCATGAATATGGCTGCCCTCCCGCACCGTCTCCTTCGTGTAGAGAAAGGCAGCCGGGCGGGGGCCTGCGAGGGTCGAGGCGAAGCGCGCAGGATCAGGCCGCGCGCGCCCCATGGCCTCAAGCGAGGCGACGGGGACGAAGGTGAAGGGATTGCCCGCGCTCCAGACGCCGGGCCTGTGGGCGTCAAAGCCGATGTCGCCTGCCTCAAGCCCCAGCGCGGCGGCCAGCACGCCCTCATGGGGCGCATCGCCGACCTGCTCCGGCAGGCGGGGCAGAGCAAAGCCCGCCTGCGTCGCTGCGCCCTGCCTGCGCCGCACCGTGCAGGAGACGACGCCGACCCTTTCCTCCAGAGCGATCCCGAGCCCCTGCCCTCCCAACATCTCAGGCGCCCGCAGCTCGCCGATCAGCACCGCCGCGCCGATGGTGGGATGGCCTGCGAAGGGCAGTTCCTGCGTCGGGGTGAAGATGCGAAGACGCGCGGTGTTGACGGGGTCATGCGGATCAAAGACGAACACGGTCTCCGACAGGTTGAACTCCCGCGCGATGGCCTGCATCCGCGCATCGCTGAGGCCCTCGCAGTCCAGCACCACGGCGAGCGGATTGCCTGAAAAAGGCGTGTCGGTGAAAACATCGAGCGTATGAAATGTGCGGCGCAAGATCGCTCTCCGTTGAAAGCGCTCGCGATCAGCATCCACAGACCCCCACCCCGTCCGCTGGCGCGGCCGACCCTCCCCACAGGGGGGAGGGTTATGAGGCGTGGCGCCAGCAACTCCCCTTCCCCTTTTGGGGAGGGGTAAGGGGTGGGGGTCGTGAGGCGCTGATCGCGAGCGCCCAAAAACCTACTTCACCAGCTCCGCCGCCTTGTTCACGAAGCGGTCGTCGAAGGTCTTTGCAAGATCCACATTCGCGCCCTGCAATTCGGGATCGAACTTCGTCAGCATGTCGCTCGTCGATTTCATGCCCGAAGGATCAAGCACGCCGGTCAGCGAATAGGACGGTTTCGAGTTCTTCGCCGAGAGCATGTAGAGCTCCTTGTCGCCGAGCAGATATTCCGGCGGCACGGTGGCGGCGATGTCCTCGGGCGTCGCGGTCTTCAGCCATTGCAGGGTCTTGTAGAAGACATTGGTGAGGGCCTGCATCGTGTTGGGATTCTGGTCGATGAAGCTCTTCTTGGCATAGAGCACGGCGGCGGGATTGGAGCCGCCGAAGAGAGCGCGCGTGCCCTCCTCGGTGCGGGTGTCGATGACGACGCGCACCTCGCCAGCGCGCTCGAGGAAGGACAGCACGGGCTCCAGATGCGACACGGCGTCGATCTCGCCCTTCTGCATGGCCGCCAGCGCCGACTGGGCGGAGCCGATGCCGATATAGGAGGCGTCGGAGGGCGAAAGGCCCGCGCGCGCCATGACGAAATTCATGAGCATGTTGGTCGAGGAGCCCGGCGCCGTGACGCCGATCTTCATGCCCTTGAAGTCAGCCGGGCTATTCCATTTCCGATCCTTCTTCACGGCCACCGCGATGGCGGGAAAGCGCCCCAGCTCGATGACGGCGCGGATGTCCTGCCCCTTGGCCTGCATGCGGATCGTATGTTCATAGGCGCCCGTCACCACATCCACGGAGCCGCCCACAAGCGCCTGCAAGCTGCGCGCGCCGCCGGAGAAATCCTGGATCTCGACATCAAGCCCCTGCTCTCTGAAAAAGCCTTTCCGCTCGGCGATGGTCAACGGCAGATAGTAGAGCAAGGCCTTGCCGCCGACGCCGAGCGTCAGCTTCGGCTTTTCGGGCGCCTGCGCGAAGGCCGAGGCGCTGGCGGCGATGGTGAGGCAGGCGGCGGCGATGAGCCTTAGCATCGACATGGGTCTCTCCCTTGGGTTGTCAGGTTGTTTCCGGCGCGGGCGGGCGCCAGGCGAGCAAGCGGCCCTCCACGAGCGTCACGCCATAATCGATCAGGATCACGAAAAGCGAAAGCACGACCATGCCCGCATAGACGCCGGTGACGTCGAAGGTGCCTTCCGCCTCATGAATGAGATAGCCAAGCCCGGCCGCGGAGCCCAGATATTCTCCCACCACAGCCCCGACCAGCGCAAAGCCGACGGAGGTATGGAGCGAGGAGAACATCCAGGACAGGGCCGAGGGCCAGTAGACATGGCGCAGCAACTGGCGCTCGTTCATGCCGAGCATCCGGGCGTTGGCGAGCACCACAGGGCTCACCTCCTTCACGCCCTGATAGACGTTGAAGAAGACGATGAAGAACACCAGCGTGAAGCCCAGGGCCACCTTGGACCAGATGCCAAGGCCGAACCACAGCATGAAGATCGGCGCCAGCACCACGCGCGGCAGGGCGTTGGCCATCTTCACATAGGGGTCGCAGACCGCCGCCACGCGCGGCTGGCGCGCGAACCAGAAGCCGATGACGATGCCCGCCCCCGAGCCGATCACGAAAGCCAGCAGGGTCTCGGCGAGCGTGATGCCCAGATGCCGCCAGATGACGCCGGTGTGGAAGAGCTTCCAGATGCGCGCGGCCACGTCCACCGGGTTGGAAAAGAAGAACTGGATCGTCTTCACATCGCCCAGCAACGGATAGGTGGTGACGATGTGCCAGAACAGCAGCATGCCGAAGCCGAGGCCGATCTGAAGCAGCAGGAGGCGGGTGCGGTTCATGGGGCGCTCTCCCCTTCGTCCTGCGCCCCATAGGCCTTCATCACCTCATCGCGCAGATCGTTCCAGATGGCGCGGCGATAGTCGTGAAAGGCGGGCTCAAGGCGGATCTCGTTGATGGAGCGCGGGCGCGGCAGATCGATGCAGTGATCGGCCATGATGCGCGAGGATGGCGCGGCGGACATCACCACCACGCGGTCGGCGAGGGAAATCGCCTCTTCAAGATCATGGGTCACGAAGAGCACGGCCTTGCGATCCGCCGACCAGAGCGACAGCAGCAAATCGCCCATCATGCCGCGCGTCTGCGCGTCCAGCGGACCGAAGGGCTCGTCCATGAGCAGGATGGATGGATTGCGGATCAGCATCTGGGCGAGGGCCACGCGCTTGCGCTGGCCGCCCGAGAGCTGATGGGGATAGCGCTCCGTGAAACGGGCGAGGCCGACGCGCGCGAGAAGGCCGCGCGCGCGCTCCCGCGCCTCGAGGGGCGCGACGCCGCCGACCTCCAGCGCCACCGCCACATTGGCCAGCGCCGTCTTCCAGGGCATCAGGGCGTCCTGCTGAAAGAGATAGCCCGCCTCGCGGGTCACGCCCTCGACCTTGCGGCCGTTGACGAGCGCCTGCCCGGCGCTTGGCGCCAGCAGACCCGCGACCACATTCAGCAAGGTGGATTTGCCGCAGCCCGTGGGGCCGACGATGGCGACGAACTCTCCCGCCGCCACGTCGAGGCTGGCATGGCGCACCGCTTCATAGGCGCCGGGGCCGACGCCGAACCGCACGCTCACCTGATCGAGGCGGACGATGGCGGGCTCGGTGCGCGATGGCGCGGATGCTTGCGAGGGGACAAACATGGGGCGAGAGGCTTCCTGCGGGGAAGCGCACGCTCGCTCAATTCACGCCCTCTGGCAAGCGAGGCGCCGATCAGTCCACGAGTTCGACGAGGGGCAGGGTTTCGGGCGTGAGGTTCAGCGCGCAGACATAGCCGTCCTGGAATTGCAGCCAGTCGCAGAATTCGACATTCGAGACCTTGCCCGTGCCGCGATGGCGCATGCGGCAGATGCGCCGCGCCACGACCCGGTCGCGGTCCACCACCACGTCGCAGATCTGCTGGCGCAGCACGTCATATTCGATCTCGATTTCGCGCAGCGCGCGACGGATACCCTCGGGGCCCTCATAGGAGCCGAAGAAGGGCATGGCGCGCCGGTCCCGACCGAAGTTCACGGTCGCATGGGGCGCCAGAAAGGTCAGAGCTTCCTCCACGTCGTTGTCAGCGAGACATTCGAGCAATCGAATGGTCCGCTCCTCCAGGAGCTCACGGTCGACGGCGGCGAGGAGGCCGAGGGTTTCGAAACTCTGCATGTAATTCCCCCATAAAGTCATGATCTTAACATCAAGAGCAACAAACCGATAGCATATGCTCACATCAGAGCAAGCAGAAAATGGACAAAATTGCGAAATTTATAACAAAAATGGGCAGGAACTGCAACAAACAGCCCTGCCCATCCAATTCTTCGCCCGCTATGGGCAAGATGTTACGTTTGTATTAGTTGCGGGCCTTGTCGACCAGCTTGTTCTTGCCGATCCAGGGCATCATGGCGCGCAGGCGGGCCCCGACTTCCTCGATCTGATGGGCGTTGTTGCGGGCGCGAGTCGCCTTGAACGAGGTCTGGTTGACCTTGTTCTCAAGCATCCAGTCGCGGGTGAACTTGCCGGACTGGATGTCCTCCAGAACGCGCTTCATCTCCGCCTTGGTCTCCGGCGTCACGATGCGCGGGCCGGTGACATATTCGCCATATTCGGCGGTGTTGGAGATCGAATAGTTCATGTTGGCGATGCCGCCCTCATAGATGAGGTCGACGATCAGCTTCACTTCGTGCAGGCACTCGAAATAGGCCATCTCGGGGGCGTAGCCTGCCTCGACCAGCGTCTCGAAGCCGGCGCGGATCAGCTCCACGAGGCCGCCGCAGAGCACGACCTGCTCGCCGAAAAGATCGGTCTCGCATTCTTCCTGGAAGGTGGTCTCGATGATGCCCGCGCGGCCGCCGCCGACGGCGGAGGCGTAGGACAGGCCGATGTCATGGGCGTTGCCCGAAGCGTCCTGATGGATCGCCACGAGGCAGGGCACGCCGCCGCCCTTGAGATATTCGCCGCGCACGGTGTGGCCGGGGCCCTTGGGGGCGACCATGAGCACGTCGATGTCGGCGCGGGGCTCGATCAGGTTGAAATGCACGTTGAGGCCGTGGGCGAAGAGCAGCGCCGCGCCGGGGCGGATGTTGGGGGCGATATGGTCGCGGTAGATGTCGGCCTGCAGCTCGTCAGGCGTCAGCATCATGATGACGTCGGCCCATTTGGAGGCTTCGGCCACTTCCATGACCTTGATGCCCTCGCCTTCGGCCTTCTTGGCGCTGGGCGAGCCCTTGCGAAGGGCCACGACGAGCTCCTTGACGCCGGAATCGCGCATGTTGAGGACGTGGGCGTGGCCCTGGGAGCCGTAGCCGACGACGGCTACCTTCTTGCCCTTGACCAGATTGATATCAGCATCCTGATCGTAATAGACGCGCATGACGTTTTTCCCCGTTGGACGACGGGTTGACCGTCGCGGAATTTCAAGGTGACAGCCTTCTAAGCGGGCGAAGCCGATCCGTCAAAGGAAACTGCGGCGTTTCCGGCGAACCAGCCGCCGCTCGCCTCACATGCCTTTCGCGCCGCGCGTGATGGCGGCGACGCCGGTGCGGGAGACCTCGACGAGGCCGATGGGGCGCATCAGCTCGACGAAGTCGTCGATCTTGGCCGACGAGCCCGTGAGTTCGAAGATGAAGCTCTCGATGGTGGCGTCGATCACCTTGGCGCGGAAGGCTTCGGACAGACGCAGCGCCTCGCTGCGATGCTCGCCCGTTCCGTGCACCTTGATCATCGCAAGCTCGCGCTCGATGACCCGGTCCTGCATGGACAGGTCCGTGACCTTGTGGATCGGCACGATCCGCTCGAGCTGATGGGAGATCTGCTCGATCACTTCGGGCGTGCCCGTGGTCACGATGGTGATGCGCGAGAGATGCTCGCCATGGGCGACCTCGGCGACCGTGAGGCTTTCAATGTTGTAGCCGCGCCCCGAAAACAGGCCGACCACGCGGGCGAGGACGCCCGGCTCGTTGTCGACCAGCACGGACAGGGTGTGGCGCTCGATGTTGGATTTGCCGAGAACCGAGGCATAGGGCGAAAGGGCTGCGATGGCGTTCATGATCGTGATCCTTGAGAAAGCTGGGCGAGCGGCGACAGAGGCTGGCTCACACCAGCATCTTGCCCTTCTCATCGATGATGCTTCCGATCTCCACGCCCGCGTCGTCTGAGAGTTCGGCGAGGATCATCTCGTTATGCGCCTTGCCCGAGGGGATCATCGGGAAGCAGTTCTCTTCCTTCGACACGACGCAGTCGAAGATCACGGGGCCGGGATAGTCGATCATTTCGAGAATGGCGCGGTCGAGGTCGGCCGGATCCGAGCAACGGATGCCCTTGCCGCCATAGGCTTCGGCGAGTTTCACGAAATCGGGCAGCGCGGCCGAATAGCTTTCCGAATAGCGCCCGCCATGCAGCAGCTCCTGCCACTGGCGCACCATGCCCATATATTCATTGTTGAGGATGAAGATCTTCACGGGCAGGCGATACTGCACGGCCGTCGACATCTCCTGCATGTTCATGAGGATCGAGGCCTCGCCCGCGATGTCGATCACGAGCGACTTGGGATGCGCCATCTGCGTGCCGATGGCGGCGGGCAGGCCATAGCCCATGGTGCCGAGGCCGCCCGAGGTCATCCAGCGGTTGGGCTCCTCGAAATGATAGTGCTGGGCCGCCCACATCTGATGCTGGCCGACTTCGGTCGTGATGTAGGTGTCGCGGTCCTTGGTCAGCTCATAGAGGCGCTGCACGGCGTATTGCGGCTTGATGGTGGTCTTCGAGGCGCGATAGGCCAGCGACTTGCGGGCGCGCCAATGGTCGATCTGCTTCCACCAGGCGCCCAGCGCCGCCTCATCAGCCTTGCAGCCCTCTGCGCGCCAGACCCCGATCATGTCTTCGAGCACATGGGCGCAATCGCCGACGATGGCGAGATCGACCTTCACATTCTTGTTGATCGAGGAGGGATCAATGTCGATGTGGATCTTCTTGGAGCCGGGGGAGAAGGCGTCGAGGCGGCCGGTGATGCGGTCATCGAAACGCGCGCCGACGGCGATCATGAGATCGCAATCATGCATGGTGTGGTTGGCCTCATAGGTGCCGTGCATGCCCAGCATGCCCAGCCAGTTGTCGCCCGACGCCGGATAGGCGCCGAGGCCCATGAGGGTCGATGTGATCGGGAAGCCCGTCAGCGCCACGAGATCGCGCAGCAGCTTGGAGGCCTGCGGGCCTGAGTTGATGACGCCGCCACCGCTGTAGATCACCGGGCGCTTCGCCTTGGCCATCATGGCGACCGCCTCGCGGATGCGCTCGGCGTCGCCCTTGAGCCTGGGCTGATAGGTCTTGTGCTGGATGTTGAGGGGGCCCTGATAGAGGCCCGAGGCGAACTGCACATCCTTCGGCAGATCGACGACCACGGGGCCGGGGCGCCCGCTGCGGGCCACATAGAAGGCCTCATGCAGGATGCGCGGCAGATCCTCGATGGAGCGCACGAGATAATTGTGCTTGGTGCAATGGCGGGTGATGCCCACCGTATCGCATTCCTGGAAGGCGTCGGAGCCGATGAGATGGGTCGGCACCTGGCCGGTCAGGCAGACCAGCGGAATGGAGTCGAGCAAAGCGTCCGTCAGGCCGGTGATGGCGTTGGTGGCGCCGGGACCGGAGGTGACCAGCAGCACGCCGACCTTGCCGGTGGAGCGCGCATAGCCCTCCGCCGCATGGGCCGCGCCCTGCTCATGGCGCACCAGCACATGGCCGACGGCGTTCTGCTGGAACAGCGCGTCATAGATCGGAAGCACCGCGCCGCCGGGATAGCCGAAAACCGTATCCACGCCCTGGTCCTTGAGGGCCTCGACGATCATTTCCGCACCGGTCATCTGTTTCGACATCGTCTGCTCCGTCTGCTCGATCTGTGTCCAGGTTCGAAGGCAATAAAAAAGGCCCACTCGGGGGCCTGTTCATGCGCCAGTTGCGGGAAAGCGGGTCAGGCCCGTCCCGTGTCTGGCGCGTCACATACTACGATAAGCCTCGCGCGCATTGCGCCTCTCCACCTGAAACCGCTCGTTTTCTACCCGAGGCCGCAGGGCCGGTCAAGCAAATCCGGGCCTCTGCGTCAAAAGTCGAGCATTGCGTCAACGGCCTGCTCCGCCTCTTGCGGCGCCGCCCAGGTGAATTCGGGCAGCTGGTGGCGGATGAAGGTGAACTGGCGCTTGGAATAGTGGCGCGTGTCGGTCTTGCCCTTCTGGATCGCGGCCGCAAGGCTCGCCTCGCCCCTGAGACAGGCGACGAGGCCGGGAACCCCATGGGCGCGCATGACCGGCAGGGCGGGGTCGAGCCCACGCGCCGCCAGCGCCCGCACCTCCTCCAGCGCCCCCGCCGCCATCATCAGGTCAAAGCGCGCGTCGATGCGGGCGTAGAGGGCGGCGCGCTCTGGGGCGAGGAAGAGGCAGAGGCAGTCGGCGGGGTCCAGAAGCCCCGGCGTGCGCGCGCCCTGAAAGCTTGAAAGCCCCCGCCCCGTGGCTTCGAACACTTCGAGAGCCCTGAGGATGCGCTGGGGATCGCTGGGCCGCAGAAGCGCCGCCGTGGGGGGATCGCAGGCCATGAGCCGCGCATGGAGGGCCGCAGGCTCCAGCCCCTGCGCCCCCGCCCGCACCCGCGCCCGCACCTCTTCGGGCACGGGCGGAATGTCCGAGAGGCCGCGCAGCAGGCCCTTGAAATACATGCCCGTGCCGCCCGTGAAGATGGGCAGGCTCCCCTGCCCGCGAAGCTTGGCCAGCGTCGCGGCCGCATCGGCGAGCCAGCGCCCGACGGAATAATTCACCGCGCCGTCCACATGGCCGAACAGCAGATGCGGGGCCGCCGCCTCCTCCGCCGCGTCGGGACGGGCGGAAAGAACCCGCAAATCCCTGTAAACCTGCATGGAATCCGCATTGACCACCGTCCCGCCCAGCCGCCGCGCGAGGTTGATCGCCAGAGCGGACTTGCCGCTGGCGGTCGGTCCTGCGATGAGAATGGCCGATGGCCTCCGCGCGCTCATGCCCGGCGGCTCCCCGAAGTCTGCGAAAGTCCCGAAATCCGATGTCGCATGTCCTGACGCTCGTTTCTTCGCCCGGCCGCCCGGTCCTTGATGAAGCCCTGCTGGCCGAGGTCAGCGCCCACCTTCCCGGCCCCGCCGATCCCCTCTGGCTGGCGGAGGGCGTGGCCGCCGACATTCCTTTCGCACCCATGGGCGCGACCGACAACCGGCGCATCGCCGACATGCTGCGCCTGGAGCTCGGCGACCTCCCGGTCGACATCTTCGTGCAGGCGCGCGCGCATCGGCGCAAGCGCCTTTTCCTCGCCGACATGGACTCCACCATGATCGGGCAGGAATGCATCGACGAGCTCGCCGATTTCGTCGGCAAGAAGGCGGAGGTCGCCGCCATCACCGAGCGCACCATGCGCGGCGAGCTGGTCTTCGAGACCTCGCTGCGCGCCCGCGTCGCCCTGCTGGAGGGCCTGTCCGCCGACGTGGTCTCGACCGTCATCGCCGAGCGCATCAAGCTGACGCCGGGCGGCAAGGAGCTGGTGCGCACCATGCGGGCGAACGGCGCCTATACGGCGCTTGTCTCGGGCGGATTCACCCTCTTCACCGGCCCCATCGCCGCGACCATCGGCTTTGACGAGAACCGCGCCAACACCCTGGTCGTCGACAACGGCAAGTTCGTCGGCCGCGTGACGGAGCCGATCCTCGGCCGCGAGGCCAAGTTCGAAAGCCTCGTGGAGCTGCGCGCCAGGCTCGGCCTCGTGCGCGAGGAGACCATGGCGGTCGGCGACGGCGCCAACGACCTCTCGATGATCGGGGAGGCTGGCCTTGGCGTCGCCTTCCACGCCAAGCCCGCCGTGGCGGCGGCGGCGGGCGCCCGCATCGACCACAGCGATCTGACGGCGCTGCTTTATGCGCAGGGGTATCGGCGGGAAGAGTTTGTGGGGTGAGGCAGTCGGCATTGGGCAGTCGGCAGTCGTGGGATGATCCGACTGCCGACTGCCTACCTGCCTACTTGCTCCGCGACAGCACTTCCTTCACCGCATCCACGATATTGCCTTCCGCAACCGCGAACTGGGCGCGCTGGCGCAGCTCCAGATAATCGGCGCGGTCCTTGGTTGAGGCGGCGAGCTCTGCGCCCAGCACGAGGTCGCGGATGGTGGCCTCGCCCTTCTCGCGCTCGTTCGAGCCCTGAATGACCGCGCAGGGGGAGCCTCTGCGGTCGGCGTATTTCAGCTGGGCGTTCATGCCCGCCGAGCCCAGATAAAGCTCCGCGCGGATTCCAGCAGCGCGCAGGTCGCTGACGATCTTCTGATAGCGGGGCATCTGGTCGCGGTCGAGCACCAGCACCACCACGGGCCCGCGCAGGTTGCGGCCGGAGACCAGCGGACTGTTCATGGCGCGCAGGGCCGAGACGAGGCGCGAGACGCCGATGGAGAAGCCCGTGGCGGGCACAGGCTCGCCCCGGAAGCGCGCCACGAGGCCGTCATAGCGCCCCCCGCCGCCCACGGAGCCGAAGCGCACGGGACGGCCATGCTCGTCCTTCACCTCGAAGGTGAGCTCGGCCTCATAGACGGGGCCGGTGTAATATTCGAGGCCCCGCACCACGGCGGGATCGATGAGGATGCGGCCTTCATAGCCCGCAGCGGCGAAGAGCGCCGCCATTTCGCGCAGCTCCGCCACGCCCTCCTGCCCCCGCGCGGAGGCGCCCACGGCGGCGGCGAGATTGTCGAGCGTCGCGGCGTTGGTCGGCGCCCTTGCGGCGGTGAAGGCGAGGATGCGCTCGATGGCGCTGGCGGCAAGGTCGGCGCCGCGCGTGAAATCGCCCGATTCATCCTTGCGGCCGGGGCCAAGCAGCATGCGCACGCCATCGGCGCCCAGACGGTCCAGCTTGTCGATGGCGCGCAGGACGATGAGCTTCTGCGCCGCCCTCCCCTCGCCCTCAAGCCCGGCGGCTTCGAGCACGCCATCCAGCACCTTGCGGTTGTTGACCTTGATGACGAAATCGCTGCGGCCGATGCCAAGCCGCTCCAGCGTGTCCGCGGCCATCATGCAGATTTCAGCGTCGGCGGCGACGGAAGCGGAGCCCACCGTATCCGCATCGAACTGCATGAACTGGCGGAAGCGGCCGGGGCCGGGCTTTTCATTGCGGAACACCCAGCCCATGCGGTAGCTGCGATAGGGCTTGGCGAGCTTGTCGTAATTCTCGGCCACATAGCGGGCGAGCGGCGCGGTCAGGTCGTAGCGCAGGGACAGCCACTGCTCGTCATCGTCCTGAAAGGAGAATACGCCCTCATTGGGCCGGTCCTGATCGGGCAGGAATTTGCCGAGCGCCTCGGTATATTCGACGAAGGGGGTCTCCACCGCCTCGAAGCCGTAAAGCTCATAAGACGCGCGGATCGCCTCCAGCATGGAATTGGTCGCGCCGATCTCGGCAGGCCCACGATCAGCGAAGCCACGCGGCAGGCGCGCCTTGACGGTGGAGGGAGAGGAAGAGTCGGTCATGGTTTCCCGGCGGGTTCAAAAGGTCCGGCGTGTCTTACGAGGGGGCGGGCCGGGGGGCAAGGGTTGAGGAGCGAGATGGCAGGCGGATGGACGGAATCATGCATGAAAGCTATGCTTATGTCCTAAAACGATTCAGGATCGCTCAATTGCTTGGACCAGACCTTTTCGCCCGGACCCTTTCCATGCCGACGAGAACCGACGAGTTCGGCAACCGATGGCAATACCATTCACGCAGCGATCACCACTCCAAGGTCGCCTGCGCCTTGATCATGCTTGACCTTCTTGAAAATTGCCCCGCCCTCGCGACCCATGTCCGCGAGGGCAAGGTCATGTTCGGCATTAATCATGAAATGCGGGATTTCGCTCATAATCGAAAAAAGAACCTCGACTTGGTCATCAGCACGCCTGCGTCCGGGCAAAAGCGAGGCGGACGCACCCTGCTCGATATTTGCGACCAACTGAACATTCCATTCTCCGCTCAAGAGCTTGCGCACATAAACACGCTTCCCGCTCTGGAGATGGCGCCGGTTGGAAACGTACTGTTGGCGCTAGAGGCGAAAGCTTGCATGACCGCTCACCAAAAGGCTCTCCCACGTCTCTATGATGAGTTGAATTCAAGCCATCAAACCGTTCACGGCGCCGCCGAGAGCGCCATTGCAGTCGGCTTCGTCTGCATCAATGCCGCGGAAGCCTATCTCAGCCCGGACCGCAACAAACGCGCTATTGGAGGGCGTCCAACCTGGAGCGAACACAGGCAACCAAAGGCTACGGACATAACATTTCAAAAAGTCAGAGAGATACCCCGTCGATCACGCTCGACAGGAGAGGGCTACGATGCGCTGGGCGTCGTTATCATGAATTTCCGTAATGATGGTTCTCCCGCGCGACTGGTTGATCTGCCACCACTAGGCGACATTTATCATTACAACTCAATGATCGACCGCATCACTGGCGCCTATACGATCAGGTTCAGCGCGCTCTGATTCACTCGGCGGCGAGAGTGGCTGAGCGGGAATCGAGCGCCCTCATATGGTCCAGATGGCTTGCGACCCGCTGACGGAAACCCGGCGCAAAGCGAAGACTGCTGCGACCAGTGCGCTCCAGAAACCCAGCCGTTGCGCGAGCGGACAGAGGGACTGGTGGATAGGCCAGAAAATCAGACAGCGGTGGCCGCTCTCTCCAGACCGGAAAATCTGAAATCTTCACACAAGACCTCTGCTTCCCATCGAACCGTGCGGCGCGAGGCCAGCGAATGTCTGATGGCAGACGGGCGTCGCGGGCTGAATCATGCTGGCCTGGTTCAACAAGGCGCCGCCCGACCCACTCCGCCACCGGAACGGTGACTGCGTTGCCGACGAGCGACCATCGCCATGATGACTTTCTGACGCCTTCGGCGGGCTGCGTCCAATCGACCGGGAAACCTTGCAGACGCTCCGCATCACGGATGTCCGGCTTAACGATCAAACCATCAGGCAACATGATGGCGGGCGGCGAAGCGATGCCAACGGTGGAGCCGTTTTTCAACGTAGGCACAGCATCAGGAGCCCAGCCAAGGCCCCGAACGCCCTCGGTCCAGTAAAATCCATGGGCATGGGTATCCAGGCGGGTTTCAACGTTTGGCGGGGCCGCCTCATCAGCAAAGAGGACGTCCGCCGGATCCCCATCAAGGCTCGCGAGGAAAAAGACCCGCTCCCTGCGCTGAGGAACGAAAGCAAGCGAATTGACCACGCGATAGGCCCACTTGTACCGCCGACGCTCAAACTCACGCACCAAGCGGGTCATGGCCTTGCCGCCATCGAGATGGAGCATAAAGGACACATTTTCGAGCAGAACCCATTTCGCTTTCCGACCGTCAAGAAGCCGAAAAACATGGTCAACCAGACCCGAGCGAGCGCCAGCTATGCCTGCGGTTTTTCCGGCTTGACTGAGATCCTGGCAGGGAAACCCCGCCGTAAGAAGCTCAACGCTCTTGGGCAAAGCTTTGATTTGAGCGATATCGCCGAGATTTGAGGCATCGGGAAAATGATTTGCCAGCACTGCGGCTGCAGGCTCCCATATCTCCGAAAACATGAGCGAGGTATGTCCGGCCTGACGCAAGCCTAATTCAAGGCCACCAATGCCGGCGAACAGACCTGCGACCTTCATCGGAATCACTGCTCAAAAACAAACGTTCCTTAATTGTTCCAATTCACTTCAGCTTGTCAATGTGGATTTTTCACCGCCCCCATTTCGCCCGATGAACTCCAGCACGCAGGCGTTGAAGACCTCCGGCGCCTCCCAATAGAGGGCATGGCCGCATTCGGGGGCGATGATGAATTCGCTGCCGGGGATGCGCTGGGCGTAGAGGCGCATGAGCGGGGGCGGCATCCAAAGGTCGGCGTCGCCGGTCATAAGCAGCGTGGGAACGTGAAGGTTCTCCAGCGCGGCGAAGGTGATGCGGTTGACGGGCTTCTGACCCGTGCGAAGGCCGGTTCCGGCCGCATGCTCCAGCGCCAGCCAGCGCGCCACGCCTTCAGGATCAAGGGCGCGGTAGGAGGGGCCGACCTCGCGGAACTCCGAAGGAAGATCGTCGAAGCCCGGCGGGCGGACGCCAGTGCTCAGCCGGATGTAATCAGGATCCTGCGCCCCGCCGACGCAGGAGGTCAGGCACAGAGACAGCAGGCGCTCAGGGTGGGACAGCGCGAAATCGACGCTGATCGCCCCGCCCGCCGCCGAGGCAACGAGATGAAACCGGCCGACGCCGAGCGCGTCGAGCAGGTCCGCAAGATCCGTCGAGGCCGAGCCGGGGTTTGCGGGGTCAACGGGGTCGGAGCCGAGGTGGCCGCGCCGCGACCAGCCGATGACCCGATAGCCCGCGCTGGCGAACACAGGCTGCTGATAGGGCCACATATGGGCGCTGCCGGTGGCGGGATGGTTTAAGACGACCACATCGCCCTCTCCGCCCGTGTCCCAATAGAACAGCTTGCCGCCGCGGATGGTCACATGCCCCGTGCGGGCGGGCGCCTGTTCGGGCGGCGGCGCCCTGGTGAAGGCGGGCGGCGGCGCGCGGCGCTCGTCAGGGCTCATTCCGCAAGAACCCGCGTCGGCGGAAAGGCGACCTCGATGAGGGTGCCGTCGTTCTGCTTGCTCTTGATGGTGAAGGAGGCGCGGTTCGCCTCCACCAGCGCCTTGGTCAGCGGCAGGCCAAGGCCCGTGCCGCCAGCCCGGCGGGCGGTGGCGATCTGGCGGAAGGGCTCCATGGCGACCGCAAGCTCGCTGTCGCTCATGCCAAAGCCGGTGTCGCGGATGCGGATCACCGCATGGCCTGCATCGGTCAGCGCGGTCGAGACGATGACCTGCCCGCCGGCGTCGTTGAACTTCACGGCGTTCGACAGAAGGTTCAGCACGATCTGGCGCAGCGAGCGCTCATCAGCCACGATATTGGGCAGGCGCTGCGCGAGCGAACTGCGGATGATGACCTTGGCGCGATTGGCCTGCGGCTGCATGATCGACATGCATTCGGCCACGATGGCGTTGGCGTTGACGCTGCCGAAGGTGAGCTCCAGCTTGCCCGCCTCGATCTTCGACAGATCGAGCAGATCATTCACCAGGCTCATCACATGGGCGCCGGAGGAATGGATGTCCTTCAGGTAGTCCTTGTAGCGCTCATTCCCCACGGGGCCGAACCGCTCCTCCATGATGACTTCGGCGAAGCCAAGGATCGCGTTGAGGGGCGTGCGGATCTCGTGGCTGACCTTGGCGAGGAAATCCGACTTCAGGGCGCTGGCGTGCTCCGCGTCCTTGCGGGCCGCCTCGATCTCGCGCTCGACTTTTTTCCAGGGGGTGAGGTCGCGCAGCACCGCGCAGAATTTCTGCTCGCCTGCCGAGGCGATGCGGCCAAGGGTCATATAGAGGGGAATCGAGCCGCCCTGCCGCGCGCGGCCTACGAACTCGCGCCCGTCGTTCATCACGCTGGCGACGCCGTTGGACTTGAGGCCTTCGAGATAATCGAGCGCGGCCGGATGGCTCTCGCGCTCCAGCAGCACGGTGAAGGGCTCGCCCGCCACATCCCCCTGCTCATAGCCGAACAGGGCCTCGGCGGAGCGATTGAGGGACAGGATCGCGCCCTGCCCGTCGAGCACGGCGACGCCATCGGTGGCAGTGTCGAGAATGGTTCGCAACTCACGCGTTTCAAGCTCGCGCTCGCGCAGATCGCTTTCCAGGCTGCGAAGACGCGGGTTGAGATCGGTCTCCGGCCTGCGGAAGGTGGTGAGCGTGGCGGGCGCGCCATCCCATTCGATGGCCTGGATGCGGACATCGACCGGGATCAGCTCGCCATCGGCGGTGCGGATCGTGATCGAGCCCAGCGAATCGAGATCGGGCACGCGTCCGGTGAAAATGGACTCAAGGCCGCCCGCCGCGTGGAACACGTCGGCGTCCCTGAAGCCGAGAAGCTCCAGCAGGGTGCGGTTCAGGAAGACCGGGATCTCCATGCGGCTGACGAGCACGCCCACCGGCAAACGGTCGAGGAGCGAGGCGGCGTTGGCCGCGACGCCATCGAGAATGTCGGCTTGGTCTGGAAAAGCGCCTTGCGCTTTCGGCGGCGCAGGCGCGGCTGGCTGCGGCTCTTCGGCGAGGCGCAGGCTGCGGGGCCGCTCGGGCGGGGTGGAGGCGGCGCGGACGGTCGCGAGATCGATGAGGTCGCGGATGCGACGGGCCCGGTCCTCGCTGCTTTCGCGGCGGCGGGGCGCATCGTCATCGACGCGGGCGCCGAGCGCGCGGGCGATCTCGCGGAAGGCGGTGCGCTCGGTGGAGCTGAGCTCCACAAGGTTCGAGGGCTCGCGGGTCCGGCCGGGAGCTTTGGTTTCAGCCGGGGGGGCCTTGGTTTCAGGCGTGGCCGGCTCGGGCTCCGGGGCGGCGGGCTGGGGGGCCGATGGCGCCTCGGGCCGGCGGTCGCGGATCGAGACCACATTGGCGAGGCCGGCGAAGGGGCTTGCTGGCGCGCCGGGCGCCTCCGGGACAGGCTCGGGCGCCGGGGCTGTCGTGGCGAGCGGCGCGGGCGGCGTCCAGGTCCGGACGCAGGGCTGCAGCCGGTTGATATGGATGATCCCGAAGCCGCGATAGCCATGGAAGGCCCGCTTCGCGTCAAGCGCGGGAAGGCCGCCGAGGGTCATCGGCGCGGCGACTTCTGCGGTGGTCAGCGGCCAGAGCAGATCAAGGCCGCTCCAGGTCTCGCGGCCGCCGAGGGCCTTGCGCAGGGCGTCCTCGGCGTCAGCGCCGCAAGCGCGCGCGAGTTCGGCGAAGTCGAGCCCCTGCAGGGCCTCGAAGGAACAGCCCAGCACCTCGCAAAAGAGGCCGGTGAGGCTCGTCAGGCGACCGGCGGCGTCTGTCTGCCAGAGGAAGCGCAGGAAGGGCGCATTGGCGTGGCGGCGCGCCAGCTCCGCCGCAACGGCGCCCGCCTCGCCAGATGGAGCGGCAGGCGCGGCGGGGGGCGCCATGGCGGCGCGCACGGCCACGATGGGCGCAGGCGGCGCAGGGATGGGATCAGGGCCGGGAGCGACGGTGGGGGCGGGCGCAGCGGTCGGCGCGAACGCGACGACCGGGACCGGGGCGGGGACCGCCTGCGGCGCTTCCATCAGGGGCGCCGGAAACCCGGATTGCGGCTGGGCGATCCTGGCGTCCACGAGCATGCCGATGATGAAGGCGCCAGGCCGCGGCGTGCGGCGCAGCATCACCGTGACGGTCTCGACCCGCAGGCCAAAGGCGAAGCGCAGACGCTCCAGCCGTCCCGGGGCGCCGGGGGCGAGCTGCGCGAATCGCTCGGCGAGGCCCGGCTTGCCCTGCCCGCTCGGCAGCAGGCGATTCGCGAGGTCGTGGAGCTGCGAGGCGCCCAGAAAAATCTGGAGGGGACCGGAGGCGTAGACGAGGCGCGCAGGCGACATGGCGGCGATGAAGATGGCTCCGCCGCGCGCCAAAGACATCGCAAGCGCCGGCTCCGCCAAAAGGGCGGCCAGCTCGCCTGCAGAGGGTCTCGACGAGTCGAAATCCATGAACAACAACGCCTTTTTAACGCACACGAGGCCCGTCGAATCTGAACAGGCTTAACCAAAGCTTAACGCGCGCGAAAGCCCCGGTCCATGGCCGGGCGGCTGAAGGAGCCGGATTCCTTAAAACATCCTTAATTATTGTGCGTCGCACAATAATGTTGCATCGCACCATAATTTGATCTATATGGGCCCATGCCGCGTTATCTGGCGGTCCGGTCCACCAAGGAGAGAGCCCATGTCGACGCCCGTTTTTGAAGTGCCCACCGAAATGCGTGAATTCGCCGAACGCAGCGTCGCCCAGGCCCGCAAGGCTTTCGAGGGCTTCATGGGCGCTGTCCAGAAGAGCGCGACCTCCATCGAAGCGCCGGTCGCCAATCCCGCCCTCGCCGGCGCCAAGGACATGTCCGCCAAGGCCGTGGCCATCGCCGAGAACAATGTCAACGCCGCTTTCGACCTCGCGGAGAAACTTGTTCACGCGAAGGACATTCAGGAAGTGATGCAGCTTCAGAGCGACTACCTGAAGGCGCAGATGGCCAATCTCCAGGCCCAGACCAAAGAGCTTGGCGAGGCGATGCAGAAGGCGACTGGCGTCAAGAAGTAAGGCTCCATCGAAGAGGACAGCTCATGGCTATCGCACGCAAGCAAAAACCTTCGCCTGCTGGCTCCAAACTGGCGAAGAAGACCACCTCTGCGCCCGAAAAGGCCACGGCCAGCGCGGCAGAGGCCGTTGCAGCGGTCAGGGACGTCCCTGGCGTGATTTCCCCGGCTCTCGACACACTGATCCACGAGACCGCCCAGAAGGCGGTTTCCGAGGCGCGGGACGCGCAGGAGACCCTGCGCTGCGCCACCGAAGAGGCGCTGGTTCAGACCCGCGCGGCCTATGACAAGATCAAACATGCGGCCGAGGGCGTCTCCGACACGATCGAGACGAGCTATGTCACGGTCACCCGCGGCATCGGCCAGCTCAACCAGAAGGCCCTTGAAAGCCTGAAGGCGCAGGCTGACGCCAATCTCGAGCTTTTCAAGGCGCTGGCTGCGGCCCGCTCCCTGCCCGAGGCCCTGACGCTCCAGACCGACTACGCCCGCAAGCAATTCGAGTCCCTTTCCAGCCAGTTGAAGGAAATGACCGAGCTGGCGCAAAAAGTCGCGGCGGAGGCTGCAGAGCCCATCAAGGCGAGCTTTGAAAAGAACCTCGCCGCCTGATTTCAACACAGCGACGCCGCCTTTCCGGGCGGCGTCTGCCCATGCCGACACAGACTGCGGCGCGCCAATGCGGGGAAGCATTCCTGCGGCGCTTGCATTTGGCGCGCTTTGCTTCTAGGAAGCCGTTCCGGGCCGCCATAGCTCAGTTGGTTAGAGCGCTAGATTGTGGATCTAGAGGTCCCCCGTTCAAGCCGGGGTGGCGGTACCATTTCTCAAAGCAATGTTCGAAACGTCTGCGGACGCCCCATGATCGGGACGCCCGCGTGCTGTTTTGGCTCAGCGGCAGCCGCCAAGCTTGGAGGCGGGATTGACCGCAGGCGCGGGGCCAAGCTTGCTGACGGCGTAATCCATATATTCGGTCGTATACATCTTCTCTTCCGACGTCGCGCGCTCGACGAAGCCCTGCTCGATGTAGAAGGCCTGCTGATCCATGACGCTTTTCATGTTCACGGCGCCATCCATGCTGCGGCCGGTCCATTCGGTCTTGTCGATGTCCTCAATGCTGCGTTCAAGGCCGTTCTTGAAGGCGATCTCCATGACCTCCCGGCGATTCGGGCCATTGTGATAAGCGAGGCAGTAATCGCGGGTGGCCTTGAGATAGGCGACGAAGAAGCGGCGCACCACATCCTTGTTCTTGGCGGCCCAGTCCGTGTTGATGAAGCTCGCCGCGATCGTCATGGGCGAGGGCTCCACCTCGTCATCGACGCGCGCGATGGTGAAGCCGTCACCGATCTCCTCCATGGCGCTGGCGAAGGGGGGAATGTTCAGCGTGGCGTCGAGGGCGCCATTCTTCATGGCGGGGCTCATCTGCGGGAAGCCGAGCTGCTTCAACTCGACGTCCTTGAGCGAAAGACCATGCCTCGCCAACAGTTTTCCCAGCTCATAGGTGGTGACCGAGGCGATGGCGTTGGTGCCGACGTTCATGCCCTTGAGATCCGCGACCTTGGTGACCTTGCCCTTGAGATTGGCGCGCACGATCAGCTTGTGCCCGATCGGCGATGAGACGCGGTCGGAGGTCATGATCATCGGCATGTTCTTTTCGAGGGCGTTGAAGAAGCCGATGGAAACGCCGCCCTCCATCACCTGCAGCTCGTTCTGGGCGAGCAGGGCCACCGCCTGGGCGGCTGAATTCACGAGCTGAATGTCGACGTTGAGCCCCTCGGCTTTGAAATAGCCCTTGTCCTGCGCGATATAGGTGACCACCGAGCCGATGGACTGGACCGTGCTGAGGTTGATCTTCGATTGGGCGGCTGCTGGGCTGACGGCCGCAATGGCGAGGGCGGCCAGGCTCATTTTCATGGCGGGCGAAGCAAGGCGCGGCGACATATTTCTCTCCCCGGAATGCAATTTCGCACACGCCAGGGCTCTGGCGCGCGACGAGCGGGTTATAGCCGCCCTGACGCCGCTTGTCTCCTGAGCCCATTTCTCCTGAAAAACGGGCAGGGCCAAGGGGAAATGCCGTCGCCCTTATTTCTTTCCGGACCGCTTGAGCGACTTGATGCGCAGGGGCGGCATCCCTGATTTCTCAGCAATTTCACGATCTTGCGCCTCGATGACGGCTCGTGCGGGCGCATCCGCGTCAAGCCCGCCCAGAAGCTCGCCAGGCACGCGGCGATTGGAGCGCTGGCTTCCGTCCTCATAGATGACGTCGAACAGCACGAATTCAGACCGGCTCGCGGGTTTGCGCGCCATGGGGCGACTCCTGATCGAGGAACAGGGGCCCGGTGTAAGCGCCTTTTCGCCAAAAGCAACCGCGCCATGAGCAACCGGGAAAAAGATTCCTGTTCCAAATTGACGCGTTTTGCCCCACGATCGCCACAAGTGGGCGTCAAGCAAAGCTTGGGCCCGCAAGGGTTGTGTGCGTGACAGGAGGCGTTGTGAGCTCCACATGGCGGGATTTGGCCGACGAGGGCCAGATGAAGGCGGCCTCGCGCCGTCTTCCAAGGCGCATCGGCGCCTCTAGGGCGTCGCTGGCGCTTCCAGCGGTCGTGATGAGCGTTCTGGGCGGCGCCTTTGTGATCTGGTTCATGAGCGGCGCGCCGCTGGGCGCGGGAACAGGCGGCCTCGCCAACGCCATGATCCGCCCCGCCGTGCAGCCGCCTCAGATCGCCGCCGCCCCGGCCATGGCGGACCCCAAAGCCCCCGAACCGGCCCCCGCGACCGCCATGTCCGTGCTGATCGACGCCATGACGGCCCCTGCGCCCGAGACGGCCGCGCAAGATTCGGCGATGATGCCTCTGGCGCTGCAGCCGACCCGGATGATCTCGACCCCCACGCCGATGACTGCGGTGGTGGGCGAGCCGCAGCAGATCAGCGCGCCGCGCATCATGGCCGTGGCCCAGCCCGAGCGACGGCCGAACGCCCCTGCGCCGGCGCCCGTCGCGCCCCAGGCGCCGACGGCGCAGGCTCAGACCGCCCAGGCGCCGCCGCCGCCCGCCCCTGCCGCCGCACCCAGGAGCGCCCCCGCCGCAGAGGCGCCCGCCGCCGAAGCCGCCAAGCGCAATTTCTCAGTGGTGCTGGCGAGCCTCGACACCGAGGGCGAGGCGCGGGCCAAACTTGGCCAACTCAAACAGAAATATGGAAATTTGCTCGGGCCGCGGCGGCTGAACTACCACCGCGCGAAGCAGGACGGGGCCTATGTCTGGCATATCCGCAGCACCGGCTTCACCGAGGCTGAGGCCGAGACGGCCTGCGAACGGATCGAGAAGGCCGGGGGAGAATGTGCGGCCATCGACCAGTAGGCCGCCCGCATGACCAATCCGCTTGACAAGGATGGCATGCTGCGGTGGCCTCGGCTCGCCTATCTCATCATCGGCGCCCTTCTGGGCGCCATCTTCATGGAATTGATGCGCCGCGCGGGATGGTAGGCCGCCGACGCCTCCGGCGGCCCCGAAGGGCTCCCGTCAGCCCCGCGCCTTGGCCTCGCGGCGGCGCGCATGGAGCACGAACTCCGTGTAACCGTTGGGCTGCTCACGCCCCTTGAAAATGAGGTCGCTGGCCGCCTGGAAGGCGACGCCGTCGCAAGCGGGAGCCATGGGGCGATAGAGCGGATCTCCCGCGTTCTGCCGATCCACCACCGCCGCCATGCGCTTGAGGGTGTCGCGCACCTGCTGCTCGGTGACGACGCCATGGCGCAGCCAGTTGGCGATGTGCTGGCTCGAGATGCGCAGCGTGGCGCGATCCTCCATCAGGCCGACATCATGGATGTCCGGCACCTTGGAGCAGCCCACGCCCTGATCGATCCAGCGCACGACGTAGCCCAGAATGCCCTGACAATTATTGTCCAATTCCTGCTGAACCGCGTCAGGCGCGAAATTGGATTGCGACAGAGGAATGGTGAGGATGTCCGAGAGCTTCGCGCGCGGACGTTTGGCGATCTCCGTCTGGCGCTCGGCGACGCTCACCTGATGGTAGTGCAGCGCATGGAGCGTCGCGGCGGTGGGCGAGGGCACCCAGGCGGTGTTGGCGCCCGCCATGGGATGGCCGACCTTCTGCACGAGCATGTCGGCCATGCGGTCAGGCGCCGCCCACATGCCCTTGCCGATCTGCGCCCGTCCGGGCAGGCCGCAGAGCAGGCCCACATCCACATTGGAATCCTCATAAGCGGGGATCCAGGGCGTGGCCTTGATGTCGTTCTTGCGGACCATGGGGCCCGCCTCCATCGAGGTATGGATCTCATCGCCCGTACGGTCGAGAAAGCCCGTGTTGATGAAGACCACGCGGTCGGCGGCGGCGAGGATGCAGGCCGCGAGATTGACCGTCGTGCGGCGCTCCTCGTCCATGATGCCCATCTTCATGGTGAAGCGCGGCATGCCCACGAGATCCTCGACGCGGGCGAAAAGATCGTTGGCGAGCGCCACCTCATCCGGCCCGTGCATCTTCGGCTTGACGATATAGACCGAACCCGCGCGGGAGTTCTTCACCTGCTGCGATCCCTTGAGGTCATGCAGGGCGATGAGGGCGGTCACGGCGGCGTCGATGATGCTTTCGGGCGCATCCGCGCCATTCATCTGCACCATGTCCGTGAACATGTGATGGCCGACGTTGCGCGCCAGCATGAGGCTGCGGCCCGAGAGCCAGAGCGTCTTGCCGTCAGGACGGGTGTAGCGCCGGTCGGGGTTGAGGCGCCGCTCGACCGAGCCGCCGGCCTTTTCAAAGGTCGCGGTCAGCGTGCCGTTCATCAGGCCGAGCCAGTTGCGATAGACCTGCACCTTGTCCTCGGCGTCGACGGCGGCGACCGAGTCCTCCATGTCCATGATCGTGGTGATGGCCGATTCGAGAACGACGTCGCTGACCCCCGCAGGGTCCGTCTTGCCGATGGCGCTGGAGCGGTCGAAGCGCAGTTCCGCATGCAGGCCGTTATTCACGAACAGGATGAGCGCGGGCGAAGCGGCCTCGCCGTCATAGCCCGCAAGGCGCGCGGGATCCTTGAGGCCCGCGCTGGCGCCGCCCTTCAGCGTGACTGACAGGGCGCCATCGACCACGGCGTAGCCGGTCGACTCAGCATGGCTGCCGGCGGCGAGCGGGGCGATGGTGTCCAGCACTTCGCGCGCCTTTGCGATGACCTTGGCGCCGCGCGCGGGGTTGTAGCCCTTGCCACGCGCCGCCTCGCCCTCGTCGAGGATGGCGTCGGTGCCATAGAGCGCGTCATAGAGGCTGCCCCAGCGGGCGTTGGCGGCGTTGAGGGCGTAGCGGGCGTTGGAGACGGGGACGACAAGCTGCGGCCCCGCGATGCGGGCGATGGCGTCATCCACATTGGCGGTGCGGATCGAGGCGGGCGCGGGCTCGGGCAGGAGATAGCCGATCTCGCGCAGGAAGGCCTCATAGGCCGCCGCGTCATGGGGCTTGCCCTTGTGGGCGACATGCCAGGCGTCGATCTTCGCCTGAAGGTCGTCGCGCACCCCAAGAAGCGCAGAGGTGCGCGGCGCGAGATCGCCGAGAATCGCGGCGAGGCCGCTCCAGAAGGCGTCAGCGGCGAGGCCCGTGCCCGGCAAGGCTTCGGTGTTCACGAAGTCATAGAGTTCACGGGCGATGCTGAGTCCTGCGGACGAAACGCGATCCATGGACGATCTCCAGGGCTGAAAACAGGCAGGCGGATGGCCCACTGACGGATTTAGGGATAGGCGAGACGGCCCATGCGCGCAACCGGGCTGCGCAGCGCCGGGCGCCTGTGTATATGTGTCGCTCTACGAACGCCGCAAATAAGCGGATCAAGCAGTGAGGAGGCAGCGCGTGACCGATCAGCTCGACATTCTCTGCGCGGGCGGCTTCCGCGCCGCGATGGAGGCTCTGGCGCCGCGGTTCGAGGCCGCGCAGGGCGTGAGCCTCGCCCTCACCTTCGCCACGCCGGCCGCGACCCGCCAGCATCTGGCGTCCGGGCTGCCCTTTCACGCTTGCGTCGTGGTCGCCTCGGTGCTGGAGAAGGCCCGCGCAGACGGCCTGGCGACGCCCTCCTCAAGCTTCAAGCTCGCGGTGAGCCCGCTGGGCATGGGCGCGCCGGAGGGCGGGCCTGCGCTTGCGGTCGGGACAGTCGCGGAATTTGGGAAGACCATCGACGCGCTGGAATCCATCGCCCTGTCAGACCCGGCCGCGGGCACGAATGTCGCCAATGAAGTGATCGCCGCCGCCGACAGGCTGGGTTTTGGCGAGGCGCTGCGGGCGCGGGCCATCTTCATCAACGGTCCAGGCTCGGTCGTGTCCGCCCGCGTCGCCGAGGGCCATGCGCAAGCGGTCATCACCCTCTCCAGCGAGATCGTCCCCATCGAAGGCGTCCGCTTCCTCGGCCGCCTGCCCCAGGAGATGCAGACCGAATACGCCATGCAGGCGATGGTCGCCGACGGCGTGCCGCCTGCCGCCCAGGCCCTGATGGCGTTTCTGCGCGGGGAGGAGGCGCGGGAGATCATGCGGGGAGCTGGACTTGAGCCTTGCATTTAGCGCGTCAAGCATGGCATTCTGTCGGGGATTTTCACACTGTCCGGCAACGAGCCATGACCACCCTGACCTACAAAGGCTTCCAAGCCGCCATAGCCTGTGACGATGACGCCGAACTGTTTCACGGCGAGGTCGTGAACCTGCGCGACGTCATCACCTTTCAGTCGAAGTCAGAAACGGGGTTGCCGCAGGCCTTTGCGGAATCTGTGGAGGACTACCTCGCCTTCTGCAACGAGCGTGGCGAGGCGCCAGCGCAGCCCTAAAACGCCCCTGCCCTACTCCGCGTCTGGCTGGTTCGCGGGCAGCGCCTGTTTGAAACCCTCGATCTCCATGCAGGCCGCGTGGATGCGGCTGATGGTGGGATAGGGCGTCATGTCCACGTTGAAGCGGGTGTTGTTGATGACCTGCGGCACCAGGCAGATGTCGGCGAGCGTGGGGGCGTCGCCGTGGCAGAACCTGCCGGTCTGCGCCTCGCTGGCGAGGCGGGTTTCGAGGGCGCCGAAGGTCTCGGCCACCCAATGACGGAACCAGCCCGCCGCCGCCGCGTCATCGGCGCCGAAGCGGGTCTTGAGGTCTTCCAGCACCCGCAGATTGTTGATGGGGTGGATCTCCAGCGCCACCGCATGGGCGAGCGAGCGCACGCGGGCGCGGCCGGCTGCGTCCTTGGGCAGGAGCGCAGGATCGGGGCGCGTCTCCTCGAGATATTCGATGATGGCCAGCGACTGGGTCAGCGTCTGGCCATCGATTTCGAGGGTGGGCACGAGGCCCTGGGGATTGAGCTTCAGATAGTCCGGCGCCCGCTGCTCGCCCTTGCGCAGATGGCGGAAGGTCTGGTCATAGGCCACGCCCTTCAGGTTGAGCGCGATGCGCACCCGAAAGGCGGTGGAGGAGCGGAAGTAACCGTGAAGCAAGGCGTCGGACATCTGAAGTTTCCCTGATCGTCCTCAACCGCGCAGGCGCGGGAGGAACTGCTTGGCGTTCTGCGTCTCGATGGCCCGGATCTGCTCATCAGACAAGCCCGCCCCCCGCAGCGCCTTCATATTGGCCTCGGTGGAGACATAGGGATAATCCGTGCCGAAGACCACCTGCGACACCGGCACAAGCTTCAACAGCGCCGCCATGGGGCCGGCATAGCCAGCATTGGCGGTGTCATAATAGAAGCGCTTGAATTCGGCCTCGATGCCGTCGGGCGCGACCTCCTTGCGGTTCTTGATCTGGATGTTCGAGAGCCAGTCGATGCGGCTCGACAGCATGGGGATCGTGCCCCCGCCATGGGACCACAGGAAGGTGATGTCGCGGAACTTGCGCAGGGAGCCGCTGAACAGGAGACTGAGCACCGCGCGGCTGGTGTCATGGGGCACCTCGATCCAGGAGTCGCCGATGCCCGGCAGAATGCCGGTGCAGCAGGCGGCGGTCGTGGGATGGAAATAGACCACGGCTTTGCGGCGGTTCAGCTCCTCGAAGATGGGCGCGAATTTCGGGTCGCCCGGATATTTGTCGAGATAGCTCGTCGAGAGATTGACGCCATCGGCCTTCAAGACGTCGAAAGCATATTCGATCTCTTTCAGCGTGCCCTCGACATCGACCATGGAGAGGAAGGCGAAGAGGCCGTAGCGGCCGGGCGCCTCGCGCATCATGTCCGCGCCGTAATCGTTGATGTCGCGCACGAACTTGCGGGAGGCCTCGGGCTCCATCTTGAACCATTCGCCGGGGGCGGAGGCCATGGAGAGCATGCCGGTCTTCACGCCGTTGCGGTCCATCTCCTCCAGCGCCTTGGCCCGCGACCAGCTTGCGATCAGCGGGCCTGCGAGGCCGCCGGACTTCTGGATGCTCGGGGGATAATAGTGGAAATGGGTGTCGATGCGCTCGCGCACCGCAGGCGCCGGGGCGGCCGGGGCCTGTGCGCGGGCGGCGGCAGGCAGGCTCACGGCGCCTGCCGCGGTCGCGGCGGCGCCCAGAAAGGAACGGCGGGAAAGCGGCGCGCAGCAGCCGCAGGCTGCGGCGTCCCTATCATGGGCGGCGCTGGCGAAGAAACGAGACATTGGACCTCCCCGGTCTTTGATTGTGTTCGACATAGATGACGGACCATCCCGCATCCCGCGCGCCAGATCAAGGGCGCCCCCTCGGGTTGTGAAGATCGCCTCGCGCGTGGCATAAGAGGCCATACGCGCGCCAAGGCGCCTCGCCCAAACGGAGGAAAAGATGATTCAGGTGAAGCGGTTGGGTCACGCCACCTTCACGACCCCCGACCTTGAGGAACAACTCGCCTACTGGACGCAGGTCATCGGCCTTTGCGTCGTCGCGCGCGACAAGGACCGGGCGATTCTCGCCACCAAGCTTGGGCAGGAATGCGTGGCGCTGGAGCGCGCCCCTGAAAAGGGCGAGCTGCGGAGCATCGCTTTCCAGGTGGCGCCGGGCTCGGACCTTGGCGAACTCGCCGCGAAACTTCAGGCGGCGGGCGTCAAGAGCGAGCGCCGCTCCGGCATCACGCCCGGCGTCAAGGACGCCATCGTCTTCCGCGACCCCAAGGGCACCTTGATCGAGGTCTATGCGGAATATGAATTCGCCCCGGACGACGGCTCCGAACAGGGCATAAGCCCGCTCAAATTCGGCCATGTGGCCTATCGGGTCCATGACGTGCAGAAGATCACCAGCTTCTATTGCGACATTCTGGGCTTCCGGGTGTCGGACTGGATGGGCGACCACTTCTCCTTCCTGCGCTGCGGCGTCGACCATCACACCATCAACTTCACCCGTTATGAGACCGAGCGGCTGCACCACATAGCCTTCGAACTGCGTGACTGGGGCGAAATCCACAACGCCTGCGATTACCTGACCAAGAAGAACGTGCAGCTTGTCTGGGGGCCGCTGCGCCATGTGGTGGGCCACAACATCGCGGCCTATCATCGCAACCCCGATGAGATCCGCGTGGAGCTCTTCGCCGAAATGGACCTGATGAAGGACGAGGAGCTCGGCTATTGGGAGCCGCGCCCCTGGCACGAGGAGCGCCCGCTGCGTCCCAAGGTCTGGCCGAAGGACACTTTGCGCAGCCAGTGGGGCTTCGGCTCCTTCGGCACATTCCCCGGCTATCCGTAAAATCAAAAAAGGGAGGAAGGCATGTTCGATGTGATGAAACGCGCGCTGCTGGGCGGCGCTTTGGCCGTCGCCCTGACCGTTGGCGCGCAGGCCGGCGAAGTGCGCCTGCTGAGCTTCGGCGGCGCCACCAACCTGCCGATCTGGATGGCTCAGGAAAAGGGGTTCATGGAGAAGGAGGGCGTCAAGCTCATCTTCGCCACGACCAATGGCTCGGTGGAGCAGATCCGCGATTTCTACGCGGGCAAATATGACGTCATCAGCACGGCCTTCGACAATATCGTGGCCTATGCGGAGGGGCAGAGCGACATTCCCCTGCCCGGCCCCTTCGACATGTTCGCCTTCATGGGCGGCCATGGCGGCATGAACACCCTCATGGTGCGCCCGGAGATCAAGAGCTATGCGGACATCAAGGGCAAGACGGTGGCGGTCGACGCCCTCAAGTCCGGTTATGGAATCGTGCTCTACCAGATCCTCAAGGACAAGGGCGGGCTCGAATACGACAAGGACTACAAGGCGATTTCCGTAGGGAATACCGACAAGCGCATCGAGGCCATGCGCGGTGAAAAAGCCGTCGCCGCCATCGTGGGCTCACCGCAGGACATGGCGGTGGAGCGCGAGGGCTACCGCATGCTCGCCGACGCCGCGCAGGAGCTGGGCGCCTACCAGGGCACCGCCTTCGTCACCCGCCGCGCCTACGCCAAGGACAAGGAGGCCGATCTCGTCGCCTTCGCACGCGCCATGGCGAAATCACAGGATCATGTTTTCGCCAACAAGGCGGACTCCATCGAAGTCCTGAAGAAATACGCCAAGGGCCTCACCGATCCGGAAGCCGAACGGCTCTACACGCGCCTTGTCAGCCCCGGCGGCCTGAACCCTCGCGGCGCGATCAACCCCAAGGCGATCGAAACCGTGCTCAAGATCCGCGAAACCTATGGCGAGCCCCTGAAGAAGATGGGACCGATGTCGCGCTATGTCGACACGACCATCTATGACAAGGCGATGGGGAAATAGGGTTTGGGGCAGTCGGCAATAGGCAGTAGGCAGTCGCAAAGACCATCCCTAATGCCGACTGCCGACTGCCTACTGCCTACCGCTTCCCGCCCAACCCCGCCATAACCTCATCCGTATGTTCGCCGATCATCGGCGGCGCCTGCATCTGCGCAAGGGGGCGCGCGCCATCGACGCGCAGCGGGCAGGCCACTGACGTCACCATGCCCATTTGCGGGTGATGCATGTCGACCGCCGCCTCCAGCGCGAGCACCTGCGGATCCTCCAGGGCCTCCTGCACATTATGGATCGGCGAGAAGGGCACGTCGCTCTTCTCCAGCAGCGCCATCCATTCCCCGCGCGTGCGCGCAAGGAAACGCTGCGCGAGCAGCTCCTTCAGCTCGTGATAATGTTTGACGCGGGTCTGATGCGTGCGGAAACGCTCGTCTTCGGCAAGTTCAGGCGCTTCCAGCGTCGCGACCAGCTCCTGCCAGAACTTTTCCGTCGTGGACATGTGAAGCCCGATCAGCCTTCCATCCGCGCAACGGAAGGCGAAACACTGGGAGCGCACGATGCGCGAATATTTCGAGCCCACGATCCCCGCCATCGTGTAATTGGTGTAGGCGTCCTGAATGAAGGCCATGGCGCTTTCGAGCATGTTGACCTCGATGCGCCGCCCCTGCCCCGTGCTCCCGCGCTCGATGAGCGCGCCCATGACGCCATAGGCCGCATACATGCCGGTGGCGTTGTCGGCCACGGTCGGCCCGAAGGATTCGGGCGCCTCGGGCTCGATGAGGAAGCTCGCCACCCCGCTCAGCGCCTGCCCCACCGTGTCGAAGGCCGGGCGGTCGCGATAGGGGCCCTTCGCGCCAAAGCCCGTGATGGAGCACTGGATGAGCCGCGGATTGCGGGCGCGCAGCACATCGGGCGCAAGCCCGAGCTTCTCGATGACGCCGGGACGGAAATTGTCGATGAGCACATCGGCCGTGTCGATCAGCGCCAGCAGATCCGCGCGCCCCTTCGGCGTCGTGGTGTCGATGACGACGCTCTTCTTGTTGCGGTTATAGGCCGCGAAGGCGGGGCCATAGGTCGAGCCATGTCCGCGCCGGAAGGGATCGCCCTCGGGACGCTCCACCTTGATGACCTCGGCGCCGAGATCGGCCAGCATCATGGCCGCCAGCGGGCCGGTGATGAAATTGCCAAGCTCGACGACCCTGATTCCCCTGAGCATGCATCCTCCCAGAAAACACGGTTTTGACCGTGGACTCCTGCGCTGGTGATGGGCTACTTGAGCGCCAGCGCGCAAGCGCCTACCGTAAGGCGGCTGGCGCAGTCATCACAAGCGCCAATTCGGGGAAACGGCCAATGACTTTCGTGGCGCAGACGCTCACGGTGAACGGAGCGAAGGTTGCTCTCAACAGGGGCGGGGCGGGCGAACCGCTGCTGTTTCTGCATGGCGCCGACGGCCTCACCGAATGGCCTGAAATTCTCGACGATCTGGCGCAGCATTACGACGTGATCGTCCCGGATCTGCCGGGATTCGGCCTGTCCGAGGCGCCATCCTTCGTCGATGACATCTCCGACGTCGCCTATCTCCTGATGGACATGCTGGAGCAGATGGATCTGCGGGGCGTGCGGGTGGTCGGCCACTCCCTTGGCGGCTGGGCGGGGCTGGAGATGGCCGTGCGCTCCTGCGCGCGCATCCATTCGCTCGCCCTGATCGCCCCCGCAGGCATCCATGTGAAGGGCTCGCCCAAGGCCGACATCTACATGATCGACCCCGACGAGCAGGCGCGCATCGCCTATGCCGACCCTGAGCTTGGCGCTGCGGCCGCCGCCCGCGCGCTTGTCAGCAAGCATCAGAACCAGGCGATCCTCAACCGCATCGCCAGCGCGCGCCTTGGCTGGAATCCGCGCCTCTACAATCCGCGCCTCGAACGCTGGCTGCATCGAGTCAGCGCGCCGGTCCTGATCCTTTGGGGTGATGCGGACCGCATCATTCCGCCGATCTATTCGCAGGCCTTCGGCGCCTTGATGCCGGGCGCGAAACGCGTGACGGTGGCGCATGCGGGCCATCTGCCGCATGTGGAGAAGCGCGCCGAGGTCCACGCGCTGCTGCAGGATTTCCTCAGGGGCTGATCGGGACGCGGAGAAGCCTGCGATGAAGGTCACCAGCTTCAATCTCATGTCCTACGCCGACATCGACCTTGGCGTGAAGGACAAGTTCAAAAGCGCCTGGGTGCTGCTGCCCAACAGCTATTTCGACCCGGTGAAGGGCCATGCGCTCTACAACCGCTATCTCGACGAGCTCGAGCTCGCCGACGAGCTGGGCTTTGACGGCGTGGCGGTGAACGAGCATCACCAGACCGCCTATGGCCTCATGCCCTCGCCCGTCGTCACGGCCTCGGCGCTGGCGCGGCGCACGAAGCGCTGCCGCATCGCCATTCTCGGCAACGCCTTCTGCCTGCGCGAAAACCCGGTGACCCTCGCCGAAGAGCACGCGATGATCGACGTCATCACCGGCGGGCGCCTCATCAGCGGCTTCGTGCGGGGCGTGGGCACGGAATATTTCTCGCTCGGCGCCAATCCCGTTCATTCGCTGGAGCGCCACAAGGAGGCGGCGGAGCTGGTGGTGCGGGCCTGGACGCAGACAGGCCCCTTCGCCTTCGAGGGCAAGCACTTCAACATCCCCTATGTGAATCTCTGGCCGCGCCCCTTCCAGCAGCCCCATCCGCCGATCTGGTGCCCCTCTCAGGGCAGTCTGGAGACCATCGAATGGGCGGCTCACCCCGACCGCAAATTCGTCTATCTCCAGAACTACAGCCCGCGTGACTCCGTCGGGCGCTATCTCGACATGTACCGCGACATAGCCCGGCGCAAATATGGCTATGAGGCCGCATCCGACCGCATCGGCTGGGGCGCGCCGGTCTATGTGGGCGAGACCGACGAGCAGGCGGTGAACGAGGCGCGGCCCCATATCGAAGCCTTGTTCAACGTGCTGCTGCCCAAGGCCAGCGAACTCATGTTCTTCCCGCCAGGCTATATGAGCCCGGAGTCGCTGGCCCACATCCTCAAGCACAAGAAGGCCAACAGCGGCGGCGTCACCATCGAGAGCCTGATGGCGCGCGGCATCATCATCGTGGGCAGCCCCGACACCGTGCGCAAGCAGATCATGGACAACCACCGCGACATGGGTTTTCAGGAGCTGGTGACCATGCTGACCTTCGGCACCATGCCTGCGGACATGTCGGAGGCGAACATCCGGCGCTTTGCGCGCGAGGTCATGCCCGCGCTGCAGCCCCTGACGGATCGCGAATACCGGGGCTTTGAACCGGCGCTGGCGTGACAAGCCGGGCGCTGATCGCTAAACACGGAAAACCATTCAAGAGGGATCGGACCATGAGCGCACGCAAACCCTTCATCGTCGGCATCGGCGGGACCACCCGCGACGGGTCGACCTCCGAACAGGCGCTCGTCATCGCGCTGAAGGCGGCGCAGGCTGCGGGCGCCGAAACCGAGATGTTCGCGGGCAAGGACCTGCAGCTGCCCATGTATGATCCCGACCCCAACTCCATGACCGAGGCCGCCAAGCATCTCGTGGCGAGCCTGCGCCGCGCCGACGGCGTCATCTTCGCCTCGCCCTGCTACCATGGCGGCGTGTCCGGCCTCATCAAGAACGCCATCGACTATATCGAGGAGATGCGCGCGGACGAGCGCGTCTATCTCGACGGCCGCGCGGTCGGCGCCATCGGCTGCGGCTATGGCTTCCAGGGCCCGGGCATGGTGCTGGCGCAGCTGCGCCAGATGACCCATGCGCTGCGCGGCTGGCCCGTGCCGCTGGGCGTCGGCGTCAATGCGGCGGTGGTGAAGTTCAAGGACGGCGGCTGCTCCGAGCCCGCCATCGCCAAGCAGATCGAGATCATGGCCGGGCAGGTCGTGGAATTCGCCGTCAAGCACATCGCTTATACGGAGAAGTGAAGGTTAGCAGTCGCTTGTGGGGATGAAAGCGGCAGACGTTTCTCGAAACTTATCGAGATCGCCCTTGATGATGACCCTCCCCCCTATGGGGAGGGTCGGCTGCGAAGCAGACGGGGTGGGGGGCTGCGCGTGCTGATCGTTAGAGGTCAGAGGCGCTCACGACAAAAATTTCACGACCCCCACTCCTCACCCCTCCCCACAAGGGGGAGAGGAGCGGCAGGGGTTTCGCGAAACTAAAACCGATTGCGTGAGCCTTAAGCAACCGCCTTCGTCACACCAGCCGCAAGCCCCCGCTGCAACGAAGCGATCGCCTCGTCCACGCTCTGCACGTCGCCGAAGTTCTGGTAGAAGGCGTTCAGCGAGGCGTTGTGCAGCTCGTCTGTATCCGTCGCGCAAGCGTCGGAGATCATCAGGGTCTGGAAGTTCAGCATGCAGGCGTCGCGCGCCGTGCTTTCGCAGCAGACCTGCGTGGCGACGCCCACCACCATCACCGCGTCGATTCCGCGGTCACGCAGATGCGCCTCGATGTCGGAGGAGCCCTGAAGGAAGGCGCTGTAGCGGCGCTTGTTCATGACCGCATCCTGCGCATGCACGTCGAGCTCCGGCCATAGCGCATGGCCCTGCGCGCCCTCCGCCATGCTGGCGTAGCGCAGCCTGGCGCGGTCGGTCGTCTGCAGGAAATTGTGATAGACGGACCAGCTCTCCCAGGTCTCGTTGGTGACGTTCTGGATCCAGACGACATGGCCGCCCATGTCGCGAAGCGCCTGCGCGAGGCGGTTCACATTGGGCACGATCTCGCGCGCCGTCGGCGTCTCCGCCATGAAGCCCGGCGCCATGAAATGATTCTGCATGTCGATCACGACCAGCGCGGTCTTGCGGGGATCGAGCGTGTCGAAGGGATGCTGGCGGCTGGCGCGGCGGGTGACCTTGGCGATGGCCTCGGGCGACATCTGGACCTTGTGCATGACGCTCTCCTTCAGTGCATCACATTGCCGCCATCGACCACAAGGGTCTGGCCGGTCATGAAGTCGCTGTCGCCGGAGGACAGGAAGACCACCGTGCCCAGGAGATCGCCGGGAACCTGACGACGCTTGAAGGCGCGGCTGTTCTTGTTCGCCTCGATATAGGTCTCGGTCCAGTCGGACTGGTTGAGCACGCCATCGCTCATGGTGAGGCCCGGCGCGATGGCGTTGACGTTGATGTTGTGCTCGCCAAGCTCGCGCGCAAGGCAGCGCGTCATGGCGACGATGGCGCCCTTGGAGCTGACGTAGTGCAGGAGATTCGGCACGCCCTTGAACACCGTTCCGGAGGAGATGTTGATGATCTTGCCCGCGCCCCTGGCGATCATGATGGGCGACACCGCCTTGGCGCATTCGAAGGGCCCGCGCACATTCACCGCCATCACCGCGTCGAATTCGGCGCTGGAGATGTCCTGAAACTTCTTGTTGCCGAGCTTGGCGAAGATGGCGGCGTTGTTGAGGAGAATGTCGACGGTTCCAAATTCGGCCACCGTGCGGTCCACCATGGCCTGAACCTCGTCCGGCGAGGCCACATCCGTCTTCACATAGATCGCCGAGCCATTGTCGCGCACGATGTCCTGCGCCGTGCCTGCTCCATCGGTCACGTCGGCGATCACGATCTTCGCGCCTTCCGCCGCAAGCCCGCGCGCCAGCGTCGCACCGATGCCCTGCGCCGCGCCCGTCACGATCGCCACCTTGCCCGCCAGTCTCTGCATGTCGTTCCTCCGCCCGCTCAGGGGACGCATTTGTGTCGGGGCAATCTAGCAGGGCGCGGCGGGCAAGCAATCCAGTTGCGCAGCGCCCGCTTTGCTGCAGCGCACTTTGATTTGGCGCAAGGCCGCCAGCGCCGTTCCCCGCTTATCTGCGATGACGTTTCCCATGAAGGAACATTGTTCCTGCATACGGAACGATAGGATCAAGACGGGGAGCCGACCAGATGCTGTCAAAGGAACAGAACGATTTCATCACCCAGACCGGACCGGGGACGCCCATGGGCGACCTCTTCCGTTGCTACTGGATGCCCGCCCTGCTGGCGCAGGAGCTGCCGGAAAACGATTGCCCCCCGGTGCGGGTGAAGATCCTCTCCGAACGCCTGATCGCCTTCCGCGACACCCAGGGGCGCTATGGCCTGATGGACGAGTTCTGCTCCCATCGCGGCGCCTCGCTCTGGTTCGGCCGCAACGAGGAATGTGGTCTGCGCTGCCCCTATCACGGCTGGAAGTTCGACGTGACCGGCCAATGCGTGGACGTGCCATCCGAGCCCGCCGAATCCGGCTATGCGAAGAAGATCAAGCTGAAGTCATATCCGCTCGTGGAGCGCGGCGGGGTGCTCTGGACCTATATGGGCCCACCCGACCGCCAGCCCGACCTCCCCGAGTTCGAATTCGCCGTCGTGCCGCGCGAGCAGAGCTACATGTCCAAGCGCTTTCAGGAGTGCAACTGGCTGCAATCCATGGAAGGCGGCATCGACTCCTCCCATGTCTCGTGGCTGCACAGCGGCAATGTGAACTCCGATCCTTTGTTCAAGGGCGCGGGCGGCAACAAATACAACTTCGGCGATCTCGCCCCGGTCTTCGAAGTCACCGAAGCCCCCGGAGGCCTCTTCATCGGCGCGCGCCGCAACGCCGAGGACGACCACTACTACTGGCGCATCACGCCATGGGTCATGCCCTGCTTCACCGCCGTTCCCCCGCGCGGCGACCACCCGATGCACGGCCATTTCTGGGTGCCGATCGACGACGATAGCTGCTGGGCCTGGAGCTACGACTATCACCCGACACGCGCGCTCACGACAGAGGAGCGCGCGGCCATGAAGGCGGGCAAGGGCGTGCATTGCGCCTATGTGCCGGGGACCTACATCCCGCTCGCCAACAAGACCAATGATTACCTCATGGATCGTCAGGCGCAGAAAGAGGGGCGCGAATATAGCGGCGTCTCCGGCATCGCCATTCAGGACGGCTCCCTGCAGGAAAGCATGGGCCCCATCGTCGACCGCACCAAGGAGAATCTGGTCGGCTGCGACAACGGCATCATCATGGCGCGCCATCGCCTGATCCGCGCCGCCAAGGCGCTGGCTGAAAAGGGCATCGTGCCGCCCGGCGTCGATGTGGAGCACCAGAAGGTGCGCTCCTGCGCCACGCTCCTGCCGCGCGACGAGCCCTTCAAGGTCGGCGCGCGCGAGGGCCTGAAGGCCAGGCGCGGCGTGCCCCAGACGACGGTGTGATGACTGCGCAGAAAATGCGAGACGGCGCGCCCGCAGCGCGCCGTTTCAATCACGGCGGCTCAGCGCCAGAGCCAGAGCCGCGCCGATGGCCATGGCGGCGAAGCTGAGCGCCAGGGGATTTTCGCGCAGGGACTCGCGCTGGCGTTCATTGACGTCGGACAGGGCGTGGGCGGCGCGATCCGCTGTTTCATTGACGGCGGAGGCCGCCCGATCGCTGAAGTCCAGGGCCTGTTGGGCAAGGTCTCCTGCGACATCCGTGGCCTTGTCCGTGAAGGCGTAAGTCGCGCGGTTCATGCTGCGCATGGACTCGAGGAGGCCGCCGCTCCCGCGCGCCTCGCCGCGCCCCGCCAGAAGGCTCGCGACGCCTGCGCCCAGAAGCAGGGTTGTGACGGGCGGCCTCCTCCAAAGGCGCCAGGCGACGCCCGCCCCTATCACCGCCACCGCTGCGGGATTGTCCTGCGCCTGCCGCCGCAGCACCTCGGTGAGGCCCCGGGCGCGCGCGCTCACCGCATCGCTCAGGCGCTCCATGATCTCGTCCTTGTAATCGGTTGCGCGGGCGGCGAGGTCTTCCCGCGCGTGAGACATGGTCGCGGGACTGCGCAGCCGCGCGATGTCAGCCGCAAGGCGCGCGCGGGCGCGCTCCACATCCCGCTCCAATTCATCAAGCATGGCTGAATGGGTCATGGCGGAGCCTCATGCGTGGTTGCGACGGCTGGGATTCAGGATGTGCGGGATGAGGATCCAGCCTGCGTTTCAGGAGGCTGTGGCTGGCTGGCTTCGCCCCCTCGCCCCTTGAGGCTCTCCCACCCGCTCCGCTCCATCCCGCTTGCGCCCGGGCGCGTCTCCGCGCGCCGCCCAAGGCCGGTCCTCAGGGGTTCGCGGACAAGGCGCATGGCGTCGCGCTCGAACAGGGTTCTGGGCAGCGCGGCGCCGATGGCGACGCCAGCGAGCAATCCCATGGCGCCCAGCATGAGCGGCTGTTCACGCAGCATGTGGTTGACGTTTTCCTGAAGGGTGGAGCGCGCCCGCTCTATGGTCTCGCCCGCCGTCTCCTTGAGGGCTTCGCCATCCTCCTGCACTTGATGGGCGGCGCGCTCGGCATATGCGCTGACCCTTTCGCGCAGCCCTTCGACCCGCGCGCCCACACGCTCGCGCAAATCCGAGGCCGCCTGCGCAGCGGCGCCGGCCATCGCACTCGCGCCTTCATCGACAGGCGGCGCCGACCTTGTGGCGGACATCAAGTCGGCGAGGCCGAAGCCGCGCCCCCGCGTCATCAGCAGCGCCGCGCCTGCGGCCATGAGCAGCAAGGCCTCGGGCCGGTTGCGCACCGTGTCGGACACGAAATCCGAGAGGCCGGAGCCGCGCCTCATCATCCCTTCATTCCGCCACTGATCGGTCATTTCATGTGCTCCTTCGCTGTGCGGATCGCTTCGCGCATCTGGCCGGCGGCGCGTGTTGGGGCGAGCCTTTGCGCCGACATTTGCGCGCGGGCGTAAAGGATGAGGATCAGCCCGACCACGGCTATGGCGCCAGCCACCATGAAGCTCGCCTCATGCAGGGAGAAGCCATAGGCGACGATGACGAGCGCAAGGCCTCCCATGGCCATCAGCAGCGACATGCACAACAGCGCGCCCCCGATCAACAAAACCACCGCCGCGCGGATGCGGCTCGTCACGGCGCCCGACATTTCCGCGCTGGCGAGGCGCATCTCCTTGCGGACGAGATCGGAGAGATCGTTGAAGGCGTCGGCGATGAGGCTCACGGCCGATGCGCGTCCATAGGTTTCATGCGTCATGGAGCGTCCTCGCGCTTTGCTGGACCGGAGGCGTCGGCGCAGGGCCGCCCGCCGCCGACAGATCGGATCGCGGCGCCGTCGAAGCTGAGACGCTCATGCCTGTCTTGACGAGGCGTGCCAGCAGGAAGCCTGCGGTCGCGGCGGCGCCGATGAAGAGGGTCGGCTGGCGACGGGCGAAATCCTGCGCCGCCTCGACAAGCTCCCCGACGGATTTGTCGCGGATGTCATGGGAGAGCTCCTCCGCCGTGCTGGCGGCGCGCCGCACCATTTTCGCGAACTGGGGCGCCTCGCCATCAAGGTCGTCCGCAAAGCTGCGGGCGGAGCGGGCGAGGGCCTCCACGAAATCGACGCCAGACATGATGGGCTTGTCCAGAAGGCCGCGCGCAGTGGAGCCCAGGGCCGAAGACGATGCCTGGGGCGGCGATGTCGGCGCCTGAGCGTCTGATGGCGCAGCTTCCTTTGCGGCCTTTGGGTCGCCTTGCATCGCAGTCTCCGATCTCGCCTCGCCTGTCCGGCCTGCATATGTCCGACCTGCACATGTCCGACCTGCTCAAAACAGTCATCTTGGCCAATAAGTTCCGCTGGGCGGCGAGGCGGGCGTGAGATCGCCCGTGTCCCTTCGGTCTTGCGTGCGGCGGCGTTCCGTTTAAGTTTCAGCCGGAAGAGCCGCGCTGGCGAACATGCGCGGCGAGGAAACGCCAGGACAGGAACATCCATGACCGACCAGACCATCCTGTGCACGCGCGGCGCGCGCGGCGTCGCGACCGTCACCCTCAACAGGCCTGACCGTGGCAACGCCATGAATCCCGCGCTCATCGACGAGCTCGGCGCCTGCATCCGGGATCTCGGCGCTGACGATAGAGTGCGCATCATCGTGCTGCGGGGCGCGGGCAAGCATTTCTGCGCGGGCGCGGATGTGGGCGGGCGCGGCGAGGGGGAGCCGCGCTTCACGCTCGCGACCATGCTGGAGACCCTGGAGACGACGCCCAAGCCCACGATCGCCGTGGTGCAGGGCGCGGCGGCGGGCGGTGGCATGGCGCTGGCCGCCTGCTGCGACATCGTGATGGGGACGCCCGAGGCTTTCTTCACCATTCCCGAGGCGCGGCTCGGCATGGCGCCTTCGGTCACGCTGGCGGGCCTTTTCGTCCGGGCCATCGGCCTGCGCGCCTTCCGACGCTACGCCTATTCCGGCGAGCGCATCGTGGCGCAGGAGGCGCTGCGACTGGGGCTCCTCAGCGAAATCGCGCCTGCGGCCGAGATGGAGGCGCGGCTTGAGGCCCTGACCGACGCGCTGCTGCACAGCGCCCCCGGCGCCATCGCGACCCTGAAGGCGCGGGTGGCCGATTTCGACGTCCCGCCGATCTCGATGCTCTTTGATCCCGCCGTGCGCGACGCCCGCCACGCGCGCAGCCCCGAGGCGGACGAGGGAATCGCCGCCTTCAAGGAGAAGCGCAAGCCAAGCTGGTATCTCTGAACACGCCCGCAGGCGGCGACGCTATTTGCCGCCGCCGAGCTGGCTCACCTCGATGAGCTGCGCCAGACGATCGCGCACGGGCTGGGGCGCAGCCAGAATGTCGTTCACGATCTTCTGCAGCTGCTCACCGGAGACGGGGTCGATGTCGAGCCCCTCGCGCTTGGCCTGCTCCAGAAAGGCCGCGTCCTTCATGGTGGCGTCGAAGGCCTCGCGCAGGGCCTTCACGCGCTCGGGCGCAAGGCCGGGCGGGGCGAAGATGGGACGGCCGATGTCGGGCGGCGCGGACAGAAGCTTCAGCGCGGCGCGGTCCTCGTCGTTTTTCGCGAGATCCGTCAGCAGGGGCACATCGGGAAGATCCTTCGCCTTCTGCAAGCCGATCTGCACGAGGACATTGATCTTCCTGTCGCGGATCCAGTCGGGCTTGGTGCCCTTGTAGGACGCCCAGGAATTGCTGCCGCGCCCCGCAAGCTCGCCATTCTCCATGGCGAGGTTGATCTCGTTGGCGCCGGGATAGCCCAGGATGATCTTGAACTTCGTCCCCGCGATGATGTTGAGGGCCTGCGGATATTGGGAGGAGGTGTTGAAGCCCGTCGCGCCGATGGCGTATTCCTTCTTCGTCGCGTCCTCGATGGTCTTCACGCCCGAAGCGTGCCAGGTCACCACCACATTGTTGTCGACCACGGGATTGCCGATGAAGTTGAATTTCGCCGTGTCGAACTTGATGGTGGGGTCGCCCACGGCCTGCTGCACCGGCGTCGCCTGATCGACGGTGGCGAGCGCCGTGCCATCCTTCGGCGCGACCGTATACATATAGCTCGCCGCCGTGCGGCTGCCCCCGCCCGCCATGTTCTTGGCGATCATGTTGGGCTTGCCGGGAATATGCTCGCCCATGAAGCGCGCCAGCAGGCGCGCGTAGAAATCATAGCCGCCGCCCGGCGAGAAGCCGATATAGACGTCGATTGTCTTGCCCTTGTAGAAGCTCTCGACCGATTGCTGGGCCTGCGCGGGCGCACAGAGGCCAAGCGCAGCTGCGATGGTCAGGGACAGGCGGGTCTTCATGCGCGTCGCTTCCCTCTTACTTCGCGCCATCGGGGGCGGCGATGATCTGGTTCAGCCGGTCGGCGACCCTTGCGGGCGTGTCCACGATGTCGGCGACGATCTTCTGCAGCTCTTCGCCCGAGACTGGATTGATGTCGAGGCCGAGCTTTTTCGCGTCCTCAAGGAAGGCCTCGTCCTTCACCATGGCCGAGAAGGCGTCGCGCAGGGCCTTCACACGATCGGTCGGGACGCCCGGCGTCGTGAAATAGGGACGCCCCACCGTGGCGGGCGCCGAGAGCAGGCGCAGCGCCGCGCGGTCGTCCTCATTGGTCGCGAGATCGGTGATGAGCGGCACATCCGGCAGGTCAGGAGCGCGGGTGAGGCCGACCTGAGCGATGATGTGGATCTTCTTGTCGCGGACCCAGTCGGGCTTGGTCGCCTTCCATGTCGACCAGGGCGAGGAGCCGCGCGCGCCCGTCTCGCCATTCTCCATGGACATGTTGATTTCATTGCCGCCGGGATAGCCGCTGACGACCTTGAACTTCGTTCCGAGCGTGGCGTTCATGGCGTAGGGAATCTGCGAGGAGGTGTTGGGGCCGGTGGAGCCGACCACGACCTCCTTTTTCCGCGCCTCGTCCATGTTGGTGACGCCTGTCGTGTGCCAGGTGGCGACGGTGTTGTTGTCGGCTGCGGGATTGCCGATCCAGATGAGCGCTTTCGCATCGAAGAGGATGCCGGGATCGCGCATGGCCTGCGCCAGCGGCAGGGACTGGTCGGCCGTGGCGACCACCGAGCCGTCCTTGGGCGTCACATTCATCATCTGGCCCATGAGCACGCGCCCGCCCCCGCCCGGCAGGTTGCGCACCACGAAATTCGGCTTGCCCGGAATGAAGCCCCCGAGATGGCGCGACACGAGGCGGCCGTAGGTGTCATAGCCGCCGCCCGTCGTATAGCCGATGAGCAGCTCCATCGTACGGCCCTTGTAGAAGTCGGCGACAGCCTGCGCATGGGCAGGCGCCATGGGCGCGCTCAGCACGAGAGCGAGGGCGAGGAGCTTGCGTCTGTTCATGGGCGGCGCCCTCCTTCTCACTTCGGACCCGTGTTCTGCTCGACGCCGCCGATGATCTGGGTGAGCCGATCAGCGATGGGCTTTGGCGTGGCGACGATCTGGGCGACGATCTTCTGCATCTCCTCGCCGGAGACCGGGTTGATCTCGAAGCCCTCCTTGAGGGCGGCCTCCTTGAAGGGACCGTCCGCCACCATCTGGTCGAAGGCGGCGCGCAGGGCCTTGACGCGTTCGGCCGACACGCCAGGCGCCACATAAAGCGGACGGCCGATGGTGACAGAGGCCGAAAGCAGCATCAGCACCGCGCGGTCTTCCTCATTCCTGGCGAGATCCATCAGCAGCGGCACATCGGGAAGGTCGGGCGCCTTGGTGAGGCCGATCTGGACGAGGATGTTGATCTTCTTCTCGCGCAGCCAATCAGGCCGCGTCGCCTTCCAAGAGCCCCATGCGTTGGAGCCGCGCACAGCGACTTCGCCCTTTTCAAGCGCGAGGGTGATGTCGTTGCCGCCGGGATAGCCGGTGATGATCTTGAACTTGGTGCCGAGCAGGGCGTTCATCGCCTTGGGATACTGGGATGACGTGCTGCCGCCCGTGGCCCCTGTGGGCACTTCGCGCAGCTTGGCGTCCTCGATGGTCTTGATGCCGGACGTGTGCCAGGCGGCGGTCGTGTTGTTGTCGGCGGCCGGATTGCCGATGTACTGGAATTTGCTCACATCTATGGTCAGGGCCTTGTCGCCCATGGCCTGCTCGACCGCCAGCGACTGATCGCCCGTGGCGATCACCGTTCCGTCCTTGGGGCCGAGATTGTAGACCCAATTGGCGGCGAGACGGCTGCCGGCGCCGGGCATGTTGCGGGGCACCATGCGCGGCTTGCCGGGGATATAGTCGCCGAGGAAGCGCGCCACGAGACGCGCATAGAGATCATAGGTGCCGCCCGGCGAATAGCCGATGATCATGTCGATCGACTTGCCGCGATAGAAATCCTCGATGGCGTCCGCCCGCGCTCCGGCGCAGAGGCTCAAAGCTCCGGTCGCGCTCAGGGCGGTCGCCGCAAACAGGCGCAGCATTCGGCTCATCTCTTCCTCCAACCATCGCAAAACATCAGGGCCGCATGGGCTTACGATTGAAGCCCGGGTTCTGGCGCCGCAGAATCGCCCCGTCAACCCGAGCCTAGCCCCGTCCCGAGCGCCCGATCCGCGCGGCCACCCCGCCCGTAGGCCTTGACCCGCTTGCCTCAATCACTACAAAGTCACCCCCGAAAAGCTTCCCCCGCGCCCCGAAATCTTCGCCGCCGGCTGGAGCCGGTGCAGGAAAAACACGATGTCCGAAGCAAAAACGTTTGGCCTGTCGACCATCGAAGAGGTGATCGAGGACGCCCGCCAGGGCCGCATGTTCATTCTGGTTGATGACGAGGGACGCGAAAACGAGGGCGATCTCGTGATTCCCGCCGAGATGGCCAATGCCGAAGTTGTGAACTTCATGGCCAAGCATGGCCGGGGGCTGATCTGCCTTTCCATGACCCGCCAGCGCGTCGAGGAGCTGGGCCTCCAGCCCATGACCCAGCGCAACCAGGCGCAGCACCAGACCGCCTTCACCGTCTCGATTGAAGCGCGCGAGGGCGTCACGACCGGCATTTCGGCGGCTGACCGCGCCCATACGATCCAGGTCGCCATCGACCCCGCCTGCGGCGCCAGCGCCATCGTCTCGCCGGGCCATATCTTCCCGCTGATCGCCCAGGACGGCGGCGTGCTGGTGCGCGCGGGCCATACGGAGGCTGCGGTGGACGTGGCGCGGCTCGCGGGCCTCAACCCGTCCGGCGTCATCTGCGAAATCATGAACGATGACGGCACCATGGCCCGTCTGCCGGACCTGATGGTCTTCGCGCAGGAACATGGGCTGAAGATCGCCACCATCGCCGATCTCATCGCCTATCGCCGCCGCACCGAAAAGCTGATCGAGCTTGTCGCGACCTCGAAGATCGAAAGCCGCTTCGGCGGCGCCTTCGATGTGCGGGTCTACGCCAACAAGGTCTCCTATGCGGAGCATCTGGCGATCATCTGCGGCGACGTGACCGGCGAGGAGCCGGTCTATGTGCGCATGCACCAGCACAATCTGCTCGCCGACAGCCTTGGCGACGAGACCACCAGCGTCTTCTTCCGCGGCGAATCGCGCTCGCGGGCGGGCGAGCTCGAATCGGCGATGAAGTTCATCGCGGAAAAGGGCCGGGGCGTCGTGGTGGTGATCCGCGAGCCGACCCAGACGACCCTCAGCCGCTTCATCAGGGAGCGTCAGGGCCAGTCCATGAGCAAGCCCGTCGCGGACCTGCGCCAATACGGCATCGGAGCGCAGATCCTGCAGGATCTGGGGGTGCGCAACATGATCCTGCTCACCAATTCCCAGCATAAGGTGGTGGGCCTCGAGGGCTATGGCATCCACCTCAGGGGACAGCAGCCCTTCGGCGCCGCCAAAGGCTGAGCAACGACCGAGGCTTCCTAGCCGAAGGCCGCGCGCAGCGTCGCGCTGGGGCTTTCGTGGAAATAGGCTTTGTAATCGCGCGAAAACTGGCTCTTGTTCTCATAGCCTGACAGGCGCGCCACATCGGCGATCCTGTTGCCGCTGATGCGCGCCTCGATCAGGGCATGCCGGGCCTGCATGAGCCGGATCGCCCGCAGCCGCTCGGCGGGGGAGTGATCGCGGAATTTCTCGAAGCCGTAATGCAGGGTGCGGACGCTCACGCCACAGGCGGCGGCCAGCTCCTTCATGCTGATTTTGTTCATGTAATTTTCGCGCAGATAGTCCTCGGCGCGGCGCACGTACCAGGGCGCGAGGGCGGCGGGCTCCCGCCTCTGGGGCTGGCTGTCCGCCCCCCGAAGGGCCTGCGCCAGCAGGGTCAGCAAGAGGCGCTCGACATGGGGAATGGCGTCGGGCGTCGAGAAGGTCGGCTGCGCCCGCCCGAGATCCTGCACGATGGTCTCGATGAAATGCGAGAGGGTGAGATGCTCGTTCATGTCGAGCGTCACAAGCGGCATGCTGAGGAGGCCGCTGGCGTCCGGCAGCTGGGCGAAGACCGAGGCCGCAGCCTTTCGGCCGACCGCGACATTCAGGAGATCGCAAGGCCCCTCCCAGCGCCGCCGCACCATGCCGGGAGAGGACACCATCAGCATCTGCCCCGGCCGCACGGTCACGGTCTTGCCGCCCTGCCGCGCCTCGAAGGAGCCCTTGAGCGGAATGTGCAGATTCACGTGATGGCCCGCCCCGCGCATGACCGAGGTCTCGCATTTGCCGAAGCAATCCCAACTGAAGAACTTGATGGCGAGTTGCCCCGCATGGGCGTGCGCCTCGCGGAATTGCAGGAAGGGGCCGGAATCGGAGACGGTGAAGCGGCATTTGCCCTGGCTCACCTCCAGAATCCGCTGTCGCGCCGCAGGCAGGTCCGCAGCCACGAAATGGGCATGGCGGCTGTCCGGACTGGAGGCGGTCGCGATCCAGTTCGTCAAGCCGAGCTTGTCGATGGTGAGGACGGGCTCCATGTGGCGGTGTGATTTCCCAAGTCGGCAGGTTTTGCGATTTTTGCATCATAGCGCAGGTTATTGCCGAAATTGAATACTCCTTCTGCGGACCCGCCTGCGGAGGCCTTGACCGCTCGCACGGCTTGCCTACCACTGCAAAGAACAGGATCAGAGCGGGTGCGTCCGGGTTCACGCGCGCAAGCTCGGGTTCATAAATCGGGATGGAAGATGATGGCCGAGTTTTTGACGATTCAGGGCATGAAGATCGAAGTGGAGCGCATGGGCTCCGGCAGTCCGCTGCTCGTCCTCCTGAGCGAGGAAGCGGCGTTCGAACGCACATCGCCCTTCATTCAGGATCTCGCCAGGTCTCATGAGCTCATCATGCCGCAGGCGCCGGGCTTCGGCCGGTCGGAGCGGCCGGACTGGATCAGCAGCCCCGACGACATCGCCTATATCTATCTCGATCTCGTCGAGCAGCTTGGCCTGAAGAACATTCCCGTGCTCGGCCTGTCGCTCGGCGGCTGGATCGCTGCCGAAATGGCCGTGAAGGACGACAGCTTCATTTCGAAGCTGGTCCTCGTCAACCCCATCGGCGTGAAGATCGGCGGTCCCTTCGACCGCGACATCCAGGACATCTGGACCCTCCACCCCACCAAGGTCGCGGAGCTGAAATATTACGACACCGATTTCGGCAAGCGCGACTATTCGAACACGCCTGAAGAAGAGGTGACCATCGTCGCGCGCAATCTCGAGAGCTTCGCGCGCTTCTGCTGGGAGCCCTATATGCACAATCCCAAGCTGAAGATCCGCCTGCCCCGCATCAAGGTTCCCACCCATTTCATCTGGGGCGAGAACGACGGTATGACGACCGCCGCCTATGGCAAGGCCTATAGCCAGCATCTTCCCGGCGCCGCTTTCGCCACCATCGCCAAGGCCGGCCACTACCCGCATATCGAACAGCCCGCCGCAGTCCTGCAGCAGGTCAAATCCTTCCTCGCCTGAGGGCGACAAACCCCGCGTTCTTCGTCGCCGGACGGCGACAAACCAAAGGAGCACCACATGAAGGCCTGGTACTTCACCGAGATGCCCTATCCGCATCTGCCGCCGCTGGACACGATCTCGACCATGCGCGTGTCGTTGCAGAGCAAGCACTTCGATCCCAAGATCGGCGCTGATCTCTATAACCGCTATCTCGACGAATATATGGTCGCCGACGACGCGGGGCTCAACATGATGGTCAATGAGCACCATCAGACCGCGACCTGCCTCGACGTCGCCGCGCCTCTGTCGCTGGCCATCCTCGCCCGCCAGACCACCAAGGGCGAGATCTGCATCCTCGGCAATCCCGTCGCCAACCGCGGCGACCCGCTGCGCATCGCCGAAGAAATGGCCATGATCGACTGCATCTCGCGCGGTCGCCTGAGCGCCGGCTTCGTGCGCGGCGTGCCTTATGAGATCTTCGCCGCCAACACCAACCCGACCCAGACCGTCGAGCGCCTGTGGGAGGGCATAGACCTCATCCAGAAGGCCTGGACGAGCCACGACGAGCCCTTCAACTTCGAGGGCAAGTTCACCCAGCGGCGCGCCGTCAACATCTGGCCGCGCCCCTATCAGGATCCCCATCCCCCG
>CANGFT010000027.1 GCA_947453205.1 Beijerinckiaceae bacterium | reverse complement strand
GACATTGAGGGGCTCGGCGACAAGCAGATCGAGTTCTTCTTCGAAAAAGGCCTCATCAAGACGCCCGCGGACATCTTCACCCTGCAAAGGCGTGACGAAGAGCCGGGCCGCATGCAGCGCATCCGCAACTACGAGGGTTTCGGCGAAACGTCGGTGCGCAATCTCTTCGCCGCCATCGAGGCGCGGCGGGCGGCGCCGCTCAACCGTTTCATCTTCGCGCTGGGCATCCGCCATGTGGGCGAGACCAATGCGCGGCGGCTCGCGCGCCATTTCGGCTCCTTCGAAAACCTGCGGCGCGTGGCCATGGCCGCGACGCCCGACAGCGAGGCGCGCGCCGAACTCAACGCCATCAGCGGCATCGGTGATGTCGTGGCCGAAGGCGTCGCGGATTTCTTCGCCGAACCCCATAACGAAAGGGAGCTCGACCGCCTCATGCAGGAGGTCACGCCCCAGCCTATGGAGGCGGTGAAGACCGATAGTCCCGTGGCCGGCAAAACGGTGGTCTTCACCGGCGCCCTCGAAAAATTCACCCGCGAGGAAGCCAAGGCCCAGGCCGAGCGCCTCGGCGCGAAGGTTTCCGGCAGCGTGTCGAAAAAGACCGACATTCTGGTGGCAGGGCCGGGCGCAGGCTCAAAGCTCACCAAGGCGGCGGAGCTCGGCGTCGAGGTCATCAGCGAGGATGATTGGCTGGCGCGGATCGGCGAGGGGAATTAGGCGTTGGGCAGTCGGCAGTCGGCAGTTGGTGAGTTTATTGTAATTGCACGCCTATTTACCCTCCCCCCTGCGGGGAGGGTCGGCCGCGTCAGCGGACGGGGTGGGGGTCTGCGCATGCTGATCGCGCGCAAGGTTGCACAAGACGCTCCCATCGCAAGGCCTCACGACCCCCACTCTCTGATCTCTCCCCACAAGGGGGAGAGAAGCTGCGGGCGGTGCGCTTTGAACAATTCCGTTTTAGTTGCGCGCCCTTCGCAAAACTTTAATCCCGACTGCCGACTGCCGACTGCCGACTGCCGACTGCCGACTGCCGCACCTACCTGATCGCCCTCGTCGCTCCCGCCAGCCACTTCGCCGTCGCAGGCGTCACCAGCGGCGTCAGCGCCTTGCGGACCCTTGCGTGATAGGCGTTCAGCCAGGCGATGTCGTCGCGTGACAGAAGCTTCGGCTCCACCAGCGCAAGATCCATCGGCGCGAGGGTGAGGGTTTCGAAGCCCAGCATCTCCCGCTCCGCGCCCTTGATCTCGCGCGGCGCCACCACGATGAGGTTTTCGATGCGGACGCCATAGGCGCCGGTTTTATAATAGCCGGGCTCGTTGGACAGGATCATGCCCGGCTCCAGCGCGACGCCGCCCAGTTTCGAGATGCGCTGCGGCCCCTCATGCACCGAGAGATAGGATCCGACCCCATGGCCCACGCCATGGTCGAAATCGAGCCCCGCCTCCCACAGCGCGCGCCTCGCGAAGCCATCGAGCTGCGCGCCTGACGAGCCCTTGGGAAAGACGCTCGTGGCGACGGCGATATGCCCTTTCAGAACCCGCGTATAACGGTCGCGCATCTCAGCCGTGGGCTTGCCGACCGACAGGGTGCGGGTGATGTCCGTGGTGCCGTCTTCATACTGGGCGCCGGAATCGAGCAGGAAAAGCCCGCGCCTGATCTTGCGGTCGGTCGCCTGCGTGACGCGGTAATGCACGATGGCGCCGTTCGGCCCCATGCCGGAGATGGTGGGGAAGGAGATGTCCTTCAGCTTCTTCGTTGCGCGGCGGAAGGTCTCCAGCGCCTCGGCGGCCTTGATTTCCGTGAGGCGCCCCAGCGGCGCCTCGCCCGAAAACCACGCGAGGAACTCGGCCATCGCCGCACCATCGCGAAGATGGGCCGCCGCAGCGCCGCGCAGCTCGGCCTTGTTCTTGCGCGCCTTCATGAGGGCGGTGGGGTCCGCGCCCACCTCCGCCGTTCCCCCCGCCCTCTCCAGCGCTTGAATGAGCCGTGCGGGGACGGTTCCCGCGTCGAAGCGCACGAGCTTGCGCGCCGCCCCAAACGCCCGCAGATCGCGCAGCAGCGCCTCGGGCTTCGCGATGTCGAGAAACGACAGCGCCGCCCGCACGGGCTCGCTGAGGCGCGCAGCGTCGGCATAAAGCGTCGGGCGCCCCTGTGCGGGCACAATGGCGAAACAGAGCGCGATGGGCGTATGGGCCACATCGCAGCCCCGAATGTTGAAGGCCCAGGCCACGGCGTGAGGGTCGCTCAGGACAAGGGCGTCAGCCTTGCCGAGCGCGGTCTGGATGCGCTTGATCTTTGCGGGCGCGCCCTCGCCCGCATGACGCGCAGGATGCAGGCTTATGGCGCCTGCGGGCGGGGCGGGGCGGTTGGTCCAGACAGCGTCCAGGGGATTCGAGTCCGCCCGCGTCAGCACCCCGCCCGCAGCCTTGATCGCGCGCTCGATGCGCGCCAGTTGAGCAGGCGTGTGCAGCCAGGGGTCGCAGGCGATGCGCCAGCCCGCCTTAACCTGTTTTTCGAGCCAGCGTTCGGCGGCGGCCTCGGCGCTGTTGTGGATCTCGAAGGCCCGCCCATCCACCTGCGCGGGCGCCTGCAGGGTGTAGCGGCCATCGACGAAGAGGGCGGCGCGGGTCGGCAGGACGATGGCGAGGCCTGCCGAGCCCGTGAAGCCTGTCAGCCAGGCCAGCCGCTCGGCGCTCGGCGGCGTATATTCGTTCTGGTGCTCATCGGCGCGGGGGATCAGAAAGCCGTCGAGGCCCCGGCGCGCGAGCTCGGCGCGCAGGCGCGCAAGACGCTCGGCGCCATGGGCGCCATGGGAGTCATCGGTGAAGGTCTGGAATTGGCTCTGGAACATGCGGGAAGACTAGCGGCCTCGCGCCTTGCCCGCAAATCAGATGATCGGGCGCCGTCCAGCGCCGCCGCGCCGCAGGCGCAGGCTCGCCCAGCCCTCAAGATCAATCCGCCGCACAAGGGTGAAGCCCTGCGCCGCATAGCTCGACAGCACGCCCGGCACATCGGGCGCGAGCAGGCCCGACAGCACGATGTCCGCCCCGTCAGCCGCCAGCGCGCAGATGGAGGGCGCGAGGCCGCGCAGGGGCCGCGCCAGGATATTCGCGAAAATGAGGTCGTAGGGCGCACCCTTTGTCAGGTCAGGGTGCATGACGCCGCGCGCCGTCACCGGCCGCATCCAGGGCGCCGCGCCATTGAGCCGCGCATTGGAGGCGGCGGCCTCGACAGCGATATAATCAATGTCGCCCGCCGCGACGGGTTGGCGCAGATAGCGCGCGGCGGCGAGCGCCAGAACGCCCGTGCCCGTGCCGACATCAAGCACGCGGTGGGGGCGGCGTTCCTTCAGCACCGTGTCGAGCATCAGAAGGCAGCCGCGCGTCGTGCCGTGGTGGCCGGTGCCGAAGGCGAGCGCCGCCTCGATTTCGAGCGCGATGTCGTTGGAGCGGACCTTGTCGCGGTCATGGGAGCCATGGACGAGGAAACGCCCCGCACGCACCGGCGCGAGCCCCTCCAGCGAGGAGGCGACCCAGTCCTTCTGGCTGATCCGGCCGAATTCGAGCGCATCGGCAGCCGCTTTTCCGGCCGCGATGGTCACGAGTTCGCGGATCGACTCCTGATCGGGCTCATCGGCGAAATAGACCTCGACCAACCATGGCAGCTGCGCCCAGGTCTTGGTGTCCCCCTGCGCCTCTTCGAAGGCTGAGGCGGCGGTCTCCGCGGGGTCGAAGGATTCCACGATGATGTCGGCGACCGCGACGGCGGTGGCTTCGTCGCAGCGAAGCCGCATGATGAAAGCGGCGTTGTTGGGGGGCAGACCTTCGAGCATGGGGCCGCCTAGCATGGTTTCGCGGGGATTGTCGATGGCCGTCAGAGGGCGCGCCCAAGCCGGTGTGCGCCGAATGATCGGAAAAAAGGGACGACATTAAAGGCTTGAGGCTTCTCCTTGAGGCCTCTTTTTGGATGAATTGTGTTGCATCTTTGATTTTATAGTAATAAAATAAATGAATTATGTTGATCTTTTTAAGATATTTTCGATGCCCTTTTCGCACCTGTCAATTCCCGCATCCGCGCCTCCCGCCATGACGCCGGGCTGGCTCGCTTCATTTGCGCGTGCAGTGCGGCGCCTTCCCGCCCCCCCGCTCGTATGGCGGATCGCCCGTTTCCTCACGGTCGGCCTCGTCGGCCTTGGCGTCGACAGCGGGCTGTTCTGGAGCCTCTATCAGGCCGAGGCCTCCGTGGAATCCGCCCGCGCCATCTCGCTGGGCGTCGCCACCCTCGTCACCTGGGCGCTCAACCGCCTCTTCACCTTCGCTCCCAGCGGCCGCGCGCCCCTGCCTGAATTGCTGCGTTACGCGGCGGTGGCGCTCGTGGCCCAGGGGTTCAATTACGGCCTCTTCCTGACCCTGCTGCGTGTCGATGAGGGCGCCCATCCCCTGATCTGCCTCGTCATCGCCGCCGCCGCCACCGCCGCCCTGTCTTTCACCGGGCAAAGTCTCATCGCCTTTCGTCGCGTCAAGGCCCGCTGATTTCATCCAGGGCCTCCTTTTTTGAAGAGGTTTTCATGTCTGACCATTTCGACGCCATCATCATTGGCGCAGGCCCCGCAGGCCTCACCGCCGCCTATCAACTCACGAAGGAAGGCCGCCGCGTGCTCGTCATCGAGCAGGATGGCGCCTATGTCGGCGGCATCAGCCGCACGGTCGCTTACAAGGATTATCTCTTTGACATCGGCGGCCATCGCTTCTTCTCAAAATCGAAGGAGGTGGTGGACCTGTGGAACGAGATCCTGCCCGATGACTTCGTCGAACGCCCGCGCCTCTCGCGCATCTTCTATGGCGGGAAATTCTATTCCTATCCGCTGAACGGCTTCGAGGCCTTGCGCAATCTCGGGCTCATCGAGAGCGCGCTGTGCATGCTCTCCTATGGCTATGCGAAGCTGAATCCGATCAAGGCTCCCCGCACCTTTCATGAATGGGTGCGCAACCAGTTCGGCGAGCGTCTCTTCTCCATTTTCTTCAAAACCTATACGGAGAAGGTCTGGGGCATGTCCTGCGACGACATATCGGCGGATTGGGCGGCCCAGCGCATCAAGGGGCTCAATCTCGGCTCCGCCGTCATCAACTCCCTGACCCGCTCCTTCCGCCGCAAGGGCGCGGCGCGGCCGGGGCAGCCGGTCATCAAGACGCTGATCGAATCCTTCCGTTATCCGCGCAAGGGGCCGGGCATGTTGTGGGAGGCCTGCGCGCGAAAGGTGAGGGAGCGCGGGGGCGAGATCCGCATGGGCCACAGGCTCGAAAGCCTCTCGCGCCACGCCATCACCGGCCAGTGGCGCGTCGCCGCGCGGACCGCATCGGGCGAGGTCGTCAGCTTCACCGCGCCCCATGTGATCTCATCAGCGCCCATCACCGAACTGATGGCGGCGCTGGGGCCGCGCCCCGCGAGCCTGCCCCACGCCCGCGCGCTCAGATACCGCGACTTCCTGACGGTGGCGCTGATCGCCAGGAGCTCGGCTGATTTTCCCGACAACTGGGTCTATATCCATGATCCCCAGGTGAAGGTCGGGCGCGTGCAGAACTTCCGCTCATGGTCGCCCGAGCTGATCCCGCAGGAGGGCATGACCTGCCTTGGCCTTGAATATTTCTGCTTCGAGGGCGATGGCCTCTGGTCGGCCTCTGACGAGGAGCTGGTGGCGCTCGCAAGGCGCGAGATCGACCATATCGGCCTCATCCGTTCCGATGAGGTGGTGGACGCCTGCGTGGTGCGTCAGCCAAAGGCCTATCCCGTTTATGACGACGCCTATCGCAGCCATGTCGACGCCATTCGCGCCGACCTCGCCACCCATCATCCGGGCCTGCATCTCGTCGGCCGCAACGGCATGCACAAATATAACAATCAGGACCATGCGATGATGACGGCCATGCTCACCGTGCGCAACATTCTCGCCGGCGAGCAGCTCTATGACATCTGGGACGTCAACGAGGACGCTGAATATCACGAGGCCGGAACCTCCGGCGAACGGGAGGCGCTCGCCAGCGAGCGCATGGTTCCGCGCAAGGTGGCCTGATCTGGCGGCGGGGGCTGGCTTCGACTAGACTGCGCGCATGTCCAGCCTTCGCTCCCTGCTTCTCGCCATTGCATGCCTGACCCTCGCCTGCGCGGCGCGCGCGGACGATGCGCCTGCGGCCCCTTCGCCTGAAGGCGCGCCAGCGACCGTCTTCAGCTTCGGCCGCGACAATCCCCTTTGCACTGAATGGTCCAACGGCTGTCAGGTCTGTTTGCGCAGCGCCAATGGCGAGATGCAATGTTCGACGCCCGGCATCGCCTGCACGCCGGGCCCGCCGATCTGCCGGGTGAAGAAAGAGCCGTGAGTCACGGGCCTGCGAGGAAGGCGGTTTCGTCGGGCCTGTTCACCCGCCCCAGCACCGCGTTGCGATAGGGGAAGCGGCCGAAACGGGCGATGGCTTCGCGGTGGATGAGGCCGTGCTTCACGCCTTCCTCATCGCCGCAGGCCCTGCATTTCCCGATGCAGAAATCCTGCTCCGCCAGATCCTCCGCATGCATCATGGGCAGGTAGAAGAACCGCCGCAGCGGGGGCTCGTACCGCGCGTCGAAACCCGCCTCGATGGCCTGATGGGCGACGGCGAGCGCTTTTGCGTCGGTCGCGAAGGCGCGGGCGAGGCCGCGATAGATATTGCGCGGGAACTGGTCGAGGAGAAGGATCAGGGCCAGCGCCCCTTCGGGCGTCGTGCGCCAATGGTCGAGGTCGCCTCTCGCCGCCGCCTGCTGCGCGCCAAAGAATGCCCAGCGCAGGCGCGCGTCGAAATCCCGGTCCTGCGCGAACCATAGCGATGGTCCGGCTTCAAGCCAGAAAGAGATGACGTCCTGCGGCGTTACGGTATACATGATGCGTCGCTTGGGCATGTGGGCGCTGGCGTCAATCTAGCATGTCCGCCGCCACAGGATACCTCATGTCGCAAGCCCTTGAAGCGCCGCAGGACGCCGCCCCCTCCGTCAATCCCTGGCATGTCGCAGGCTATGCGGGACTGCTCGCGCTCATGGTCGTCGTCATCAGGCTGGACAATACGTTCGCGCTGAACTTCATGCATGTGATGGCCGGCGTCTTGTGGACCGGCATCGACCTTTTCATGGGCTTTTTCGTTGGGCCGGCCCTGCGCTCGGCGCCTTTCGAGGCGCGCCGTGCGGTGACCATGCGCCTTGTGCCGCGCACGCTCTTCCTGATGCCGACGCTCGCCATCATCACGGGCACGACGGGCTGGTTTCATGCGAAACAACTCGGTTTTCTGGAGGTTTCCTGGCCGCAATATGGCTGGGTGCTGGCGGCGCTTGTCATCATCACCATTCTGACCGTGCAGGGCCTCGGGGTGCTCCTGCCGACCAATGTCCGTGTCTATCTCGAATTGCGCAAGCCCGAGCCCGACCGCGAGCGCATCGGACGGCTGTTGAAAAGCTATGTCTATCTCGTCGGCTTTCAGGGCCTCATGCAGATCGCCATGATCGTCGTCATGGCCAAATTCGTCACGGGGCTCTGAGATGATGCGCAGGATTTTGCTGCTGCTTTGCGTCATCGTCGGCGCTCATGTGCTTGCCCCCCTCGCCCAAATGGCGCAGCGGTCCACAGACGCTTATGGCCGCCTCATCGCCGACGCACTGAAAACCCCTGTCCCCTGTCCCCCGCAGGATGGGCGCACGGCGGTCGTCTTCGTCGCGGGCCAATCCAACGTCGCCAATTTCGGCGAAAGACGCCTGCGGACAGCGTTCCCTGCCCGTGTCCTTGCTTTCTTCGACGGCGCCTGCTCCATCGCCGCCTCGCCTCTGCTGGGCGCCAACTGGGTTGAGGGCGAGAGCCTCACGCCCATGGCGGATGAGCTGATCCGTTCAGGCCGCTTCGACCGCGTGGTGCTGGCGCCCGTGGCGGTCGGGGGAACGTCGATCGCCCGTTGGGTCGATGGCGACCTCGCCCCCGTGCTGCGTCAGGGGCTGGATGCGCTGCAAGCCCGCTATCGCGTCACCCACGCCATCTGGCATCAGGGCGAGACCGACGCCGACCACGGCATGAGCGCCGCCGATTACCGGAGCCGCTTTGAAACCTTGCTCGGCCGCTGGCGCGCGCAGGGCATGACCGCGCCTGTTTTCGTCTCGGTCACCACCCGGTGCGATCCTGCCTGGAAGCCGGACAATCCGGTCGCGCAGGCCCAGCGCAGCCTGCCCGATCCCGCCCGTGGCCTCCATCGCGGGGCGGATACGGACGCCGAACTGTCGCCCGGGGATCTGCGGGACGGCCTTTGCCACCACACCGCGACCGGACAGGCCCGTATGGCGAAGCTGTTGGCGGCGGCGCTTTTGGCCGTTGAAGCAAGCCCATAAGGGTCATTCGGGGGTGGTCAGCGGGCGCGTGACGGCGTAGAAGATTCCTATTCTGTTCTCGCCCGGAGCCGCTCTCCCTTGTCCGATCCCTTCGATCTGTCCGACGCTGACGAGCCCGATTACGTGCTGGCGCCTGCGCCTCGCGCTGGCGGCATCGCCGCGCGCGCCCTCGCCTCCGCCGCCGGGGCGCCGCGTTATCTCGAAGGGCTCAATCCCGAGCAGCGCGAGGCCGTCGAGTCCATGGATGGTCCGGTGCTGGTGCTGGCGGGCGCGGGCACTGGCAAGACGCGCGTGCTCACCACCCGCATCGCCCATATCATCGCGACGGGCCGGGCGCGTCCACATGAAATTCTGGCGGTCACCTTCACCAACAAGGCCGCGCGCGAGATGAAGGAGCGCATCGGCATGCTGGCGGGGCCGGGCGCCGAGGGCATGCCCTGGCTCGGCACCTTCCACTCCATCGGCGCCAAGATCCTGCGCCGCCATGCCGAGCTCGTGGGCCTCCAGTCCACCTTCACCATTCTCGACACCGACGATCAGATCCGCCTGTTGAAGCAGGTGCTGCAGGCGGAGGATGTGGACGACAAGCGCTGGCCCGCAAGGGCGCTCGCCCATCAGATCGACAACTGGAAGAATCGCGGCCTCGATCCCTCCCGCGTGCCCGGCGGCGAGGCTGGCGCCTTCGCCAATGGCAAGGGCGGCAAGCTCTACGCCATGTATCAGGCGCGGCTGAAGACGCTGAACGCCGTGGACTTCGGCGATCTCCTGCTGGAGAGCCTTCGCCTGATGCGCGAACATCCCGATGTCCTGCAGCAGTTCCAGAACCGCTTCCGCTATATTCTCGTGGACGAATATCAGGACACCAACACCGTCCAGTATCTATGGCTGCGTTTGCTGGCGCAGGGGCGCCAGAACGTCTGCTGCGTGGGCGATGACGATCAGTCGATCTATGGCTGGCGCGGCGCGGAGGTCGACAACATCCTGCGCTTCGACAAGGATTTTCCCGGCGCCAAGGTGATCCGCCTCGAACGCAACTATCGCTCGACCGGCCATATCCTCGCCGCCGCCGCGCACCTCATCTCCCATAACGGCGGCCGCCTTGGAAAAACCCTGTTCACCGATGGCGAAGACGGGGAAATGCCGACCGTCACCGGCGTCTGGGACTCGGAGGAAGAGGCCCGCAACATCGGCGAGGACATCGAGCAGCTGCAGCGCAAGGGCGCCGATCTCGACGAGGTCGCCATCCTCGTGCGCGCCTCCTTCCAGATGCGCGAATTCGAAGAGCGCTTCATCACGCTGGGGCTTCCCTATCGCGTCATCGGCGGCCCGCGCTTTTATGAGCGGGCGGAGATCCGCGACGCCCTCGCCTATCTGCGCTGCATCGCCCAGCCCAATGACGATCTCGCCTTCGAACGCATCTTCAATACGCCCAAGCGCGGCCTCGGCGACGCCACCTTGCAGTCCCTTCATAACTACGCCCGCAGCGCGCGCATCCCCCTGATGCAGGCGGCGCGGGTGATCGTGGAGACCGAGGAGCTGAAGCCGAAGGCGCGCGGGTCGCTGCGCGCGCTGGTGACGGATTTCACCCGCTGGTCCTTGCTCGTCGACAACATGCGCCATAGCGAACTCGCCGAGACCATTCTCGAGGAGTCCGGCTATACGGACATGTGGCGCAATGATCGCTCCGCCGATGCGGCGGGGCGGCTCGAAAACCTCAAGGAGCTCGTGCGCTCCATGGAGGAGTTTCCCGATCTCGGCGGCTTCCTCGAGCATGTCTCGCTTGTCATGGATGCGGAGAACCGCGAGGGCGGCGCCCATGTGTCGATCATGACGCTTCATGCCGCCAAGGGGCTGGAGTTCGAGACGGTCTATCTGCCGGGCTGGGAGGAGGGGCTCTTTCCCCACCAGCGCTCCCTCGATGAAAACGGCCGCGCCGGCCTTGAGGAGGAGCGCCGCCTCGCCTATGTCGGCGTCACCCGCGCCAAGCGGCGGGCGAAGATTTATTTCGCCACCAACCGCCGCATCCACGGCCTCTGGCAGACGACGATCCCCTCGCGTTTCCTTGATGAGCTCCCCGCCGACCATGTGGAGGTGGTGGAGGCTGCGACCGGCACGAGCTATGGCGGCTACGCCCAGTCGCGTTTCGCCAATCAGGATTCCTATGCGTCAACCTATTCGACCCCCGGCTGGCAGCGCGCCCAGCAGCGCCGCAGTGAGGCGGGCGGCGGGTCCGCCGCCTGGTCGAAGGGCCCGCAGGCCAAGGCGTCCCAGAGCTGGAGCGGCCGCAAGGCGCCTGCCCTGATCGAGGGCGAGCTGGTGGCGAAGTCCAGCAGCGCCTCTTCTTTCGAGCCGGGCGCGCGGGTGTTCCATATCAAATTCGGCAATGGCACCGTGGCCTCGGTCGACGGCAACAAGCTCACGGTCGAATTCGACAAGGCCGGGCGCAAGATGGTGCTGGATAGTTTCGTTGAGGCGCAGGGCGCTTGAAGCTGGTCGGTTTCGACTGATTTCAGCGCAGCCTTCACGAAGCCGCCATGAATCAGGCTAGAGTGTAGGCGACTGCGCCCAGGGACCAGACTTTGCGCGAAAGCCTGACCATTCTCGCCTCCATCCTCATCGCCGCCTTGACCGCGGCGCTGGTGGGGCCGTGGTTCGTCGACTGGACGCAGCAGCGCGCCTTCATCGAGACGCAGCTATCCCGGGCCATCGGCGCCCCGGTCGAGACGCGCGGCGCCATCGGGCTCGCCTTCCTGCCGACGCCGCGCCTCGAACTTGGCGGCTTGTCGCTGGGGCAGGGCGGTCCCGCCAGCCTGCGCACGGGCGCGGTGCGGCTTGAGCTTGCGGTGACGGCGCTTCTGCATGGCGAATTGCGCTTTCTCGACGCCAGCCTTGAGGCGCCGCAGCTTCGCATCGCGCTCGATGGCGCAGGCGCCTTGCCCTCCCTGCCGCCCCTGCCGGATCTTCAGTTCGAACGGATCGTGGTCAAGGACGGGACTTTGACCCTGAGCGCCCCCGGCGGCGAGGCCACATTTTCCGGGCTCGATCTTCAGGCCGAAGCCGCCGCCTTGCAGGGGCCTTTTCGCGGCGCGGGCTCCTTTGCGCGCGCGGGCGAGCGGGTGGCCTTCCGCTTCAGCACGGGCGCGCGGGAGGGCGACAGGCTTCGGCTGAAGTTCGTCAGCGACGAGAGCGCGGGCGCGCCCCGCATCGACATCGACGGCGCCTTGCTGCTGGGTGCGCGTTCCGGTTTTGAAGGGCCGTTCATCCTGTCGGGCAAACGTCCGGCGCCCTGGCGCGCGGTGGGCGTCGCCATGCTTGATCCGAGCCATCTCGCGCTGGAGCCCATGGAGCTGCGCCTTGGCGCGGAGGCTGCGCCCATTCTGCTGGGCGGCGCCGCCCGTTTCATCCTGGGGCCGCAGGCGCAGGGGGAGGTGGCCCTGAGCGCCCGCCAGATCGATCTCGACAAGACCCTCGCGGAGACCTCGCCCGACGCCCTGCAGTTTGTGGAGGCCATCGCGGCGCCCTTTCCCCTGCGCGTGACCCTCGCCTCGCCCGCCACTTATCTCGGCGGCGAGACCATCACCGATCTTTCGCTCGATGCGCGGCTCGTCCCCGGCGCGCCCGCAGCCCTTCGCTTGTCCGGCGCCGGGCCGGGACGCTCTCGCATCCTGCTCGATGGGCAGGTCGAGGCGGGATCGGCGCCGCGCTTTCGCGGGCAGGCGGCGGCGGAGGCGCGAGACCTTGCGCGGTTGGGGGATTGGCTCGCGCCCGCCCTGCCGCAGCTCGCGGGCGCCTTGCGCGCCTCGCCCGTGCGCAGCGTCGAGGCGGCTGCGGGCCTTGAATGGTCAGCGGCAGGCTTCGCCGCTCCCAAGCTGACGTTCAAGGCGGATCGTTCAAGCTTCTCCGGCGCCGCAGCCTTCACCCGCCCCATAGGCGGGGAGCGCGCAAGGCTCTATGCGGACCTTTCCTCCGATGCCCTCGACCTCGATGGCATGCCCGACCTCTCCTGGACGGGCGGCGCTCTGGCTGACGCCGACATCGCCATCGCCCTCGACGCCAAGGCGATCCGGGTGGCGCGTTTTGGCGAGGGGGTGATCGACGCAGGGCGCATCCGCCTCAAGCTCCTGCAGGACAGCGCGGGCCTGCGTCTGGAAAACTTCTCCATCGCCGGTCTTGGCGGGGCGGACGTCACCGCATCCGGCGGCCTGAACGCAACGGACGGCGCGCTCGATGTGCGCGTCGAGGCCGAGCGCCTCGTCGATCTCGCGGCTTTCGCCCGCCGGGTCGCGCCGGGGCCGCTCTCCGATGGCCTCTTCGTGCGGGCCGTGTCGCTCTCGCCCCTGCGCCTGAACCTGAACCTTCGGGCGCAGCGCGAAGCGGCCGCGCAGCCCCTGCGCCTCGCCAGCCTCGCCTTTGACGCCACCGCCCGAGGCGCGCGCTGGCAGGCGGCTTTGAAGCCCGAAGGGGGGCGGATCTCCGCCGAAAGCCGCGACGCCCCAATGCTTCTGCGTCAACTCGGGGTGGAGACGCTCCCCCTTGGGGGCGTCGGCGCCGCGACGCTGCAGGCCAATGCGGCGGGCCTGCCCGATGGCTCCTACCGGATTGACGCCTCCGGCCTCATCGCGGGGATTGATCTTGGTTTTCGCGGCGCGGTCTCGGGCGATCTGGCGCAGGCGAGCGGCGATCTGCGGTTGAAAGCGAGCGACGCTGCGCCCTTTCTGCGCTTGATCGGTCAGGGCCCGCCCGACATCACCCAGAGCCTGCCCATCGACGCCCGTGCGGCCCTGACCTTCGGCGATGGCGCGCTTGCCCTGACCGGGCTGACGGGCTCGGTCCTGGGCGTCGGCGTCAAGGGCGAGATCACGGCGAAGCGGCAGGGGGGGCTGAAAATATCCGGCGCGCTTGATCTTGACCGCGCCAATGTCCCCGCCTTCGCCGCCCTTCTGCTGGGCGCCCCGGCGCCCGCGCGCGGCGCGCTCTGGAGCCCGGCGCGGTTCGGGCCGGGCCTCGCGGCGCCCCCTGAGGTCGATCTTCGCCTGAGGGCGGGGCAGGTGGTCATCATGGAGGGGGTCACAGGCTCGCAGGCGAGCCTGCGGCTGGCTTTGGCGCCGGGCGTCCTCGCCCTGACCGACCTGACGGCGGCTCTGGGGCAGGGGCGGATCGCCGGGCGGCTTGCCCTGCGGCGCGATGGCGCTTCGGTCTTCATGTCGGGCGCGGGCGAGGCGAGCGATCAGTTTCTGCCGGGCGCCTGGCCGCGGGGTCTGTTTGACGCAAGTCTGGACTTCACGGCGACGGGCGAGAGCCCGGAGGCCCTCGTGGCTGGGCTCGCGGGGACCGGCCTGGTGCGGGTGCGCGCCGTCACGCTTCCCCAGGCCGATCCGGGCGCGCCCGCGCGGGTCATGGCCGAGGCCGAGGCCGGCAGGCTCTATATTTCCGAGAATGACTTTCTGGGCGCCCTGCGCCGGGAGCTCGACAAGGCGGCGATGGTTCTGGGCCCGCGCGACCTTGATGCGCGCTTGGCCAGCGGCGTGCTCCGGCTCGCCTCATCCGATCTCACCGCCTCGCTTGATCTGCGCCGCATGGCGCTGGAGGCGCGGGTCGAGTTGCCGATCAGCGCCCTGCCCAAAGACTGGAGCGAGCCTGCCCCCAGGGTCGCCCTCGTCATGCGCGGCCCCTTCGGCGCCCCGCAGCGCGAAATCGAGGCCGGCCCCTTCATCAACGGCCTCGCCGTGCGCGCCGTCGCGCGCGAAAGCGCCCGCATCGAGGCGCTGGAGGCCGATCTGCGCGAGCGCGCTTTCTTCGCCCGGCGCAAGCGGGGCCTTGATTTTCTGCATCGCCGCGAGCGGGAGGTGGCGGCCTATCTCGCCGAACAGGCGCGGCTGGAGCGACTGCGTCCGCGCGTCGATATTGAGAAGGGCGAGATGGAGCGGTTGATCGAGTCGCTGCCGCAGTAGCTTCAAGCGCGGGTCAATCGGCTCAGCACAAAGACCCTGATGGCCGAGGAGAGATTCGCTTCGCCGCGCGCAGCGTCGATCTCCGCCACGATGCTCGCGAGCGCGCGGCCATCCGCTGCGGCGATGCGCTTGAGGCCCGACCAGAAAGCGTCCTCCAGCGAAATCGAGGTGCGGTGTCCCGCGATCACCAGCGAATGTTTCGCCATGCGCGTCGGGCTTCCGATCGGGGCCGCCTCATTCATGCCGGGTGGAGTCCGTCTCGTCGAGCTTGTGTCCATCGAGACGCCGGGCGTCGCGCTCACGCTCGCCTTGCGTTTGTTCGCGCTCGGCCTTGGTGCGGCCGAAGCTCAGCCGGTTAGCCTGCGCCTTACGCTCGGCTTCCTTGCGCTCTCTGGCCTTTTTGAACTGCTTGAGATTGACGACCTCGCCCATGATCCGCTCTCCTGCGCACGCCCGTCACCAGACCAGCATAGGGCTGATCGGGCGCTGAGCGCCAGAGCCATCACGCGGATCAGGTTTTTTTGCGGAAGGCGTCGATGGAGACCACCTTGGCGTCGCCGCCGTCCGCGGCTTTCTCGGCCGCTGGCGGGGCGGCTTTGGCGGACTTCGCCTGCGGCTTGCCCTCAGACTTGCCATCAGACTTGCCCTCGGCCTTGGCGGCGGCGGGCGCGACCTCATCGGGCTCCGAACCCGCGCCGCGCGGCGCTTTGTCGGAACGGGCGGCGGGTTTGGCCGCAGGCACGGCGGACAGGCGCGGGGTGGGTTCAGTGTCGTTGGCGCCCACTTCCGGCTCGGGATCCTGAAGCTCGAACTTGAGGCCGAAATCGACGGAAGGGTCGAAGAAGCCGGTCACGGCCTCCCAGGGCACGCTCAGGCGCTCCGGCACATTGGAGAAGGACAGGCCGACCTCGAAGCCGAACTCGGTCACGCTCAGATCCCAGAACTGATGCTGGAGGATGATCGTGATCTCCTCGGGGAAGCGCTCCTTCGTGCGGTCCGATATGCGCACGCCCGGCGCATCGGTCCGGAAGGTGATGAAGAAATGGTGCTCGCCGGGCATGCCGTCGCGCGCGGCGTCGCCAAGCACTTTCTGCATGACGCCCCGCAGCGCCTCCTGCACGAGAAGATCGTAGCGGATTTTATCTGTCGGCATGCGCAGGATCGGCCTTGGCTGGAACGAAAGGAGCGGACGCATAGGCTTAAGCTGGAATGAAGTGGAGGCTTCTGTTGCCAGGCGCCTCCGGGCCCCGCCTAGAGGTGCTACCCCCTAGGACTTTGATTTCGGTGCTGGCGCTGCATTACGCAGCGACGGCCACCGGAGCATAGTTGTCATTGGCAACTACAAGTTTGACCCGATAACGGCGGTATCATGCCGGGCAAAAGCGCACCCTTTACACCCCCCGTCGAACCTATTTCGCCCCCCCGGAGCCCGCCGTGACGGGCTCTGGTGGAGGCGCCGGGTACCGCCCCCGGGTCCGAAAGGCTTATTCCGATAGCCATTTATCGCCATAGTCCCCTTGCGGAGACACGCTGAATATAAGCGGCAATGGGCGGCATTGAAAGTGGCGCAGCGGCGACAACGTCAGCGTTTTTGAAGAAAGGGGGCGATTTGTGGTGGGAAACCGCCCCCGGCGCCTCAGAGATGGGCGATCCTGGGCATCACCTCGGTCGAGAAGAGCTGCATGGAGCGCAGCGCGTCGTTGAAGGGCAGGTTGCCGAAGTTCAGATAGGCCAGCAGGTAATTGGTCCCAAGCTCCCCCGCCTGCTCCGTCAGCTTCGCCACGACCGTATCGGGCGAGCCGGCGATGGCCATGCCGTTCAGCTCGCAGGCCTCGAAATCGACGCCGCGATGGACATTGAGGCGGGCGGTGAATTCGGTGGAGCCGTTGAGGTTGCGGATATAGTTGAGGCTCGCCAGGTGGTGCTCGAAAGCAGGCTTCATGATGCGCCGTGCCTCAGCATCGGTGTCGGCCACCACGATATGGCGCATCTGGCCGATGGCGGCCCCACCCCGGAACTCGGCCTTGGGCTGGGCGGCGCCGCCGCGCTTCTCAAGGGCCGTCCGATAGGCCGTGATGTTCGTCTTGGCCTGCGCCGTGCCGCCATTGGCGGTGAAATGCATGCCCTGTTCGCCAGCCCAGGTCGCGCCGATCTCATTCGACGAGCCATACCAGAAGGCCGGGTAAGGCCGCTGCAGCGGGCGCAGCGCCATGGGGACGTCGGTGTATTTGTAATATTTGCCGTCGTGGGTCAGCTTCTCGCTGGTGAGGCCCTTCACCAGGCACTCGAAGGCGTCGAAGAAGATGTTGCGGGAATCCGCGTGGTCGACCTTGTGGTAGTTGAGCTCGAAGGGCGACACGCCGCGTCCCACGCCCACCTCCATGCGCCCGCGCGAGATATGGTCGAGCATGGCGATCTCTTCGATGAGGCGCAGCGGCGAATAGAGCGGCAGGAGATAGCACAGCGGCCCGAAGCGCAGGCGCGTGGTCAGGCGCGCGACGGCGCCGAGATAGACGCCGGGCACCGGAACCATGTTGAGGGGCGTGCAGTGATGTTCGGCCACATGCAGGCAATAGAACCCCGCCTCGTCGGCCAGCTGCGCGAAGCGCAGCCGCTCATCAAAGATGGTGGAGAGCGAGCGGTCTCCTGTTTGCTCGACGTGATCGAAAAGTCCGACTTTCATGATTCCTCCGGTTCAAATTGTGGCGGCACTCTAACCGGATCGTCCCGAATATCCAGTCGAACAGATGCTGGCCTGCGGGCGCTCAGGGAATGGGCGGCTGATCGTCGCCGATGGTGACGCGCTTCATCAGGCGGCGCTCGTTTTCCGAGAAGTCCGTGCGCGCATGCATGGTGGCGCGATTGTCCCAGACGATGATGTCGCCCACTTTCCATTTGTGCGCATAGACGAAGCGCGGGTCTTCCGCATGGTCGCAAAGCTCGTCGATGAGCTTGCGGCTTTCGTCGGCCTCGAGGCCATGGATATGGTCGGTCATGAGGCGGCAGACATAGAGCGATTTCTCGCCGGTCTGGGGAATGGTGCGAACGACCGGATGCACGCATTGCGGCCCTGCGCCCTCGCGCTTGTCGGGCGCGGTGGCGCCATAGGTGAAGGTGTTGAGCGCAGTTCTGCCGTCGATCTTGCGCTTGGTCTCCTCAGGCAGCGTCTTGTAGGCGAGGACCATGTTCGCAAAGAGCGTGTCGCCGCCTTCCTGCGGAATTTCGAGCGCCATGAGGGCGGCTGCGCGGCAGGGCTGCTTTTGATGGATGCGGTCGAAATGGAAGGACATTTCGCCATCGGGCAACTGCCCCAGCGGCTTGCCGTCCTCGCGGATGTTGGAGATGACCATGATGTCGTCGCGGCCCGAAAGCGGCGAGATCACGCGCGACTTCTCGATGTCGCCGAAACATTTGCCGAACTCCACCAGTTCGGCGTCGGTCAGATGCTGATCGTGAAGCACGAGAATGTGATGCCTCAGGAAGGCGTCGAAGATGGTCTTCGAATCCTCTGGCGTGATGTTGCGGGCGTCGAGGCCGATGATTTCGGCGCCGAGCGGCGCATCCAGCGGTTTCACGGTGACGGCCATGTTCTCTCCCCCAAGTCTCGCGACCGCTTCTGGCGCGGCGCATGGGAGCAATGTAGAGGATCAACCGGCCCTGCGCCAAGGGGAATGGCGAGCCGGGGCGCCCTCCATCGCGCTTGCGTTCGGGGCCGTTCCCCGCAAAATGCGGGAATCGAAGGGGAGGCTGGCATGAAGCGTTTGGTGGGCCTGCGACATTTGGCGGCGGCTGTGGTTATGGCCACGCTGGGGGGCGGGGCTGCTCAGGCGCAGGACGCGGTGGCCTTCTTCTATCGCGGGCGCACGGTCAGCTTGATCGTCGGCTCCTCCCCCGGCGGGGGCTATGATCTCTACGGGCGTCTGGTGGCGCGGTTCCTCGGCCGCCACATTCCCGGAAATCCTGCGCTGGTCGTCCAGAACATGCCGGGGGCGGGCTCCAATGTGGCGGCGGCCTATATCTACAACGTCGCGCCCAAGGACGGGACCGTGATGGGCGCGATCTTCATGGGCGCCGTGGTCGATCCGCTCTTTGGCGAGGCCAAGCGCAGCACCCATGACACCGCCAAATTCAACTATATCGGCAACGCCAACAGCGACGCCTATGTCTGCCTCGTGCGCTCGGACGCCGGGATGAACACGCTCGCCGACGCCTTCGACAAGGAGATCGTCATGGGCGCCAGCGCGGAAGGCGCCTCGACGCGGGACTTTCCGTCCCTGCTCAAGAATCTTCTGGGCGTGAAGTTCAAGATCGTCGCAGGCTATCCCGGCACGCGCGAGATCAATCTGGCCATGGAGAAGGGCGAGGTGCAGGGCGGCTGCGGGCAGACCTGGTCGAGCGTCGCGGCCACCTATCCAGCCTGGTTCCGCGACAAGCTGGTGAAGCCGCTGGTGCAGGAATCCAACGTCGGCTACCCCGAGCTCGACCGCATGGGCGTGGCCCTGTCGCGCGACTTCGCCAAAACGCCCGAGCAGAAGCAGATCCTCGAACTCGTCTATAGCCAGACGACCTTCGGGCGCCCCTATGTGGTCGCGCCCGGCGTGCCGCAGGAGCGCGTCGAATCCCTGCGCAAGGCCTTCATGGCGACGATGACCGACCCGGACCTTGTGGCCGAGGCGAAGCGCATCAATCTCGACATCGCGCCGATCGCGGGCGAGGAGCTGCAGACCCTCATCGCCAAGCTCTACGCTACGCCGCAGGAGATTGTGGAGAAGGCGAGGGCGGCGCTGGTCTACAAGCCCTGAGGCGGAGCCAGGGTTTTCCAAAACGCCTTTATTAATGTCAAGCTTGTGATATGTTTTGCTTTCGCAGTGGTCGTTTTTGACGCCCACGCGCCATTGATCGCCTGATATGGAAAGGATTGCGTCATGGCTGGATTTGGCAGGCGTCAATCTGCGCCGACGCCTTCGTCCTCAGCGCCAACCAGCGAGGCCCCTACGTCAGGCGAGCCGCTTGCGTTTTCTTACCCCGCGCTTGGGGGCGCCATGGTGGTCAGCGCAGCCCTTTCGCTATTGGCGGCGCCATTGCTGCTGAAGACGATGGCGACGTCTCCAGAGATCGCGGGCCCGCGTCACCTTGAGCTCCTGTCGGGGATGATATGGTGGTCGGCGCTGGCGATGGGCCTTGGCGGAGGCGCGGTCCATTGTCTGATCGCTCACCGTGTCGCGCGTTTTTTCGGCAAGAGCGATTTATGGGTGTTCGCCCTCGTCGGCTTCGCCTTCGTCCCGTTTCTATTTTTTTCGGCGGACCCTCAGCCTGGAGATGTCAGGCCGTCCCTGTTGATGGACCTGATCTTGATCGTCAAAGGCCCCCTGACGACCTGCGCTTACTGGCTTATCGCCAAGTCGCGCGCCGCGTGAGGGATCGCCTAGCGCGGCGCCTCTTTCTCACTCGCTGCCCAGCAGTTTCTTGGCGAGCGCCACCGCGCCCGGCGGCGTCGCCACGATCTGCTTTGCGATCTTGTCGAGATTCTCGCCGGTGTTGGGCTCGATGGGGATCTGGACCTTGTCGGCCTCGGCCAGAAATTCGGCGTCTTTCATCGTGGCGTCAAAGGCCCTGCGAAGGGCGTCGACGCGGTCCTGCGGCACGCCCGGCGGCAGGAAGACCGAGCGGGCGAATTCCGAGGAGCCGCAGATCATCAGCAAGGCGGCCTTCTGTTCCTCGGTGCGGGCGAGCTCCAGCAGGGTCGGGACGTCCGGCAGCAGGGGATCGCGGGTCAGGCCATCGACCACGAGGGCCTTCAGCTTCTTGTCGCGGATATATTGGGGCGCCTGCGCCACCACGCTCACCCATGAGGCGCCGCGCCCCTGAATCTCGCCGCGCTCCATGGCGAGGTTGAGGTCGGCCACGCCATTATAGCCGAGCACGAATTTGAACTTCGTGCCGAGAATTTCATTGAGCGCCTGCGGCACGGTGAAGGTCGGAGAATTGCGCCCCGTCGCGCCCATGATGACCTCGACCCTGGTCGCCTCCTCCAGCGTCTGCGCGGGAGCGGTGTGCCAGACCCCGGCGAAATTGCGCAGCTGCGACATATTGCCGACCCAGCGCCATTTCGAAATGTCATATTTGCCCGCCGCGCTCGCCTCGGTGAGCTGGCTCGTGACATTGGTCGGCTGGGTCATGCCGATGGTCGCGCCATCCTTGGGCGCCGTATGCTCCATCTGGATCGAGGTGGAGATGCCCCCGCCGACGCCGCCCGCCAGCTTCACCACGATGATGGGCTTGCCGGGAATGTGCTTGCCCATGTGGTTGGCGAGGGTGCGGGCGTAGATGTCATAGCTGCCGCCGGCGCCGGCGCCCACGAGGAAGCTGATCGTCTTGCCCGTGTAGAATTGTTCGGCGCTCTGGGCGAAGGCGGCGGCTCCGGTCAGCGGCAAAAGGGCGAGGCCGAGGGCGAACGGGTTCAGGCGCAAGGGGGGCTCCAAAGGTCAGGGCGGGACCGCGCCTGCCTAGCACAGGCGGCGGCCTCCTTCCATGGGCGAGGAAAAGGCGCTTCCCCGGGTTTTTAAGGTGAAGCTCTTGTTTCTCCGCCCCTGCTGCGCCAATTTGCCCGGGGCCCTGTTCGACGGGCGGCGGAAAGGGCGGCCATGGAGGGGATGATCGAGACTGCGGCCGAACCTGACGTCGGCCCCTATGGGGTCCTGGGCCTCCTCTTGAGCCTGCTTGGCGTTCTCGCCATCACCCTTGGCGTCCTGGCCGGCCTGGCTGGCCTCTTCGCGCTGATCGACGGCTTGCTGTTTGGGTGGGCGGATGTCGGCGACAGCTTTGCAGCCCTCACCTCCGGTTCGCTGGATCAGGTCGCCACCGCGGGCCTGCTCATCGGCTCCGCGGCTTATCTCGCGGCGGCTGTCGCCATTTTCGCCGTGGCGCGGCGGCGGGCGGGCGCTGGCTGGCGCAGCCTTCTGGGCTGGGCGCCCTTCAGGACCGACCGGGTCTTCTGGCTGCTGCTGCTTGGAGCCCTGACCTATCAGCTGGCGGCGGGCGCGCTGGTGCGTTTCATCCATCCGGAGGCCAAAAACTGGCTGATCCTGCCCGATGGGCCTTTGGGCGTTGCGAGCGCCTTCCTGCTCGTCGTCCTTCTCGCGCCGCTCTGCGAGGAGCTTCTGTTCCGGGGCTGGATCTACACCGCCCTGCGCTTTCATTACAGCTTTGGAGCGGCGCTCTGGATCACCGCCGTCCTCTTCGCCCTCGCGCATTGGGAGCCCACCCACCTCTATGCGATGGCCATCCTGCCCATGGGCCTGCTGCTGGGCTACCTGCGCGAGCGCACCGGCAGCACAGGGACGACGATCCTCTTTCATACCCTCTACAATTTCGCCGGCCTCCTCGTCACCTTTCTGGGGAAGCCGTGAAAGGGGAGAGGCGCGGCGCCTGCGGATAGGATAGGGTGCCCGCCGCACAGGGAAAGCACATGCAGGCCTATCACGACCTTCTGCGCCGCGTTCTTGACGAGGGCGTCCGCAAATCCGACCGCACGGGCACGGGGACCATCTCGGTCTTCGGCCATCAGATGCGTTTCGACCTCTCGAAGGGCTTTCCGCTGGTCACGACCAAGCGGCTGCATCTGAAATCCATCGTCCATGAGCTTCTGTGGTTCCTCAAGGGCGACACCAACATCGCCTATCTCAAAGAGAACGGTGTTTCGATCTGGGACGAATGGGCTGACGCCAAGGGCGATCTCGGCCCCGTCTATGGCCGCCAGTGGCGCTCCTGGGAGGGCGCGGACGGTCAGACCCACGACCAGATCAAATGGGTGCTTGAAGAAATCAAGCGAAACCCTGACTCGCGCCGCCTCGTGGTCTCGGCCTGGAACGTGGCGGATCTCCCGCGCATGAAGCTTGCGCCCTGCCACTGCCTGTTTCAGTTCTATGTGGCCGAGGGGCGGCTCTCCTGCCAGCTCTACCAGCGATCCGCCGACATTTTCCTCGGCGTGCCCTTTAATATCGCGAGCTACGCCCTCTTGACCGCCATGATGGCGCAGGCGACCGGCCTTGAGCCCGGCGATTTCGTCCATTCCTTCGGCGACGCCCACCTTTACCTGAACCATCTCGATCAGGCCCATGAGCAGTTGTCGCGCGCCCCGCGCCCCCTGCCGCGCCTCGCCCTGAAACCGGCGGCCTCCCTGTTCGACTACGCCTATGAGGACATCGCCTTCGAGGGCTACGATCCCTGGCCCCTCATCAAGGCCCCGGTGGCGGTTTGATGGCGCTCCCCCTCGCCATCGTCGCGGCCGTGGCGCGCAATGGCGTGATCGGCGGGAACAATAAGCTGCTCTGGAAATTGCGCAGCGACATGCTTCACTTTCGCGCGATCACGATGGGCAAGCCCATGATCATGGGGCGGCGGACCTGGGATTCCATCGGTCGACCCCTTCCGGGCCGGGAGACCGTGGTCGTCACCCGCGATCCCGCCTTCCGTGCGGATGGCGCCCATGTGGCGCATGATCCCCAAAGCGCCATCGCGCTCGCCGAAAAGCTGGCGGAGGGGCTGAAAGCCCCGGAAATCGTGGTGGCGGGCGGGGCTGAGCTCTATCGGCTGCTGATCGGCCAATGCGCCAGGCTGCATATCACCGAGGTCGATCTTTCCCCCGAAGGCGACGCCTTCTTTCCGGCCATAGATCCCAACCTCTGGCGCGAGGCGGGCCGCGCCGCCCATGATCCGGGCCCCGGCGACGAGGCCGGGTTCAGCTTCGTGGACTATGTCCGCGTCTGATTGGTTTAGGGTCCGCCAATTGAAAACAGCCGGGCCCGTGTTTACTTCCCACAATAGACTTTCATCCTAGGCGAGGAACCAGATGCCCTGGAGCAATCAAGGTGGCGGCGGCGGTGGCGGCGGACCCTGGGGAAAGCCCCCCGGGCAGAGCCCATGGGGGCAGGGCCCATCTGGCGGCAATACGCCGCCCGACGTCGAGGAGCTTCTTCGTCGCGGGCAGGACAGACTGCGTCAGGTCATGCCGGGCGGCGGCTTCGGCGGCAAGGGCGTCGTCCTCGCGGCGGTGCTTGCGGTGGGCGCCTGGGCGCTCAGCGGCTTCTATACGGTGCAGCCCAACGAGGCGGCGCTGAACCTGCTCTTTGGCCGCTATGTCAGCAAGAGCGGTTCTGGCCTGCACTATAATCTGCCCTATCCCGTGGGCTCCGTGCAGAAGCTGCGCGTCGAAGACCGCAACACGACCAGCATCGGCTTCAACTATCGGGTCGACCCGCGCAGCGGCAGCCAGAACTCGATGGATGTGCCCGAAGAAAGCCTGATGCTGACCGGCGATGAGAACATCGCCGACGTCAAATTCGTGGTCATCTGGCAGATCGATCCGCTCAAGCCGGAGAATTTCGCCTTCAATGTGCGGCGTCCCGAACTCACCATCAAGGCGGTCGCCGAAAGCGCCATGCGCGAGATCGTCGGCCGCAGCCAGATCCAGCGCATCCTCACCGCCGAGCGCAAGGTCATCGAGCCCGCCGTGCAGGAGTTGATGCAGAAGGTGCTCGATGATTACGGCCTCGGCGCCAAGATCATTCAGGTCCAGCTGCAGTCGGTGGATCCGCCAGAACAGGTCATCGCGGCCTTCCGCGATGTGACGGCGGCCCAGCAGGATCAGGACCGCCTGCGCAACGAGGCTGAGGCCTACGCCAACCGCGTGGTGCCCGAGGCGCGCGGCGCGGCGGCGCGCATCATCCAGGAGGCGCAGGCCTATCGCGAGCAGACCGTCGCGGAAGCCAATGGTCAGGCCTCCCGCTTCCTGCAGGTGCTCGAACAATACAAGCTCGCGCCCAACATCACGCGCGAGCGCATCTATCTCGAGACCATGGAACGGGTGTTCGGCGGCATGAACAAGGTGATCGTGGATCAGCCGGGGTCGGCTCAGGGCGTGGTGCCTTATCTGCCGCTCGGCGCGCTCGACGCCCCGCAGGGTCAGGGGCCCGCCCGTCCCATCAGCCAGCAGGGAGGCGCGAAATGAAGTCCCCCGTCGCTCTCTTCGCCGTCCTCATCGCAGCCGTGCTTGGGTTCATCGGCCTCGCCGGCTCCGCCTTCATCGTGCGTCAGACCGAGCAGGCGCTCGTGCTGCGCTTCGGCGAGCCCATCACGGGACGCGGGCTCATCACCTCGCCCGGCCTGCATTTCAAGGTTCCCTTCATCGAGACCGTCGTCTATCTCGACAACCGCATCCTCGATCTTGAGACCTCCAAGCAGGAAGTCCTCGCCAGCGACAACAACCGCATCGAGGTCGACGCCTTCCTGCGCTACAAGATCGTGGATCCCCTGCGGTTCTACCAGTCCGTCGGCACCACCGCGCGCGGCGACGGACAGCTCGCGAACGTCCTGAACTCGGCCGTGCGCCGTGTGCTGGGCGAAGCCAACATGCCTCAGATCGTGCGCGACCAGCGCGCCCAGCTCATGGTCCGCATCCGCGAGCAGGTGGAGCAGGAGGCGAGCAAGTTCGGCGTCACCATCAAGGACGTGCGCATCCGCCGCGCCGACCTGCCGCGGCAGATCTCCGAGAAGGTCTTCAGCCGCATGCAGACCGAGCGCGCGCGTGAAGCCGCCGAGTTCCGCGCCCAGGGCGCCGAACAGGCCCAGCGCATCACCTCCAAGGCCGACCGCGACGTGATCGTGCTGCGCGCCCAGGCCCAGCAGCAGGCCGACCAGCTGCGCGGCGAGGGCGAGGCGCAGCGCAACGGCGTCTTTGCCGAGGCCTATGGCAAGGATCCCGAGTTCTTCGCCTTCTGGCGGAGCATGCAGGCCTATGAAGCTGGCTTGAAATCCAGCGACACAAGGCTCATCCTGAGCCCCAATTCGGAGTTCTTCCGGTTTTTCGGAAACTCAGGGCGTCAGGGCGAGGCGTCGGTTAAATAGGCGTTCGGCGGGAAATGAACGCCGGGAGGGCTGAATCGGCTTTCCCGGTCCCCTTTCCGCCCCATTCTGTAGGTCGATTGTCCGGCGTCGGGGATCTCCCGGCGCAGTCACCAGGAGAGCATTTCATGGGCCTTGCACCGGTCAACCTTCCCGCCCGGCGACTGCCGCGGCTCGCCCTCGCCCTCATGATGGGCCTCGCCGCCGTTCCCAGCCTTGCGCCGGTGACGAGCCTGCCCGCTTTCGCCAAGGGGCCTGACTCCCTGGCCGATCTTGCGGCCGACGTCAGCGACGCCGTGGTGAACATCTCGGCCTCCCAGACCGTGGAGGACAAGCGCACGGCTGCGCCAAACCTTCCGCAGGGCACGCCCTTTGACGATCTCTTCGAAGAGTTCTTCCGCCGCCGGGGCCAGGGCCCGCAGGGCGGCGAGGGCGGGCCGCGCCAGCAGCAGCGGCGCTCGGCCTCGCTCGGCTCGGGCTTCGTGATCGACCCCGCCGGCATCGTCATCACCAATAACCATGTGATCGCCGACGCCAATGAGGTCACGGTCATCTTCACCGATGGCCAGCGCCTCAAGGCCGAGGTGCTCGGCAAGGACGCCAAGGTCGACGTCGCCGTGCTCCGCGTGAAGCCTGAAAAGCCCCTCAAGGCCGTGAAATTTGGCGATAGCGAGAAGATGCGCGTCGGCGACTGGGTCATGGCCGTGGGCAATCCCTTCGGCCTTGGCGGCACGGTGACGGCTGGCATCGTCTCGGCGCGCAACCGCAACATCGACAGCGGCCCCTACGACAACTACATCCAGACTGACGCCTCCATCAACAAGGGCAATTCGGGCGGTCCGCTGTTCAACATGGCGGGCGAGGTCATCGGCGTGAACACCGCCATCCTCTCGCCGTCGGGCGGCTCGGTCGGCATCGGCTTCGCCACCCCTGCGGCGACCCTCGAGCCCGTGATCGAACAGCTCCAGAAATTCGGCGAGACCCGTCGCGGCTGGCTTGGCGTGCGCATCCAGAGCGTGGATGAGACCATCGCCGAGAGCCTGGGGCTCGGCAAGCCGCGCGGCGCATTGGTGGCGGGCGTCGACGAGAAGGGCCCGGGCAAGCCGGCGGGCATCAAGTCAGGCGATGTCATCATCAAGTTCGACGGCAAGGATGTGAAGGACTCCCGCGAACTGCCGAAGATCGTGGCCGCGACGGCGGTCGGGCGCGAGGTCAGCGTGATCGTCATGCGCGGCGGCAAGGAGCAGGAGCTCAAGGTCACGCTCGGGCGTCTCGAAGACGGCGAGAAACAGGCGTCGCTTGACGCAGGCAAGGGCGACAAGGGCCCCGCGCCCGGCGCCTCCTCCGTGCAGAAGGCGCTGGGGATGGAGCTTGGCGCCGTGACCGCCGACGCACGCAAGAAGTTCAACCTCAAGGAGGGGATGGACGGCGTGCTGGTGACCAGCGTCGAGCCCAATTCGCCTGCGGCTGAAAAGCGCATCGCGGCGGGCGACCGCATCCTCGAAATCAATCAGGACGCCGTCTCCAAGCCCGAGGATGTCGCCCGCAAGCTGAAGGAGCTCAGGGATCAGGGCCGCAAGTCGGCGCTGCTCTTTGTGGCCTCGCCTCAGGATGACAAGCGCTTCGTGCCGCTGCCCCTCAACTGATTGCCGATCTGATCGCAAAACGCGCCCGTCCCGCCCTGAGCGGGGCGGGCTTTTCTATGGGCGGCCTATTCCGCCGCTCCCGCCTTGGCCTGCTCCACCGGCGTCGCCACGCCGCCAGCCTGCTTCTCCATGGCGACGCGGCGCTGGTGGAAGGCGGCGAGGGTCGAGCGGTGGCCGATGGAGATGACGGTGGCGCCCGGCAGATGGTCCGCCAGCACCCGGTAGAGCGCCGCCTCCGTCGGCTCATCAAGGGCCGAGGTCGCTTCATCAAGGAAGATCCAGTCGGGGCGCGCGAGAAGGGCGCGCGCGACCGCGAGCCTCTGCTGCTCGCCGCCCGAAAGCCTCTGGCTCCAGTTGTCCTCCTCATCAAGCGACGCGATGAAGGGGCCCATCAGCGCATTTTCGAGGGCCTTGAGGATCGCGGCGTCGTCGAAGCTGGCGGGGTCTTGCGGATAGGTCACGGCGTTGCGCAACGTGCCGATGGGAATATAGGGCTTCTGCGGCAGCAGCATCACGCTCACGCCAGCCGGCACGCTGATGGAGCCTTTGCCGAAGGGCCAGATGCCCGCGACCGCGCGGAACAGCGTCGATTTGCCTGAACCCGAATGGCCGGACAGCAGCAGCGTCTCGCCCGCGTTGAGGGTGAGCTGCGCATTGGTGATGATCGTGCGCCCATCGGGCAGGGCGAGTTCGAGATCCCGGATCGAGATTTCCCCCGCAAGCGATGGCGGGGTCGTTATGGCGTTGGCGCGCTCCATGTCATGCGCCTGGTCGATGGCGGCGTCGAAGCTCGACAGACGGTCAAGCACGGCTTTGAAATCGGCCAGCGAGGTGTAGTAGGTGACGAAGAAATTCAGCGCATGCTCCACCCGGCCGAAGGCGCTGGCGGTCTGGGTCATCACGCCAAGCTGGATCTTGCCTGCGAAATAGAAGGGCGCCGCCACGATATAGGGAATGAAGGGGCTGATCTGCCCATAGGTGGCGGTGAAGGCCATGAGCTTTTTGCGGCGGTCGACGATCTGCAGGTAATTGTCGAAGATCTTGCCGAAGCGGCCCATGGAGAGCCGCCGTTCGGCGCCTTCGCCTTTCAGCAGCGCGATCTGTTCGGAATATTCGCGCAGGCGCGCAAGGGAGAAGCGGAAATCGGCTTCATAGCGTTGCCGCTGGAAGTAGAGGCCGACGAGCGAGCGCCCGATGAGATGGGTGATGAGCGTGCCTATGGCCGAATAGACGAGCGCCACCCAGAAGAGGAAGCCGGGGACGGCGATGTCGGTGCCGGGAATGGTGAAGTCCGCCGACAGGGTCCACAGGATCACCGCGAAGGAGACGAGCGAGGAGAGCGTGGATATCAGCAGGATCGAATAGGAGTAGATGCCATAGCCCACGCTTCCCCCGTCGATGAAGCGGTTGACGTCCTCCGCGATGCGCTGGTCGGGATTGTCGGTGTTCGGACCCTTGAGGCTCATGCGGTAATGGGTGGAGCCATCAAGCCAGCGCCCGACGTAATGTTCCGTCAGCCAACGCCGCCAGCGGATGATGAGCACGGATTGCGCGATGAATTCGATGATGGCGCTGGCGATGTAGATGGCGGCCCAGAAGAGGAAGACCGTGTAGAGCAGGCGCCAGAATGTGTCGCCATCCTTGTTTTGCAGCGCATTGAACCAGTCGCGGTTGAAGAAGGACAGGCGGACGTTGATGCCGACCTGCGCCTGGTTCAGCACCACCAGAAAGACGACCGCGCTGATTGCGAGGCGCCGCTCGCGCACCACGAAGCCCGGGAAGGGCCAGATGCGGGCCCGCGTGATCGACTCATTCTCGAAATAGCGGTCCGCGATGGAGGTGATGTTCCGCACGACCTTCAGATGCGACATGCCCCAGACGAGGATCGTGAACATGGCGACCGTGAGCGGCACGCTGTCCGGCAGTTTGTAGGCCTTCAGGGCCTCGGGCCAGAGCCCGCCGAGCGACAGAAGATACAAGCCGCCGAAGACGACCACCTCCGTGGAGAAGATCACGACGAAGATCTTCAGGAAGGTCGAGATGTCCCTCGATTTGAAGGTGGCGCCCGCGCAGAGCAGGCCGCCGACGCCCAGCAGCAGGGCGGAGACCTCCGCCGTCGACCACCAGACGGTGAGGGAGGCGAGCGAGAGGGCCGCGACGGCCAGACTGAGAAGCGCCATAACCGAATCCTGAATTGTGGAAGGCCTGAGGAGTGAAGATAGCACAGGCCGTCACCCCGACCATTGGAAACGGCTCTTTTTGAGGCGCTTTCGACAGGGCGTGGCTGCGCTCGTTCCGAGCGGGTGAAGCTGAAGCTTCGCCCGCTGCGGAGATTGGGGGCGCTAATCACCGCAGAAAATGCGGAGATAAGACTTGTCGGAATAGTGCAAGGTCCGCTATTCTCCGCAAAAGGTGCGGATTATGGCAAGCTATATTCACGAGCTCCTCGACTGGACAGCCTTTCAATGGAGCCATGCTGATGTCGCAGGCCCCCTGGGGGCCCTGCGCTATCGGCAAGGGCGTCTGATCGCGCGGATGGAATCCCTCGGTTTTCCCCTGCGCGACGAGGCGGTTCTCCAGACCTTGACCGAGGATGTCGTGAAGACCAGCGAGATTGAGGGAGAGGCGCTTGACCGCAGTCAGGTCCGCTCCTCCCTCGCCCGGCGCATGGGCCTAGACATAGGCGCCCTTGCGCCCGCTGATCGTCATGTGGATGGGGTTGTCGATATGATGCTCGACGCCACCCGCAATTATGACAAGCCCCTCACGGACGAGCGTCTGTTCGGCTGGCATGCGGCGCTCTTTCCAACCGGCCGCAGCGGTCTTGCGCCCATTCGCGTGGGGATATGGCGGGACGACCGGGCAGGCCCCATGCAGGTCATCTCCGGCCCGATTGGCCGGGAAAGGGTGCATTTCGAGGCGCCCGCCGCTGCACGTCTGCCCGAGGAAATGGCGCGGTTCCTCGCGTGGTTCGAGACGCGGGAAAGCCTCGATCCCGTCCTGAAAGCGGCCATCGCCCATCTATGGTTCATCACCATCCATCCTTTCGAAGATGGCAACGGACGCATGGCGCGCGCCATAGCGGATATGGCGCTGGCCCGCTCGGAGGGGACGCCGCAGCGTTTCTACAGCATGTCGTCCCAGATCAGGCGCGAGCGGAGCGATTATTACGCCATGCTGGAATCCACCCAGAAGGGCGACCGCGACATCACCCTCTGGCTGACCTGGTTTCTCGCCTGCCTTGATCGCGCCTTTGATGGCGCCGAGGAGATGCTCGCCGGCGTGCTGCATGCCGCGCGGTTCTGGGAGGAGCATCGGGACGCCGCCTTCAACCTTCGCCAGAAGGACATGCTCATCCGACTGCTCGAAGGCTTCACCGGCAAGCTGACCGCATCGAAATGGGCGAAGATCCAGAAATGCTCGCCCGACACCGCGCTGCGCGACATCAACGATCTCATCGCGCAAGGCGTGCTCATGCGCGACGCGGGCGGCGGCCGCAGCACAGCTTATCTGCTTAGGGGCGGTCAAAAATCAGCGGTCGGCGGTCGAACCCAATGACCGCCGTCCACCGAACTTCCAAAGCCCTGCTCAGGCCAGCGCCGCCTTGACCCGCACAGGCGTGAAGGGCACGTCGCGCAGCCTTGCGCCCACGGCGTCCGCGATCGCGTTGGCCAGCGCTGCGCCGGTGGGGCCCTGCGAGGCCTCGCCCGCGCCCAGGAAAGGCAGGCCGGGCTTGTCGATCAGCTCCACCGTGATCGGTGGGACTTCGCTGAAGGTCAGGATCGGATAGGAGACCCAGTCGCTCGACTTCACGCCAGACGCGTCGAAGCGCACGGCCTCCTTCAGGGTCCAGGACAGGGACTGCACGATGCCGCCCTCGATCTGGTTCTTCACGCCATCAGGCGCCACGACCTCGCCCGCATCGGCGGCGCTGACCGCGCGCAGCACGCGCACCACCCCCGAGGCCCGGTTGACCTCGACTTCAATCGCCACCGCGCAATAGGTGGCGAGGCCCTTGTAGCGGGCGAAGCCGATGCCCCTTCCGCGTCCGGGGGCCTTTTCATATTTCGCCCAGCCCAGCATGTCCGCGGTCTTCTGCAGAACGGCGCGGGCGCGCTCGTCCTTGAGATAGCGCAGCCGATACTCCACAGGATCGGCCTTGGCGCGCGCCGCCAGCTCATCCATGAAGCTCTCGATGGAGAAGACATTGGCGTAGGCGCCCAGACCGCGCGTCGAGGAGGCGCGGGCGGCGAAATTGGTCAGGAAGTGCGTGCTGACGGTCTGGCCGGGGAATTCATAGAGCGCGATGGCGTTGCGGTCGGCCGCATAGTTGGGCGGGCCGCCGTTGATCGGGGTCGGCAGGGCGAAGGGCTTCTCCAGCATCCGCGCCGCCAGCAGATTGCCGGCCTTGCCCCCCGGCCGCGTGCCATGGGATGTCGACCACAGGTCGAGCGTCCAGTCGAGAATGTCGCCCTTTGCGTCCACACGCGCCTTGGTCTTGATGAGCATGGCCGAGCCATAGGGCTCCCATTTGTGCTCGTCGTTGCGCGACCACTGGATGCGTACGGGCTTGCCGGGCACGGCCTGCGCCAGCAGGGCGGCGTCGGCGGCGACGTCATCGGCGCCGTTGTGGCCGTAGCAGCCGGACCCCTGCACATGCCGGCAATGGACCTTGGCCTTGTCGACGCCCAGCATCTCAGCGATGGCCTGCCCGGTCTCGAAGACCGACTGGCTATGGGTGTCCACATGGGTCACGCCCTGCGCATCGAGCAAGCCGATGGCGGTGGAGGGGCCGATGGAGGCGTGCATGTGATAGGGGCGTTTGTAGGCAGCCTCGATCGTCTGCGCGTCCGCAGGCACGGTCTTGTTGGGCTGGTCCTTGATGACGATCAGCTTCTCCGGCTGCTTCAGCATCCAGTCATATACGGTGTCTTGCGTCTCGCCGGTCTTGGGCACGTCCCACTGGGCGATGGACTGCAGCCGCGCATGGGCGTTCAGCGCCTGCACCTCCTGCTCGGCGATCACGCCGACGAAATCGCCGTTGCGCACAATCTTGACGACGCCGGGCATCTTTTCGACCTCGGCGGCCTCGAGCTTCACGAGCTTCGCCCCATAGGCCGGCGGACGCAGCACGCGCCCATGGACCATTCCCTGCGGGCGCAGATCCTGAATGAAGATCTGATCGCCCATGACCTTGGCGGGAATGTCGAGGCGCGGCACATGTTTGCCCGCATAGCGACGCGCCTCGCGGGGGCGGATCGGCGCCTTGCCGGTGGATTCCACCTCAAGCTCGCGGCCTGCGACGAGCGCCCAATAGGTGACGCTCGCCCCATTGGGCGCCTTCACCGTTCCGTCAGCGACGGTGAGGCTCGCGGCGTCGGCGCCGAGTTTCGCGGCGGCGAGCGAAACGAGGATCTGCCGCGCTTCGGCGGAGACCTGACGCACGGCGCTGCCGCAGTTCGGCATGGAGAAGGAGCCTGCGGTCACCCCTTCGTCCGGCACGAGCTGGGTGTCGCCCGAGGTGATGTCGAGGCGCTTGATGTCGATGTCGAGCTCATCGGCGCAAAGCTGCGCCACCGCAGTCAGGATGCCCTGGCCCAGCTCCACCTTGCCGATGAGCAGGCGCACGCGGCCATCCCCTTCGATGCGCAGCCACGAGGACACCTTCGGATGCTGTTTCAGATCGCCCGGCAGGGCGGGAGCGGCCGGCTGCTGGGCCTGCGAGCCGCCGGTGATGGAGAAGCCGAGCGCCAGAGCGCCGGAGCCTGCGAGGAGCGAGCGGCGGGTGGTTTCAATGGTCATGGCTCAGCCCTCCTGCGCGGCGCGAAGCACGGCGCGCACCATGCGGTTCTGCGCGCCGCAGCGGCAGAGGTTTCCATCAAGCGCGAGGCGCACTTCGCGGTCGGTGGGCTTGGGGTTCTGGTCGAGCAGGGCCTGCGCGCGCATGATGATCCCGCTGACGCAATAGCCGCATTGCATGGCCTGTTCGTCGATGAAGGCCTGCTGGAGCTTGCTGGGCTTGCCGCCCGCGCTCAGGCCCTCCAGCGTCGTGATGTCGCGCCCCGCGACCGCGCTCGCCGCGGTCACGCAGGAGCGCACGGGCTGGCCATCCACCAGCACGGTGCAGGCGCCGCACTGGGCGAGGCCGCAGCCATATTTCGGGCTGTTCACCGCAAGATCGTTGCGCAGCACATAGAGCAGGGGCGTGTCTTCCGCAGCCTGCACATCATGGGTGCGGCCGTTGACCTTCAAGACGGGCATTCGCGTTCCTCCGGTTTGCCCGGAGGATGCGAAGCGCCATCGCCTTTGTCAATCAATCCGCCAAACGAAAACGGCGGGGATTTCGCCCCGCCGTTCAAAATCTCTTGCACTTCGGTCAGATGGGCTGGCCGATGGTGACCTTGAGGCTGCCTGCGCCTTCGATCGTGCCTTCCAGCACATCGCCGGGCTGGCAGGGGCCGACGCCCGCAGGGGTGCCCGTGAGGATCACGTCGCCCGGACGCAGGTGATAGAGCGTCGACAGGTGGGAGATGATCTCGGGCACCGACCAGATGAGATGGCCAAGGGTCGAGTCCTGCTTGGTGACGCCGTTCTGGCGCATTTCGATGCGCTGGGCCTTGGGCGTGCCGAACTGGGCGGCGGGCACGACCACGCCCACAGGCGCGGAGAATTCAATGTCCTTGCCGATGTCCCAGGGAAGCTGCTTGGCGCGCTTCATGAGCTGCAGGTCGCGGCGGGTCATGTCGAGGGCGCAGGCGTAGCCATAGACCTTGGACAAAGCCTCGTCCCTGGAGACGCGGAAGGCGGGGGCGCCGATGACCACCGCGAGCTCGAACTCGTAGTGATAGTTCTGGGTGGCGGAGGCGTAGGGAATGGTCGAGCCGTCGGCCACGACCGCTTCGGGCGACTTCGTGAAGTAGAAGGGCTCGTCACGCTCGACCTGCTGGCCCATCTCCTTGGCATGTTCTTCGTAGTTGCGGCCCACGCAGAAGACGCGCTGGACGGGAATGCGGTCATCGCTGCCCGCGATGGCGAGGGTCGGCGCCGGGGCGGCGGGGAAGATCAGTTTAGACATGAAGACCTGCTGGCTCGTTGCGCCGGGCAGACCCGGCAATGGACGCCGCAGCCTAGTCATCGCAGGGCCGGAGTCAATCGCCGGGGGCCGCCGGGTTTGCTAGACTGGCGCCCGAGGAGAATCGACCATGCGTGCGCTCGGCCAGGACTATCGCAGCATCTTCGGGGATGAGGACGGGCAGGGTGTCGTCATCATCGACCAGACGGCGCTGCCCCACAGGTTCGAGACGCGCCGCCTCGCCAGCCTCGACGAAGCCGTGACCGCCATCGCGGACATGTGGGTGCGCGGCGCGCCGCTGATCGGCGTCACCGCGGCCTATGGCGTGGCTCTGGCCATGCGGGCGGACGATTCGGACGCAGCCCTGCTTGAGGCCTGCGCGCGGCTCGCGGGCGCGCGCCCCACAGCGGTCAATCTCGCCTGGGCGGTCGAGGAGATGCGCCGCCTGCTGGCGCCCCTCGCGCCCTCCGAGCGCGCCAGGGCCGCCTATGCCGCCGCCGCCGCCATCGCGGACGAGGATGTCGCCATCAACGCCGCCATCGGCGACCACGGACTGGCCGTGATCCGCGCCCTCGCCGCCAGCAAGCCCGGCCAGACCCTCAACATCATGACCCATTGCAATGCGGGCTGGCTCGCCACCGTGGACTGGGGCACGGCCACCGCGCCCATCTACAAGGCCCATGACGCGGGCCTGCCCCTGCATGTGTGGGTGAGCGAAACGCGCCCGCGCAATCAAGGCGCCTTTCTGACGGCCTGGGAGCTTGGCGAGCATGGCGTTCCCCATACGCTCATCGTCGACAACAGCGCGGGCCATCTGATGCAGTCGGGGCTGGTCGATCTTGTGATCGTGGGCACGGACCGCGTCACGGCCTGCGGCGATGTCTGCAACAAGATCGGCACCTATCTCAAGGCGCTCGCCGCCCACGACAACGGCGTGCCCTTCTATGTGGCGGCGCCCTCGCCCTCGATTGATTTTTCACTGCGCGAGGGCCGCGACATTCCCATCGAAACCCGCAGCGCCCGTGAGGTGACGCATATGATGGGGCGCGTCGAGAGCGGCGGCCTCGCCACCATTCGCCTGTCGCCCGAGGGAACCGGCGCCCTGAACCACGGCTTCGACGTGACGCCCGCGCGCCTCGTGAGCGGGCTGATGACGGAGCGCGGGGTTGTTCAAGCCAATGCGAAGGCGCTGGCGGCGGCGTTTCCGGAGCGGGTGGCGGGGTAGGTGATGGGGCGGGCCGTGTCGCCTTACATTCCAAAAACCAATGTGCGTGACTGATTGATGGACGCTTGCACGAATGGGTTTTTGACGCTCCTCGCCTCCACGAGATCCACATGCCGTCCCAGCAGCGCCTCAAGTTCTTCCGCGAGGCCGAAGAACTGCGTCAGGGGCGACATTACGGGCTCTCGCTGGAACTCGACCAGAAAATCAAAATCGCTTGTCTGCGGGTTGAAGTCGTGCCCCCGGGCCGCAGAGCCAAACAGCTCAAGCCGCGCTACGCCATAGGCGCGGCACAGAGCCGCCAAGGCTTCGCTCTTGCTCAAGAGATCGGGGTGCATCCGCTTGCGCCTTTTTTGAAGACCACGCAATTCTAGGGTGTAAAACCCTGAAAGTCGAGGTTTCAGGCGTCGCCTCCCTCTACAGCGTCCCCATCGGCCGCCAGTCGAACGCCTCCATGATCCGCTTCTGCAGACTGTCGCGCACGCCGCGATAGGCGCTGAGGATCGCCTCGCGCGAGCCCTGCACGGCGGTGGGGTCGATGGTCGGCCAGTAGACGACGTCGACCGCCAGCGTGCGCGTGAACTCCAGCGCCTTGTGGTGGGCTTCGGGGGAGAGGGTCACGATGAGATCGAAGCTGGCGTCCTCGAGATCCTCGAAGGTCTGGGGTTTGTGCTTGGCGATGCCCATGCCAAGCTCGTCCATGACGGCCACGGCGAAGCCGTCGAGCTCGCCGCTGCGCAGGCCTGCGGAGGCGAAATAGATCTGGCGGCCGAAGAAATGTTTCGCCAGCGCCTCCGCCATGGGCGAGCGAATGGCGTTATAGGTGCAGGCGAAGAGCACGGATTGCGGCCTTGCGCGCGCGCCTGCGCCTGCCGATCCGGGCGGGGCCTCGCTCATCAGCCTTTCCAATGGAGGGCTGTCACCAGCGTGAAGATGCGGCGGGCCGTATTGAAGTCGCAGATGATCTTGCCTTGCAGGCGCTCGGCCAGCAGCTGCGCGCCATCGTTGTGCAGGCCGCGCCGCCCCATGTCGATGGCCTCGATCTGGGAGGGGGTCGCGGTGCGGATGGCGGCGTAATAGCTTTCGCAGACCATGAAGTAATCGCGCAGGATGCTGCGGAACGGCGTCAGCGACAGCACATGCGAGACGATGGGCTCGCCCTGCGGGTCGCGCACGTCAAACAGCAGCTTCTTTTCCTGCAACGCCAGGATCAGGCCATAGGGGCCGCCCCCATGCCCTTCGACGCCGAAGCTGTTCTCCTCCACAAGATCCCAGATGGCGATCTGGCGCTCATGCTCCTGATCGGGATTCCCACGGCCGATGGAGGTCTCGTCAAGAGTGACGGAGACCAGCCGATCAAGCCTCTGGACTTCCTTCTGGGGCATGGGGCCTCAACCAAGGTTGAGGCGTATTGCAACCGAACGCGCATGCGCATGCAAGCCCTCTGATTCCCCAAGCGCGATGGCCGAGGGGCCGAGCGCGCGCAGGCTTTCGGGGCTGCATTTGAGGATCGAGGTGCGCTTCATGAAATCGAGCACGCCGAGCCCGGACGAGAAACGGGCCGAGCGGGCCGTTGGCAGCACATGGTTCGAGCCGCCCACATAATCGCCGATGGCTTCGGGCGTATGGCCGCCGATGAAGATGGCGCCCGCGTTGCGCACGCCCGCCGTCAGCTCTTCGGCGTTCTCGGCCATGATCTCCAGATGCTCGGGCGCAAGCCGGTCGACGAGCGGCAGGGCCTTGGCGAGGCTCTCCACCAGAATGATCGCCCCGAAATCATTCCAGCTCGCCCCGGCGATGGCGCGGCGGGGCAGGGTGGTCAGCGCCCGCTCGACGGCGGCGGCGACCGCCTCGGCAAGGCCCGCGTCGTCGGTGATGAGGATCGACTGGGCGGCTGTGTCATGTTCGGCTTGGGCCATGAGGTCCATGGCGATCCAGTCGGGATTGGCGGAGCCGTCCGCCAGCACCACCACCTCGGAAGGCCCGGCGATCATGTCGATGCCCACGGTTCCGAAGACCCGGCGCTTGGCGGCGGCCACATAAGCGTTGCCGGGGCCGACGATCTTGGCGACGGGCGCGATGGTCGCCGTGCCATGGGCCAGCGCCGCCACGGCCTGCGCGCCGCCGACGCGGTAGACTTCATCGACCCCGGCGAGTTCGGCGGCGGCCAGCACCAGCGGGTTCACCTCGCCATTGGGGGTGGGAACCACCATCACGATGCGCGGCACGCCCGCGACCTTGGCGGGAACGGCGTTCATCAGGACCGAGGAGGGGTAGCTCGCCGTGCCGCCGGGCACATAGAGGCCGACCGCCTCGATGGCGCTCCAGCGCCAGCCAAGATCGACTCCAAGCGCATCGGTGAAGCGCAGGTCGGCGGGCTTCTGGCGGGCGTGGAAGGCGGTGATGCGCTCATGGGCGACCCTCAGCGCGTCAAGCGCGGCGGGATCGCAGGCGGCGCGGGCTGCGGCGATCTCGGCAGCGCTGATGCGCAATCCGCTCGCCGCAAGGTCCACCTTGTCGAACCTTGCGGAATAATCCGCCAGCGCCGCGTCGCCCCGCGCGATCACGTCCGCGATGATCGCGGCGGCGGCCGCGTCCACATCCTGCGAGACCTCGCGCTTGGTGGCGAGAAGGGCGGTGAATTCGGCGGCGAAGGTGTCGCGCCGCATGTCGAGCCGCGAAGGCATCGCTTGTGCTCCGGAAAATCAGGTGGTTGACGGCCCGCCGTCTCCAGCGTGGCCAGGTTGCAGAGTGGTTTGCCACCTCGGACCCAGATCGCGCAACTGCCCTTCGAGACATTCGACCTCAAGCCGCACCGCGCCGCCGCCTGAAAAGACGAGATCCACGATCCCGGCGGGCGCGTCCGCCACGGTGAAGGCCATGCTCAGGAGGTTCAGAACGTCCTCGGGCCGGGCCTGTTCGAAGCCCTTGCGGCTCGCCTTCAGCACCCGGTCGAAATGCAGGCCCACCTGCCGACGCTGGCGCAGCCCGCGCTCGGCGGCGACCCAGTCGAAGCGCGACCCGACGAGTGCGAAGACCCCGGATTTCGGCAGAAAGGTCATGTCGCCGACCCGCACCAGAGCATCCTGCATATGGGCGGAGAGGATCGCGAGATCCTCTTCATCCTGCGCCAGCAGCCTCAGGCCGTCTTCGGGTTTGTCCGACATAGCGACGCCCGCGCCTCACACGTCGAGATTGGCCACGCTCAGCGCGTTTTCCTGAATGAACTCGCGGCGTGGCTCCACCGCGTCGCCCATCAGCTTCACGAAGATGTCGTCCGCCGAATCGGCCTCGCGCACCTTCACCTGAAGCAGCGAGCGGGCGTTGCGGTCGAGCGTGGTCTCCCAGAGCTGTTCGGGATTCATCTCGCCAAGGCCTTTGTAGCGCTGCATCTGGCTGACGCCCTTCTGGCCTGCCGCCATCACCGTATCGACGAGGGCGCTGGGCCCTGCGACCGGCGTCTCGTCGGCGCGGCGCACGAAAAGCGCGGGCTTTGCGAAGATTTCGTGCAGCGAGCGGGCGTGTTCGTCGAGACGGCGGGCCTCGGCGGAGGCGAGCAGGCCCGCATCGAGCGTCGCGGCCTGGCGCACGCCGCGCACTTCGCGGGTGAAGACATAGCCGCCCTGTTCGACCCGGCCTTCCCAGCCGCGCTCGGTCTCGTCGGACAAGGCGTCGAGACGCCGGGCGACATCCTGCGCAAGCCGCGCCGCCTCGCTCTCCCCAAGCGCCGCGATGGGCTTGAGGGCGCCGGCGATGGTCGCCTGCTCCACCGCCACGCGGTCATAGCGCGAATGCAGCGAGGACAGCACCTGACGCACGAGCCGCGCTTCCTCGACGAGGCCGCGAAGGTCGGCCGCGCCGCGCTCCTCGCCATGGGCGAGGCGCAGCAGGGCGTTGTCGAGGCCGTTTTCGATGAGGTAGTCTTCTCGGGCCCGCTCGTCCTTGAGATATTGCTCGGACTTGCCGCGCGAGACCTTGTAGAGCGGCGGCTGGGCGATGAAGATATGGCCCCGCTCGATCAATTCGCGCATCTGCCGGAAGAAGAAGGTCAGAAGCAGCGTGCGGATATGGGCGCCGTCGACGTCCGCGTCCGTCATGATGATGATCTTGTGATAGCGCAGCTTGTCGGGATTGAACTCCTGACTGCCGATGCCCGTTCCAAGCGCTGTGATCAGCGTGCCGATCTCCTGCGAGGTCAGCATCTTGTCGAAGCGCGCGCGCTCCACGTTGAGGATTTTGCCGCGCAGGGGCAGCACCGCCTGATATTCGCGGTTGCGGCCCTGCTTCGCCGAACCGCCGGCCGAATCGCCCTCGACGATGAAGAGTTCGGACTTGGCGGGGTCGCGCTCCTGACAGTCCGCGAGCTTGCCCGGCAGGTTCGCCACGTCGAGCACGCCCTTGCGGCGGGTGAGCTCGCGCGCCTTGCGGGCGGCCTCGCGGGCGAGCGCGGCTTCGACCACCTTGCCGACGATCTTCTTCGCATCCAGCGGATGCTCTTCGAACCAGCGGCCAAGCGCGTCATTGACGAGGCCTTCGACCACGGGACGCACTTCGGAGGAGACGAGCTTGTCCTTGGTCTGCGAGGAGAACTTGGGGTCCGGCACCTTCACCGAAAGGACGCAGGTGAGGCCCTCGCGGCAGTCGTCGCCGGAAAGGTCGACCTTCTCTTTTTTGGTGAGGCCGGTCGACTCCGCATAGGAGGTGACCTGGCGCGTGAGCGCCGCGCGCAGGCCCGCCAGATGGGTTCCGCCGTCGCGCTGGGGGATGTTGTTGGTGAAGGCCAGCACATTCTCGTGATAGCTGTCGTTCCACCACATGGAGACTTCTACGCCGATGCCGTCACGATCGTTCTTGATCATGATCGGCTGGTCCATCTGCTGGGTCTTGGCGCGGTCGAGATAGCGCACGAAGGCCTCAAGCCCGCCTTCGTAGAAGAGATCCTCGACCTTCGCTTCGGCATGGCGCGCGTCGGTCAGGATCACATGCACGCCCGAGTTCAGGAAGGCCAGTTCGCGCAGGCGATGTTCGATGGTGGCGTAATCGAACTCGACCATGGTGAAGGTGGCGGGCGAGGGCAGGAAGGTGACCTCCGTGCCGCGCTTGGGCTTGCCGTTGACGAGCGGCGCAGGGCCCACGGTGATGAGCGGGGCCACGGCGTCGCCATGGGCGAATTCGATGAAGAATTCCTTCCCGTCGCGCCAGATGCGCAGCTTCAGCCAGATGGAGAGCGCATTCACGACGGACACGCCCACCCCATGCAGGCCGCCGGAGACCTTGTAGGAGTTCTGGTCGAACTTACCGCCCGCATGAAGCTGGGTCATGATGACTTCAGCCGCCGACACGCCCTCTTCGGCGTGAATGTCCGTGGGGATGCCGCGTCCGTTGTCGGTGACGGTGCATGATCCGTCGGCGTTCAGCGTGACGGTGACGAGATCGGCGTGGCCGGCCAGCGATTCATCGATGGCGTTGTCCACCACCTCGTAGATCATGTGATGCAGGCCGGACCCGTCGTCGGTGTCGCCGATATACATGCCCGGGCGCTTGCGCACGGCGTCGAGGCCGCGCAGGACCTTGATGGAATCGGCGCCATAGGCGTTGGGCGAGGCGGGGTCAGTCGGGGGCAGGGAGGCTGCAGGTTCGGCCATGTGTCCAGACGCTGTGAGCGGGCTTTGGAGGGCCCGTCTGAGGGGATGTCGCGAAATTCTGATTCGTTCTTAGCAATGTAGCCCAAAACCGGGGCCGGATGCAGGGTTTCTTGTTGCTTATATGGGGCTTCGAACAGGCGATTCGCAGGGGCCGCCGGGCTTTTTTCAGGCGGCCGCGATCTGGCCGTGCGAGACCCTCAGGAGCTGGGCCCTGGAGCCCATGCCCTCGAAGGCGGAAGGGTCCGCCCCGGTCATCCAGACCTGCCCGCCAAGCCGCCCAAGCGCCTCATAGAGGGCGGCGCGGCGGCGGGGGTCGAAATGGGCGGCGATTTCGTCGAGCAGGACAAGCGGCGCCATGCCCGTCATGGCCGCGACCAGCCGCGCATGGGCGAGCACGAGGCCGACCAGCAGGGCTTTCTGCTCGCCCGTGGAGCAGCGTCCCGCTTCGGCCTGCTTGGGGCCGTGCAGGACCACGAGATCGCTGGCCTGCGGCCCGATGAGGGTGCGCCCGGCGGCGGCGTCCCTGCCCCGGTTGGCGCGCAGCAGGCCGCGGTAGCGGTCCTCGACCTCGAGCGAGGGCATGACCGGCAGCATCCGCTCGATCTCGCCTTCGAGCGCGATCTCCGCCCAGGGGAAGGGCGAGGCCTCGTCCCGTCCTGCGGCGATGAGGGCGGCGAGCCGCGTCACCGTCTCCATGCGCGCCGCCGAGACCCCGATGGCGAGGCCCGCCAGCTCCTGCTCGGCGGCGTCGAGCCAGCCCGCATCGCGCATCCCCTCCTCCAGCAGGCGGTTGCGGTTGCGCAGGGCCCGCTCCAGGGCGTTGACGCGGGCTCCATGGTCGGAATCGACGGCGAGGACGAGGCGGTCCAGAAAGCGCCGCCGCTCGCCCGCAGGCCCGGCGAAGAGCCCGTCCATGGCGGGGGTCAGCCAGACCAGGCGCAGATGGTCGGCGAAGGCGCGGGCCGAGCTGACGGGCGCCCGGTCGATGCGGCAGCGCCGGGCGGAGCCCCCCTCGGCATGCTCGATCCCCGTGCCGAGCTGCACCCTGTCGCCGTCAGTCTCCAGCGTCAGCGAGGCCGCCCAGCGCCCCGACCCGCCGATGCGCGCGAGATCGCCAAGGTCCGCCCGTCGCAGTCCGCGCCCCGGCGTGAACATGGAGAGGGCTTCGAGCACATTGGTCTTGCCCGCGCCGTTCTCGCCGGTCAGCGCGACAAGCTCGCCCTCGATGGAGAGGTCAAGCGCGCTGTAGGAGCGGAAATCGACGAGCTGAATCCGCCGCACCATGGGGCGGCGCAGGGAGGCTGAAAAATCCGCGCCAGAGGTCATGAGGGCCTGAGGGATGCGCCCCTCACACGCGCATCGGCATCAGCACATAGAGCGCGGCGGCGCCGTCGCGATCCTGGATCACCGTGGGCGAGCCGGGGTCGGCGAGCTTGAACAAGGCGGTGTCGCTGTCGAGTTGCTGGGTGATGTCGAGCAGGTAGCGCGCGTTGAAGCCGATGTCGATGGGGGCCGCGTCATAGTCGACCTCCAGCTCCTCGGTCGCCGAGCCGGAGTCCGGATTGGTGACGGAGAGGGTGAGCTTGCCATCGGTGAGGGCCAGCTTGACCGCACGGCCGCGCTCCGAGGAAATCGTGGAGACGCGGTCGACAGCGGCGGCGAAGGGCGCGCAATCCACGGTCAGGCGCTTGTCGTTGCCGGTGGGGATCACGCGGTTGTAATCGGGGAAGGTGCCGTCGATGAGCTTGGAGGTGAGGACCACCGGCCCGAAGGTGAAGCGGGCCTTGGTGGTGGACATCTCCACGATCACCTCGGCGCCAAGATCCTCCACGAGCTTCTGCACTTCGGTGACCGCCTTGCGCGGCACGATGACGCCGGGCATGCCCGCCGCGCCAGCCGGCGCCGGCAGTTCGACACGCGCGAGGCGGTGGCCGTCGGTGGCGACGGCGCGCAGCATCATGTGACCCTCGACCTCGATCGTGTGCATGAAGATGCCGTTGAGGTAGTAGCGCGTCTCCTCGGTCGAGATGGCGAACTGGGTCTTGTCGATCAGCTTCTTGAGATCGGCGGCGTTGAGGGTGAAGCGATGCGTCAGGTCGCCCGCCGTGAGATCGGGGAAGTCGCTCTCGGGCAGGGACTGCAGGTTGAAGCGCGAGCGTCCCGAGCGCAGCAGGAGCTGGCCGCTGTCGCCGCTGGTCTCCAGCGAGACCTGGCCGCCCTCGGGCAGCTTGCGCACGATGTCATAGAGCGTGTGGGCGGGCAGGGTCGTGGCCCCGGCCTGGCCGACGTCGGCGGCGACGCTTTCGGTGATTTCAAGGTCAAGGTCGGTCGCGCGCAGGAGCAGCGCGCCATCGCGGGCCTGCAGCAGCACGTTGGACAGGATCGGGATGGTGTTGCGGCGCTCCACGACGCGATGCACATGGCTCAGCGATTTGAGGAGAGCCCCCCGTTCGAGCGTGACTTTCATGATCCACCTTGACGCAAAAACCCGGCGATCCGGGGCGTCGACCTTATGCGGCCCGGCGCCCGCTGCGCAAGCGCTCCGATCCTTCGGCTGGCGCGTCGAGGCCTGCTTTCCCCAGCTTTCGCGGCGGTTTTTCGTCGCAACGGCGCCTGCGGCCCCGGCTTCGCCTTGACTCCGCCCCTTCGTCCGACGAAATCTCCCGCCAAACCCGCATCCGGAGAATTGGTCCATGTCGCACGCTCAACTCGAAAAAATCATCGAAGCCGCCTTCGAGGACCGCGCCAATGTCACGGCCGCCACCACGGGCGAGGTGCGTGACGCCGTGAACGAGGCGCTGAACCTGCTCGACACCGGCGCGGCGCGCGTGGCTTATAAGGTCGAGGGCAAGAGCGGGCCGGAGGCCTGGGCGGTCAACCAGTGGCTGAAGAAGGCCGTGCTGCTCTCCTTCCGCCTCAATGACATGTGGGCGATTTCGGGCGGCCCCGGCGGCTCCTCCTGGTGGGACAAGGTGCCCTCCAAGTTCGAGGGCTGGACCGCCAAGGAGCATGGCGCGGCGGGCTTCCGCTCGGTGCCCGGCTGCATCGTGCGCCGCTCGGCCTTCATCGCGAAGAACGTGGTCCTCATGCCCTCCTTCGTGAATCTCGGCGCCTATGTGGACGAGAACACGATGGTCGACACCTGGGCGACCGTGGGCAGCTGCGCGCAGATCGGCAAGAACGTCCATCTGTCGGGCGGCGTGGGCATCGGCGGCGTTCTGGAGCCCCTGCAGGCCAATCCGACCATCATCGAGGACAACTGCTTCATCGGCGCCCGCTCCGAAGTGGTCGAGGGCGTGATCGTGGGCGAGGGTTCGGTGCTCTCCATGGGCGTCTTCATCAGCGCCTCCACCCGCATCATCGACCGCAGCACCGGCGTGGTCCATGTGGGCTATGTGCCGCCCTATTCGGTGGTCGTGCCCGGCTCGCTGCCCGGCAAGCCCCTGCCGGATGGAACCCCCGGCCCCTCGCTCTATTGCGCCGTCATCGTCAAGACCGTGGACGCGCAGACCCGCTCCAAGACGGGCATCAATGAGCTGCTGAGGGACTGAGGGTGAGCATGCCCCCGAACGCCAGCACCTCGGAGATCCTGACCTTCCTGTTCCGCACGGACCAGGGGGTCATTGATCGCGGCATGTGGTGGCGCAGCACCATCTTCCTGACGGGCTGCCTCGCCATTCTGACCGCCATCTGGAGGGAGGTCGGAACCTATGCCTACGAGGCGCAGAACGTAGCCTCCCGCACCGAATTGTTCGATGCGAACATCTTCGCCGCCTACGCCTATCTCGTGTTCTTCGGCTTCTGCGTGATCCTCATCAGCGTGAGCCATTACAATCTCTCGGCCAAGCGTTGCCGGGCGCGCGGGCGTCCGCCAGCGCTTGCGGGGCTGCTCCCGCTCTTCGCGCTCCTCAGCGGCGCCGCGCACTGGCTCCATCCGCGCGTCAGCGAATCCATGCCCTGGTGGACCGTCACGCTCGCCGACGCCGCCCTTCTGACGACGATCCTCTGGAATGTGGTGGATCTCGGCCTGCTCAGGGATCCCTCGTGAGCGAGGCCCTCGACCTCTGCCGCGCCCTCATCCGCTGTCCCTCCGTGACCCCGGCGGATGCCGGCGCGCTGGGGCTGATCGAGCGCACGCTCGCGCAAGCGGGCTTCGAGACCCATCTCGTGAGCTTTTCGCAGGAGGGCTATCCGGACACGCCCAATCTCTATGCGCGCATCGGAACGGGCGCCCCCTGCCTGCTTTTTGCGGGCCATACGGATGTGGTGCCGGTCGGAGACGCCAGCGCCTGGCGGTTCGATCCTTTCTCGGCGGAGCTGGCCGAGGGCATGATCTGGGGCCGGGGCGCGACCGACATGAAGGGCGGGGTGGCCGCCTCCATCGCCGCGGCCCTCGCCCATCTGCGCGCCCATGGCCTGCCCAGGGGCTCCATCGCCTTTCTCATCACCGGCGACGAGGAAGGCCCTGCCGTCAACGGCACGGTGAAGCTGCTGGACTGGGCGCAGGCGCGCGGCGAGCGCTTCGACCATTGCATCCTTGGCGAGCCCACCAATCCCGATGCGCTGGGCGACATGATCAAGATCGGCCGTCGCGGGTCGCTGTCGGGGCGCCTGACCGTGCAGGGCAAGCAGGGCCATGTGGGCTATCCCCATCTCGCCGACAATCCGGTCCACCATATCCTGCGCCTCTGCGCCGCCCTTCTGGCGAGCCCCCTTGATGGCGGGACCGCCCATTTCGACCCCTCGAACCTCGAGATCACCACCATCGACGTCGGCAACCCCGCCGTGAATGTGATCCCCGCGCAGGCGAAGGCCGCTTTCAACATCCGTTTCAACGATCTGTGGACGCCGCAGACGCTGGAGGCGGAGTTGCGCAAGCGGCTCGCCGCCGTGGCGGGCGCAGCCAACTACACGCTCGACATGGCGCCCACCAACGCCCACGCCTTCCTGACCCAGCCCGGCCCCTTCGTCGACATGGTCGCGCGTGCTGTGGAGGCTGAAACGGGCCGTCGCCCCGAACTCTCCACCACGGGGGGCACCTCGGACGCGCGCTTCATCAAGAACGTCTGCCCGGTCGTCGAATTCGGCCTTGTCGGCAAGACCATGCATGCGGTGGATGAACATATAGCGGTCGCGGACCTCGAGGGGCTTACAGCGATCTACGGGCGGGTGCTCAGGGATTATTTCGCGGGCTGATTTGCTGCGCTTCGCGCGCCCCTTGCACCCCCCCGCGCCAAAGCTCTATCAATGGCGCAAAGGGGAGGCCGCCATCAACTTCCGGCAGTTGTCATATTTCATCAGGGTGGTCGAGGCCGGCAACATGACGGCGGCGGCCGAACAACTGAACGTCGCCCAGCCCGCGCTTGGCGTGCAGATCCGCCAGCTCGAAAGCGAATTGGGTCTCGACCTTCTCGTGCGCCATTCGCGCGGCGTCACGCCGACGGAGGCGGGCAAGCTGCTGTTTGAGCGGGCGCGGCGGATTCTGGCGGATGTTGAGGCCACCCAGCGGGAATTGCAGGCCTTCTCCTCTCCCAAGACCGACCATGTGGTGCTGGGCATGCCGCCCAGCCTGATGCTGCTGCTGGGGCCGGACCTTCTGATCGAGGCCCGCCGCAGCCTGCCAGGCGTCTCCCTCAGCCTGGTGGAGGAGCGCAGCGTGGTCCTGCTCGACGCCATCGACCGGGGCCAGATCGACGTCGCCTTCGCCTGGAACGTGGCCGAGCGGCCCGATCTCGAGCGCGTCGCTTTGCTCGAGGAGGACCTGCTGCTCGTCACCAGCCCCGAAGCCAGGGTCGCGCCGGGGCCTGTGAGCCTGGCGCAGGCGCTGGATTTTGAACTGGTCATTGCGGGGGAGCGCGGCATCATCCGCAACATCGTGCAGGGAGAGGCGCGGCGGCTCGGACTGACCATGCGCCTCGCCTATGAGGTCCATTCCATCTCCTCGATGAAGGCGCTGATCGCCCGCAGCGGCGGCGCCACCATCATGCCCTATTCGCTGGCGCCGCGTGAGATCGAGAGCGGCGGGCTCGTCGCCCGGCGCATCGAGCGGCCGTCCATCACCCGCACGCTCTATATGGTGCGCCCGCTCAAGCGCCCGGGCTTCACCCATGAGGAGGCGGTGCTGGAGTTTCTCCACGGACTTTCCGCCAAGGCGCTGGCCTCCATGGAGCCCTATGCGCGGCCATTGCGCTGATTTTGCTTATTGTGCAGCGCACACCACGAAAAGCTTTGGTCTGCCCCAACGATTATGTCTTGGACGACGGCTCCGCCTTTCCTTAGATCGGTAAGGGCAGGGCGCGCCAGTGCGCGACAGCCTGACTTCATTTCCGGGAGGATCACCGCTCATGGCCGAGCAGTTCGTGGGAAAGGCGTCCGAGTTCAAGGATGGCGATCGTCAGATCGTGCGCATCGGCGAACACGAGATCGGCATCTTTAGGCATGAGGGCGAGTTCTACGCCTACAGCAACTTCTGCCTGCATCAGGGCGGACCGGCCTGCGAGGGCCTGACCATCGCCCGCGTCGAGGAGCGCCTGCGCCCCGACAAGACCTCGATGGGCCTTCACTTCACCAATGACATGAACTTCGTCTGTCCGTGGCATGGCTACGAATATGACATGAAGACCGGCGAGCACGTCTCCAACCGCAAGCTCAAGCTGCGGAAGTACGACGTCGTCCAGAAAGGAAACGACGTCTATGTCGTCGCCTAAGGCCGGCAAGACGGCTCCGAAGGCCAAGGCTGGAAAGGCTGGGAAGCCCGCCAAGGCCGCCAAGCCGGCGAAGCCTGCCAAGGTCAAGGCTGAGGCCCATGCGGGCGTCGCGGCCGGCGCTCTGGTGGGCGAGGACAAGGTGCATTTCGTCAAGGCCATTTGGGAGGGCGTGCCCTCCAGCAAGGCCAAGGCGAAAGGCGACAAGCCCAACGCCGACAAGGCCAAGACCGCCAAGGCGAAGGCTGAGAAGGCCCCCAAGGTCGAAATCTTGCGCAAGATTTCGGCCCCCGCCCGCGTCGAGGCCCGCCAGACCGCAGAGTCGAAGCAGGCTCTGGCGCTCGTCGCCGCCCTCGAGGCGAAGTTCGAGGCTGGCGAACTCGAGGTGCTGACGCCGGAGGCCACGCAGGCCCTCGTCGGCGTCATCTGCAAGATCTACGGCGCCAATCAGGAGAGCGGGAACAAATATCCCCTGCTGTCCGGGCGGGCCGCTGTGACTGGAACCGATGCGATGATAACCTGCAGCGCGCTGCTGAAAGCGGTGGATCTGCAGGTCTTCGAACTGGGTATGTGGCAGAGCTGGTCGGGAGTCTGACCGCGCCGCCGTTTGGAACAAACAGGAGGGAAAGACTATGGACCTCATTTCAGATCGTGGCCGCCGCGTTCAGGTGGACGAGCTCAACACAACCAAGCTCCTCGCCCACGCCGCCAAGCAGACGCGTGACCGTAAGTTCGACGATGTGCTGATCGTCGACGTCGACGCGCATCACTACGAAAACGAAAACTTCGGTGAGATTCTCCCCTTCATGGAGAACGAGGTTCTCAAGCAGCTCGCAATGGCGGCCCGCTCCAAGGGCGGACGCGGCAGCGTGCTCCCCTCCGTGCCCGGCTATCAGGACATGGGCGGCCGCGTGACGCGCTATCCCCTGCGCTCCACCGAGAAGACCGATCCGGGCCGCTTGCGCGACGCCCAGCTCGGCGAGCGCTGGATGGACGCCATGGGCGTCGACTATTCCTGCCTCTTCCCCACGGGCATGCTCAACGTCGGCCTGCATCCCCAGAAGGAGATGGAGTTCGAACTGTGCTGGGCCTACAACCGCTGGGTCACGGAAGTCGCCCTGCCGCAGACAAACGGGCGCATGTTCACCCAGCTCTCGCTGCCCTTCGGCGATCCCGAGGGCTCGCTGCGCTGCGTCGAGACCTTTGGTCATCGCAAGGGCGTCGGCGGCTGGATGGTCACGACCGTCCGTCCCAAGATGCCGGTCTATGACAACGCCTATATGAAGACCTATCGCGCCATCGAAGAGCGCGGCCAGACCCTGGCCTTCCACTCCGGTCCGTCATGGGGCGACCACACCTTCCAGAGCTGCAACCGCTTCATCTCGGCCCATGCTCTGGGCTTCTCCTGGTACAACATTCTGCATTGCACGAACTGGATCGTGAACGGCATGAACGAGCGCTTCCCCAAGCTGCCCGTTCTGTGGATCGAAGCCGGCCTCGCCTGGATCCCCTTCGTCATGCAGCGCATCGACCACGAGTTCATGCTGCGTCCCTCGGAATGCCCGCTGCTGAAGCGCAAGCCCTCCGAATATATGCGCGAGATGTTCTATTCGTCGCAGCCCATGGAGATTCAGGACATGGATGCGCTGGAGTGCACCTTCCGCATGATCGACGCGGAAAACTCGCTGCTCTACGCCTCCGACTATCCCCACTGGGACTTCGATCTGCCCTCGACGATCTGGGATCTGCCCTTCCTCACGGACAAGGCCCGTCACAACATCCTCGGCGGCACGGCGCACAAGCTCTTCAAGCTGCCGCCCCGCAACGAGGCCCAGAAGCAGAACCTCATCAAATACGGCAACTACGTCGAGTGTTGAGTTCACACGGCGGTGTCGAGATGATTGCGGGCGGCCTCACAAGGGCCGCCCGATTGCTTTGAGGGAGAGAAGGATGTCCAGCGCATTGCGTTTCATGGCGGGGTTGGCGGCGCTCGTCTGCGGCGGCGCGGCGCAGGCGCAGGATGTGGCGCCTTTCTACCGGGGCAAGACGGTGTCGGTCGTCATCGCCTCGGCGCCGGGCGGGGGCTTCGACACCTATGGGCGGCTCATCGCCCGTCATATCGGCGCGCATATTCCGGGCAATCCGACAGTGGTCGCGCAGAACATGCCGGGCGCGGCGGGCGCCACGGCGGCCTATTATGTCACGGCGGTGGCGCCGAAGGACGGGACGGTGCTGGGCGCCATCCACCCCGGCAACATCATCGAGCCCGTGCTCGGCGACAAGCGCAAGGTGCGCTACGACCCCGCGGCCTTCCGCTATATCGGCAACGCCAACCGCGACGTCTATGTCTGCGTGGTGCGCACGGACGCGCCCGCCACGACCTTCGAAGAGGCGCGCAAGACGCAGATCGTCATGGGCTCGGGCGGCGAGGCGGCCTCCACGCGCGACTTCCCGCTGCTGCTCAACGCGGTTCTCGGCACGAAATTCAAAGTGGTGCTCGGCTATTCCGGCAATCGCGAAGTCCAGCTCGCCATCGAGAAGGGTGAAATCCATGGTCAGTGCGGCGCCGCCTGGGCCAGCGTCTTCGCCACCCATCCCGACTGGTTCCGCAGCGGGCTCGTGAAGGTGCTTGTGCAGGAAGCCTCGGTCGGCAATCCGGATCTCGACAAGCAGGCCGTGCCGAAAAGCGTTGATTTCGCGCGCAATGAGCAGGAGCGCAGCGCGCTCGACCTCGTCTACAGCCAGGAGCAGTTCGGCCGCCCCTATATCATGGCCGCCGAGGTTCCCGCGGAGCGCATAAGCGCCATGCGCAGGGCTTTCATGGACGCGTTCAAAGACCCGGCCTTCATCGCCGAGGCGAAGAAGATGAACCTCGACGTGGAGCCCATGTCAGGCGAAGACCTGCAGGCCCTCGTCACCAGGGTCTATGACACGCCCCCGCAGGTGGTCGAGCGCGTGAAGGCGGCGACGTCGGGGCAGTAGGAGGAGGTGGGCAGTCGGCAGTCGGGATTAGGCAGTCGGCATTAGGCGGTCGATCAGGGCCCAACGGCCGACTGCCAAATGCCATCAGATCAAGCATCCACGCTCGCGAGGAACTCAAGGCACAGCCGGTTGAAGTCTGCGGCGCATTCGATGTTGCCCATATGGCCTGCGTTCTCGAAGACATGCAGGCGGCAGTCCGGGATCTTCGGCACGAAGCCGTCGGTGTAGCCGGGGTTGCGCAGGGGATCGAGCTTGCCCGCGAAGACGAGGGTGGGCACGCGGATGTTGCCGTAGTTGATCGCGTTGCGCTCGGCGCGGGCGTCGTCTTCCTTGGGGAAGGGCGCTTTGAAGCGGGCGACGGCGGTGGCCTCCCAGGCGCCGGGCGCGCGGCTCCATTTCCAGCGCCGCTCGATATAGGCCTCGTCCGCCGCCCATTTGGGATCGACGAACATCACCTCGACGATGCGGCGCATATGCTCCTTCGAGCCGTCATAGGTGTTGAGCACCTTGCGCGCGTCATTGTCCGGAGCGTCGCCGCCGCCCGAGCAGCAGGTGACGCTGGCGAGCGGCCAGTCGGGCTCGGTCCGCGCCGCCACGGTGAGGCAAAGGCCGCCCGACATGGAGCTGCCCATCACATGCACCTTGTCGACGCACATGGCCTCGATGAAGCGGCGGATATGCCGGATGCGCTTGTTGAACTGACCATTGAAGTCGAAGACCTTGTCGGTCAGTCCAAAGCCCAGATGGTCCGGCGCCAGCACATGATAATGCTGCGCAAGCGCCGGGATGTTGTGTTCCCACGAGGTCTCCGCGCAGCCGCCGAACTCCGCCGAATGCAGAAGAAGCACGCTTGGCTTGCGGCCCTTATGCTCGACGCCCGCCTCGAAATAATGCGTGACGACGTCGTCGATAGAGATCGTGCGGCCTTGCATGGTCGACCTATTCGGCAGCGATGGGCAGATCGAGCGGCTTGGTGCGCGCCAGATCCTTGATCGCGGGGTAGCACTCCCTGGCGAAGAGCCGGATGTTCTTGCAGGTGCGCTCGTGGTCGAGGAAGCCCGCCTGCATCATCATCAGGAGGTGGTCGAAGCCGCCGACGAGGTCATAGAAGCGCTTGATCTGCGCCACCACCTGATCGGGCGTCCCATACATGACCACGCCCTGATCGCGCTGGAACTCCAGCGTCTGCGCACGCATCGCGTCGGTGCGGCCGGAATAGGCGCCCTGCAGGGCCTTCACGTTGAACTCCACCGGCACATAGCCGGGCGGGTTGCGATACTGCGGCTCTGTCTTGGCCGCCATGTACCAGAGCAGCTCCCGCATGCCGGCTTCCGCCTCCGACTCGGTGTCGGCCACATAGACGAGCGGCATGAAGGCCGTGCCGCCGCCGCCGGGCTGGCCGTTGAGGCGATAGGCGCCGCGATAGGCGTCGAAGAGCTGGCGCACCTTCTCATAGGGCTGCAGGAAGGTCGCGAAGACGAAGCCGCGCGCGGCGGCGCGGGAGATGCCCGCAAAGTCGCTCGAGCCCGTCAACCAGATCGGGGGATGGGGATCCTGATAGGGGCGCGGCCAGATGTTGACGGCGCGGCGCTGGGT